>NZ_JAEH01000011.1 GCF_000518805.1 Shewanella waksmanii ATCC BAA-643
ATGGATGTGGTGAATGTCATTAATGCAGGAGCATTTAAGGACCTTGCCTCAGAACCGCTAAATTCTCACTGAGTGACTAAATGTTTATACTGATTGGTATAAGATAATTGATTGGTATAAAACAGCAGACATAAAAAAACCGGCTTAAGCCGGTTTTTTTAATTCGCTATACGAAAAATTAAGCAGCTAGTGCTTTAATTTTTGCGTTTAGACGAGCCTTATGACGTGCAGCTTTATTCTTGTGAATAAGGCCTTTAGTCGCCATACGGTCAACGATTGGTTGTGCAGCATTAAATGCTTCAGTAGCCGCTTTGTGATCGCCAGCTTGGATAGCTGCGATAACTTTTTTCACGTAAGAACGTAACATTGAACGACGGCTAGCATTGTGCTGACGACGTTTTTCAGATTGAAGCGCGCGCTTCTTTGCAGACTTGCTATTAGCCAAGGTGCAACTCCTAAAAGGGTTAGATATTTTTAAAGGTCGAGGAATATGCCCTTTTTTTGTCACTTTGTCAATGACAATGATCGAAACTTTATCTTAAAGATAAATTAATCGCTCATACTTGGCGTTTCTCAACCCAACTCGTGTAATATGGGGCGTAATTCTAGCAGTATTTGAGGCTAGGCAACAGGGGGAAATCCACTTTTCTAGACGCTTGCCCAACCTTTTTTTGCACTTGTCTGGGGGCATTTTGAGCAAGAAACTTTTTAAGTCAGGGATGATCGTCAGTGCTATGACACTGATTTCGCGCGTATTAGGTTTAGTTAGAGATGTGGTTATTGCCAACCTAATGGGGGCCGGAAGCAGTGCTGATGTATTCTTTTTTGCTAACAAAATTCCTAATTTTTTACGCCGATTGTTCGCCGAAGGGGCTTTTGCCCAAGCATTTGTCCCCGTATTAACAGAGTATCAGCAAAAACAAACTGATGAAGCAGTGCGTGCTTTACTGAGCAAAGTAGCGGGTACTTTAGGTTTAGTCGTTACGATAGTCACCTTGCTCGGGGTGATTGGCTCTCCGCTATTAACAGCTTTGTTTGGTGGCGGGTGGTTTTTAGCTTGGCTTAATGATGAGCCCAATGGAGAGAAGTTCGAACTCGCCTCTTTGATGTTGAAAATCACTTTCCCCTATTTATGGTTTATCACTTTTACGGCGTTGGCTGGCTCGATTCTCAATACTCGGGGTCGATTTGCGGTATCGGCGTTTACGCCCGTTTTTCTTAACGTTGCTATCATTGCGGCTGCACTGTATATCGCCCCCAATATGACCCGACCAGAAATTGGTTTAGCGACTGGCGTATTTTTGGGTGGATTAATCCAGTTTTTGTTTCAAATTCCATTTCTTTATCGCGAGCGCGCTCTGGTAAAACCAAGTTGGGGCTGGCATCACCCTGGCGTGGTTAAAATTAGAACCTTGATGATTCCTGCGCTGTTTGGTGTGTCGGTCTCACAAATTAACTTATTGCTTGATACGTTTATTGCCAGTTTCTTGGTAACAGGTTCAATCAGTTGGCTGTACTACTCAGACAGACTGCTTGAGTTTCCATTGGGGTTATTTGGCATTGCCATTGCGACAGTGATTCTGCCTGCGTTATCAAAAAAGCATGTTAATGAACAAAGTGAGGGGTTCTCGCACACCATGGATTGGGGGGTTAAAGCGATTTTATTGCTAGGGCTACCCGCGATGTGTGGCTTAATCATCCTAGCAAAACCTATGTTAATGGTACTGTTTATGCGTGGTGCCTTTAGCTTCGATGATGTTGAAATGGCCTCATACAGTTTAATGGCCTATGGCAGCGGTTTACTGAGTTTTATGCTGATTAAGGTGCTAGCGCCCGGCTATTATTCACGCCAAGATACTAAAACTCCGGTTCGCTACGGCATTATTGCGATGGTGAGCAATATGGTATTTAACCTAATTTTCGCTATTCCGTTTGGCTATGTTGGTTTAGCCATCGCCACCTCGCTATCGGCGCTACTTAATGCAACTTTATTATATCGCGGTTTGCATAAAGCGGGTGTATACCGAGTTACTCGCCAAACCTTAATGTTCTTTGCTAAAACCGTATTAGCATCTGCTGCCATGGTTTTGTTTATATATCAATTTGTTCCACCTATTAGTCAATGGGTAGATTTTAGCTTTCTAGTGCGGGTTTACTGGCTGTTTGGGCTGATCTTTGCTGGGGCTTTTGTGTATCTTTTGGCGATGATTTTGATGGGAATTCGACCTTGGAAACTGAAAGCTGGCTTTTGAGTGCTGATTCTCGCGTCTAGCTGGTATATAATCCGCCAACTTATGCTTGCTAGTTATTGAATGTAATGGAACTGATCCGCGGCATACACAATATTTTGCCAACACATCATGGTTGCGTGCTCACTATCGGTAATTTCGATGGGGTGCATCGTGGTCATGCTGAAGTGATTAGTAAACTAGTAAAAAAGGCCGAACAATTTCAAGTTCCAGCTTGTTTGATGACCTTCGAGCCACAACCGCAAGAACTTTTTCGCGGTGATAGCGCGCCAGCACGATTGAGCTTGTTACGTGACAAGATGAGCTTATTAGATGAGCTGGGTGTTGAGCGATTGCTTTGTGCGAACTTTAATAAAAAGTTGGCCAACATGCCTGCACAAGAGTTTATTGAGCAGCTACTGGTCAACAAGCTCGGTGTGCGGTATTTGGTGGTCGGAGATGATTTCTGTTTTGGCCGTGATCGCCAAGGCAATTTTGACATGCTTAAACGAGCCGGTGAACAATTTGGCTTTGCAGTCGTCAGTACGCAGAGTTTTTTGTTGGGCGACAAACGAGTGAGTTCAACAGAAATTCGTCAACTACTGGCCAAAGGCAATTTAGAACAAGCAAGACGATTGCTCGGTCATCCCTTTACTTTATCGGGGCGCGTAGCACACGGCCAAAAAATTGGTCGAACCATAGGCTTTCCTACCGCGAATATTGCGTTGAAACGCAAAGTATCACCGGTAAGAGGCGTGTTTGCGGTCAAGTTACATTGGCATGACAGCGACGTATACGAAGGTGTGGCTAATGTGGGGTTTAGACCCACAGTGAATGGCCAGACTTGTCAATTAGAAGTCCACTTATTTGATTTTGATGGTGATCTGTATGGTCGAACTGTTGAGGTTGAATTGGTGGCGAAGATTCGTGATGAACAGCCATTTAAATCTTTAGATGCGCTGAAACGACAGATTAAAAATGATGCTGACAGAGCCAAAGCTCTGCTTGGCTTTGATGCAGGCTGAGCTCTTTTAGCTAAATAAATGGTATAGGATCAATGAGCGACTATAAATCTACATTAAATTTGCCGGAAACTGATTTTCCGATGCGCGGTAACCTGGCTAAACGTGAGCCAGAAATGTTGAAATCATGGACTAAGAATGGTTTATACCAAAAGATCCGTGAAAGCCGCACAGGCGCAAAACCATTTATTCTTCACGATGGCCCGCCGTATGCTAACGGCAGTATTCATATTGGTCACTCTGTTAACAAAATTCTTAAAGACATCATTGTAAAGTCAAAGACCCTGTCTGGCTTCGATGCGCCGTATATCCCTGGTTGGGACTGCCATGGTCTGCCGATTGAGCTAAAAGTAGAGCAAAAAGTGGGTAAGCCAGGCCATAAAGTGACCGCCGGTGAATTCCGCCAGAAATGTCGCGAATATGCTGCTAAGCAAGTCGATGGTCAGCGTGATGACTTCATTCGCTTAGGTGTACTTGGTGATTGGCAAAATCCCTATCTCACAATGAACTTTGATACTGAAGCTAATATTGTTCGCTCACTAGCTAAAGTAATTGATAGTGGCCACTTGCATAAAGGTGTTAAGCCTGTGCATTGGTGTGCTGATTGTGGTTCGGCATTGGCTGAAGCAGAAGTTGAATATGAAGATAAGACTTCACCTGCAATTGATGTTGGTTTTACTGCTGTCGACAAACCTGCACTGCTAGCCAAGTTTGGTGTTGAGGCATTGGATATTGATGTGTCGATGGTTATCTGGACCACCACGCCCTGGACACTGCCAGCTAACCGCGCTTTGTCATTAGCAGGTGACATTGATTATGACCTCGTCGAATTTGTTAAAGAAGGCCAACGTGTGGCCATCGTGGTTGCCCAGGCGTTGGTTGAGTCATGCCTGGAGCGTTATGGCGCTGAAAGCCACAAGGTCCTGGGAACAGTTCAAGGCCAGGCGCTTGAGCTCATGCGCTTTAATCACCCGTTTTATAGCTTTGATGTGCCAGCGATTATTGGTGATCATGTCACTATCGATTCTGGTACTGGTGTGGTTCATACCGCGCCAGGTCACGGTCAAGACGATTTCGTGATTGGTCAGAAATATGGCCTAGAAGTGGCTAATCCTGTTGGTGACAACGGTGTATACAAGTCTGACACTGAGTTTTTTGCTGGTCAGCATGTTTTTAAAGCCAATGACAATGTGGTTGCCCTGTTAGAAGAAAAAGGCGCGCTACTCAATCATGTGGCATATCGTCATAGTTACCCACATTGCTGGCGTCATAAGACTCCAATTATTTTCCGTGCGACGCCGCAGTGGTTCATCTCAATGGACAATAAAGGTTTACGTACGCAGTCGTTAAAAGAGATTGAGCAAACTCAATGGATTCCTGATTGGGGACAAAGTCGTATTGAGAAGATGGTTGAGAACCGCCCAGACTGGTGTATTTCACGCCAGCGTACATGGGGCGTGCCAATTACACTATTTGTTCACCGCGAAACTGAAGAGTTACACCCAGATAGCGTGTCACTTATGGAGCGGGTTGCCAACCGCATCGAGCAAGAAGGAATTCAGGCTTGGTGGGACATGGATAGCGCAGAGCTGCTTGGCGATGAAGCTGAGCAATACCGTAAAGTGACTGATACTTTGGATGTGTGGTATGACTCTGGCTCGACTTTCTCATCAGTCGTTGCTGCACGTCCTGAATATCATGGCCATGGTGTCGATTTGTACCTTGAAGGTAGCGATCAACATCGCGGTTGGTTCATGTCATCATTGATGATTTCAACGGCGATGAACGGCAAGGCGCCATACAAACAAGTGTTGACCCATGGTTTCACCGTCGATGGCCAAGGCAGAAAGATGTCGAAGTCAGTGGGCAATGTGATAGCTCCTCAGCAAGTGACCAACAAATTAGGGGCTGATATCCTGCGCCTATGGGTTGCTGCGACCGATTACAGCGGCGAAATGACAGTCTCTGACGAGATTCTAAAACGCAGTGCTGATGCGTATCGTCGTATCCGAAATACCGCTCGTTTCTTATTAGCTAACCTAAACGGTTTCAACCCTGAAACGGATATGGTCGCTGTTGAAGATATGGTGGCATTAGATCGCTGGGTTGTGCGCCGCGCAGCCACACTGCAAACAGAGATTCTAGAAGCATATGAGCAATATAACTTCCACCTAGTTACGCAAAAATTAATGCAGTTCTGCTCGGTGGAGCTAGGTAGTTTCTACCTTGATATCATTAAAGATCGTCAGTACACGGCCAAGAGTGACAGCGTTGCGCGTCGTTCTTGTCAAAGTGCCTTGTATCTGATTGCTGAAGCGATGGTACGTTGGATTGCGCCAATTCTAAGTTTTACTGCTGATGAAATTTGGCAGTTACTGCCTGGTGAGCGCGAACAATATGTGTTTACTCAGCAATGGTATGACGGCCTACAATCAATCACTTTAGAGTCTGACTTAAGTGATGATTATTGGCAGAGCCTTATCACTGTACGTGATGAAGTGAATAAGAGTATTGAGCAGGCAAGACGTGAGCAACGCGTTGGTGGCTCGCTAGAAGCCGAAGTGACCTTGTTTGCTGATGAAGAACTTGCTGAGTCGTTAGCGACGCTAGGCGATGAGTTGCGCTTTGTATTGTTGACATCGAACACGCAGGTTGTGCCTTTAGCACAAGCAGGGGACGATGCGGTAGCGACTGAGCTTGAAGGGCTCAAGCTGCTCGTTGAAAAATCAACCGCACAAAAGTGCGATCGCTGTTGGCATCACCGCGAAGATGTGGGGCAGGTGACTGAGCATCCACTTCTGTGTACTCGCTGTGTAACCAATATTGAAGGTGACGGCGAAGTTCGTCAGTTTGCCTAAGGAAGCCATGTAAATGCCAGCTAATTGGAAAGAGAGTGGCTTGCGTTGGTATTGGATAGTGGTGTTGGTGTTTGTTGCTGACCAACTATCCAAGCAATGGGTTCTGGCAAGTTTTGACTTGTACGAGTCAATTCAATTGCTACCGTTTTTTAATTTTACCTACGTTAGGAATTACGGTGCTGCATTTAGCTTCTTAAGTGATGCTGGTGGATGGCAACGTTGGCTGTTCACCTTTGTTGCTGTGGGCTTCAGTACCTTGCTGACAATTTGGTTGCGTAAACAGCCTAGCAGCATGTGGCGCCTAAACCTGGCTTACACCCTAGTGATTGGCGGCGCGCTTGGTAACCTAATTGATCGTTTACAGCATGGCTTTGTGGTGGATTTCCTTGATTTTTACTGGAACAAAAGCCACTTTCCCGCATTTAATATTGCTGACTCAGCGATTTGTGTTGGTGCAGCGTTAATTATTATTGATTCGTTTATAACTGAACGCGAAGATAAGCAAGCGGCTAGGGCTGACAAGCCAGCGGCAAAGGAGTAGGACATGACAAACCCTCGTTCATTAGTGTGTCATATGAACATTGTGCTTGAAGATGGTTCAACAGCTGATAGCACCAAGGCTTCAGGTAAACCTGCAAGACTCAATATTGGTGATGAAAGCCTAAGCCCTGCGTTTGAAGCCCAGCTTGCCAATCTTAACGTCGGCGATCAGCATCAGTTTACGTTAGAGCCGGCTGATGCGTTTGGTGAGTCAAACCCTGATGCTATTCATCATCTAGACCGCAGTAAGTTTCCAGCAGACATGACCTTAGAAGAAGGGGTTATCGTCAGTTTCGGTGGCCCTGGTGGCAGTGAGATTCCGGGGATAGTGAGGGACGTTGCGGGTGACTCGGTGACTGTTGATCTTAATCATCCTTTGGCTGGCCGCAAGGTGACTTTTGAGCTTGAAGTCGTAGAGGTATTGTAATTATGGCGAGTCAACAGCAAGGCAGTTTACAAATTCAGCTTGCTAATCCACGGGGATTTTGTGCGGGCGTAGATCGGGCTATCAGCATTGTTGAACGTGCACTTGAGCTATTCTCGCCGCCGATATATGTGCGTCACGAGGTGGTTCATAACCGTTATGTGGTGCAAAACCTAAAAGATCGCGGTGCGGTGTTTGTTGATGAGCTACATCAAGTGCCCGATGACAGTATTGTCATCTTTAGTGCTCACGGTGTATCACAAGCGGTGAGAGCAGAAGCTAAATCTCGTGGATTGAAGGTGTTTGATGCAACCTGTCCATTGGTCACTAAGGTGCATTTACAAGTGACTCGCGCAAGCCGCAAAGGTATTGAGTGCATTTTAATTGGTCATGCCGGTCACCCTGAAGTTGAGGGGACTATGGGTCAGTACGATAACCCCGAAGGTGGGGTTTTACTGGTTGAGTCACCAGAAGATGTGGCTAACTTGGTGGTTAAAGATCCTGATAACTTGTGTTTTGTAACCCAAACGACCTTGTCGATGGATGATACTGCCGATGTGATTGCTTCTTTGCAGAAACGTTTCCCTTCAATTAAAGGTCCACGCAAGGATGATATCTGTTATGCCACGCAGAATCGCCAAGATGCGGTAAGAAACGTGGCCAACAATGTGGATCTTTTCATTGTTGTAGGTTCGAAAAATAGCTCTAACTCTAACCGGCTTAAAGAGTTGGCAATGAAGAAGGGCACTCAGTCCTATTTAGTCGATAATGCCGATGATATCGATTCAAATTGGTTTGACGGTATCTCCAAAGTTGCTGTTACCGCGGGAGCTTCTGCGCCAGAAGTGTTGGTTAAACAAGTGATTGATGCTATTGCTCAGCTTGCACCAAGTACTATTGTTGAAGTTGAAGGCCGTAAAGAAGATACGGTTTTTGAAGTACCTGCCGAATTAAGGTAGTGACTTGCCCAACCAAATAAGGAGCCATATGGCTCCTTTTTTATTGCTTAAAATTTAGTCTGGATCTAATGAATTAGATTTTTAGACACTAATATTACTAGCGTGTAACATCTGACTCATCTATGATTAACTAATACAGCATAAATATAGCTAAGATTAAGATTTTTAAAGGGTAAATCACTTTTTTGTAGTCAAAAATGTGACGATTTCAGAGGGTTTGACACTCATGGTTCAAAATGGCAGAGGCTTTTCCTTAATTGAGGTCATGGTAGCGTTAGTGATCTTAGTCATTGGTTTAGTCGGTGTTTTTAACTTACATGTGGTTGCGAAACGAGGCAGTTTTGAGTCTTTTCAGCAAACCCAGGCATCTTATTATGCCAACGATGTCATTAATCGCATGAAGCTAAATCGCAATGAGCTAGCAAACTATGCGGGGAGTTATTCTGGCAACCTTTCTGAGCCGGCAAAATCATGCGATGTTGCGGTGGCAGCGAATGCGATATGCACAACGACAGAAACTCGGCAATGGGATCTGTATCAGTGGGAGCAATTATTTACTGGCGCTGCTGAGCAAGTTGGGGGCAGAAATGTCGGTGGATTGGATACCCCAACAGCCTGTGTTTCGGTGCAAGGTAATGGCACGGTAACGGTAGTGATGGCATGGCGCGGTATTCGTGAGGTGTCTGATGGTGCAGCAAATAATGATAGCAGCTTTGTTAAAGGCTGCGGTACGGCGAGTGATCGGCGCCGAATTTTTGTTTTGAACACGGTAATTATATAAATGGGATTAACGCACAGACAAGCGATTATTCGCCAGGCAGGCATGTCATTAGTTGAGTTGATGGTGGCAATGGTGACTAGTCTTTTTTTAGCTGCGGGTGTGTTCGCCATGTTCAATATGTCAGCCACCAATGTGACAACGACTAGTCAGTTTAGTCAGCTGCAAGAAAGTGGCCGTATAGGTTTAGCGTTGATAGAGCGAGATATCACCCAACTAGGCTTTATGGCAGATATGACCGGAACAGATTTTGTGCTTGGCAGTAATACTCAGGTTTTGGCTGGTGCAGTTGGTAACGATTGTATTGGTGCTGGCCTTAATAACGCAACACTACCCAATAACCAACCGGCTCATTTTCGCCGCTTATGGGGTTATGAAGCCGGCGTTAGTGCTCAATCTTTTGCTTGTTTAAATGGTGTCGAGACTGGCACTGATGTCATTCAGGTTAAGCGTTTACTCGGGCCAAGCACATTAGCACCAAATAACCCTACACGTTACTACATAGGCGCGACAGCTAACCAAGCAATATTTTTTACCGGAGCTCAGGCTACACCGGTACTAGCTAATGGTAGATTTTGGGAGTATCAACATCATATATATTTTATTCGCAATGATGGTGATATTCCCGTGTTACGCAGACGGACTCTATCGGTCAATAATGGCATGAACAATGAAGAGCAGCTAGTCGAAGGTATAGAGAATATGCGCATTCTATATGGGTTTGATAATGATGGTGACGATACGGCAGATACCTATATGCCAGTACAGAATGTTACAACGTTGATGTGGGATAATGAACTATTTCAACGTCTGGTTTCTATGAGAATCTTTTTGTTGGTTAGGTCAACTGAAGCTGATCGTAGTTATACCAATAACACTCAATATACTTTGGGTGATAAAACGATTGCAGCGCCTGGGGATAACTTTAGGCGTAAGGTTGTGTCGAGTACTATCGTACTTGAAAACCCAGTAATGATAAGAAATTAGTTGGTTACATTTATGAATAAACAACAGGGCATGGTGTTATTTTTTTCGCTTATAGGCTTACTGATTATGACAGTGATTGGTGTAGCTTTAGCGACGAATTCCAGCCAGTCGATGCGAATGGCTGGAGCAGGTTCTGAGCGAGTCGAGGCTATGGCAGCAGCTCATGGGGCACAGGCGCGTGTTTTATCTACTGCAGCCGGCGCAACCATGGCCAATATGAATGCAACGATGACGACTGTCGACAATACATTGGGGAGTGATGTCACCAATACATTAGCCCCATTGAATGTCCAAGATGTTAGCTGTCAACGAAGCACGAAAGCCAGTTCCGCAAATTTGATTAGTTGCCGACGTGTTGAGGTATCTAGTGCTGCTGCATTTGGTCGTAGCAATCTGGGGCAACTTACTGTAGTGGCAGGTGTAGAGCAAGAAGTTCTCACTGGGAGTTAATTATGTTTAACAAGTTTTTAATCGCACTTTTATTTGCGGTTGTCACAGCTTCAGGCGTGACGTTCGCCGATGATACAGAGCTCTATGTTTTTGAGTCTTCAGCGCGAACCGGGGTGAGGCCTAAAGTTCTTATTATTTTTGATAACTCTGGAAGTATGGATACCTATGAAAATGTACCCGATCCTGACTATATTCCACCACCAGGCTACGATTCTGACTATGATCCAAGCTATGACTACTCTGGTGATGGGTTTAAGGATATTGTCTACTTTTCAAAAGGTGTGAATAGTGAGCCGCCAGCACTTGGTTCGGATAGCCGTTTTTATACTAAGTACAATGGTTGCCATCAAAGTTGGCATTTACTTGCGCAATTCGGGACTTTTAAAGGTCATGTAAGTGAATATCGCAGTAAAAACAAAACCGGTACCTGGCAAGAGTTACGCACTAATCGCTCATTGAGTCAAAGCCGAATAATTGAGTGTTGGGAAGACATTGAGATTGAAGATCCTATCAACTCGAGCGATTATGGAACAGCTGGTTTTCCTGTTGATGGTAAGCGGGAGAATAAGAAAAACATCCCTTACAACCATGTTTCAAGTGCGTCTGATGCTGCGTGGGATGGAGCTCTAGCAGCCGCAAAACAAACCAAAATTGGCCAAGGTGAGTCGGTGACTTTGTACACAGACAATTACCTAAGATGGTACGAGCAAACGCAAGCCGGTGACATTCCACAAGTTTCTAAAAAACGTATCGATATCGCAAAGAAAGCAATTTCAGATGTGATTAACACCACCCCCTCCATTGATTTTGGTTTAGCGGTCTTTAATAACAACAGTAACGGTTATGACCGCGATGGGGGACGTATAGTTGCCGGTATCACAGATATGACCGTAGGTACTGTAGATGGTGACTCAGCAAGAGATTCAATACTGACCAAGATTAACTCTTTAGACGCTGAAACATGGACGCCGTTATGTGAAACCTTAGTTGAAGCGCATCAGTATTTTGCCGGAGCTACCGTTAAATTTGGTCATAAAGATAGTAGTTCGCCTGCTTATGATATTAAAGCGGAGGTTGAGGGTGGCGGTACTTATGATTCACCTTTGAAAATTTGTCCAGATATTGCCTATGTTATTTATGTTACTGATGGAGCGCCTTCAAATGATTCTGACGCTAATGGCTATGTACAGACGCTGACTTCAGGAGCGGATCCGTTAGGAGATTACTCTGCTTATTATGCTAGAACTTATAACGGCTGGGCTGATAGTTACATGCCAGCTTTGGCTAGTTATATGTTTCAAAATGATTTAGTGGATAAAGAAGATCGTAATGGTGACAACCCAATGCAAACAGTAAGAACGTTTACTATTGGGTTCAGTAGTGGTGCAGATGATGCTGCGCCCTTATTAATAGAAACGGCAAAACGTGGAGGTGGCAAGTATTTCGCTGCTCAAGATAGTTTGGAGTTAAGTAGTGCTTTGTCAGACGCGCTGAGTTCGATTTTGGAGATTGATTCAAGCTTTACTTCCCCCAGTATTGCCAGCAATAACTTTGACCGTACGCAAACCTTTGATGCGGCATACTACGCCATGTTTTTACCAGGAAAAGGACCTCGTTGGAGTGGTAACCTGAAAAAGTTGAAGGTGACTTCTGGTGGAACTCTCGTAGACAAAAACAATAACAACGCGATTGCTGACTCTGGCAACATTAAGCCAACGGCTTGTACCTATTGGTCAAAGTGTACAAGTGGTAGTGACGGCAACAAGGTTGAAGAAGGTGGCGTAGCAGAGACCATGCGAGCTATGTCTGAACGAAACATCATAAGTAATACGGGGTCAGGAGGCGCACTTGAAGCTTTAAGTGTTTCTAATGCTGCAGGAGGGGATTTAGCCGGACTGGCGGCGTATATGAATACTACTGAGTCTGAAGTAGCAAAATCCATTGCTTGGCTCGAAGGTGTTGATGTAGACGATGAGAATGAAAATCAAAACTCCACTGAAATTCGTAATGACATTATGGGAGATCCGTTACATTCTAAACCGTTAGCGATTAACTTTGGCACTCCAGCAAGCCCTGATATACGTATCGTTTTAGGAACAAACCAAGGTTTGTTACACATGTTCCAAGATAACGATTCTAGCGTTACTGAATCTTGGGCGTTTCTCCCCTATGAGTTGTTACCCAACGTCACTAAGCTAAGAGATAACCTGTCTTCTGGAGGACATAGCATTTATGGTATGGATGCATCGCCTGTAGCTTATGTCAAAACTGGTAGTGGCGGAGTTGAACAGGCTTGGGTGTTTGCCGGTATGCGACGTGGTGGTTCATCTTATTACGGGGTGAATATTACCAGTCCAGATAATCCTAGCCTGATGTGGAAGATTGACCCGGATTCAGATGGTTTTGCTGAATTGGGACAAAGTTGGTCAGAGCCCGTCGTTACCTTTATTCCTGGCAATGATGATCCTGTGCTAATCATTGGTGGGGGTTATGATGTAACTTACGATACAACACCAAACTCCAGTCCTTTAGGTAGAACGGTGTATATCGTTGATGCAAAAACAGGCTCCTTAATACATACCTTTGGTGCGGGCTCAGGTTCTGGTATTACACCGTTACCAGGGATCAGCGATAGCATTCCCAATTCTGTTGCGGTACTGGATAGCAATAGTGATGGTGCAACTGACAGAATTTATGCAACCGATACAGGGGGCAATGTATGGCGAATGGATTTACCCAGTAGTGACAAGACAACATGGACGGCGTTTAAATTTGCCTCTCTAGGTGGGGGAACTGCGGCTAATGATAGGCGGTTCTTTGCGGAGCCTGTTGTAGCTCAAACTGTATTTAGCAATATTTCTGAAGTGACGGTAACGGAATCGACACCAGAAGGTGATAGTTCCACAACAACCAAGACATATCAAAATGTTCCATATGATGCTGTGAGTGTCGGCAGTGGCAATCGTCCAAATCCTACAAGTACTGCAACGGAAGATATGTATTACGTATTGCAAGATCGTAATGTTATTACTCGTAGCTTTGATGGCAGTGAAAACCCAATTCCTGCAACCATTGCATTAAATGACCTATATAACGTGACCAGCAAGGCGCCAGATACTGATAGCGAGAATATTGCTTTTGGTAAGAAGCTGGGCTGGTACTACGACTTTACGGGGTCTGGTGAAAAGAGTTTAACGGCAGGCTTGATTGTTGATGGTAAAGTTTATTTTACCTCTTACGTGCCACCTACCGAAGAATTATCGGATGAACTTTGTACGGTTTCTGGTGAAGGTCGATTGTATGTGTTTGATTTGCATAAAGGCACTCGAACTCATGATACCTTGTTTTACGAATTAGGTGAACGTGTACCTGATACACCACAAATTGTGATACCAGCTCCTGATTCCGGTGAAGATCCTTACATTTACATTATTGGTGTCGGTAAAGGAGAGAAGGGAGCTGATGGGGAGTATACTGGTACTATTAATGTGGGGGCTGGTTTGGGTGTTAACAAAATATACTACCACATAGACGAATAGCTGTTTTGAAGCTAGATAACCTAAGTAAAGGATGAAATGAGCAAATTAAATCGTGGTTTTTCGTTAGTGGAGTTGATGGTTGCTGTCGCTATTATCGGTATAATTTCGGCAATTGTTTACCCATCATATACTGAGTACGTTACTGTAAGTGGTCGTGCAGAAGGCCATGCGGCGGTGATGCGCGTGGCTAACCTGCAAGAGCAATTTTATCTAGATAACCGTATTTATACTGAAGATATGACTGATTTAGGTTTGACGGCTGATCCTCTTAAAACTGAACATGAACACTATAGTGTTGACTCAAGTGGCACCACAAGCTTTACGGTGACGGCTACAGCTTTAGGTAAACAAGCTGCTAGAGATACCGCTTGTGCAACCATTAGTGTGACGAGTGCAGGGGTGAAGTCGCCAAAGGAGTGTTGGCAATGAAGATTATTATGATTAGCTTGATATTAGCTTTTTCATCGGCTGTAGCTGCTGAAGAGAAAGGTGATTACAAGTGCTTTGTAGAAACGACTGAAGGAGAGACGCTAATGTTTTTCCGCTGGAAAATCGCAGATGCCAAAAGGCAAGAACAAGCGCTTGTCGGTCAGACTTTTCAAGGCAAAAAACTCAAATCGAATTATGTAAAAAAAGTGATGGAATGCCAGCTAGATTATAAAAGCTTTGCTAATGCAAATGCGCAACGATTAGACAAAACTATGGTTCGTTGACAGCACGGCACTTCGTTCAATTAGTGATTAAATTAGTTGCAATCAACTGCTCCGGTTTCAAACTGTATTCTGCCTGATGCCGAAATGGTTATGCCCCGAGACTCTTCACTTGTTTTACTGCCTGGGCAATACACAAAAGTACCTGATGTTGAATTAGCTGCAACGAGTCCATCTGGGGTAAAGCTAATAGCATTACCGTCAAAAGTGACAAAATCACTCGTGTTGAATGCATCAAATTGCTGTAAAACTTCATCAGTCCCATCGATGCTATTGTCTGTGCCACCATCAATAAAAATATGATAACCAGCGCTCCAATCGGTACCGCACCCTGCATTTGCTGTGGGACACATAGTGACTCGCGAACCGTAACTTACCGCATAGTTCCTAGTCAAAAGTAATGACTGCTGGATGCGACGAACTTCCCCCTCGCTTCGATAAGCTTCATACATGCTTTTCATGGACGGTACGCCAACGGTTATCAAAATTATGGCAATGACCATAGTGACCATCAGCTCTACTAACGTAAAGCCCTGTGACCATTTACTTGAATAACCCTGCTGCAACCGTCGCATATATATCTCCCAATTATCCTGTTAAGTATATGTGAGATTACACGGTTTTACAGCTCTGTATAGGAGCTTTTTCGAGCCAATTAATTGGCAAGCTGCTACAAATTGACGCTGTACGCACTAATCTAAGCAGTCGATGTTATTTTTAGTCGAGAAACGTATGCGACCAGCCTGATTGATGACAACGGCCTGTGAAAAAGGGCTGGTTCGGCTTGAAGGGCAATAAGAAAGTGTCCCGTTCGTTCCTGAGGCTAGTCCATCTCGTTGAAAGCGTATTACTGCACGATTGTACAAAATGAAATCATGTTCATGGAAACTGTCGCTGGTTAGCAATATTTGGTCTTGGCCGTCGATGACATTAGGTTCACCAGAGTCTATGAAAAGGGTGATGCCTTGCTGCCAGTCGTTATGACAATAGCCGTCGGTCAAAGGGCAGGCTGTAACTCGTGCGCCATAGCTTATCGCTGCATTACGTCCCAGCATGAGAGTACTTTGAATTGTGCGTATGGCCATATTCGCACGATAAGCCTGGTAGAGATCCGTTAACGATGGTAGAGCGATACTAACCAAGGTGATGGCTATCACTAGGGTTGTCATCAACTCAACCAGATTAAATCCAGTAGAAAGTTTCATTTTCAATCCTTGAAAAGTTGTCGTGCATCCTGCACTGGCGGCAAAATTGTCGCCTGATTTGAAGTATAGACGAGCTTGCTGATGTTGCCGCTAAGATTTATTCGATTTGGATTGCTAACTAAAACAGAGGTAAGTGGCTGTATTTATGCCTTTAGGCAATTTAATGCCCGTGGTAAGCTAGTGGCTATTCAACCCGTTATGCGAACAATTTAGGAGCTGTAAATGAAAAAGGTAGAGGCCATCATTAAGCCGTTTAAATTAGATGATGTAAGAGAATCCCTGGCTGAAATTGGTATCACTGGCATGACGGTATTAGAAGTTAAAGGCTTTGGCCGCCAGAAAGGCCATACAGAGCTTTACCGTGGTGCTGAATATATGGTGGACTTTTTGCCTAAGGTTAAGATTGAGCTGGTGGTTCAAGATGAGCAAGTCGAGCAAGCACTCGAAGTTATCGTTGATACTGCTAGAACCGGTAAGATAGGTGATGGTAAGATTTTTGTTACGGATATTGAAAGAGTCATTCGTATTCGTACCGGTGAAGAAAACGAAGAAGCGGTATAGTTTACAGAACAAGTCGCAGAGTATGAGTTAAAAAAGCCGCTAATATTTATTAGCGGCTTTTTGTTTTCATTGACTGAATGCTCTATTTAGTTTTGACTAAGTAGGGTGATTGGTAGAGTCTCGTATTACCGGCTCTGGAACAAATACTCGACCCGTATCTGATTTAATGTTTGATTTTTTGGCGATCAACAACTCTGTTGCCACTTGTGCTATGCGTTCATTGGGTTGGTGAACTGTGGTGAGTTTAGGCCAAGTTTGCCTTGAAAATGGACTATCCTCAAAGCCGACGATAGAAAGTTGGCCCGGGATATCAACTCCTTCCAAGCGTGCGGCAAATAATGCCCCAGCAGCTATCTCATCGTTACAAGCAACAATTGCGGTCGGCTTATCTGCTTGCTCTAATAAGCTACGCGCGCCTTCTACACCTGATTCAAATGAATATTGACCCGGGACGATAAACTGCTCATTCACTGATAGGTGGTTGTTCTGCATTGCTTGTCTAAAGCCTGCTAGACGCTCTTTGGTTGATTCATGTTGATGATCGCCGCTTAAGAACGCAATTGATTTATGGCCAAGATCAATTAGGTGCTGCGTAATTGAAATTGCACCGTGGCGGTCATTGACCAAAACGGCAATCCCTTCTTGTTCAGGGGCTTTCTCACCGGCGATGATACGTACATAATTTGCATTGGCTTCATCTAGTGCATTGAGCACTTTTGGGTCTTCAGATAGTGGCGGAGTCAGCACCAAGCCAGACAGCCGCGCTTGCTTAACCAGTGTTGTCAATTCTTCACAGATATTAGCCGACTTTGCATCGCAGGGGTGAATCAATAATTCATAACCTGCGGCCTTACATGACGACAAAATACCATTTTGCATATCAATGACATAGTAAGCATTGGGGTTGTCATAGACAAAACCAATCACATAGGATTTTGTGCCGGCCAAGTTACGCGCTGCAACGTTAGGTTGATAGTTTAGTGCTTCAATAGCCTGATTAACTTTGTCTATTGTGGTTTGCTTTACCGAAGGCTCATTGTTGGTGACCCTTGATACGGTTTTAATTGAGACACCAGCATGTTTAGCTACGTCATTTATTGTTACTTTCATCAAACCTACACTCATCTTTTTAGCTGTAATGCAGATGCAAATGCTTATCTGCGCATGTTACATATTGCGATTTTGTCACCAGTGAACTGTCAATTTACAGGCAATTTTTATCATTTCAGTGCGACTATAGTGCGAACTTTTATTCTATTTAGCAATAATCAAATTTAATTTGAGTATTACTTATATTCGAAAGTTTGTTCGGTCTTTTTGGTGTATGTTTTTATTTTACAATAATTTAACAAAGTTCGTTAATTAAAAAACCTGTAAAAAAAATGTTCAATCGAGCAAGAAATTGAGTCTGATGGTTATTTTCTTGTGGCGCAACTGTTAATTCTTGTGTAATGTTTGTACTGCGACATGACAGCGTTGTCATTTTGTTAAGAAGTCAGTTGGCGGCGCTAAAAAATAAAATAATAGAAAGTTATGAAAGGGAAACGAGATGCGACCATCTAATTTTAAGAAGACTCTACTAGCGACGAATATTGCGCTCTTGATGAGTGGCGCAATGTCAGTATCAGTCACCGCCGCCGAAGTTGGTGCTGATGATAACATTGAAAAAATTGAAGTACGTGGTATTCGAGCTTCGCAACAAGCGAATTTGAATACCAAACGTTTTTCAGAAGGAACAGTTGATGCGATCAGCGCTGAAGATATCGGTAAGTTTCCTGATAAAAACGTAGCAGAAACACTAGCACGTATTCCTGGTATTACGATTGACCGTACTTTTGGTGAGGGTCAAGGTGTAACCATTCGTGGTGTTCAGCCAGATCAAAACTTAACGTTGCTTAATGGCCAGGCTGTAGGTACTAGCCAATGGTTTGTTTTATCTGATGCGACGCGTAACTTTAACTTCGAATTGCTTGCATCAGAAATGGTTGCGGGTCTAGAAGTATATAAAACTTCTCAAGCTGATATCGACGAAGGTGCGCTAGGTGGTACGGTTATTTTACGTACTCGTAAACCTTTAGACCTAGAAGCAAACACTTTCCACGGTTCTGTTGAAGGTCAATATGGTGACCTTTCAGAAGAGGTTGACCCAGGTCTATCTGGTCTATACAGCTGGAAAAACGAAGAAGAATCATTCGGTATCCTAGTTTCAGCATCGCTACAAAATCGTTCAGTTCGTCGTGAAACGACAGAGGATTTCGGTTGGTTCGGACCTTCAATTGAACGTATTGATCCATTAATGGAAGCGCCAGCAGGAGCAGACGAAAAAGGGGCAACACCTTGGGGTATTGGTTCTGCGCTGTTTGAGCAAGAGCGTGAACGTATTGGTTATGACATTACAGCACAGTGGGCACCAACTGATGATTTAGACATGGCGCTGCACTACATGAGCTCGACCATGAAAGCTGATAACGTTAACTCAAACCTTATCGGTATTCCTTTCCGTGGTGTGGCGTTCCTTGGCGAAGATACTAACCCAGGTACTGTAGACAACAGCATCGTTGAGTCTCTGGATGTTACTGGTGTTGACCATCGCCCAGGTTGGGCTCGTCATATGGCATACGATAACATCTTCCGCGATGGCTCAGAAATGTCGACTTATGTCGCCGATTTCGAAGGTAACTGGTCACTAGATTCTGGTAAGCTGCACTGGCAAATCGGTACCACTGAAGGTAAAGGCACAAACCGTGATTTCTTCACTGAATTTTGGGTAGATGCTACTGATCCTCGTGCTTCTTTTGATTTCACTAACCCAGGTGGTACTGCACCAGCAATCGACTTCACTTCTGCTAGCCCATGGTTGGCAAACCCAGGTGATGAGATGTGGTTAGGCGGTATTTTTGATCAGTTGAACGAAACGACAGATAAAGAGACTTATGCTCAGTTAGATTACTCTTGGTTTGTTGATTTTGGTGGCGTAAACGAAATTAAGGTTGGTGGTAAGTACCGTGACCGCTCAATGGAGCAAAACCGTTGGAAGACTGACCTTCAAGGTCTAGCACCAACAGGTGAAGGTAGCTTAGGTGCGGCGAGTGAGTTTTGGAAAGGCGATATGGTTAATGTAGCTCACGCTAACACAAGTAACCCAAGCCAAAGCTATTTCATGCCAGATCGCGATCTAATGTATCAAGCACTTTATGACGTCTCTGAGTGTACAGCGACAAGCACTGATCTATGTCGTAATTCGAATGTTTTCGAAGGTGCATCTTCATTTGATGTTTCTGAGAAAATCTCTGCTTTATATGCCATGGCGAAGTTCGATGTTGAAGGTGTACGCGGTAACGTAGGTTTACGTTATGTGACGACTGATTCAACTTCTTCAGGTACTGATGTCAATAGTGGCGAAGCTGTATCGTTTGATAATGAGTACAGTGAATGGCTACCTAGCTTAAATGTTGCTTATGATCTAGCTGATGATGTTATTTTGCGTGCAGCAGCGAGCCGTGCGTTAACTCGTCCAGCACCGTTCCAACTAGCACCGGCTGTTAACCTTACTCCTGAAACGAGTTCTGGTTCTGCAGGTAACCCATTCCTTGAGCCTCTAACAGCTGCGCAATATGAAATGGGTGCAGAATGGTATTTCACTCCAGAGTCTATTCTTGGTGTGACTGCGTTTAAGAAAGACATTAATAACTTCATCTATACGACTACTGTTTCTCAAGAGATTAATGGCCAGCAAATTGACCAGCTAAGTACTCCTGTTAATGGTGGTAATACTTCAATTGACGGTGTTGAGTTCCAACTACAGCACGCATTTGAAAATGGTTTCGGTGGTTATGCTAACTACACATACACTGATGTAGCTGACGCGAAAGTCACTGAAGCTGCAACAGTTACAGATGCAGACGGTAATATCACTGGCGCAACAACTGTTGACCGTTATGTTGAGCTACCTAACACCTCAAAGAATTCGTATAACATCGGTGGTTACTACGAAAATGACTTGTTCAGTGCACGTATTAACTACAACTATCGTAGCGAATACTTCATTGCTCAAACTGAGATTGGTAACCGTTACCGCGATGCGCAACAGCAGTGGGATGCCCAAGTTAGCTGGAATGCAACTGATTGGTTAACTATTAAGTTTGAAGCACTTAACTTAACTGACGAAATTTGGGAAAACTACTACATTCGTGAGTCTGATGGTGCTCGCTTAGGCGGTACTCAAAGTGCAAACGGACGTCGTTTCTACTTAGGTGCTAGCTTCCGCCTATAAAGATATAGGGGTTGTAAGTATTGAGCGAAAAAGCCAGTCAATAGACTGGCTTTTTTATCTGCAAGGTTAATCTGTAACTGAGCTTTCTCTATAAAATGCAGTACTTTTTGTTAATTAATGGAAACAACTAGAATGAAGAATATTCCAAAGCAAATCGTTATATTAGGTGGTGGAACAGCCGGGTGGATGACAGCTAATTTGATGCACAAACGCTGGCAAGGTTTGGGTGTAGAAATAACATTGATAGAGTCGACGGTAGAGGGGACCGTCGGGGTTGGCGAAGGGACAACACCTTTTATCCAAAGCTTTTTCGATTCCATTGATGTTAGCGAGTCCGAATGGATGCCAGAGGCTAATGCAACCTACAAATGTGGAATAAGCTTCCCCAATTGGTCTACTAAGACTGGTTACGATAACTATTTTCATCCTTTTTACTCTCACGTTGATACTGCTCAGGTAGAACATTTTTTTAATAACGCTAACTTTCGCCGAGAAGGCATGGATACTCATGCTCACCCAGATGACTATTTCGTCACGTCCGCTTTGGCTAGGCAATGTCGTGCACCGATAAGCCAGGTATCGAAAGGGCAGCGGTTAGATTACGGTTACCATTTTGATGCTGAGCTATTAGGACGTTACTTAAAGCGCATCGGCACAGGTCGTGGAGTAAAACATGTCGATGATAAGGTCGTTGAAGTTGTTGGTGACAATAAAGGAAATATAGATAGGCTGATTCTTGCCGGAGGAGAGCATGTCTATGGTGATTTTTTTGTTGATTGCTCAGGCTTTAAAGGTTTATTAATACAGCAAACATTGGGTGAGCAGCTCAAAGACTATAGTCACTATTTATTCAACAACCGGGCAGTCGCTATTCAAACTCCGCTGTCGCAACAAGATTCGTTATCTTCTGAAACAGTTTCGCAAGCATTGAGCGCTGGCTGGGCTTGGAAGATCCCCTTAGCCAATCGCTTTGGTAATGGTTATGTGTATAGTGGCGAGCATATAACCGCTGAACAAGCTGAAACAGAACTAAGAGCACATTTAGGTGACGCGAGTAAAGATGCTAAAGCACTGCACTTACAATGGAAGGTAGGCAGAGTCAGCAATCATTGGAAAGGAAATTGTGTTGCTATAGGCCTTTCCCAGGGCTTTTTAGAACCTCTTGAAGCGCCAATGTTAAATGTGATTCAGCAGACCCTTGAGCAGTTCGTAAAGTACTTTGAAACAGGCGAGTTTACAAATCAATATCAGACAATATTTAATGAAGAGGTCAATCACCTAATCGATGGTACTCGAGATTATTTACAAGCTCACTACCTACTAAATAGCAGAGTAGACTCCCCTTATTGGCGAGAATGTCGCGACAACCCAGTAATGTCAACTTCGCTGAAAAACATCATCAACGGTTGGATTTCCACTGGTTCTTTCGATGCCGTATTGCGTGATAACTTGCATAATCAAGCTTACTTTAAAACATCATGGTATTGCATTTTGGCGGGCATGGGCCATTTCAATCCAGTCTCAAAGCGTGGCTCACGTATCGCTGCACGAAACCACCAGAAAGCCAAACAAGCTTGTGAAGTCGAGGCGAGTCGTTATGTTGATCATCAACAACATATCGACAGTCAGAAAGCAGCAAGCAATGACTAGCGGTGTATTTTAGTCAGTTGTTTTTCATGATTCACGAAATACTGGTTAGCCATTTTTTCACAGTAAGCAAGCGCTTGGGCGGTTGGTCCAGCTATGTTTGTCGGTGCTGCATTTTCAGGGAAGCGACCCATTCCTGCTAAGATGCAGTACCACGAAGGCCTAAGGTAGACTAACTCTTGCTTATATTTAGTTAATACTTGTTCAAAGTCCGCACCACTGTCCCAGGTATGTATGAGTTCCGCGAGAGTATCTGAAATGATGCTGTCTTCTCTACATGCATGCCAATAATCGCTATCAGACCGTGAGTTTAGTTTGTAATGGGCAACAATATAATCTTTAACTCCATCGAAAGTTGCATTGATTTCGTCGTTGTACTGCTGCTGTTGTTTGGCTTGATCAAGTTTGGCATTCACTCTGGCAATAAACTTTTCTAGGGTAAATTGGATTAGCATCAGTGCCGTAGCCTCTAGTGGCTCGATAAACCCCTGGGATAGGCCGACTCCAAGACAGTTTTTGTGCCAATGGTTTTCGACTCTTCCAACTTTCATTTTTAGGTGTTTTGCATTAACGTCAGCATCGACCAAATTGAGTTTTTGTCTCAGTTCAAGCTCTGCACTGTCGGCGCTTTGAAAAGCATCACTGTAGACGTAGCCGTTGCCGACACGGCTTGTTAACGGGATTTCCCATGCCCAACCATTAGTCAATGCTGTCGAAACCGTATGTGGTGTTATCTTATCTAAAGGGATCGCTTCTGAAGGTATCGCAATGGCCGCGTTATTAAATAGACTACGGCTAAAACTTTGAAACGGTACTTTAAGGGCTTTATCCAATAGTAAACTGCTAAAGCCAGTACAATCGATATAGAGATCGGCGGTCAATGCCCCCGATTTTTTACATTGTACTCGGTCGACCTCACCTTGTTGATTCGTTATCACTTCAGCCACATGATCAATGACATGGTGTAATCCAAGTTGTTTTGCTCGTTGCTTTAAAAAGCTACCTAGTTTTCCTGAATCAAAGTGGTAACCGTAATCAATATCGAATGGTAGTGATTGGTTAGTAATTGGAGAATGTTTTAACTGAACTAACTGTGAAGCAACGAAATAGTTTTCTGGGTGAACATCTGCTTCATGTCCTCTTCTTCGCAGTCCACAATTATGAAAGAACATCTCTGCAGGTTTTAGATCGAATTGAGAAAAGAAAGGATGAAAATAGCTTTCATATCCTTTTACTGTTGACCAGTTTGGAAAGGTGATACCCGCCTTATATGTGGCATCACAAGCTGTCATCCATTCCTTTTCTTCTATGCCTAAGTGAGAAAAGTACTGTTTTAGGTAAGGGGTTGACCCTTCACCTACACCAATTATGCCGATATCTTCCGACTCTACTAAGGTGATTTTTGTATTATCCCCCCAAGCGGCTAACAAACTTGTTGCAGCCATCCAGCCTGCTGTCCCACCACCAACAATTAATATTGAGCGTGGGACTTGCGTGGTCATCGACATATTTTGGTCCTCAAACAGCACTATCTAACAGAGATAATAAGAGAAGCGAGTTGGTTATTTTTGTTTTGCATCATATTGATTTTGCTTCGCTATCAGTCTTGGTACCTGGTGTAGAGACGCTCTATGAGCATAAATTACGGGTAGTAAGCCTTTCTCTTTCAGCTCGATGAGTAACTCGTTTGACATATTATTGACCGTTTCATCATTGACCATATAAATACCGCCAATATTGATATTGTTTTCTTCACTTGCGAGTTTAACGGTGAGCTGCTGAGGACTTAGCAAGTTTTTCTCTTCTAAATATTTTGAGATGGCACTTGTTTGTTGTGTCATCGCCGCCATATCAAGTAAGGCATTGGCACGTTGTTTTAAGTACTCAGACTGTTCGCCACTCAGTGTGAATAGAGGGTTGCCTTCGGTTTCACTGACTAAGTTACTGTCTTCATCAATGCAGATCATGACATCATCACTATTCTCATTGGCTTTCATTAACGACAGTGGTGCATTGTTAAAGCCAAGAGGTTTAAGCGGGGCATCCCATTGTGGTGTTTGGCAGTATAAGTTGATGCCATTTTTGAGCCCCATCATTGCAACGGGCATAAACTCCTCGGTTTTCGCATTCTTGATAAATACGATTGGGTACTCTGAAGAAAGGGTAATAATTTCTCTAATCACTACAGGAACAATATGCTCCGTTGAGAAACGACTGTAATCAGTCGACTCTTTGACGTTGGTTTTTAGATGTTTGTTTGACGTAAGCGGGACAATTTGTGTCATGGGGAAGACCTAATATTTTAGCTACTTGTAATAGCTTATTGTTTTAGAAGATGTCTGTAATCACTCATAGGGCAACCACAGTAGAACTTAAAATTTTTCAAGTTAACGTTTTATCATGTATATCTTTTGTTAACCACCAATTGCTACATATAATTTGTTTTGACAGCGCTGTCAATTGCGGTGCTGTTGGTACATCAAATTCGCTCGATTCAGTATCGGGTTGCTCGGTATAAGTAACGACTTAATACTTGGGTTGCACCTTGTACCAAATGTAACAAATTTAATCATATTATTGGGACTATAATCGCATTAATTGGTACTTTACTATCAAAAAATGTAGTTGTTTGTGGTTTAGAATAATACCTTGAATATCGTGTTAATTTATTGGGTTTTATTCTGCATTCGCTGTTAATTTTATCTTTTTCATCAATAACCTGCTGTGTAATGATGCCTTGTTACTTTTTTTTAATGTCACACGATTCTCTAGTTGATTTTGATGCTTTAGTCGCTTCAATTTAGGTGTTAAGCTTTGGTTAAAAACATGTAGCGAACGCCATTTTAGTTGTGTAGTATTTAAGCTGTACATGACAGCGTTGTCATTCTCGGTTGGGGGTGGTCATGAGCATAAAAATGATAAGAAAGCATAATAAGGGATATTGAGATGCGACGATTTAACTTTAAGAAAAGTGTTCTAGCGACCAGCATTGCGGTTGTAATGACAAGCGGAGTAGCTCCTCTTGCTGTTGCGGCTGATGAGACTACAGCGTCTGATGAAAATATTGAGGTCATAGCGGTTCGAGGTATTCGTGCCAGTACTAAAGCCAGTATCAACACCAAGCGATTCTCTGATTCTCAAGTAGATGGTATTTCTGCTGAGGATATTGGTAAGCTTCCAGATGTCACCATTGCAGATTCATTGCAACGTATTACCGGTGTTCAAGTAGAAAGAACTGCAGGCGAGAGTGGTCCAGTTCAAATCCGTGGTCTGCCTCAAGTTGATACCATGATGAATGGTGAGATCTTCTTAAGCGCGACAACGATTGATTCATCAACCACTGATTTAGGTGATTTACCATCACAACTTTTTTCTGGTGTTGATGTTTATAAAACTAAAAATGCAAGTAATGTCGGCGCGGGTATGGCCGGTACTATTGATCTGAAAACTCGTCGTCCATTTGATATGGATACTGGATTTACATTCGCAGGTGGCGCGGAAGCGACACAAGGTTCTATTAGCGAAGAAACAGATCCAACGTTCCACGGTCTAGTATCATACAATGATGATAAATTCGGTGTTCTACTTTCTGCCGTAACATCTCAAGCGACGCTAGCAACCGATTACAACGGTTTTAACGACACGTCAGAAAACGGCGGTTTGGGTTGGACTGGTAGCAGTGTGACCGATGGCGTTAACCACATCACTCCTCATGGTTTCACCGCGTTTAATAAGCAAGAAGAGCGTGACCGTGATGCATTACAATTTAGTCTTCAAGGTGATTTGGGCGAAGGTTTTGAGTTAACTTTTGACTATTTCTATACCAATCAAGAGCGCTTCAATGCGCGTCGCGGTTTTAACCACAACAGTCGCTGGCAGGGTTATCAAAACTATGCAGACGCAACTAGCTTTACCGGCAGTGGCTACACTCACCTAGAAACAGGTGAAGAGTGGCGTGCAGTAAACGGTTATCAAATGCGTCCTTACCGTATGCAGTCGTTTACTCAGGTTAACATTAACGAAGAAAAATCTGAGAACTTCAACTTAGAGCTGAATTATGACAATGGTGGCGCGTTAACTGGTCAAGTTCGTGTAACTCACGCGACTGCGAAAGCAACCATGCGTCATGCTTACGGTGAAGGCGATATCCTCAGTATTGATGAAGGGACACTAATTACTGGTCCTGGTGGATTAACTCCAGCTGAATATTGTAACAATGGCGAAGAGATTGTAGGTGACCAAGGTGGTTGCTACGGTAACTACTCAACTGGTATCCAAGATTCACAATTCCTGATCACTCATTCTTCTGCTGGTGCCTACCCACACTTTGGTGGTTTTGACCAGATGGTTAACGGTGGTAAAGGTATGATGAGTGTTGCCGATTATATGGCAGACAAAGATTCATACCATATTGGTGCGTTCTCATCAGAAGGTAACACTGATGATAGAGGCGAGCTTGATACCTTTAGCACAGCATGGAACTATGCATTTGATGATCTAAGTTTCATCAGTAGTGTTGATTTCGGTCTGCGCTATATGGAGCGTAGTGTTGATCATGACCAATTCACTTATACCTCTGATTTTGGTGGTGGATGTGATATCGCTCAGTGGAAAGCGGTTGACCAAGCCTACGGTGCAGATTGTGTCGGTGTTGAAGGCACGGGTGAGATGGTTAACGGTGAATGGGTACCTTATACACTACTTCCACCTACTGGAATTGATGAAGTCACGACAGCATCATTTCAAACTAACTTTGGTGGCGTAACGGGTATTCCAGGAGTTTGGTCAATTGATCCAAGTAACTTCCGTGACCCACGTGCATTCCATGAAAGAGTATTTGGTAATGTTGCTCGCACTGAAAATGGTGGTTCAACTTACGATGTTAAGCTCAAAGAAATGAGCTACTTCCTACAAGCGAATATCGATTGGGAAGGCCTAACAGGTAACTTTGGCGTTAAAGTCGTAAATACTGATTTGTATGTTAAGCAAAATCTAGTTGGACCTAACTTACCGCATTCAGGTTTAGGACCTGATATTGGTGATGTGGTTACTGAGCGTAGCTATACCGATTATCTACCACGTGTGAACTTAAACTACGGTATCACTGAAGATCTTATCGTTCGTGGTGCTTACTCGAAAGAGATGATGCCACTCGATCTATCTGAGTGGGGTGAAGGTAAAGTCGTTGGTAATGCGTATAACGCAGAATGTGACTGTATGCGTGTGGTTAACGGTCAGCTAAGGGGTAACCCAGAGCTAGATCCACTACGTTCAGACAACTACTCGCTTTCTGCTGAGTGGTACATGGCTGAAGCATCAATGCTATCTGCTGGTCTATTCTTAATTGAAATTGAGAGTTTCACTACACCTGGTATCACCATGGTAGATGAGCCAGATTCAGACGGTGTTAAACGTGGTCCTTGGCCTTTCACTACAACCCTACAGGGAACTGGTGGCGAAGTTAAAGGCTTTGAATTAGCGGGTCGTGTTGCTTTTGGTGACTATACCGATATTGCTATTCTAAATAACTTTGGTTTTGATGCTAACTACACCTACACAGATAGTAGCCGTGAAGACAAAGACGTATATGGCAATGATCTACCGTTCATTGGTATGTCAGAAGACACATACAATGCGGTACTTTGGTATGAGCAAGAAGAGTTTTCAGCGCGTATTGCATGGAACTCACGTAGCCCACGTCTGATCACTCCAGGTTCTGCTGGAACGGGCGGACAGTCTCTTTACCAAGATGACTATTCGCAGTTAGATGTGAACGTGACCTATAACCTCAATGAGAACTTTAGCTTCTATCTCAACGGTTCAAACATTACCGAAGAGATCCAGGAAACTTATGTTGAGTTCCCAGAGCAGAAAGCATTCCAGAATGCTTATGAAGCACGTTATACATTGGGTGCACGTATGATTTTCTAATAGAAATCATTTTAATTGGTGTATCTAAAGGTGCCGCAGTCGCGGCACCTTTTTGCGTTTTTATTGTCACAGAATACACATTTAATTTATTGATAATATTTGATTATTAGTCCATTTTGTTGTCTAGTGATTAAATGCTGCAATGGTGTGATGTATCGCCGATAGGGCGGGTTTGTTGATGTTATATTTACTGAGTGGTAGCTAAAATGGAAAGTTCAGCGAATGAAGTTAACTCGATTGTAATTGTGGGTGGTGGCACATCTGGTTGGATGACGGCTGCGGCCCTCAGTCAGCACTTTAAGGATAAGCCAGTCAGTATCACCTTGGTTGAGTCTTCACAAATTGGAACCATAGGGGTTGGAGAAGCGACGATTCCTACCTTAAGGCGCTTCTATGCCAAGCTGGGACTAACCGATACTGACGTACTAAAAGCGACTAATGCAACGTGCAAACTGGGTATTGAATTTAAGGACTGGTCAACGTTAGGTGACAGTTTTATTCACCCTTTTGGGATCTTTGGTCAAGGTACTAAAGAGACCGATTTTCACCACTATTGGCTGCGTGCGATGCAAGCGGGGCATACCACAGCATTCTCAGAGTACTCATTAGGTGTGCAACTTGCTCGGTCCAATAAGTTTACTTACCCCAGTACCAAGCCAGAAAGCCAATTGGAGGTCTATGACTGGGCGCTGCATTTTGACGCGTCACTGTTTGCCGAGTTAATGAAGCAAGTGGCTCTGCAAGCCAATGTAATGGTCATTGACGACAAAATTGAGCAAGTTAATACCGATAATCACAATGGACACATTTCGTCACTACAGCTTGCCAGTGGTGGTCAAGTCAAAGGCGATCTATTTATCGATTGCTCAGGTTTTCGTTCGATGCTGTTACAGCAGACATTAAACACAGGCTATTGCGATTGGAGCGAGTGGTTGTTATGCGATAAAGCGGTTGCTGTGCAGACAAAAGCGAGTGACGATCCGATTGCAAGAACCGTCTCCCATGCCCAGAAAGCTGGGTGGATATGGAAGATCCCACTGCAACATCGCACTGGTAATGGTCATGTATATTCGAGCCAGTTTATGAGCGAAGAGCAAGCGGAGCAATGCCTATTACAACAGCTAGATGGGCCTGTATTGCATGAACCTAGACACTTTAGTTTTACCCCAGGCCGTGCACAAAAAGCCTGGAACAAAAACTGTATCGCAGTGGGTCTATCTTCAGGCTTTTTAGAACCGCTAGAAAGCACCAGTATTGCACTAGTTGAAACCGCTATTGAAAAAATATGCCTATCTTTTCCAGCTAATCAATATACAACTCGTACAGTCGATAAGTTTAACGATGTTACTGCGGCCGAATATGAACGTGTCAGAGACTTCATTATATTGCACTACAAAGCGACCCAACGAAATGACTCACCTATGTGGCGTTATTGTCAGCAGATGGACATTCCTCAATCGTTAACCGATAAACTAGCGGCTTACCAAAAGAATGGGACAATGCTTGCTTATCCATGGGAGATTTTTGGCAAAGACAGTTGGCTGGCTATCTACCATGGCTTTGGCTTAATCCCAGAGCAATACGCGACAAAAGCCGATAATATGGAGCAAGCTTACCTGCTTAAACATATGCATTATATGAAATCGAGAGTCGCTCAAAGCGTGAATAGCGCGCCGACCCACAAACAATTTTTGTATGAAACCTGTGGATTTGAAGCTGGGAAGTAATTGTTGTGTTAGCACGCTAGCCTGTTAATCGTCAAAGCTAACAGGCTAGGGTGTGGTTTACCGCGTTGCAGCGCAGTGTTTAGCGATAAATTGCTCATGGGTCATGGCTTGGTTTGCTGCCTGTGTGATAGAGCGTTTCATTTGTTCTAAGTTGTTGATTATGACTTGGTGCTCTACCGAGTCTGCACGGGGATCGTACCTTTTTGGCGTAACCCCGAAAGCATGGTACATAGTAAGCCAGCTTGCCGCCTCAAATGATTCACTTTCATGAATAATGATATGGCCTCGGCTTTCAAATAACGCGATTTTATGTGCCAATGTGTCAGGGACAGGCATAGACTGACAATAACGCCAGAATTCGCTGTCTTGGCGGTCTGTGAGCTTATAGTGCAAGATAATAAAGTCCCTTACGTGCTCAAGTTCCGCATTATGTAGGCGGTTTACTTCTGCGATATCGTGTTGATTAAAACTAGTGTCTGGAAAGAAGTCTAGCAGCTTAGCAATCGCACTTTGGATTAATGAAATACTGGTCGATTCAATGGGTTCTAAAAAGCCGCTAGAGAGACCCACGGCAAAGCAGTTTTTATTCCAAATTTGTTTGCGTCTTCCCGGTGTAAAACGAAATTGTTTGGCTTGATTAGAGGGTTGACCCTCGATATTCCCAAGTAGGTTTTGCATCGCATGGTCATCATCTTCAAATTGGCTGGCGTAGATATAGCCATTTCCCATTCGGTGTTGCAGCGGTATGCGCCATTGCCAACCATTACTATGTGCAATGGCCCGCGTATAGGGCGCAGGTTGTTGTTGCAGTTCGCTCTGTACAGCGATGGCTTTATCGCATAGTAACCACTCACTCCAGTCTTCATAACCAGTTTCTAGTGCTTGCTCAATCAGTAATCCTTTAAACCCTGTACAGTCGACAAAGAGATCGGCAGATACTCGTTGGCCGTTGGTTAGCGTTACTGATTCAATAAAGCCGCTTTCTGCCTGACAATTTACCTGCTCAATCTTACTATCAATATGCACAACCCCCTGTTTGGTTGCATGTTGCTTGAGTAGGTTTGCATAGAGACCGGCATCAAAGTGATACGCATAAGAATAATCAGCTAATGGTGTCGCGGGTTGCGGGTGCGGCTGAGCAAAGCGGTTAGTGCGTGCTAACACACTTGAAAAACTGTAATCACTTAGCTCCGTAGCAAACCCCGATTGCGATAACTTGTGTAAATAGTGATGAAATGGTACGCCATTGACGGGGATACCATAGTCGCTAAAAGGATGAAAAAATGGCTGTTGGTTCTGAGTCCATTGCTCAAACTGTATCCCCAATTTGAAGGTGGCTTGGGTGGCTTTAATGAATTCAAGTTCATCAAGTCCAATTTGATGATTAAACTGCACAATACTGGGGATAGTCGCTTCGCCGACACCAACGGTAGCTATGTCAGTTGACTCAATAAGTGTGATGTTCAGCTGCTTTCCCTGCGCATACTTGATTAGGCTTGCAGCTGTCATCCAGCCTGCCGTGCCGCCACCCAGAATCACTACATCTTTAATTGGAGCTGTCATCCTTTCACCTCTTTGTTATTTGTGTAGTCGCCAACAGGTTTTATATTAGGGGTACATATGGATTCCGGAGATGATAATCCAAAATGCGAAAAATAATTTTAGCGATCTTACCGGTAAGTACAGTGCTAACTTTTTGGCTAGAATTCCACCGAGGATGGCTCCCGGGCCGGCAAACAGCACAATATTAAAATATGCATCACTGCTAGGGTTTAAATGAATTGGGCTCACAGACCAAACCGTAATCGCGGTAACCATGACGCCAACCGCAACGGCCAAGGTTGGTGAGAAGCGACTTAATATCAGGTAAATCACCAATATTTCTCCCACCCCAACAGATAACCAAGCGGTGATCAGTCCACCGACAAAGCTCAATATGATTAGATGGCTTACCTCAAGGGGAGTAAGTGAGCGAGTAGAGTGCTGCTTTTGTGGGCGTAAGCCACTGTAGACAATGGCAATCCCTAAAATAATTGAGAACAGGCTAAAGCTTAGCTCCAATGAAGCTGGCGCTGAAATACTCAGTAACTCTGCACACCAAATTCCCATAATGGATACAGGGGCGCATAGGCCGACTAAAATGGGTAGTAGCTGTGCAGATTGTTTAAATTCAGCCTGTTTGAAGTGACGCCACCACGCGATGGAACCTGCGGTCATACCGAAACATTGAATCGCAAACGATGTTGATACGCTCTGGCTATGGCTAAGTTCAAGGCTATTAAATACCGGAATAAAGATAACTCCACCGCCAGCACCTGTGGAGTTTGCGAAAATGGCGCCAGTTATCCCTAACATCACGTAGTGAAGGTAACTTTTGATTACATCCAATGTGTCAGTAAATTGCATCGCCCAGATAAACCAAATGGATACTAAGCCTGCGAGTAAAATGAGATGGCGCTGATAGTCTTTTATTTTATTGAATTTTCTTATCATTATTCCACTCTGGTCGTTATCTTAGCTTAAAAGTGGCCAGCAAATCCATGTCGATGTTAGCAACAATTGACAGCGTTGTCATTATTTTGTTAATGGGTGCGATTCTCGCAAAGCTAGGCTGCAAAGGGGATTGGAGCGCTATTGGGTCGCTCAACTAAAAAAACATGCTCAAATTTGTCAAAAATATGTAGAAATTCTGTTCGGGCTTGTGTATGTTTGTAAATGACAGCGTTGTCATTTGCTTGTGTGACTCGTTTGTCTTGTAAGGTCTACATGGTTTAGGAAGAGGTCTCCTACTTCATGTGTTTGGCATCTGTATAACGAAAATTTATGCATTTGTGTTTGTTATTTCTAAATAGTCTCTCCCCAGAAACTAGAGTTGGCTAGGTGGTTTATCCAATCAGTATTTGATAAAACACCTAGCTATTTTTTCTTAGAAATACTAAGGCCTTATTAGGTACATTTTTACCTGCTGGCGGCAAAACAATTACTATAACTCTTGCTTTATAATTAGAGCGCTTAAAAGAGGTGCTGCAAATGAAAATAAAGCCATTTCTTGCCATTAGCAAAGCATATCAACGTTGGCAATTTAGCTTTCATCTGAGCCATATCATTACCTCTTAATAGCTAGTAACTTGTTATACTCCCGTCAATAAATTACCGATAACTGCCATGCCAAAGCAGGGTGGTTACCATAAAATTTGCCGTAAATGTTTTAAGGTAAAGCTACGCAGCATTATCGCGTGGTTGCTAAGTGATAAATACAAAGACAATATTAGCAAACTTATTTTGGCCACTGGCATAGATAGGACTGCACCCCATCAGCGTGTTAGGTATTGATGGGAGTGTCAGGGGGGGAACCAAGGGCTCCAGTGAAAGTACACTGAATTGTCAGTGGCTTATTAAACACGTTGAGAGGGTAGAGATGAAAAAGAAGTTAATAGCGGTCGCAGTCGGTTTGATGATGACTGCAACCGGATGTGCAGAAAGGACTAGCCAGGCGGCCCCAGCTGTAGAAGTGCAAGCAGGGCTAACTCAAAGTCAGCTAAATCAACTAAGCGCGACATTGGATGTCAAATATCGTCTACTATCCAACTTTCCTGAGCAATGCAGTGGTGATGGTGCGGGTGAACGCTGTTTTGCCGCACAAATAGAGTTAACCCCTGCAGCTGATTTTAATGACAAGACTTGGTCGATATATTTCAGCCAAATGCGCCCAGTGCAACAGGTTCTTTCGCAACAATTTGCCATAGAGCGAGTCAAGGGCGATTTGCATAAAATTACCCCTACTGAACAGTTTGCTGGTTTTAAGGCCGGTGAAACGGTCACTATCGATTTTATCGGTCAGTCGTGGCAGCTGTCAGAAATTGATGCAATGCCTAGTTATTACATTACTGCTGGCGAGTTAAGCCCGGCAGTGATTAAAAGTACTCAAGTTAGCATTGATAGTGAAACGGGCATGGAAGTACGCCCTTATGTTGTTGACTTTGACGATGAACTAAATCATTACAAGCGCAGCAAGAGTGACCAACTACAGTGGGCTAAAAGTGATGTGCTTTTTGCCGCCAATCAAACGATTGAACATGACAGCGCACAAGTGGTTGATGCGATTATTCCAACCCCTTTAAGTCAAGTTGTAAGCTCAACAGATCAAGCGGTCGATCTTAATGCCGGTATCAAGGTGATATTAAATGGTGTTAAAGCCAGTAGTGTTGATGCGGCATTGAACCGCCTAGCACGTATCGGTGTCGCCCAAAGCAATAGTGGTTTACCGACTTTGCTGGAACTCGATAAGACGATTACCGGCGAGGGGGCTTACGAGTTAACTATTGGTGCAGATAGAATCGTCATTAACGCTAACAGCGATGCGGGTTTCTCGTATGGCTTAGCCTCGCTAACTAGCTTAGTAGATGTGAAATCTAAGAAAGTTAATGAGATGAAAGTGGTTGATGCCCCGCGTTATGATTTCCGCGGCATGCATGTTGACGTAGCGCGTAACTTTCATAGCAAAGCATTCATCTTAGATCTGCTCGACCAGATGGCCGCATACAAGCTTAACAAGTTGCATTTGCATATGGCAGATGATGAAGGCTGGCGTTTAGAGATTGAAGGCTTACCAGAGCTAACAGATATTGGTGGTCAGCGCTGTCATGATCTTGCCGAGAATAATTGTCTATTACCCCAGCTTGGAAGTGGGCCTAGCACAGATACGCAAGTCAATGGTTACTATAGCAAAGCAGACTATATTGAGATTTTGCAATATGCCGCAGCAAGGCAAATCGAAGTCATTCCTTCAATGGATATGCCAGGGCACTCACGTGCGGCCATTATTTCTATGGAAGCACGTTACCGTAAACTGATGGCGCAAGGGCTTGAGCAACAAGCCAATGAGTATCGATTGACCGACCCGCTAGATACCACAGTTTACTCTTCTGTACAGTACTATGATGACAACACCATTAACGTTTGTATGGAGTCTAGCTTCCACTTTGTTGATAAAGTCATTGATGAAATCGCCAACTTGCATGAGCAAGCTGGACAGCCGCTAAAAATCTATCATATTGGCGCCGATGAAACGGCAGGTGCTTGGTTAGAGTCACCTTTGTGTAAAGCTTTTATCGCCAACAACGATCAAGGAGTCACATCCGTTGATGAGCTGGGTGCTTATTTTATTGAGCGTCTATCTAATCTGATTGCAAGTAAAGGTATTTTAGCTGCAGGCTGGAGTGATGGAATGAGCCATACTCGACCTGAAAAAATGGCCAAAAACAACCAAAGTAATATTTGGGATGTTGTCGCCCATGGTGGTCATAAACGCGCCCATCAGCAAGCTAACCTAGGTTGGGATGCGGTGTTAGGTAATCCTGAGGTACTGTACTTTGACTTTCCTTATGTGAATGATCCGAAAGAGCATGGCTACTATTGGGCAAGTCGCGGCACCGATGAGAGAACTTTGCATAGTTTCATGCCGGATAATTTACCTGCCAACGCAGAGCAATGGACAGACATTGAAGGTAAGCCATTTGAAGCTGACGATCGAGTCACTAAAGATGACCAAGGTAAGCTTGTTTCAGGCCCTCTCAAACAAGGTGTTAAATTTGCAGGTCTGCAAGGTCAGATCTGGAGTGAAACACTGCGCAGTGACGAGCTAGTTGAGTATATGATTTACCCACGTCTATTAGTGCTTGCTGAAAGAGCTTGGCACAAAGCGAGCTGGGAAGTGCCCTACAACTATGAAGGCGCTGTATATAACCAGCAAACGGGTACATTTACCAATGAAATGCGAGCCGCTCAAAGTAAACAGTGGGGCGAGTTAGCCAATACGTTGGGCCAAAAAGAGTTGGTTAAACTCGATCTTGCTGGTATCGACTACCGCGTTCCTACCGTGGGCGCTAAAATCGAACAAGGCATGCTGTATACCAACATTATCTACCCTGGCTTGAGTATTGAATATCGTGCTAATGGTGGAGACTGGCAAAAGTTCACCGCGCCGGTTGCGGTGACAGGCCAAGTCGAGGTTCGTGCAATTGCTGCAGATAATCAACGTAAAGGTAGAACACTTGTTGTGAATTAACAGGGTGTTAACGAGCGTAACCACGCTGAATTATTGGTGTGGTTACGCTACAAGCCGCGTATTCCCTATGTTTTGACCGAAAGTAATAATTATGGATTGTGGTTAAAAAAGTAAATGACAACGCTGTCATTTATGTTGTAACATAGGGTTAACTTAGTCAGTAGGCAGAGCAAAAGTGACGACTATCTCTTTGCTTTGAATAATAAAACTGTTGAAGAGGTCTGTCATGAGTGTGAACCAGACAAAGGAGAAACCGTTGTTTATAGGTATTGATGGTGGCGGCAGCAAGTGCCGAGCAACGATCTATTCAAACGAAGATGGCGTAATAGGTACAGGTGTTGCTGGACGTGCCAACCCTTTGCATGGCTTGTCTCAAACCTTTGAATCGATTCAAATGTCTACCGAACTAGCGTTGAAAGATGCCGGAATGAGCCCAACAGAAAGTAAAGGCCTTATCGCGGGCTTAGGGCTTGCGGGAGTTAATGTACCGCGCCTTTATCAAGACATTGTCAATTGGTCTCATCCTTTTGCGGACATGTTTGTCACGACTGATTTGCACACAGCCTGCATTGGTGCTCACCGCGGTGGCGAAGGTGCAGTGATTATTACCGGAACAGGTTCATGTGGCTATGCCCATGTCGCTGGTAAACAGGTATGTCTTGGTGGTCATGGTTTTGCCCTTGGCGATAAAGGCAGTGGCGCATGGTTAGGTTTAAAAGCCGCTGAGCAAGTATTACTGCATTTAGATGGTTTTGCACAAAAAACAGCGTTAACTGAACAGTTACTCGCGCATTTTAAAGTCCACGATGCCATGGGCATCGTTGAGCATCTTGCTGGCCAGTCATCAAGCAGCTACGCCAAGCTAGCGCGAACTGTGCTGACTTGTGCCCACGAAAAAGATGAAGTGGCACAAAATATTGTTAAAGAAGGTGCGCAGTACATCAGTGAACTGGCCCGCAAACTGTTTGAAGTTAACCCTCCAAGGTTTTCAATGATTGGAGGCTTGGCGGAGCCATTAGCGCCGTGGCTGGATAAAGATGTGGTGGCTAAGTTATCCCCCACACTCGCGCCACCGGAGCTAGGTGCTACCTATTTTGCTAGGCAGAGCTTCGATAAAAAAATGAACTGATTGACTAGCGGCTTGATAGATTCTATCAGGCCGCTTTGCTAATGCTGACACAGGAATGGCCGTCAGAATGACAGACACACTAATGGAAGCTGATACCAAAAGCGCTAGCCATTATATCGCTAAGCAGATTGAGGATAACCGCTCACTTATCGCAGCCATTGGCAGCAAAATACGCCAATATGCACCTAAATTTGTGATGCTCGTTGGCCGAGGATCTTCTGACAACGCCGCGGTGTTCGCAAAGTATTTAATTGAAATTGAAGCGGGTGTTGCCACTTTTTCAGCAGCGCCCTCGGTTGCAAGCGTGTATGGTAAAACACTGGCTCTTGAAGGAGCGATGGTGTTGATCATTTCGCACTCTGGCCAAAGCCCTGACATTATTGCGCAAGCAGAAATGGCTCGTAATGCAGGCGCCTATAGCGTTGCTTTAACAAGCGAAGTGGAAGGCCCACTAAAGCATCTTGTTGACGATATCATTCCTCTGCACATTGGTCAGGAACAGGGGGTGACTGCAACCAAAAGCTTGTTGGCAACACTAACTGGGTTATTGCAATTAACCAGTAGTTGGACAGGTAATCAGGAGCTGACTGCCGCTGTAGCATCGCTGCCTACCATTTTGCAGGAGGCAACCCACGCGCCTGCTAACTTGCGAGTAGAGCAGTTGCAGGGGGTAACTAATTTAGTGGTACTTGGCAGAGGGTTAGGGTTTGCTGTGGCTAAAGAAGTCGCGCTCAAACTTAAAGAGGTTTGTGCGATACATGCTGAAGCTGTTAGTAGTGCCGAGTTTCGCCATGGCTGCGCAGCGCTTGTTGCGCAAGATATAAAAGTGATTGATGTATGTATTAGTGATGAATCTTATCTCAATCATTTAGAACAGCTGGAACATCTGCTGCAATGTGAAACACCTTTAGTACACCTTAATCAAGTGTTAACTGGCGTACATCCTCGGGTAGCACCGCTAGCACTATTGCAACGCTTTTATATTGATATAGCCAAAATATCGACCCTGTTGGGGGCTAACCCCGATGAGCCAGAAGGGCTAAGTAAGGTGATGAAAACATGCTAACAACTCACATTCACTTTATATCGGATTATAGCTAGTACGCATTTATAACGCTTTAGGAAACAACTTATGAAACAGACATTTATTGCAGAGCAGGTGTTCGATGGCGAGCGCTTTCATCAACAACTACCTATTAGTGTAGAAGATGGCCAGATTGTCGCATTAGATACTGTTAAAGGCGCCGTAGAAACCCAGTTGCCAGGGACTCTCGTACCTGGTTTTATTGATGTTCAGGTCAATGGTGGCGGCGGGGTTTTATTAAACACTGACTGCACTGTCGCGGGTATTGAAGCGATTGGCCAAGCCCATGCTCAGTACGGCACGACCGGCTATTTGCCGACGCTTATTACCGACAATGTTGAAGTGATGCAGCATGCTGCCGATGCCGTAGCGCAAGCTGTGGCGAAAGGCAGTGCAGGGGTGTTAGGCGTACATTTTGAAGGGCCGCACTTATCCATTCCTAAAAAGGGCGTTCACCCTCAATCACACATTCGCCGTATTTCCGATGCAGAACTTGCGATTTTTAGTCGAGATGATCTCGGCACCAAAGTGGTGACCTTAGCGCCGGAAAATGTATCGGTCGATGTGATAAAAGCCCTAGTTGCGGCAGATGTACGTGTGTGTTTGGGACACTCAAATGCTGATTATGATACGGTTGTAGCGGCGTTAGAAGCTGGTGCTACAGGCTTTACTCATCTTTATAATGCGATGTCACCATTAAGTTCACGAGACCCTGGCATGGTGGGCGCCGCAATTGAAAGCCAAGATGCCTGGTGTGGGCTTATTGTTGATGGTCACCATGTGCACCCAGCTGCCGCCAAGGTGGCGATTGCGGCAAAGCCACAAGGCAAAGTGATGTTAGTCACTGATGCAATGCCGCCTGTGGGCATGCCTGAAAACGCCACTTTCGAGCTATTTGGTATCGAAGTTGTTCGCCAAGGCGATAAGCTTAATGCCGTCACGGGTGAGCTCGCTGGCTGTGTGCTTGATATGATTGGTGCGGTGAATAACACGGTTAATATGTTAGGCCTGCCATTTGAGGAAGCACTGAGGATGGCGGCGCTATATCCTGCTGAGTTTATTGGTCATCAGCAGCGCGGGTTACTGAAGGTGGGTAGTCAAGCAGACATGGTGCTGCTCAATCAGCAGCGTCAAGTTGAGCAAACTTATATTGGCGGTAAAATCGTTTTTCAAAAATAACCCGAACACTCAGCCTAAAGCGTTAGCTTTGGGCTTTTTTGTATCTATACAATCATAATAATAGAGGTTGGATATATGGAAGTGAGCCAAACCAAGAAGCCCAAGTTGCGTTTAATGTCTTTAGACGCGCTGCGCGGTTTTGACATGTTCTGGATTTTAGGTGGCGAGGCCCTGTTTGTGGGGTTGCTAGCTTGGACCGGTTGGCAAGGATGGAAAATAGCTGACGCACAAATGCATCATAGTGCATGGCATGGCTTCACTTTTTATGATTTGATTTTTCCTCTATTTATATTTCTCTCTGGAGTGGCACTGGGCTTATCGCCTAAGCGATTAGACAAAATGCCGATGGTGCAGCGTCTACCTCTGTACAAGCATGCTATTAAGCGTTTGGCATTACTACTGTTTTTTGGGGTGCTTTATAATCACGGTTGGGGCGGCGGTATGCCAGCAGCGGCCGATGAAGTACGTTATGCCAGTGTACTTGGCCGCATTGCATTTGCATGGTTCTTTGCTGCGATGTTGGTTTGGCATACTAGTTTACGCACTCAACTGATTGTGGCTGCGGCCATGTTATTTGGATATGCGGCAATGCAGTTATGGTTGCCGGTGCCTGGAGGTAGCGCAGGAGATCTAACGCTGGCGGGTTCAATCAATGCCTACGTTGATACCCATTTACTGCCGGGAGTCAGCTATCAAAATCGCCCTATGGATCCTGAAGGAATACTGTCAACGCTACCTGCGGTAATTAATGCATTGGCAGGGGTCTTCACTGGTCACTTTATCGTAAAAGCGCATCCAAAGGGCGAATGGGCTAAAGTGGCTATTTTGGCCTTAGCCGGCGGGGTTACCTTGGCACTAGGCTGGTTGGCCGATTTTATCATTCCGGTAAATAAAGAGCTGTGGACCAGCAGTTTTGTATTAGTTACAACGGGGTGGAGCCTGATCCTATTAGCCTTGTTTTATGCTTTGGTCGATGTGCTTAAATGGTCTAAATTGGCATTTCCTTTCGTGGTAATTGGTTGTAATGCCATTATTATTTACTTGGCGTCGAGCTTAGTAAATTGGAGCTACACAGCGACGAGTCTATTTGGCGGCTTTATCTCGGCTCTACCAACCTCAGTTCAAGCGTTAGCGGCAACTGTAGCGCTGTTGTTGGTGCAGTGGCTACTATTGTACTGGATGTACAAACGCGGTATTTTCATCAAGGTTTAAGCCTTTGATGGTTAAATTGAATTTGATTTTTTGTGTTACCAAGTTAGTGATATTTTGTTTAAAACCCAAAATGACAGCGTTGTCTTTTTGGGTTTTATGTTTTAACATCAGTGAAACAATCAACAAGATTAATAATCAATTTTGCCTTTCCTCCCTACGGATTTGGCCAAAATAAATAAAGCCGATATCAGTGCCATAGATATCAATATATTAATTACTATAAGAAAGTAGGCTTATGGAAATGACAATAAATAATGAAAATAAACGCAGCAGCGTGATCCCGATGGCGATCGTCGCTGGGCTGTTTTTTATTCTTGGTTTTGCAACTTGGTTGAACGGTTCGTTAATGCCGTACCTAAAGCAAATCCTGCAACTTACCCCGTTCCAAGCCTCACTTATTTTATTCTCTTTTTATATCGCAGTGACATTTACCGCATTACCTTCAGCATGGGTGATTAGAAAAGTCGGTTATAAATCCGGTATGGCACTGGGTATGGGCATTATGATGCTTGCTGGTTTGCTGTTTATCCCGGCGGCAAAAACACAAATTTTCGCATTGTTCTTATTTGCGCAGTTGGTCATGGGCGCTGGGCAAACATTGCTGCAAACGGCGGTTAACCCCTATGTTGTTCGCCTTGGCCCCGAAGAATCTGCGGCAGCACGTGTCAGCGTGATGGGTATCTTAAATAAGGGCGCAGGTGTTATTGCACCGTTAGTATTTACTGCTTTGATCCTTGATTCGTTTAAAGATCGAGTTGGCACCGAGTTAACCGCAGTACAAATTGATGAAATGGCCAATAGCTTAGTGGTGCCTTACTTAGGTATGGCACTGTTCATTGGCCTTCTAGCTATCTTAGTGAAAAAGTCACCACTACCTGAATTAGAAAGCGATGAAGAGCCCACTGAGTCCAATAAAGGTCATACTCGTGAAGCCTTATCTCACCCCAATCTTGCGCTTGGTGTAGTGGCATTGTTTTTCTATGTTGCAGTAGAAGTGATAGCAGGCGATACCATTGGTACATTCGCTTTATCTTTGGGTGTTGAGAATTACGGTGTCATGACATCTTATACCATGGTGTGCATGGTTGTGGGTTACACTTTAGGTATTCTCACAATTCCAAGGTTCATCTCTCAGCCTAAAGCGCTGATGATTTCCGCTATCTTAGGTATTGTGCTTACTGTAGGTATTTTGTTTGGCGACAACAACTCTTACGCTATCGCCAATGCTGTGTTAGTGCCATTGGGTGGTGCGATGTTACCTGATACCTTGCTGATGATTGCATTCTTAGGTTTAGCGAACGCGATTGTATGGCCAGCGGTTTGGCCGCTAGCGTTATCAGGTCTTGGTAAGCTAACCAGTACAGGTTCTGCATTGTTGGTTATGGGGATTGCTGGTGGGGCGTTTGGTCCTTTGTTCTGGGGACTAAGCTCTGGTACTTCACTGGGTATGCAAGGCGGCTACGCAGTAATGTTGCCGTGTTATATGTTCATCTTATTTTATGCGGTCAAAGGCTATAAGATGAAAAGCTGGAAGTAAGCATTTCAGTGTGAATAAAAAAGGAGCCTAGGGCTCCTTTTTTTGTGGCGATAGCGCAGCTGTTACCGCTAATAATACCAATCAGTATAAGGATTTAATCTACTCAGCGCGCTTTTTGCAAACTAATTCAAGGCGGATAACTGAAACAATGGTTGCTCCCTTGTGAGGTTATTCAACGCAGAAATAGGCAGCAAAAAACGCGCCAGAATGGTGAGTTTTAGCGGTTATGATGCCGTGTTAACGAGTTTAACCGTAGAACAACTATGCTCTTCACTCGTTGCCTTGCCTCAGAACCGCTAAATTCTCACTGAGTGACTAAATGTTTATACTGATTGGTATAAGGGCTGTTTGTCGGCACGGACAATAGCGGTGTTTGAAGTAAGTTAGCGAAGGCTAGAGGAATGTGTTTGAAATCTAACGGGGGAGGTGGCTGTTTGTAACAGCAGAGCTAAAATGAATAGCGTTGAAATTGAGGCAAAAAAAGCCACTCAATTGAGTGGCTATTCTTTATATGGTGCCGGCACCAAGAGTCGAACTCGGGACCTACTGATTACAAGTCAGTTGCTCTACCAACTGAGCTATGCCGGCTAATAGTGGTGCCCGAACCCGGAATCGAACCAGGGACACGAGGATTTTCAATCCTCTGCTCTACCGACTGAGCTATTCGGGCAATTAACTAAGCGTTAATTAACTACTTCAAACTGGGTGTTTGTGACCCGTCTCGTTTGGAGTGCGCGTATAATATAGCGATGATATTTTTCCTGCAAGTGCTTTTTTAATAATTTTTATCGCTTGGCTAGTAAATGTGCAAACTGCTGTAATTTTGTTTCATTGCTGATTGATAACACATCAAAATGCACGCAGTGAGGCGCTTTAGGGTTACAAAGTAAGCTAAGAGAAATCCACTCATTATGGTGAGAAAGCTAACCTTTCTAAAAAATAGAAAGGAATTGGCGAATATTAACAGTTTTTTATCAGCGAACACCGCTATATGCTTTTATGTATGTTTTACAGAGAAAGATATTATGTTTCGGAATAATAAACACGGCTATGGCCTGATTAGCATCTTACTGCACTGGCTAAGCGCAATAACCATTCTAGGCTTATTTGCTGTCGGATTTTGGATGGTGGACTTAACCTATTACAGCAGCTGGTACAAAACTGCACCTGAGATACATAAAGCGGTGGGGGTACTCTTGCTACTGGTGACGGTCTTTAGATTGTTTTGGCGCCTAGTTAACCCCAAGCCGATTAATGGCGGCCATAAGCTGTGGGAGAGGCGAGTCGCACATTGGACCCATGGGGCTTTGTACGCACTGTTGTTGTTGATTCTGGTTTCAGGTTATCTCATTTCGACCGCTGATGGCCGCGGGATCAATGTATTTGACCTTTTTGCCGTTCCCAGCCTTGGGGCGTTATTTGATAACCAAGCTGACTTAGCGGGTTTAGTTCACCAATACTTAGCGTATACCTTAATTGCCCTGGTCGTTGTCCATATGTTGGGTGCGCTAAAGCATCAATTTATCGACAAAGACCAAACACTTTTAAACATCATCAAACCTAAGGAAAATCGATGAAAAAATCACTTTATAGCATGATTGCTGCAACAGCGTTAATGGCATCATCTCAAGCCCTTGCTGCTGACTACGTTATCGATACGCAAGGAGCGCATGCCTCGATTCAATTTAAAGTAAACCATTTAGGCTATAGCTTTGTGGTTGGCCGCTTTAATGAATTTGAAGGAAACTTCAATTTTGATGCTAAGGCGGTTGCAAGCTCAAAGGTTAGCGTGAAAATTAATACAGCCAGCATAGATTCAAACCATGCTGAACGTGACAAGCACCTCAGGGGTGCGGATTTTCTCAATACCAGTAAATTCCCACAAGCGACGTTCGAGTCAACATCTGCGGTTGATAAAGGTGATGGTCAGTTTGTCCTCAATGGCAACTTAACCTTAAATGGCGTGACTAAGCCAGTGGCCATTGATGCGACAATGATTGGTGAAGGTCAAGACCCGTGGGGGGGATATCGTGCTGGCTTTATTGGTGAGACCGAGTTTGCCCTTAAAGATTATGATATCAAAATGGACTTGGGCCCGGCATCTAGCCATGTACAACTATCGTTAGTGGTTGAAGGTATTAAGCAGTAAAACTAAAAAAGGCGCCGTTGGGCGCCTTTTATTATTCTTCGTCTTTTTGTGGCACATAGCCTTCAATTTCGACTTCTTTGCCTTCAAATAAGAAGTTAACCATCTGCTCTTCGAGATACTTCCTATCATCTACATTCATCATATTGAGCTTGTGCTCATTGATAAGCATTGTTTGCTTAGATTGCCATAGTGTCCAAGCTTCTTGGCTGATATTGTCAAATATACGTTTACCAAGCTCACCGGGATATAGCTGAAATGCTAGGCCATCTGCCTCTTTTTTAAGATATTGGCAATTTACTGTGCGAGCCATGATTACTCCTTAGTTGATACGGTTCCTAAATTGGCCAAGATTCGCTCGGTAGCAGCGGCGAGGCCAACTTTAGGTGGTGTGGCTATGTTATACCAGACCGCGAGGTCAGGTTCCATGATCTGATTGTGGCTCTGGCTGCTAAAAGCAACGTAGGCGCTAATATCAAGATGAAAGTGGCTAAAGGTATGCCTAAAGGCTGTTAGCTCTTCAGCGCGTAAATCAAGCTGATGTGTCTTTGCGTAAGTTCGGAGTTCATCTAGGCTGTTAAACTGAGGGAAACACCATAGGCCGCCCCAAATTCCCGCTGCAGGGCGTTTTATCATCATTGTTTGTTGCTCATCTATAATGGCGAGCATATATGCTGATTTAGCTGGGATCTGTTTTTTGGGCTTCTTACCTGGGTAGTCAGTTTGTTTGCCAGATAGCTGCGCCTGGCAATCTACCGCCACTGGACAGTGAGCGCATTGTGGTTTGCTTCTACTGCAAATACTGGCGCCTAAATCCATCATTGCTTGGTTATACTTTTGTATGTCAGTTTTTGGCGTGTACAGTTCTGTTTGCTGCCACAACCTGTTTTCGACTGATTTAGTTCCGGGCCAGCCTGCAATCGCGCCATGCCTTGCTAAAACACGCTTCACATTACCATCTAAAATAGGATGGTGTTGCCCTAAAGATAATGATAACACCGCGCCTGCTGTCGAACGACCGATCCCCGGTAGTGCCAATACTTGCTCAAACTCCTCAGGGAATTGTCCCTGATACTCATCTCGCATGATTTGTGCAGCTTTATGTAGGTTGCGGGCCCTGGCGTAATAGCCAAGCCCTGTCCAATAATGCAGCACTTCATCTTGCTCAGCGTTGGCCAATTCGGTAATGGTGGTAAACCGGGCTAAAAATCGTTCGTAGTAAGGGATCACTGTAGCCACTTGGGTTTGCTGCAGCATGATCTCAGATATCCAGACTTTATAGGGTGTTTTTTGTTGTTGCCAAGGAAGGTGTTTACGTCCGTGGTCGTTGTACCAACTGACGACACGTTGGCTAAAGCTTTTTGTTGTCATGGCGCCAGTGTAACCATGCCTTATAGCCATCACAACAAATATTAACATTTAGTGATAGGCTAATTCGCACCTTTTTGTATTCTTGGTATACTTTGGCAACAATAAGGGTTGCACTGTCCAGTTAACTTTGGATAATGCCTGCTCTTTGAAAATTATTCTACTGTCAGGGTTGTGTGTCGTCGCTTGGTGAAAACCAGCAGATGCAATAACCTACGGTATGGTCCAAGTGAGATAGAGGCACAAAGCACATGAGCGAAGTAACCACTGCTGAATTTAATGAAGAGGGTAAGTACCTTCGCAAAGTGAGAAGCTTTGTTTTACGCGAAGGGCGTTTGACTAAAGGTCAAGCGCTTGCATTTGAACAGCAGTGGCCAACTATGGGCTTAGACTATTCGCCTGAGCCATTGGACTTAGTTAAGGTGTTTGGCCGCGAAGCGGACACCGTACTTGAAATCGGCTTCGGCATGGGGGCCTCGTTAGTCGCGATGGCGAAAGCGGCACCAGAACTTAACTTTATCGGTATTGAGGTTCATAAACCCGGTGTTGGCGCATGCTTAGCGGATGCGGCAGAAGCGGGCGTCACCAATTTACGTGTTTTCCACCATGATGCCGTAGAAGTGCTAGAGAACAGTATCGTGCCGGCGTCATTAGCGCGTGTACAACTATTTTTCCCTGATCCTTGGCACAAAAAGCGTCATCATAAGCGTCGTATTGTTCAGCCTGAGTTTGTTGAAACGATTCGGAGTGCGCTAAAAATTGGTGGTGTTTTCCACCTCGCCACCGATTGGGAAAACTACTCCGAGCACATGTTAGAGGTGATGACAGCTGCACCGGGCTATAAAAACCAATCTACAACTGGAGATGTGGTTCCACGCCCGGATCACCGACCGCTGACTAAGTTTGAAGCTCGCGGCCATCGCTTAGGTCATGGCGTTTGGGATTTAATGTTTGAAAGAGACCAATAATCTGTCTCAACTATCTACCTCACTAGGGAAATAAAATTATGGCAACACGTAGTCGTCGTTTGCGCAAAAAGTTGCGTATAGATGAGTTTCAAGAATTTGGCTTTGATGTTAACTGGACTTTCAATGAGTCAGTAAGCGAAGCGCAAATTGATACCGCGGTTGATGCGTTTATCGATACTGTGATTGAGCCAAGAAACCTCGGTTTCCATGGTGGTGGTCATAAAGAGTGGGAAGGCATTATCGCAACCCAGACTATTGGTAAGTGCACAGAGGAAGATCGTCAAGCGGTAAAAGCATTCTGGGATGGCCAAGACGTTAAAGATGTTGAAGTTAGCGACCTTTATGATATTTGGTGGAGTTAATGCCAGATGAGCAAATGCTCGAGCAAGTGCTCGAGCAAGTGCGACCCCTGCTAGGCAAAGGTAAGGTCGCCGATTACATTCCAGCGCTGGCAAACGTGGATGCCAATAAGCTTGGGATCGCTATCACCACGCTCGATGGCACCACCATTGGTGCCGGTGACTATTTAGAACCATTCTCCATTCAAAGTATCTCCAAAGTGTTTAGCCTCACGCTTGCGCTAACGCTTTATGAAGAGCAAGAGATATGGTCTCGTGTGGGTAAAGAGCCTTCTGGTCAATCGTTCAACTCGCTGGTTCAAGTGGAGTTAGAGCGAGGCTTACCTCGAAATCCTTTTATTAATGCCGGCGCGTTAGTGATTGCCGATATGCTCCAAGGTCGCTTAGGCGCGCCTAAGCAACGTATGCTAGAAGTCGTCCGTAAGCTAAGCAACAACTCACATATTTGCTATGACAAAGCGGTCGCTGCTTCTGAGTATGAACACAGTGCCCGTAACGCCGCGATTGCCTATTTGATGAAATCTTTTGGTAACTTCAACAACGATGTTGATACCGTGCTTAAAAGTTACTTTCATTATTGCGCGATGCGCATGAGTTGTGCTGATTTATCTCGGGCAATGTTGTATTTAGCGAATGCGGGCACCAGTATTCGAGGCGACCGGTTGGTTTCACCAGTACAAACTCGCCAACTTAACGCATTGTTGGCCACATCAGGGCTTTATGATGGCGCGGGCGAGTTTGCCTATCGTGTTGGTATGCCAGGAAAAAGTGGTGTAGGTGGCGGTATTATAGCTGTCATACCCGGTGACATGGCGGTGTGTGTGTGGTCGCCTGAGTTAGACAAAAATGGTAACTCACTGGCGGGAACTGCCGCGCTAGAATCGCTTTGCCAAGCACTCGGTCGTTCGATTTTCTAATTCTGTTGGTCAATGTCACTAATTTTTAGTGGCAATGACTGCTATTTTCCTTCCATACTCCGCCAAATTATTAATAATTCTTTTAATTACAGTAATTTAAAAAGTTGGCATGGCAACTGCTATAACTATTATCAATAGACAGCTAAAGACTTTAGGTCTTATCAGCAATTAGATTAAATGAGCAAAAGGATAAAGTGATGAAGAAATTGGCCGCTTCAGTAGGGATAACCGCAATGGTACTGGCTACAACTGCGTCAGCATGGGCGCATGATGGTGAAGGTAACCATATTAGCTTTGGTGACAATAAGCAGTGTGATGTTGCGCTTAATTATGATGTTGCAGTTGAGCCTAAAAAGCTGACAGTAAGTGACGGTGGCAAAGAAGTCTATCGTGTAGAGTTTGGCAAACTGTTCGTTGAAGGCAAAGAGATCGCGTTGAACAGCAGTCAACAAGCACTGGTTAATGACTATAGCGAGCAAGTCTCTAAGCAAGTGCCAGAAGTTATCGAGCTTGTGAATGATGCGGTAGAAATTGCTACATCAGCCGTAAGTATGGCGCTAACGCCGCTATTGGGTGATGCCAGCGGCGCCAAGATTGACACCATGATGGATGGGCTTAGTGAGCGCATTGAGTCTGTGGCCTACCAAAATGGCGACAAGTTTTATATTGGCGCCACCGAGTCATCATTGGAGCAAACTTTTGGTGAAGACTTTGAAAAAGAGCTTGATCAGTTAGTACAAAGCTCTATTGGCAGCATGATGATGACCTTAGGCAGTGAAATGATGGCCGGTGACGGTGACACTTTCGAAGAGAAAATGAACTCTTTTGGCCAAAGAATGGAGCGTATGGGCCAAGATATAGAGCGTGAAATGGAGCAACAAGCCCAAGATCTTGAAGTACGTGCAGAGCGCGTTTGCGACAACTTTGAGCAGTTACTGGTCACAGAAAACAAACTACGTGCTCAAGTATCCAGTTTAAAGAATTACGCGTTGATTGATACCAGCAACCAACCTTTGCGTGAATAGCGACGCTATTCGTTAAGCTACATTTCTCCTTGTTGCGCCCAACCGCAATTGCAACGGCCTCAAATGATAATTCATTTGGGGCTTTTTTATGCAATTGTGTTGTGGGGATTTTCTCTTATACTTTTGCATTATCTTTGTTTAAAAATACATATTAGAAATAATGGGCAAATCTTTGGTATACTTAAAAAAATAATAACAATATCGATCAGATTTTTGACCAAATACTGATTGCGAAATTGACCCTACTTACGCATATTCTCGATTATTCAATGCAGTGTGGATTAGCCGTTTAACATCCTTACCTATTTGATTATTAAAGAATAATATTGGTGTCGCAAATACCTGAAGGCGATTTACATGTTAGAACTTTTGGAACCTATTGCTATTTTTACCCATGTTGCTAGGGCAGGAAGCTTTAGCTCTGCTGCACGCAAATTGGGCATATCTAAATCTAAGGTAAGTACTCAAGTTGCTGACTTGGAGCACAAATTAGGTGTGCAGCTAATACAAAGAACTACGCGCAGTTTGAGTCTGACAGAAGCGGGTCAACTGCTTTATACCCAAGGCGAAGAGCTATTACGAGATGCTGATCAAGCGGTGGCCAGTGTCCATAATCTTAATGATGCTACTCGCGGTGTATTGAAGGTAGGGATTTCTCAATCATTCGGTACTATGCATATTATCCCCGCACTGCCAGAGTTTATGGCTAAGCATCCAGAGTTAGAGCTACAAGTTAGCTTGCTAGATCATAAAGTCGATGTCGTGAGCGAAGGCTTAGATCTGTTGTTGACGATGTCTGAGCAATTGCCTTTAGGCATGGTGGCTCGCCCACTGATGAAATGTCAGTTCCTTCTTACAGCTTCACCTGAATATATTGCCAAACATGGTCAGCCAGAGCGTCCTGAGCAGCTTGTTGATCATAATTGTTTGGTGTATCACGGCGAATGGCACGAACACAGTGTGTGGCAGTTTAAGCGCGGTGAAGATTACTGTGAGATTGGCGTTTCTGGTAACTTTAGAGTGGATAATGCGCCAGCACTGAAATCTGCAGCAGTAAGTGGTTTAGGGGTTGTTTATTTAGCCAGTTACTTGCTTGAAGATGAGATTGCTAAGGGCACGTTAGTGCCTATTTTACCTGAGTGGCAATTGACCAACCATTTGCCGCTACAGGCTGTCTATCCTCGTCGTAAACACCTTGCGCCCAAAGTCAGTGCCTTTATTGACTTTATTAAAGAACATATTGGTACGCCTCCATATTGGGATGCGCCTTATGCTGAACTTTATGCGAAGCGTAAGTCTTAAATTAGGGACGATGTAAAATAGTAGATGAGCTAGTATTGTTGGCTTTTTGAACATTATAATTTTAGTTATTCTGGAAACATTGTTTCATATCTAGAACAAAAAGGCGGCACCTTGCAGTCGATCGCCTTTTTTGTTAATTAAAACAAATGATTACGTGTTGTTATTGCTACTTGTATTGTGCCGTTTTGTTTAGTTATTACTAATGGTGAGTGTGAGTTTTTATTGTCATTTGTTCTGTAAATAATACAATGGTGGAAATTGAATTAGGGTGTCTGAGACCCTTAAGAAAGCTAAAGAATGACCCCTCTTGGCTTTTTTTCGCAGACAGCGGCAACGCGGCTTTAATTCAATGCTGACAGCGGTTTAAGAACTAAAACAATGTCGGCTTTAAACCATCATCCTAGTTTTTGGTTTACCCCGGCTTTTACCGGGGTATTTTTCTTTTTAGGGTCAACTTCGCTAATCTCATCCTTTATCTAACGGCGCTTTGTGCAAACGCACCTTCAACAAGTTTGTCTGTGAATCTTATACTGATTGGTATAATACCAATCAGTATAAGAATTTGATCTACTCAGCGCGCTTTGGGCAAACTAATTCAAGGCGAATGATTGAAACCATGGTTGTTCCCTTGTGAAATTATTCAACGCAGAAGTAGGCAGCCAAAACGCGCCAGAATGGCGAGTTTTAGCGATTCTGATGCTGTGTTAACGAGCTTAACCGTAGAATAACTATGCTCTTCACTCGTTGCCTTACCTCAGAACCGCTAAACTCTCGCTGAGTGACTAAATGTTTATACTGATTGGTATAATTAATATTTGCCATAGCCTATTTGTCACAGCCCCATGGAAATCTTCGGTCAATTTCCTTTGATTGAATTGATAGCAAGCAATAAAAAAGCCCCGTAAGCAACAATTTGCTGACGAGGCTTAATGGTCAATACTGACGAATTAGCTACTTTGCTTTATCCAAAGATCAATTTCACTTTCTAGTACATCTAATGGTACAGGGCCATTTTTGAGTACTATTGTGTGGAAATCACGTATATCAAATTTGTCGCCTAATGCTTGCTGCGCTTTTTCTCTTAGTGCCAATATTTTGATCATACCAACCTTATAGGCGGTAGCTTGGCCAGGCATCACAATATGTCTTTCGACCATTTTTACTGCATCTGATTTTGCATTGGGCGTGTTCTGTACGTAGTATTCGATGCCTTGCTCTCTGGTCCACTTTTTGGCGTGAATGCCGGTATCGACTACTAGGCGACAAGAGCGCCAGAGCTCCATGGCCAAGCGGCCAAAGTCAGAGTAGGGGTCTGCATACAGCCCCATCTCCTTAGGGAAGTACTCACTGTATAAACCCCATCCTTCAACATAGGCTTGGTAGCCACCAAAACGTCTAAATTTCGGCACGCCTTGTAGCTCTTGAGCGATGGCGATTTGCATGTGATGGCCGGGTGTACCTTCGTGATAAGCCAATGCTTCCATTTGGTATTTAGGCATGGCTTCCATGTCGTACAGGTTGGCGTAATAAGTGCCTGGGCGAGATCCGTCTGGGGTTGGTTGATTGTAAAATGCCTTACCAGCAGATTTCTCTCTAAAAGCTTCAACCCGTTTAACAACCATTGGTGCCTTTGGCTTAATATTAAATACTTCATCGAGTCGCGAAGTCATATTGTCGATAAGCGCTGTGGCTTCGGTCAAATAGGCTTGGCGGCCCTCATCGGTTGCTGGATAGTAAAACTGTTTATCTTCGCGCATGAAAGTGAAAAACTCAGCTAAGCTCCCCTCGAAGTTAACTTGCTTCATGATGGCGCGCATTTCGTCATGAATACGATCAACCTCACTTAAGCCAAGTTGATGGATTTCATCTGCGCTCATATCTGTCGTAGTCGTGCGCGCTAACGCCATATTGTAAAACTGCTCGCCATTTTCAAAACGCCATACACCGTCTCGAGTATCGGCACGCTTCTCTAAGTCTGTCATATAGCTAATTAGGCTAGTGTAAGCGGGCTTAACCTGTTTGATGAGCGCTGATTTGGCTTGTTTTAGTAGCGCTTCTTGCTGTGATTGGCTTATATCGAGTAGGGCAACTTTGCGCTTGAAGTCAGCCCAAATCGCACTATCTTCGCCATTATCAAAAGGTGCGCCAGTTATGATGTTCTTACTGTCTGATAACACATAAGGGAATACAAACTTAGGTGCAATAATGCCTTTTTCAGCCCGGACTTCGAGTGATTGCGTGAGTTGATGTAGATTGCTCGGTACCGCTTGGAGGCGAGCGATATAGGCTTGTGCATCAGCTTCATTGCTAATTTGATGTTGATTGATCAGAAACGAGGCAATGAAAGAGTGACCGCCATACATTTGATTGACAGGGTAACTATAATGACGCCATTGATGCTGATCTATTGCTTGAGTTAAGCGTGCTTTAAGTAAGTCGTAACTGAGACGAGTTTGTTGATCTAGCTTGTCAATGTTAATGCTATTGAGCTCAGCGAGGTGCTTTTGGCTGCGGATTAGTTTACGTTCATCCGCTTGCTCACCGCGCTCATCCCACTTGTCATAATCTGTTTTGATACCAAGTTGGGTTTGGGTGGTGGGGCTAGCCATCACATTATCCATAAAAATGCGTTCAAACAGCGCGTTGGCTTTTTCTGATTCACTATTAAGTGATTGTGCGACTGGTTGGTTGGGGCTTGATAGGCCAGCACCATTAGCGGCTAAGGTAACTGGTGAAGCAAGTAAAGCACTCAGGGTTAGTGCGATTAGGGTCGTTGTTGTTTTTATTTGCATGTGTCGTCTTCCTATTATTATTGCTTGTTATCCTAATAAAGGTTGGCGATGATTTTCTAATATAATTGTTAGCAGATGTGTATTATTGCGCAGAAAGTTGACGAATCTGTATATAGCGACTACCGCGAGGCTAACGGGCTTTATCCTAGCGGCTACTCGCGATGTCAGTCGCTAATTGTACAATGTGGTTTCGGTCTAGCTCGGGCCTATTCGTCAAAAAATAGCCCCAGTAGTTCATTGACGAACATGCTACCTTTTGCGGTTAATTGCCAATGATCACTGCTAACAGTCACTAAGCCTTTAGCTTGTGCTTGCTGCATGGGTTTTATTATTGATGTCGCCGCTAAGCCGGTACGTTGCTCAAACTCTACTTTAGGGATCGCGGCCATTAATCGAAAGCGATTCATTAAGTACTCTAGCGCACGATCGTTAAGTGCTATTTCATTCTTATCAAATAGATAATCTTGCTCAGACAAGTAGCCCTTAGGGTGTTTAACTTTGACCGTTCTAAATAGTTGTTGTTGGCTCAAGTCGGTAATTTTGCCGTGGGCACCACAGCCGATGCCGATGTAGTCTCCAAATTGCCAATAGTTGATGTTATGACGACATTGGTAGCCAGGTTTTGCATAGGCGGATATCTCATATTGTTGATACCCAAGCTCTGCCAACTTCTTCTGACCCTGCTCGTAAATGTGCCACAATGCTTCATCGTCAGGCAGCTGCGGTGGTTTAGAGTGAAACAGCGTATTAGGCTCAATGGTGAGCTGATACCAAGACAAGTGCGGTGGGTTGAGCTCTGCAGCTTGCGCGATGTCAGCCATGGCTTGCTCGTAGCTTTGATTGGGCAAACCATGCATCAAATCTAAATTAAAGCTGTTAAATCCCGCTTTATGCGCCTGTTTAGCGGCAGCTTGGGCTTCGCCTTCATCATGGATCCGACCGAGCAAGTTAAGCTTATCTGTGGCAAAACTCTGTACGCCAATTGATAACCTGTTGACGCCAGCACGCTGATAAGCGGCAAGGTCATCATGCTCTAAGGTGCCAGGGTTTGCTTCCATGGTAATTTCGATACTGTCTTCAAAGACAATTCGTGCCTGTACGCCATCGAGTAAGCGTTTGATTTGTTGAGCATCAAATAGTGAAGGCGTACCACCACCTATGAAGATTGAGTGCAATCGACGGCCCTGAACGTAGGCTAAGTCTTGGTCTAAGTCTTCAAGCAGCGCGTCGACATATTCCTGTTGCGGTAACTCACCGTGTTGACCATGGGAGTTGAAGTCGCAATAAGGGCATTTTTGTACACACCAAGGAATATGGATATACAGACTAAGTGGTGGCAGTGTTAACATTAGTCGAGCACGCCTTTAGCTTGCATCTGGGTGAGTAAAAGCTGCATGGCTTTACCACGATGACTGAGAGCATTTTTTTCATCGCTAGTTAATTCGGCAGCGGTACAACTGTGGCCTTGAGGAATAAAAATTGGGTCATAACCATGGCCGTTATCGCCGGCAACCTTAAAGCCGATTTCACCTTCCCACGAGGCTTGGCAAATGATGGGCGTTGGATCAGCGCTATGGCGCATATAGACCAGCACACACTGGAAGCGGGCGCTACGGTTCTGTTTTTCGTCGGCAATGGCATCGAGTAGTTTCATATAGTTGTCGCTGTCTTTGGCGTTTTCACCACCATAGCGAGCTGAATAGATGCCTGGTGCACCATTGAGAAGGTCAACTTCAAGTCCTGAATCGTCTGCAATGGCAGGCATGCCGGTGACTTCAGCGGCGTGACGCGCTTTGATAATAGCATTTTCAACAAAAGTGGTACCGGTTTCGGCAACTTCAGATACGTTGAACTGGCTCTGTGGCATGACTTCAATGCCAAACTCAGCCAATATTTCTGAAAACTCTTTTAACTTGCCTTTGTTACCGCTAGCTAACACTATTTTTTTCACAATCATCACCTTTCGGGCCACATTTTAGCGCGCCATGATACCCAAGGATGGCTGAAAACGGTAGTGAAGAAAACAATCAAGGCAGCTTAGCTGCCTTGATGGGTCACTCTACATAAAATTTCTGTTTGAATTTGAGCTGGGTATTGAGCTCGTTGTCATGCTTAATGGCGATTTGAAAGTTGATTTCTTGATCGTCTCGATAAGGTACTTCAGCAATATAGTAGATGGCATCGCCTTCACGTATCTCTCTAAAGTTCAGGTTTATTCGTGCATCAAGCAGGTTATTGGCTATTCCTGATATATCTACCGGTACCGCAGGGTGACCTTGTAGATTATTTTGCTGCACCGAGATATTGATAATACCGGTATAACTGCTGCGTTTGATGCCATAGGTTTTGGCAATGGAGGGGGTTAGAAAGGTACTGCCTAATGCCACGTAGTGGATGTCAAAGTTGCCGACGACTTTTTTTTGTTCTGCTAGCGCATTGGGGCTATAGGTAATAACCAGTAAAAGGGTTGCGATCAGTAAACGTACCATAGTGATACTCCTCGGTTGGCGCTTTTATCAAGTATAGGGGATAGCGCGGTTTCGATCTTGTTTTGCTGTATTTTGTTACGTTTTATTCAATTGATTTATGGGTGCAGCCATTGCGCAATCACGGTTGGTATTTGCTTGGGGGCAATCACTTCCACTTGTTTATGGCGCCCAAGTGAGCCTTTGGTAATCGTGATAGCTGATTTAGGCACCTTAAAGGCTTTAGACAGCCACTTAGTGAGGTGGGCATTAGCCTTACCATCTATGGGGGGCGCAGTGATGGCTACTTTTATCTCGTCCCCATGCAATCCCACCCACTGGTTACGACTGGCTTTAGGCTGAATATATAGCTTGAGCAGCAAGTTATCTTGCTGCTCAATTAATGCTGCCACTATACGTTAGCCCAAAACGGCACATACTGACTGAGCAATATGTTGAGGAAATTAAGGATTATCATCATAACGAGTAGCGATAAATCTAAACCACCCATTGGCGGTAATAGTCGGCGAATGGGTGATAACAGTGGCTCTGTTAGTTGACCCATAACCATTTCAATTGGGTTATGCCCTTGGCTGACCCAACTTAAAATAGCGCGGATGATTAACATCCAGAAAAGTAACACCCCAGCCTCTTTTATTACTGACACGATAGAGATGATCAATATGGTGACAATGTCGATGTTGGCGCCTGCCATTAAGCTTAAGATCACAAACTTAGCCACGACCACTAATAGCGCCAGTACGACTGAAGCGGTATCTAAGTTGCCCATCGAAGGCAGTATTCGGCGCATCGGTGCGACAATAGGGTGGGTTGCTTTAACGATAAATTGGCTAAACGGGTTGTAAAAATCAGCGCGCGCCAGTTGTAACCAAATGCGTAAAATTACCACCATTAGGTATAGATCAAATAGGGTGCTGACTAAAAAACTAAATGCGTTCATTGTTGGTCTCTATTATTGGTCAGGGATCAATTAATATTGCTTGGCCATCTCTTCTGCTCTGGCAATACAGTCATGCATTGCATTACGCACAATACCACGCAAATCGGCTTGTTCAAACGCTGCAACAGCCTGTGCTGTTGTACCGCCTTTTGATGTCACATTCTCTCGCAGCTGGGCTGCACTGAGTTGTGGGTTTTGTTTAACCATTGCAGCCGCTCCCATTGCGGCCTGTTGTACAAGTGCTCTTGCAGCTTGTTCATCAACGCCATCTTGCTTGGCGCTGTCAATCATCGCTTCCATCATAAGGAAAAAATAGGCAGGAGAGCTACCCGCTAATGCTATAACTTGATTGAGCTCATCTTCTTGATTCACCCAAACGACTTCACCGCCGCTAGCCATAAGCTGCTCTACATAATCTTTGTCGCTTTGAGAGACCTTGTCATCGGCGAAAAGCCCGGTCATGCCTACGCCTATTTGCGTGGGGGTATTTGGCATGGTGCGTACTAACTTAATTGGCTGGTTAAAGTAATCTTGATAACGGTTGGCAGTGACCCCCGCAGCAATGGTAATAACTAATTTGTCAGTCATATCGAGCTGGCTTAACTGCTGACAAACACTTTCCATTAGGTGCGGTTTAACACATAACACAACCACATCAGCTTCTGCTGCGGCTGGTAGGTTATCATTAGAGGTTTTAATGCCCAGTTGTTGAGACAATTTATCCAGCTTGGCTTGGCTTGGGTTCGTTGCATGGATGAGTTGTGGGTTATAGCCACTTTTGACCAATCCACTAGTTATGCTGCTGGTCATGTTACCTGCGCCGATAAAGCATATCTTTTTCTGTATCATTATTGCTCTCTAAGCTCCTGCCTATGAGGGGTAACTAGCATTCCTACCGCGCGCTAATTACCAGTCATCTTACTAAATTGTTGTCGAATTTAACTCATTTAGCCGCTGGGCGGCATATTAGGAATAGTCTCGTGCGCCAAATATCGCTGTGCCTATGCGTACCATGGTAGAGCCGTGGGTGACAGCCGCTTCTAAATCGTTACTCATCCCCATCGAAAGCGTATCAATACTGGAATGTTGCTGCTGCAATGTTTGATACAGGGTTTGCATGGCGCTGAGCTCATGTTGCTGCTGCTCGGGTGAGCATTCGGCACTGGGAATCGCCATAATGCCGCGCAGACACAGGTTAGGCAGTTTTTTGATGTCACTGGCCAGTTGCAGTGCTTGTTCGACACTGCAGCCAGATTTGCTGCTTTCGTTACTAATATTAATTTGAATACAGACATTTAGCGGTGCTTTTCCCGCTGGGCGCTGTTCGTTTAAGCGCTTGGCGATTTTATCCCGTGATAGCGTGTGTATCCAATCAAAGTTTTCGGCGACAATTTTACTTTTGTTTGACTGCAATGGGCCAATGAAATGCCAAATGATTTCAGGGCATTGTGTGGCTAACTGCTTAACCTTTTGTTCGCCTTCTTGTACGTAATTTTCACCAAATTGGCGCTGCCCAGCGGCATAAGCGGCTTGGATTTGCGAAATCGGCTTGGTTTTACTGACTGCCAGTAAATGAATATCGCTTGGATCTCGCGCTGCTTTTTGCGACGCTTGGGTAATTCTTAGGTGGGCGTTAGCCAGTCTGTCTGCTATTGTTGTCATGATGTAAGTTTTTGGTTGAATGGATGTCCCGAACTATGGAAATCACAGAGTTACTTGCCTTTAGTGTAAAACACAACGCTTCAGATCTACACCTTAGTGCTGGCGTTTCGCCAATGATACGTGTTGATGGTGAAGTCAGAAAGATTAATCTGCCTGCTTTAGATCATCAAGGCGTACATAGCTTAGTCTATGACATTATGAATGATAAGCAGCGTAAAGATTACGAAGAACATTTAGAGATAGATTTTTCTTTTGAAGTGCCTAATTTAGCACGATTTCGTGTCAATGCTTATAATCAGTCTCGCGGCGCTGCAGCCGTTTTTCGTACCATTCCCAGTGATATTCTGAGCTTAGAGCAATTAGGCGCTCCAGAAATTTTTAAGAAAATCTCTAGTTACCCGCGGGGTTTAGTACTGGTTACCGGGCCTACTGGTTCTGGTAAAAGTACCACTTTGGCGGCGATGATTGATTACGTGAATGAAAATCGCCATGACCACATTCTGACTATTGAAGACCCAATAGAATTTGTACACCAAAACAAGCAGTGCTTGATTAACCAACGTGAGGTTCATAAGCATACCCATAGCTTCAATGCCGCACTAAGAAGCGCTTTACGTGAAGATCCCGATGTTATTCTAGTGGGTGAGATGCGTGACCTTGAAACCATTCGTTTGGCGATGACGGCAGCGGAGACCGGTCATTTAGTATTCGGCACCTTGCATACCACCTCAGCGGCAAAAACCATTGACCGTGTGGTGGATGTTTTCCCTGAAGGTGAAAAAGGCATGGTGCGGACCATGCTCTCTGAGTCATTGCAGGCGGTGATTTCGCAAACCCTGATTAAGAAAGTCGGCGGTGGTCGAGTGGCGGCTCATGAAATTATGATGGGTACCCCTGCGATTCGAAATCTAATCCGTGAAGATAAAGTGGCGCAGATGTATTCGGCGATTCAGACCGGTATGGCTCATGGCATGCAAACACTGGATCAATGCCTGCAAAATCTAGTCAATCGTGGCCAAATCACCCGCGAAGACGCCATGCAAAAAAGCGCGAATAAGCAAACGACATTTTAAGTAGGAAGATAATATGGATGTCCTCCCATTTTTAAAGGTAATGATTGAGCGCAAAGCGTCTGATTTATTCATTACTGCGGGCTTTCCACCTAGTGCGAAAATTGATGGTGAACTAAGGCCGTTAGCGGAAAACCCATTTTCACCTGAGCAATCGCTAGCGTTTGTTGAGTCGCTAATGACAGATGTGCAAAAACAGGAGTTTCATGAAAGCCGTGAATGTAACTTCGCTTTTGCTGCGAAAGATTTAGGGCGTTTTCGTGTGAGTGCATTTTGGCAACGAGAGTCGCCAGGGTGTGTGATGCGTCGTATCGAAACCCAAATTCCTCTGGTTGACGACCTCAAGCTACCGCCTATCTTGAAAGACTTGGTGATGAGTAAGCGTGGTCTGATTATTATGGTTGGCGGTACCGGTACAGGTAAGTCAACTTCGCTGGCTGCACTGGTTGGTTACCGCAACTCTAATGCCCGAGGGCACATCTTAACCATTGAGGATCCGGTTGAATTTGTCCACGACCATCGCAAAAGTATTATTACTCAGCGTGAGGTTGGCATCGATACAGACTCATTTGATGCCGCGCTTAAGAGCTCATTGCGCCAAGCGCCCGATGTGATTTTGATTGGTGAGATCCGTACCCAAGAAACCATGGAGTTTGCGTTATCGTTTGCTGAAACCGGGCATTTATGTATGGCAACCTTGCACGCCAACAACGCCAACCAAGCGCTGGACCGCATCATGCATTTAGTGCCAGAGAATAAGCATCAGCAATTGTTATTTGATTTATCTTTGAACTTGCGCGGCATTGTTGCTCAGCAGCTCATTCCCAAGAGTGATGGCAGCGGCAGGCGTGCAGCAATCGAAGTGTTGATTAACACGCCAAGGGTTGCCAGCTTAATTGCCAAAAATGAGCTGCACGTGCTGAAAGAAACCATGGCTAAATCAAATGAGCAAGGAATGCAGACATTTGACCAAGCTTTACTACAGTTATATAGCGAAGGTGAAATCTCCTACGCAGATGCACTGCATCACGCTGACTCGCCTAATGACTTGCGTCTGATGATTAAGCTACAAAATTCAGACTCACCGAGTTCAGGTTTTATGGAAGGGGTGACCCTAGACCTCGACTAGTTGCAATATAGTCGTATGAAGTAAAGCAGGCAGTCGCCTGCTTTACTTTTTTTGTATGCAAAGTGACGGATAAAAATTCCCTCACAAGGATGAGTGATCATGAAAACACGCACCAAACCTACTCCAAAACTGCATCACTTTTGGCGGTTATGCCTATTGGGCATGGCGTGCTCTGCAACCCAAGCCAACGCTATTCCGATCAATGATGAATGGGATGTGGGTGGCGCACTTCGAGTTAACTATGGTTGGAAAGATTATGATAACGACGATTCAATTGAATTTGAGTTATTTCGAGTCGATGTCAACTACCAGTCAGATATCCTCTATGGTTCGGCCCAGTATCGCTGGTACAAAGACATTGATGTTATCCACCATGCGTATATTGGCTACAACATTGATAAGCACAATAAAATTCAGTTAGGGGTGACTCAAGTCCCTTTTGGTTTGCTGCCTTATAATTCGCACTCTTTCTGGTTTAGCGCTAATTATTACCTTGGTTTTGAAGATGATTATGATACCGGTTTCCACTGGATACATGATCGCGGCGATTGGCGTTGGGATGTGGCTTACTTTATCAGCGATGAATATGCTGACGGCACTGAGTTTGACCGTTACTCGTTTGATGTGGCAACCACCGCCGAAGCGCCTTATGAAGAAGCGGGTCAGGTTAATTTACGCGGTGAAAATATTATTAAATCTGGTGATGCCACCCATAAAATTGGTGGGTCGTTACAATGGCAGCAACTGGAATATCAGCCAAACACGGTAGGTGCTGATCCCGGTGAGGATATTGAAGGTTATGCTGGGGCAGTGCATTGGCAAATGGATTGGCAGCAATGGCAAACACAATTGCAGTATATGCGCTACCACTATGATACGCCGGCAGATAAGCGCATAGCGTTATCTGCATTTGCTTTCCCCTTTGAGATAGCAAATGAAGCTGATGTGGTAACGGCAAACATTGCTAAAGGCTTTGACGTTGACTGGGGCCCAATCACTCACCTCAATTGTTATAACGACTACAGCCAAATCTTTGTGTCAGGTCAAGGTCAAGCAGACTCGATTCAAAACGTCACGGGTTGTGCGATCACGGCTGGCAAATTTTATTCATACGTGGATTGGATTGCTGGTAACAATATGTGGTTTATTAATGGACCCGGTATCGGTATTGATGAAGGTGAGCAGCGCTGGAGTTCTCGTCTGAACGTCAATATTGGTTTTTATTTCTAAATACCGTACGCCATTGATTAGAAATGTGCTTTGTTATGATCCAAATAGTGCGGTTACACGTATCGACACTTAACTAATTAAGGAGTCGTTATGAAAAGCCGCATTATTATTTCAAGCTTATTGGCCTTGATGGCTGTGCCGAGCGTATTCGCCCAAGGGCAGTGTCCCGCCTTTTTAGATGTTACTGCTAGAAAATTGCACTCAGAGAAACAGGTCGATTTGTGTAAATTGACTGAGGGTAAGCCGGTGTTAATCGTCAATACCGCCAGCAACTGTGGCTACACATCGCAGTTTAAAGGGCTAGAGTCATTACATAAAACCTATAAAGACCAAGGGCTGGTGGTACTGGGCTTCCCATCTAATGATTTCAATCAAGAAGAAGCTGAAGAGGTTAAAACCGCCGATGTATGTTACATCAACTATGGCGTCACTTTTACCATGCTAGCGCCAGGAAAAGTTAAAGGTCAGGGCGCACAAAGCGTTTTTAACCACCTTTCTGCACAAACCAGCGAGCCAAATTGGAATTTTAATAAGTACTTAGTCAGTGCTGATGGTAAAGTAGTGCAAAAATTTAATTCGAGTGTTAAACCTGATTCAGATGCCCTTGTTGAGGCGATAGAGCAGCAACTATAACGTCGTATGGTGCGTATTAAGGAGATAAGTTGAACAAGTTTGTTGGAATGACCAAAGAGCAAGGCCACCAAAAAAGAGCCAAAGTGGCTGTGTTATTAATGAACTTAGGCACGCCTGATGCGCCAACTGCTGCATCGGTTAGAACTTACCTGGCAGAGTTTTTATCCGATCCGCGAGTGGTTGAGATCCCCAAACTGCTGTGGATGCTAATTCTACACGGCATTATATTACGGGTAAGGCCCGCCAAATCTGCTGCACTATACAAAGAAATTTGGCAGCAAGATGGGTCACCTTTAATGAGTATCACTCAGGCACAAACCAATAAACTGCGCGAGCAAATAGGCAGCGACACTGTTTTGGTCGACTTTTGTATGCGTTATGGCAATCCGTCGGTCGATGAAGTGTTAAATCGTCTCCATCAACAAGGCGTGGATAAAATTGTCGCGCTGCCACTTTATCCTCAGTATGCGGCGCCCACCACCGGCTCTGCTTTTGATGCCATTAGCAAGGTGTTAACTAAGTGGCGCTTCTTACCCTCTTTGCACTTTATCAATACATATCATGACAACAGCGATTACATTGATGCCTTAGCAGCGTCAATCCAAGCTGATTTTGACAAGCATGGTAAGCCGCAAAAGCTGGTGTTGTCATATCATGGCATGCCTGAGCGTAATCTTCACCTTGGCGATCCTTATTACTGCTACTGCAAAGTCACCACCCGTCTTGTGGTAGAGAAGCTTGGCTTGAGCGAAGATGAGTGCATCACTACTTTTCAGTCTCGATTTGGTGAAGCTAAGTGGCTGGGTCCTTATACCGATGCTACGCTGGAGGGGCTACCTGAAAAGGGCGTCAAAGATGTCGCCATTGTCTGTCCAGCCTTTAGCAGCGATTGTCTAGAGACCTTAGAAGAAATTGAATCAGAAAACAGAGAAGTGTTTGAACAAGCTGGTGGTGAGCGCTATCGCTATATTGCTGCGCTCAATGACGGAGACAGCCATATAAAGATGATGGCCAATTTGGTTAAACCCCATCTATAAGCCAATTTTGCTAAAAAAAAGCAGCCATTTGGCTGCTTTTTTATGTTTTAGCGACGGCAATTAATACTGGTTTTCAAAATAGCTTTCAATGATTAATACTGCAGACATAGAGTCGACTTGGCCCTTGGTAAGTGCTTTGTAGCCACCAAATTCAAACAGCCTAGCTTTCGCATCTGCGGTCGTTAGGCGCTCATCTTGGGTGGCTATTTTGATGCCAAAGCGACCATTAATACGATTAGCGAACTTACGGGCTCGCTGGGTCATCTCTTGCTCAGTACCGTCCATATTAAGCGGCAGGCCGACCACGACTATATCTGGCTGCCACTCTTCAATAAGTGCAGCGATGTCCTCCCATTTGGGGATGCCATCATTTGCCTTAAGCGAGGTGAGAGGTCTGGCACTGGCGGTAATGGCCTGGCCAATAGCAACACCAATACTCTTAGTGCCAAAATCAAAGCCCAGTACTGATTGAGTACTCATGTGTAAATCCTAATGGCTATTATGCGTTCAATAAAACGGGTTGAGGCCGCAGCTAGGCTCGGCCTGATTGATGTGATAGTTGCCAAACATCGAACCCTAGCGATTGGGTGGCTTGTTGCCAACGTTCGTCATGGGCAATGCTATAAAGAATATCGGCGCTGGCAGGAATCGATAGCCAAGAATTGTCGGCAAGCTCTTGCTCTAACTGGTCTCGGCCCCAACCTGCATAACCTAAGGCGACAATATAGTGCTGCGGTGATCTGTCTTTTCCGAGCGCAGCAAGCACGTCCCTAGAGGTGGTAAGCATGACTTCATCGCTAAGTTGTTCGCTGTTACTCCAGTGAGGTTGCGGCGTATGTAATACAAAGCCACGTTCAGGGTTAACCGGACCGCCAACCAACACCTTAGTTGATAAAGACGGCTGCATATCAGCACTATCATCAAGTTCCATCTGCTTGAGGAGTTCTTCCACCTCAACGCCAATAGGGCGATTTATCATTAACCCCATCGCACCTTTTTCATCGTGTTCGCAAATATAAATTACTGAACGCTCAAAAAAAGTGTCTTGCAGTGATGGCATTGCAATCAGTAAGTGATTCTGCAAACTTGTCATTTTAGGCGCTGTCAAAGGATTAGCCTCCAGCCAGTTTTACCGTATAGTTGAGCTTTTCTAGTAAGACTTTGAGCTGCTCGCGATTGTCGGTTTGAACTTCAATATTAAAATCTTTAACCGTGCCACCGCAGCCACATTGCTTCTTTAGCTTCTGCGCTAACGCCTTGAGGGCTTTTTCGTCTAGCTCCAAACCTTTAATCACAGATACACCTTTACCTTTACGGCCTTTGCTATCTTTGTGGATACGGATAATACCGTCTCCTTTCGGTGCTGATTTCCGGGTTTTCTCGGGAGCAATTTTTCCACCGTCTGTGCTATAGACCAGGGAAATATTCGGATCAATTCTCATTATTTACACACTTGTGGTATTGAGTTATTTCAAGTTTAACAAACTCAGTGACACTATGGGAGAAAGGGCAAAAAAAAGACCACCTTGGGTGGTCTTAATGGCGTATCGATCAATTTGCAGGGAGATCGGTTTGCGAAACTAGCGTTAGCTTAGAGGTTAACGAGTAAAGCAGCGATTAGTGCCACACTGGTTAATCCTGCGCAGGGGAGGATGAAACGGCGCAAAGTAGGCAATGCAATACTGCAAGCAGAAAGTACAAATCCAAGTGCAACAATATCAAACATTGAGGTTTGACTGTTTAGCTGAGTTACTGCAAACCAAGCAAGCATAATGACCGGCAGCAATAATAGTGACAGCTGTTTGGGTAGCTCACTGTGTTTTTGCGTTTGTTGGTCGCTGACTTCTTTAGGCCCAAATAGGAATATAGCGGTCGCGATGGTAAAAGCTGCAATGAACCAAGTCATGATAATTCTCTATAAATAATCTAACTGATAATCATTATCATTTACATCTTTGCTGAAGTCAAGCTGAATAAAAGTGATATAGTTCTAAAATAGAGTTGTAGATCATAAAATTGCTCTGTAAGCTCTTTTTTATGAATTAGGTGTCAGACCTAAGTTAGGGATTAATAGGAGTGAAAGTATGAAAAAGTTAATCGTGTTGGCGGCAGCATTAGCGCTGACGGCTTGTAGTTCGTTAAAGACCAGCTCGGATTATGATCCTCAAGCTAACTTTGCAGACATTAAGACCTATGCTTGGGTTGAACAAAAAAGTAAAGACGCCACCTACCATTTAGATGGTTTGATGGACCAACGTGTCCGCGCGGCTGTTGATAGCAATATGCAGCTCAAAGGGATCAGCAAATCTGATGCCGCAACCGCCGACATTTTGGTTAATTACTTAACCAAGGTCGATAAAAAAATCAATGTAGATACCTTTAATACTAGCTTTGGCTACAACCCATACTATGGCCCAGGCTGGGGTTATGGTGGCAACATGCATACTCAAACGACAGTCCGTGAGTATGAAGTGGGTACACTGATTCTAGATATGGTTAATCGTGAAACAGGCAAACTTATCTGGCGTGGCTCAGTGGCTGATACCATTCGTGACAAGAATACCCCTGAAGAGCGTGTTGAAGTGATCAACAAAGCTATCGGTGAAATGATGCTTAACTATCCGCCAATGCCTGGCACTAAATAGATAGCAAGTTATTGTTATTTAAGAGCGGCTTAGGCCGCCCTTTTTGTTTTCCATTCCCAGCGATTTTGTGATCCATAAACCAATTAGACCAAAGTCCAAGATATCTGTTTTTACTGCCAATGCTATGCTGCCACTCTAGTCATATAAGCGGTAGATTGAGGCAAACGTGGAAGGTTTCTTACAGCAGTGGTTTCATCATTATCAAAAAGGTGAAGGTGTCGAGGTTAGTGAACTCAGTGAGGCGACCCAAACTCACTGGCAGCAGTTGTTAAACCAGCTTAAGGCTGGCGAGTTGGACTGTTGGCAAAATTCTCCGCCCGGTCGCTTATCACTAATTTTACTGATGGGGCCAGTAGCACATATTCTAAATGATGAGCAGTCACACCACTTACAAAGTCGAGCTCACAAATTGTGCGTCAGTGGGGTAGATCGCGGTTTTGATACTCAGTTAAACCCAATTCAACGGCGCTGTTTTTACGACCCACTTTTTTATTCAACACGTGCAGAAGACCGCGCGCTATTAATTAAGTTGCTCGATGGGATGCAGTTTCAGGTTGAGCACGCAGTGCGTCCCGCATGGTCTAATTGGTATCAACAAGCTTCGGTCAGCTGAAGCTAACCGTTTACTGGCTAGTTTGCATCATTAAACGTAGTTGGCGGCGCAGTTCATTACAAGCTGCGTTGCCAGAACCAATATGTTGAATTACATCAATATTCGCTGTCCAATCTAGTCGCTGAAAGCTGGCGGGGAGCGAGCAAACCTGTTTAGCCTTAAGCGCTTCTTGCATAATATGTTTAGGTACAATTCCCCAACCAAACCCGCCTTTAATCAATTCAGCTAGCATATAGTAGTTGTCGGCAAACCACACATCGGGCGAATGCTGAAGGTTGTACTGACTTGGGTTACGGTCGCGAGCGCCAATCACCACTTGTCTAAATAACTTCAGTTGGTCTAGATGGGCAAAATCACCCTTTGCAAGTGGATGGTTAACCGCCACCATTAAGTCAAACTCTATGGTGCCTATTGACTCAAATTCAATGAGCTCTGGGTAAGTCAATTCACTCACAACCAGCCCTACATCAGCACGTTGTTGGCGAATCAATTGAATAATGTCATGACTCGATGCGTTGAGAAACTCCAATTCGATGGTAGGCCATTCTTGTGCGAAAGCGTTCAAGTACTGCGCCAGTTGGGCATAAGGCACGCCTTCATCCAGAGCTAAGGTCAATGTTTGTGGTTGAGCAGCATCCAAACTGTGCAATTGCTGAGTTAAACGACGATGTTGCGCTATTACCGCCTTAGCTTGTGGCAGCAGCGCTTTGCCTGCGTGGGTGAGTACCGGGTAACGGCCACTTCGATCAAACAGCTGTTGGTTAGTATCTATCTCTAATGTGATGATATTTTGGCTTATCGCCGATTGTACTTTGCCTAGCTTTCTCGCTGCTGCAGAAAAGGATCCAGCCTCAACTGTTGCGACAAACGCACTGAGTTGTTCAATGGTAAACATATCACTAAACCTGATGGTATCTAGTTTTTAATCATCTTATTTGTGAATGATAATAGCTGCAACAACAAATGCAAACCTAGGAATAACCCATGAACAATAAACAGAGACTGACACATGCGCTGCTATTTGAATTTTTCGCATTGATTATTGTTGTGCCATTGGCAACGTTTTTCGCACAAAAAGAAGCGGGTGACATGCTGGTGGTTGCTGTTGGCCTGAGCATTTATGCTGTGGTTTGGAACTATTTCTACAACATCATTTTTGATCGCTACTTTGGCGAGCAACGTGCTAGCAGAACACTGGCGACCCGTTTAATACACACTGCCGGTTTTGAGCTTGGCATCATTGTGGTGACCTTGCCAGCGGTTGCTTGGTTCCTCGGGATTTCTATGCTGTCGGCGTTGATGCTCGAAGCTGCATTTTTAGTATTTTTCTTCTTTTATGCGATGATTTTTAATGGAATTTATGACCGTATAACTGCGCCTAATACGGCTGCAACAGCTAAAATTGCTACAGTGAGTCATAAATCTGGCCACTAATATCAACCAGCGATGCTAATTTGCTATTTAGTCTTTGAGAATAGTTAAGAATGAGGATAAAATGCCGCCAATGTGAATAATGTTGGCGGTTTGTTGTGTTTTTGGCTGTATGACAATGCATAATTACAGGCTAAGTGCGCACTTTAAATCCCTCTGAAATTGTTTATTGACGCGCTTTAGTCTATATAAGGCTTAGGTATTAATGCCTTAGACGGAAAATGGATGATATGAAAACGCCTGCTGTGGTAGTTTTTGCTGTAACAATGCTGTGCTACATTCCGCTTACATTTGCTTGGCAAGATAGTGATGGCGATGGGGTGCCAGATGCCAAAGACGCCTGCCCTGGCACGCCGGCCGGTGTTGTTGTCGATGCTGCAGGATGCAAGCGGGAGTCGCAACAAGCACTATGTTTAAAAACCCGTGCTGGTGATTTATTTCCCAAGACATGCCAACAAATGACGGCATTATCAATCCAGTTTGCGTTTGCTAAAGCTGATGTGGCGATGTCGCAATGGACAAAGCTTGCACTCATCAATCGGTTTTTACAGCAGCATGATGTGTCATTGGCGCTTATTGGCTATACCGACAATGTAGGTGAGTCACAGTTTAACCTGAGTTTGTCAAAGCAGCGCGCAGCCAACATAAAAGCCATATTGGTTGAGGATTTTGGGCACGACCCAGCAAGGCTAACCATAGATGGGATGGGAACTGAACATCCTGTTGCTAGCAATGATACCGACCTCGGGCGAAGCTTGAATCGTCGAGTGGAATTTGTAGTAGAGACAAAATAGATTTTAATCGAGTATTTTAAGGGAGTAATAAATGGATAATATTGAAAGTTTACTTGAGCAAGCGCCTGATTTGATTGTGGCCTACGGGTTGAAAGTCTTGTTTGCTCTGGTCATTTTCCTAGTTGGTAAATACCTCGCCAATGTGGCCAAGAAGGTTTCTACCAAGTTAATGAACAAGCGTAAGCTTGAGCCGACAGTCGTGTCGTTCATTGCCAACATGGCATGGGCGGTTGTGTTTGTATTTACTGTGATAGCGACACTTGGGCAGATTGGTATTCAAACAGCATCCTTGGTTGCGGTTCTCGGTGCTGCGGGCCTTGCGGTTGGTTTAGCGCTACAGGGGAGTTTGTCGAACTTTGCCTCTGGTGTGTTGATGATTATCTTTCGTCCATGCCGTGTGGGGGATTATGTTGAGGCGGCTGGTGTAGCCGGTACCGTCGATGAAATCACCATTTTTTCAACCAAGCTACTTACGCCAGACAATAAAGTGATCATTGCGCCTAACTCATCAGTGATGGATGGCACTATTATCAATTATTCAACGATGGATAAGCGCCGTATCGATTTTGTTATTGGTGTGTCATACGATGCCGATCTTGCACAGACCAAGCAAGTGCTAACAGCGGTGATTGAGAAAAATGCCTATGTATTGAAAGATCCTGCCTATACCATTGCGTTGTCAGAACTTGCGGACTCGTCAGTTAATTTTGTTGTCCGTCCATGGGTTAATGGTAGCGATTACTGGCCAGCCTATTTTGAAATTTTAGAGCAAATAAAGTTAGCTTTAGATGAAGCGGGTATCGGCATCCCATATCCTCAGCTTGATCTGCACGTAAAAGAAACGCCTGCGGCATAAGCCTATAAGGTTAAAAAAGGTCGACGCGATGTCGACCTTTTTTGTATCCATTGAGTTGCGATTGACCGAGCTAATGAGCTTGCCGCGACTGGCTTACATTTAGTGGCTTATATTTAGTGACTTATATTTAGTGACTTATATTTAGTGGCTGTGCTGATCTTCTTGCTGATAATTAAACTGTGGAATAGACCAGCGATAGTGCAGCGCTATCATTCTAAAACCAAATCCAAAACTTAAGCTCACAGCTAAGTTTATCCACTCAGTCACACCAAAAAACTTCATAGTCACGTATAAACTTGCCGTACTGAGAGCCACCAAAGCATAGAGTTCTTTTTTGAACACTAACGGCACTTGATTACATAAAATGTCTCGTATGATCCCGCCAAAAACACCCGTCACTAACCCCATTACGATGGCGACAACCGGGCTATATCCAAGCTGTAAGGTCTTTTGCGCGCCAACAATCGAAAATACTGCCAAGCCCAATGCGTCAATCGTTAAAAACAGTTTAGATAGGTAGCGCATTACCGGGGCAATCAGTACGGTTAGCAATGATGCAAAAGCAATGGCAAGTAAATAGTGTGGGTTCTCTATCCAAATGATGGGGTAGTGCCCAAGCAACATGTCGCGTAAGGTACCGCCGCCAATTGCTGTTGCGCAGCCAATAATGACAACACCAAATAGATCCATTTGGCGTCTACCTGCGCTGAGCGCGCCGGTCATCGCTTCGGCAATAATGCCGATAAGCCAAAGCAGGCTGATAAATTTTAGTTCCATGATATTACTGCTCACCAATATGCGGCTGCAGATTCTGCCTCATTGCTACGGTTTCTGACTAGTGTTTTTATTCTATTTTGCATTATATTTTCTAATCCAATATATGCTCGGCTTAGCCTAACTAATACAACAATTAGCCAACTGAAACTGAGTTGTTGTGTGAGCAAATTTGATGCTTAACTTTCAAGATGAATATAAAGCGGAGCAGCGGAGCGGGAAAACTTGCGGTCGGTCACTAGAGAGTTGGCTTAACTCGGAGTAGTATGCTTTTTTTACTTTGTGGTACCTAGTAGAGGGTGGAATGATAGATTTTCGCAGTGATACCGTGACGCAGCCAACTCAGGCGATGCGAGATGCGATGCACAAAGCTAGTGTAGGTGATGATGTTTATGGTGATGACCCAACGGTTAACCGTCTGGAAGATCAAGTTGCAGAGCGATTTGGTTTTGATCGAGCTTTGTTTACCTCATCGGGCACACAAGCCAATTTACTCGCCTTAATGGCGCACTGCGAGCGAGGCGATGAGTACATTTGTGGCCAAGATGCCCACAACTATAAGTTTGAAGGCGGCGGTGCGGCAGTATTGGGGAGTATTCAACCACAGCCATTATCAAATCAAGCTGATGGCACCATTGCCTTAGCTGATATAAAAGCTGCGATTAAGCCCGATGATATTCATTTTGCCCGCACTCGATTGCTGAGTTTAGAAAATACCATTGGCGGCAAAGTGTTACCTATGGAATATTTGGCACAAGCTCAGTCGCTGGCGTTCAACCATGGTTTGAAAATTCATCTCGATGGCGCGCGTGTTGCTAATGCTGCGGTGGCCCAAGGGGTTGATATTAGCGACATAACTCAACACTTTGATTCAGTCTCAATCTGCTTATCTAAAGGGTTACGCGCGCCAGTCGGCTCTATCTTATTGGGTGATGAGCGTTTAATCGCTAAAGCGCGTCGCTGGCGAAAAATGCTCGGTGGTGGCATGCGTCAAGCCGGTATTCTCGCGGCTGCTGCTGAACTTGCAATCACCACTGAAGTCGAACGTTTGGCTGAAGACCATCACAATGCACAGGTATTAGCCAATGAGCTGGCGGCATTATCAGAGTTTGATGTTGATGTGCCCAGCGTGCAAACCAATATGTTATTTGCCCGTGTGGCTGAGCACCTTGATGTGGATCAGTTAGCAACACATCTAAAGCAGCAAGGTATTTTAATCAGCCCAGGTAGAACCTTAAGATTGGTGACCCATGCCGATATTAGCCGCGCTGATGTTGCAACGTTTATTCATAAGCTCAAGCAATACTTAAGCTCGCACCGTGGGTAGCGCTGTATAGACAGCGTTACCCGATGCGTGAAATCGTGCGGTAACTTTTGCACTTAGACAACTAGTGACTGTGGTGGTGGCTACTGCCACCTAGGCTTTGGCCATTGCTGCGATAAAACCCTGAGCTACCATGCTCAATAAAGCCCTGATTGATCATTTTTGCGATGAAAGGGTCGGATTCATTGTCGCCAATATCGGCAAAGTCGATATCTCGGTAACCTGTGGCGACAGCATTAAAATCAGCTGCTGTGATTGGCGTAACGTTAGCTAACGTAAAGCGCACCTGATGAGCCGCATTTTGATAGTTGAGAGAGTAGGGCAGTTGCAACTGTGCTATCCACTGCAGCTTAACTTCCTGCGGCTCTGTACTATGGTAATCAGTCACGGTAAAGCATCCTTGATTGTGTTCACTGCCTTTACTGAATTGGGCCAGCATATCAGGTGCGATTAAATGAAACTTTTGCGCTATGTTGGGCACACGATGCAGTGATTTGAGATCGCCACGAGTGTAGGTGACTGAGCGCATATGATTGGCAAAATAGCGGCTAAATTCACCCTGAAGGTTCCACTGTTCAAATACCGAATCATGACTTTGATAGCGAATTGTGTCGTTGAAACGTGTCAGTATAAGTTGATGCTCACCGCCATCTGAGCGCTGTACTTGGTACGTGGCTTGGTAGGCTTGCGAATTAGCCTGTGTCGGGCAGGTTGCTGTCGAGGACGAATGAGCAGTGGCGGTATGGCAAAGTAGTGTTGCTGCCAAAATCAAGATATAACGCATGGTGAATTCCTAGTATTAAGTTAGCCGAGCCACCATAGGTGGCTCGGCTGCAACCAAATTTATTGGGCTGCTTGAGCTTGAGTAACAAGGTTAGTTGCGTGATTCATCACGTGGAAAATGTGATTTTGTTCAACGGTACCTTGGAGTAAATGTGCCCCTGGACCGCTAGCAAAAATTGCCACATCTTCACCTGCGTGAGTCTCACTTGATAGCGGCACTAAAGCTTCTTGGTGGAAGCCTGCGCTTTGAGTGTCTACATAGTTAAGATCCATACGACCTGCTGCAACATCATAGCCATAACGTTCATCGCCGCCGGTCTCTAGGTTGGCGAATCCACGGCCGTTGGTATAGCCCACTGTAGTGTAAGGCAGGCCATTGTTGTCAGTGGCATTTAACACTGAAGGGGCGCCATTAGCGTCATTACCTTTAACGAGGCCAAGGATTGGGTTGCCGCGCGTTGGGTAGCCCGCAATGGTAAATACATGACTGTGGTCTGCCGTTACCATCAGCAATGTGTCGCTGCTAGAGGTTTTTTCCATGGCAACGCGCACTGCTTCTGACAATGCAATGGTGTCATGTAATGCCCGTGCGGCATTACCCGCGTGATGGGCGTGATCAATACGACCCGCTTCAATAATCAACACAAACCCTTTGTCATTTTTTTGCAAAATGTCGATACTTTTTGCGGTCATTTCTGCCAATGACGGTTCACCGTTTACGCCATCTTCCGTGCGGTCATAGTCATAATCCATGTGTGATGAATTAAATAGGCCTAGAAGGTGGTCAGTAGTACTGGCATCCACAGCTAGCAGTTGATCGCGGTCCTGGGTATAGGCCGAATTAACATATTTTGCGGTCCATTCAGCAGTCAGGTCACGACCGTCGCTACGGCGACCAGTGCTACCTTCTGGATCGGTCATGGTATTGGGAATGAAGTTACGGCGTCCGCCGCCCAAAACAACATTAATACCGCTGCCATGATCGTATGCAAGCAGTTGAGAGGCAATATCGGTACAGCCATTGCTCACGGCTTCCTCTGGTAGATCGCTATCATTTTCCCAGTTACGCTCTGGCGCGTGCGCATAAGTTGCTGCCGGAGTTGCGTGGGTCACGCGAGCGGTTGATACTACGCCAGTGGCTAAGCCAGCCATTGAAGCTAACTCTAAAGAGGTGACGAGATTCTGCCCTGAGGTTGATGCGCAGTTGCCGCGTGTGACCCCTTCAGCTTGAGATAGCACACCCACATCGGTTTTTACTCCAGTGACCATTGCGGTCATGGTTCCAGCAGAGTCCGGTGTTTGGCCGTCAACGTTATAAGTTTTGGCTAAGCCTGCATAGGGTAGAGTTTCAAATGACAGTGAGTTCTCTTCACCCATTTGACCTTTCATTTGACCATCGAGTATACGCGCGGCAGTCACTGTCGACACGCCCATGCCATCACCCACAAACAAAATGACATTTTTGGCGGCACCGGCGTTATTGTCGGTTGCCATTGTGTCGGCACGCGCGACTCGGTTTTGGCCGTCAATGTACCAACTGTTCACGTTCGTCCAATCTGTGCCGTTGGAGCCATTGCTGCCATCGGTTCCGTTAGTGCCATTGCTGCCAGAAGCGCCAGCGGCGCCGTTGTCACCATCACTGCCACAGGCTGATAATCCTAGGCCTAGTGCTGCGGCAAGGGACAGTACAAGTAAATGCTTTTTCATGTTGTTCACTCCAATTAGTACTTAGTGCCGCCAAGCATTTGTGCTTGGTTGATGATATGGAAGATAACGTTCTGCTCCATGACACCTTGAGCTAGATGTGCACCGGGGCCCGTTGCGTGTAAGCTGATATCTTCACCGGCATGGGTTTCACTGCTGGTGGCAATAAGTGCTTGCTGCTGAAAGTCGGTCGCTTCGGTATCGACGCTGCTTAAATCATCACGGCTGCCGACCACGGCGCCAGGACCATTGGTATAACCTAGTGTTGTGTAAGGTAGACCGTCAGAGGCGGTCGATAATGAACCATCAACACCATGGACTAATCCTAATATTGGGTTGCCGCGTTTTGGGTAGCCAGCGATAGTAAACACGTGGCTGTGATCGGCTGTTACCATGATGAGTGTGTCATCATCACTGGTGGCCGTGACAGCAGCGTTGACGGCGTTGGAAAACTCAACCGTATCAATTAGTGCGCGTTTCGCATTGCCACCATGGTGGGCATGATCGATACGGCCAGATTCAACAATCAATAAGTAGCCTTGATCATTTTTACTCAGCATTTCAATCGCTTTTGCCGTCATCTCGGTTAGCGAAGGTTCGCCAGCCACATCATCTGCACGGTCGGCTTCATATTCCATATGAGATGAATTGAATAGACCAAGGAGGTGGTCGGTACTATCAACATCAATGGCGTCAAAATCAGTTTTGTTCCACACGTATGCGGCATTATCAAAATTCTCTACCCAAGCTTGAGTTAGGTCGATGCCATCATCTCGACGACCCGATTGATTTTCACCATCAGTGACATCGCTAGGGATGAAGTTACGACGGCCGCCACCAAGTGCGACAGTCAAGGCGTTATCTTTGTCACGCATGACCAGCTGTTTAGCGATATCACTACAACCGTTGCTCATCGCTTCATCTGTTAAGTTGCTATCCGCTTCCCAGTTACGCTCTGGGCTGCGGGCATAAGTGGCTGCTGGCGTTGCGTGAGTGATTCTTGCGGTAGAAACCACACCCGTTGACAGGCCTTTAGCATTAGCTAAATCCACCAAAGTTGTCAGTTCATTGCCTTGAGATGATAAACAGTTGCCGCGCAAGCTGGTATCAGAAACCGATAGAACCCCAGCTTTAGATTTTACACCTGTGACCATCGCGGTCATGGTACCGGCGCTGTCAGGGGTTTGCTGGTTGGTATTATAGGTTTTAACTAAGGCGGTATTATCAAAGTGTTCGAAGCTCAAGAAGTGCTCTTCACCACCTTGGTTACCTTCTAACTGCTGACCTGCATAGATACGAGCCGCGGTAAGGGTAGAGATACCCATGCCATCACCGACAAACAAAATGACATTCTTCGCTTGTTGTTTGGTTGTGATTTGAGTTTTATCAGCAACACGTTGTGCGCCATTTTTATACCAATCACTGTCAGTTTGTACTGTTGGTAGTACTGCAGCATTGATACCTGCACTTACCAAGCTACATGTGAACAATGCAGCTATTTTTTTATGGTTTATCACTATGATCACCCTTAGGTCGATTGAGGAATATCTAGAGTTAATTCACTAAAACGCACCGATTGTCGGCAAAGTTTGTGACAGGTGTGTGTTGTTGTTGTGTCGGTTTTGTGACTTATTTAATAGCTGTTGCAAAATGTTACCCTGTATCATTTTTGATTGTAATCAGGGGTTTAGCGTGATGTGGCTTTGGTTGGAGGTGATTAAAGTGCACCGCAATGGGGCTTCAATGGGCGTTAACTGTGCAGGTTTAATGGGGCAATCATTTATCAACGGCAGAGGAGTGAGCGTGGTTACTGACATTGCAAAGAATCGTAAAAACTGGTCATTATTTTGCATACCTCTAAATAGGTATTTAATTTGATTGGAGTCGTTACTATGAAGTACTACAGCCGCCGTTTTATCAAACCGGAACACCTTAACCCTGCCAACGCGCTATTTGGTGGTCAGCTGCTGAGCTGGATAGATGAAGAAGCAGCGATTTTTGCGGCTTGCCAAACCAGTAGCAATAGTATTGTCACTAAGCTTATCTCTGAGATTAACTTTATGACGCCTGCTAGACAGGGCGATGTGTTGGAGTTTGGCTTAGAGCTTGTTAGTGCAGGTAGTTCATCAATTACTGTACGCTGTGAAGTGCGCAATAAAATGACTCATATGCCAGTGGTAGTCATTGATAAAATGGTGTTTGTTTGCGTTGATGAGCGGGGCTTACCTAAGCCGCACGGCTTAAGAGCCAATGTTGCGTGAAGGCATGTAAAAACTAAAAAGGGCTTCATATTGAAGCCCTTTTATGATTAGTGCAGCTTTAAATGCGGGTGAATAATGCGGCTAATCCCTTTGGCAAACATCAGCAGTGTGCCTTTGAATACGCCATGTAACTCAATTAAATGGCGTCGGTATAATGAGGTATAGACAAAGCGAGCAATCTTGCCTTCGACCAAGACCCCGCCGCCCATGAAGGACATCAAGTTACCGACAGTATGGAATTTTGACAAGTTCACCAAAGAACCTAGGTCTTTGTAGACATAGTTGTGTTTTGGTTGCTGACCATCGATCATTAGGCGGATATTGTCTGCTGTCATTAACGCCATTTGTCGAGCCGATTGACCACGTGGTGGCACCCAAGAACCATCCTCTTGGGGGCAAGCTGCACAGTCACCAATCGCAAAAATATGGCTATCGCGAGTGGTTTGCATATTCTGCTTAACCATTACCTGATTAATATGGTTACTCTCAAGTCCACCGATCTCATTGAGAAAATCTGGCGCTTTTACCCCAGTAGACCAAATCACCATATCTGCAGGGATAAACTCTTCAGTGGTGGTATGCAGACCTTCAGGCGTCACGGCATCAATACGGGTATTGGTGCGCACGTTAACGCCAATGGCGGTCAGTTCTTTGGCAACAGAGTCAGAGATTTCGGTTTTTTCTACCTTAGGTAGAATACGTTGATCTGCTTCAATCAGGGTAACTTCGAGCAAACTCGTATCTATTTTATACCCAAAGCCCCGCAGCTGGTCGACGGCATGGTGCATCTCTGCAGACATCTCAACCCCAGTCGCCCCAGCGCCAACAACAGCAATTTTGATCTTTTCGTCCAACTGGTGGTGACTGGCGTAGCGCATGAACTTATTTAATAGCATGGTGCGAATTTCCATGGCTTGTTCAGTGCTGTCGAGGAATACACAATGATCACGCACGCCTTCAATATTAAAGTCATTGGCAATACTACCAATAGCAATCACTAAATAGGTGTAATCAATTCGGCGTGCTGGTAGCAGTTCTTCACCATCCTCATCGACAATCGGCGCTAAAATGACCTGCTTATTTTCGCGGTCAATATCTGTCATTGCTCCTTGCTGGAAGTGATAGCCGTGAGCGGCAGCGTGACCACGATAACTGATAGCATCAATTCCGATATCAAGTGCACCGGTGGCAACCTCGTGGAGCAAAGGTTTCCAAACATGGCTTTCAGCACAATCGATAAGGGTGACCCGAGCTTTGTTCTTTTTGCCGAGTTTATGTCCTAGTTTGGTGGCGATTTCCATTCCACCTGCGCCACCACCAACGATGACTACATTGATCATTTCCTGCATGGACTGCGTGTTCCTATCGATAGAGGAGTGAGATAAATATTTAGTTTAGAGGTTAACCGTGATTTTGCCGCAGCTAATACGGTTGCTGACGAAAATCAACTGCGCAAAATTGTATCAGTAGTGTCTAATTTCAGCAATTGAGGGGGATATCGTGATTAAAAGGCGTAAATAGGATGTGTTTTATAGTAGTGGATTGATTATTAATGTTTTTATTTTTTAATTTTGCAATTTAAAACAAAGAAATCTGGCGATGTAGACCTGTCGATTATGTGATCTCGCACCAGTTTAGTTTTAAAAACTGTGAGCAACCTCCTTTTGGAGGTTACTCTCGCAACGGCAAATTACTCGTTAATTTTACCGATACGCTCGTTAAGATCGCTGATCAGATGCTGCATAATTTCTTGTACTGAGGTGTCTTTCGTATCGTCATCCATAAAAATCTTAAAGGTGACAAGCACATGGCCGTCATTTTTGATACGGACGTTGTTCATACTAAAATATGCACTCTCGGTATCGGCTTCTCTCACGACAAAACCTTGAATGTCAAATACTCGGTGCCCAGAACGGCCATGCCACTTGGTGACGCGATTTAAACCGATTTCACAGGATTGGTTGAACTCAATGTGATTTTGCCAAGTGGTGGGGTGGGCGGGATCCTTAACGTGTGGGCATCGAACTGTATAGTTGTAGACATGAGAGATTGCTGTCATAAATTACCTACCTGTATGTTGATACTAATGCCATCATAGGCACTGTATTTCTATTCGGTCAACTTTTATTCGTATTTACTTAACTATCTTAAATCCAAAGTTAAAGCTTCGTTGCTATGAACTTGTTTTAGCATGCTTAAAGCGTAGATAACTTTGTGCTAGATCGCATTTGTACTAATCTATTTTTAATCGCATCGTTAATGGTTAATAAAGCATCAGCTAAAACGTAACCCCCTGTCCAAAGCCTTCATCCAATAGCCCATTGGCGTTCATCCTGGCTACCACGGCAAGCTTTCGGCCGTGGGCGGGTGCAATTGACATAGCGGGGAATATTGCTCTAGCGCTATACCTCCTGCAGGGCTTACTTTAATCGCGTTACCACCATGAAAAAAAAATGTAAAAAAGTTTTATTGGTCTGACTATCGTCTTATACTCTATGTCACTCAAGTTATTAATTTTATTAATTGTTACCGGAGGCCGTAATGGTTGTTCGCACCGTTGCCACATTTAAGTGGTGTTCCACAGTTTTGGCGCTACTTGTTTTAACGGCCTGTGGTGAGGCGCCAGCCCCGCAACAAGCTTTGTTACCGAGTGTGATTGTTAATACCGCGCAAACCCAACAAGTTACTCCTAAGAGCGAAATTGTTGGTCGAACTGAGGCGTCGGAAGATGTGGTTATTCGCTCACAGATCCAAGGACAGTTACTTAAACGTAACTTTGTCGAAGGTGACGATGTTAGCGCAGGGGATTTGCTGTTTGAAATCGACCCGTCGACTTATAGTGCGGAATTGGCCCAGCAACAAGCGGTGCTGGAGCAGGCCATTGCGTCGCGTGATGTAGCGGTGATGAATTGGGAGCGTGGTCGACGTTTACTACCTGATGGTATGATCAGTGCGCAAGATATGGATGAGCTAACCAGCCGAAAATTAACCACAGCCGCAGGCGTCGTTCAGGCCGAGTCTGCAGTTAAAGCGGCGGAGCTACAATTGAGTTACACCAAGATTTACGCACCCATTTCGGGGCGTATCAGTAACGCAATGGTCAGCACCGGTGACATCATTACTCCGCAGTCTGATATGGCCAGTTTAGTTCAGCTTCAACCTATGTGGGTCACCTTCCAAGTGGCGGAAAAGGCATTAATCACAGCTCAGCAGAACTTCTCTAAAGCGGCAAAGCGCGACATTAAAATCAGCGATATCGTCATCAACTTACGTTTGCCTAATGGCACCATGTTTAATGAAACAGGTTATATCGACTTTATCGGTAACCGTGTTGACGCCGCGACCGGTACTTTGCCGGTTAGAGCCACCTTCGATAATGGCGAAAAACTGATGCTACCGGGCTTGTTTGTCACTTTAGTGATTGAATCTCCTATCACTGAAACTGCGTTATTGATTCCCCAAGCAGCCGTGCAGGAAGATCAACAAGGGCGCTTTGTGATGGTGCTAAATGAAAATGATGAAGTTGAAAAGCGCGTCGTGGAACTAGGCGAACGTTTTGGCATTGATTGGCGCGTACATAGTGGGCTTAAAGATGGTGAGCGTATTGTCGTAGATGGATTGCAAAAAATCCGCGCAGGCATAAAGGTCGAAGCGGTTGAGCAGCAGGTGGTACCTTTCCAAGAAAATAACGACGCGTAGCCGGAGCCTATTATGATTAGTGAATTTTTTATCAATAGGCCCAAGTTTGCATTTGTGATCTCCACAGTGCTGACTTTGGTGGGCTTAATCTCTATTCCCATTTTGTCGGTGGCAGAATTTCCAGAAATAGCGCCACCGCAAGTGAATGTTTCAACCAGTTATTCAGGCGCCAGTGCCGAGATTGTTAAAGATACCATCGCGCAGCCGTTAGAGGCGGAGGTCAATGGTGTTGAAGGCATGCTCTACATGGAGTCTAAAAGCGCTAACGATGGCAGCTATTCGCTGAGTGTTACCTTTGAGGTGGGTACCGATGCGGATATGGCTCAGGTTAAGGTGCAAAACCGCGTACAACAGGCTATGCCGCGTTTACCTGAAGAGGTGAGCCGTCAGGGGGTCAAAGTTGAGAAACAAAGTCCCAATATGTTGATGGTGGTTAACTTGGTTTCACCTAAAGAGACCTTTGACTCGCTGTTTATCACCAACTATGCCGGTTTAAATGTAAAAGATGCATTAGCACGGCAAAACGGGGTCTCTAAAGTCCAAGTCATTGGTGCATTAGATTATGCCATGCGTATTTGGCTTGACCCCTTTAAAATGGCAAGCCTGAGCGTCACCGCCAGTGATGTCATTGCCGCGTTGCAAGAGCAAAATATTCAAGTTGCCGCCGGGCGTATTGGTGCAGCGCCGGTAGACCCAGAACAGCAATTTCAATATACATTACAAACTAAAGGGCGTTTGAAAGACCCCGATGAGTTTCGTAACGTGATGATAAGAGCCAATAATGATGGCTCAAAAGTCACAGTTGGTGATGTGGCACGTGTTGAGCTCGGCTCTCAAACCTATGATGCTCAAGGTAAACTCAACAATAAACCGTCAGCAATTATTGCTATCTATCAGTCTCCTGATGCTAATGCGCTAGATGTGGCTAAAGGCATTAAAGCGGAAATGGAGCGCCTATCGGCTCGTTTTCCGGCTGATTTAGAGTACGAAGTGCTGTACGACACCACCGAGTTTGTAGAAACCTCGATTAAAGAAGTGGTGCAAACCCTGTTTATCTCAATCGCGCTGGTGGTATTTGTGGTGTTTATCTTCTTGCAAGATGTACGCTCGACCTTAGTACCTGGGATTGCTATTCCGGTGTCTTTGATTGGTACCTTTGCGTTTTTGCTTGCCTTTGGCATGAGTATTAATACCGTATCGCTATTTGCGCTTATTTTGGCGATTGGTATCGTGGTTGATGATGCGATTGTGGTGGTTGAGAACGTGACTCGCCTTATGCAGGATGAGGGGTTATCGCCCAAAGAAGCGACCTCAAAAGCGATGAAAGAGGTGACAGGCCCTATTATCGCCACCACCTTAGTGTTATTGGCTGTATTTGCTCCAACCGCAGTGATGCCAGGTATTACCGGGCAGATGTATGCTCAATTCTCGGTCACCATCTGTATTTCGGTGCTTATTTCATCGATTAATGCACTGACATTATCACCTGCATTATGTGCTTCTGTATTGAGACCGCCTAAGCAGCATACCAAAGGCTTTCATGCCGCTTTCAACCGCATGTTTGAGAAGTTCACCGGTAAATATATGACCTTAGTGAAATCTCTCACCCGCAAGTTAACCCTAGTGGGAATTGTCTACGTGTGTTTGATTGGCCTAACGGGCGGTATCGCAAAAATCTTGCCTTCAGGCTTTGTGCCAATGGAAGATAAGAAGGCCTTTATGGTAGATATTCAGCTACCTGATGGCGCGTCGCTCAACCGTACCGAAGAAGTTATGCGTGATTTAGTTGAACTGACACTGCAAGAGCCGGGTGTGGAGAATGTGATTCATGCTAGTGGCTTTAGTATTTTGACCGGTTCGGTATCGTCAAACGGTGGTTTGATGATTGTCACTTTATCGACTTGGGATGAACGTGACACGCCAGATATGGTTGAAGCGGCAATTGTTGCTAAATTGCAGGCTAAATATGCCGCTAACCCCTCGGTGAAAGCGATGGCGTTTTCTCTGCCGCCTATTCCTGGTGTGGGCAGTGTTGGTGGCTTTGAGTTTGTGCTGCAAGATACCCAAGGTCGCTCTCCGCAAGAGCTTGCTGCGGTAATGCGAGCGCTCATTATGAAAGCCAATGAGCAGCCTGAAATTGCTATGGCCTTTAGTAACTTTAGGGCCGACGTGCCACAAATGTTTGTTGATGTTGACCGTGACAAGGCTAAAGCTTTAGGGATTTCGCTTAATGAAATCTTCAGCACCATGCAGACTATGCTCGGTTCAATGTACGTCAATGACTTTAACCGTTTTGGTAAGGTGTTTAGGGTGATACTCCAAGCTGAGGGCGATTATCGAAATTCAGATCGGGATATCTCCAGTTTTTATGTGCGTTCCAACACCGGTGAAATGGTGCCGCTGAGCACCTTAGTTAAGGTGACGCCAATTCTTGGTCCCGACGTAATGAACGCCTACAACATGTTCAATTCAACCACCATTAATGGTTTCCCCGCACCGGGCTTTAGTAGTGGTGATGCCATTACCGCAATGGAGCGCGCAGCCAATGAGAGTTTACCGGCAGGTTATACCTTTGAGTGGACAGGGCAGACTTATCAAGAAATTAAGGCGGGGAACTTAGCACCGCTAATTTTTGCACTGGCACTGGTGTTCACCTATCTGTTCTTAGTCGCGCAGTATGAAAGTTGGAGCATTCCATTTGCGGTTATGCTTGCGGTTCCAATTGCAATATTAGGCGCGTTCCTCAATATCTTATTGGTTGGGGCGGATCTGAACTTGTATGCTCAAATTGGCTTAGTATTATTGATTGGCCTTGCCTGTAAGAACGCGATTTTGATTGTCGAGTTTGCCAAACAGTTGCGTGAAGAAGGCAAGAGCATTCTTGATGCAGGGGAAACCGCTGCTAGGCTGCGTTTCCGCGCGGTACTGATGACAGCTTTCTCATTCTTACTTGGGGTACTCCCGTTAGTGGTGGCTACCGGTGCGGGTTCAGGCAGCCGCCGCGCCCTAGGTTATTCGGTGTTTGGTGGCATGTTGGCCGCCACCATTGTGGGGACATTGCTGGTACCGGTTTTCTATGTGATTATGCAAAAACTGCGCGAGCGCATGAAAGGCACTAGTGACGAAGCCAAAGCCTAAACGCTAGCAAACCTTTTATAAAAAGCCCACTTGATGTGGGCTTTTTATTTTGGCGTGCTAAAGGGATGAGTTTGGTCTTTGGAAAACTGTGTCGAGAGGACGGCTGGCGTTACCGCAGTACGATTAATACGCCGGGGTGAAAGTGGCTCAAGAGATTTAACATCGGCTGTTAAAAGGGTGCTTAAGCGATTAAGTTAAAGCGATTAAGTTAACGCCAAGCGCTGCCAAATTGGATGTAAAAAGTCCACTCTTCAGGGCCTTTAGCAACGTCTATACCACTGCGTAATCCAAGCTGCCTAGCAATCAAATATCGAAAGCCACCTCCTTGGGTGAATTGCCAATCAGCATCAGCAAAGCTTTGTTGTTCAGTCGTGGCTTTACCTGCACCAGCAAAGGCTAACACTGTCCAACGCGGGTTGAGATCATAATCTAATTGCATCTCAGCTACAGAGACGTCATCACCTTGGTAGCGCATTGCGGCAATACCGCGCAAACTGATAAAAGGTTTCGCGTAAAAAGGGGCTCCATCGGTCATATAGTCGTACTCACCGCGTAGCCTCAGCCCCCAAGTGTTGCTGAGTCGCTGATAGCTATGAACATAAGATGAGTATTGCTGATAGGTAAAGTCACCGCCTAGATTGGGATGATGAAAGCCTGCTTCAATACCTGCTTTAAGTCCCGTTCGTGGTGAGAACTGATTATCGCGACTGTCGTAAGAGAGTTTAACTGCGACACTAGCATCTTGATTATCTAAGCTCAGCGGGTCGACACCTGGCAGGTTGTCTGTGATATCAAAAACAGTCTTAGATTGTACATAGGTATAATTTACGCCTGCAAAAAATTGGCTATCGCCCAATCTAAAGTCAATGTCTTGCAGCACGTACAGCCCTTCGATATTAAACTGAGCCGGGCGGTTGGTGAGCGGGGCGTAGTAATCTAGATTAATTGAGCTTGCAAGCAGGGCGCCTAGGTAACGGACTTTATCTTGTTGCCAATTGCCAGAGTGAAATAGCCCGGCAAATATACTGCTATTACTGGTTGCACCGCCGACGATCCCTGTGACACTAGGGGGAATGCCGGATACCTGATCGGGATGGCGTTGTCGCAATTGTTTTTGTTGTTCGCTTTCATGGAAAAACAGTAACGCTGCGCCGCCGCCAGTGCCCACCGCGGGCTCGGTAATAATAAAAGGAACCGGCATAAAGCCGTGGGCATTGTCTAAAATCCATTGACTGGTATCAAACTGACCATCTTGAGGATCGGTTAACTGTTGCCATACATCAGCATGGCTGCTTGCAGTAAATAGGCAGCCAATGACCAATGATAAACGACTTAGCCGAGCAATATGTCGATATGAAAGCGGCATTAATGTATTCCTTTGCATAGCGCTTGGTTGCATTATTTGCAGTTATCAAACAATCCATTGAGCTTGTTGTGTACATTATATTGGCGTCTTTTCAGTTAGCTAGCAAAATCTTTGTAACCAATTTGCTGTAGCACATGTTGATGAAAGCAGAAGTTTGTTTCAGATTTGCTGCCTATGTCCCTTTTCACTTCTTCGTCATACTGTAGAATCCGCCGCCAACATAAGGTTGTGTTGTCGTGCGGTATAGCAACGACATTAATTGATGCAAAAAATATCAATTAGCAGATCATAAAGTGCAATCACTTTATGGATCTCTCACCCGCCAGCGGGGCTCTCATCTGCGACACCCTTAACCAAATAACACAAGAGATCAAAAAATAAGGTACTCCTATGACCTCGAAGCAATCCCCTGCAAGTTCGGCGGCTAGCCCGTCACTGTCTAAACTCGACCAATTCTTCCTTATAACCGAGCGTGGCAGTAATGTTAAACGTGAGACTATCGCTGGTTTAACGACCTTTTTGGCGATGGTGTACTCGGTGATTGTTGTGCCTAACATGTTAGGTGCGGCAGGTTTTGACCCCGGTGCTGTATTTATCGCCACCTGTTTGATTGCGGCTTTTGGGTCTTTGTTAATGGGGTTATGGGCCAATATGCCGATGGCGATTGGCTGTGCGATTTCGCTTACCGCGTTTACTGCATTTAGTATGGTTTTAGGTCAGCAAATCTCGATACCTGTGACCTTAGGTGCCATCTTTTTAATGGGCTTAGTGTTCACCTTTGTCAGTGTGACAGGCTTAAGACAGTGGATATTGACCAACCTTCCCAAAGGCATCGCCCATGGCACCAGCATTGGTATCGGACTGTTTCTGCTGTTAATTGCTACCAATAGTGTGGCATTGATTGTAGCTAATGATAGCGGGTTGCCAGTCAAGCTTGGTGATATTCATAGCTTGCCTGTATTGGCAACTATCATCGGTTTAGCTGCAACGATAGGCCTTGAGCGCCGTGGAGTGCCAGGTGGCATTTTATTAGTGATTGTGGTGTTGTCCTTGTTTGGCTTGGCGTTTGACCCTAACGTGCAGTATCAAGGGCTTTTTGCTTGGCCCAACTTGTTATCTGAAGGCTCACTGATTGGCCAAATGGATATTATGGGGGCGCTAAACCCGGTGGTATTACCCATTGTGTTGGCGTTAGTTATGACCGCTATTTTCGATGCAACCGGCACCATAAGAGCAGTGGCAGGACAAGCTGAATTACTTGACAAAAAAGACAATATTGTTGGCGGAGGCAAAGCACTGACCTCAGATTCGGTCAGCAGTATTTTTGCTGGAGCGGTGGGCGGCTCTCCTGCAGCTGTGTACATAGAGTCTGCAGCAGGTACTGCAGCGGGCGGTAAGACAGGCCTTACGGCGACCATCGTTGGCGTGCTGTTCTTACTCATGATGTTCTTGGCGCCGCTAAGTTATTTGGTTCCAGCCTATGCAACGGCACCAGCACTAATGTATGTGGGCCTGTTGATGCTCAGCAACGTGACTAAGCTAAATTTTGATGACAAAGTCGATGCGATGGCTGGACTGACTTGTGCGGTGTTTATAATTTTGAGCTGCAACATTGTCACCGGCATCATGTTAGGTTTTGTCACCTTAGTTGTTGGCCGTTTATGCAGTGGTGAGTGGCGTCAACTAAAACCTGGCGTTGTCGCCATCACGCTAGGGCTAGTGGTGTTTTATATGGGCGGTTGGGCAATTTAGGCTGTTTAGGCTAGCAGTAAAGCGCCACGGGTGATGAGTGCTTAGGACTAATAGTCGAATAGTCTTCAGCACCTAACCCTTTAGTTTGTGTAAGCGCGGAGCAAGTCCTTCCAAGTAATAATGCCGACTAGTTCGGCATTATTTAGTACTGGCAGCGAGCCGATACCATGTTTAAGCATGAGCTCGCTTGCTTGATCAATACTTGATTGCGGGCTCACGGTAACAGGCTTACGGGTCATGACTTGGTGGGCCCGTTTTTGTAATGTTTCTGAGTCTCGCTCAGTTTCACAAATCTTGCCTAAGTGCGGGCTCAGTGCACGCAAATAATCTCGTTCCGATAATACCCCTTGCAGGGCACCATCTTCAGTCACCAATAGATGATGAAAGGGCGCGTTGTCGAAAATCTCTTTCGCTACCGTTAAGCGGTCATCCATATCGATGGTAACCACGCGGGTGCTCATTATGGTTTCAACCTTAATTGTCATACGCATCTCCTTGTTATACTAGTTATATCAGACAAACCAGCGTTCAACAAATAGCCATAGTTAAGTCACAAAAATGTCACTGTCCTAGGATTAAATAGCAGTGGAATGCGCATTGTTTAAGGACACTGACTATGAATCGCGCTTATGCCTACCGTAATGATAAAGCCCACGCAGATCTTGCTATCCATAAAGCTGTTGCTTACACACAAACCCTTGTGGCTAAAGCGTCAGTGACGCCTGACGATGCTGGTTGCCAAGATTGGGTTGCTGCCAAGCTGACTAAGCTTGGGTTTAACATAGAGCGATTTGTCGACAATGGAGTCACCAACACCATTGCGAGCTTATCGGACGCTAAGCCTGTGTTGGCACTGGCGGGTCATACCGATGTTGTGCCGCCTGGCGCGCGCGAACGCTGGCATAGTGACCCATTTGTACCGACGGTGAAAGCGGGCTATCTAATTGGGCGTGGTGCTGTTGATATGAAATCTGGCGTTGCAGTGATGCTAGCGGCAGTAGAAGATCATTTTCAAACCTATGGTCGCCCCAATCAGAACTGGCAGTTTTTGCTCACTAGCGATGAAGAGGGCGAAGCAAGTCATGGTACCCAATCCATTGTTAAGCGGTTGGCGCAGCACAACCAACTGCCGCAATACTGCTTGATTGCCGAACCAACAGCGGATCAACAAGCCGGTGATGTGATAAAAATTGGCCGCCGCGGTGCAATTTCAGCCAAGCTAACCATCCAAGGCCGCCAAGGGCATGTTGCCTATCCAGACAAGAGCATCAATGCTGTGCATATCGGTAGCAAAGTGGCCTGCGCCTTGGCCGAGCTTGGGTGGGATAAAGGCAGTGACGATTTTCCCGGTACCAGCTTGCAGGTGACTTACGTCAACTCAGGGGAGTTTACCGACAATGTTGTGCCGGGTAGCTGCGAAGTGTGCTTCAACTTACGCTATAGCCACCGCTACAATGAGGTGAGTATCAGTCAGCGAATTGTGCGATGTATTACAAAAATCATGGCAGAGAGTCAGGCTCAATATCAACTAGAGTGGCAACGGCCTTGTACGCCTTATCATATTGGCGATGCCGCTGATGCAGACTCAAATTTGTTAGTTAAAGTCGAGCAAGCTATTGTGGCGGTTAATCATCGCTTTCCGCGATTATCTACCTCTGGTGGTACTTCTGATGGGCGTTTTTTAAGCTCAGCGCAAACTCAGGTTATTGAACTGGGTTTACCCAATAAAACCATTCACCAAGTTAACGAGCAGGTGGAGCTAGCGCAAGTGGTTCGCTTGTATGATATCTATCGGCAGTTATTACAGCAGTTCTAACCTAGGTAAGAACTGCTGTTGGATGACTTAGCCCGGATTACTAGTGGCTATGTTGGCCTAGGTTAAGATCAGGTTGATGGCAGTCAATATAACGGCTACGTTTTTTGGGTTTTAGCTTGTGGGTATCAACTAAAACCAACCCATCAATACAGTCACCGAATTCTGCATCAATACCAAAATCTAAAAAGCGTACTCCTTGGTCTTTACATAACTCTCCATACTGTTTGTATAGCGCGGGTACCGCACTGTCCATGCTCGACAATGCTTGTTTTAGCTGCTTAAACTCCGACTGATAGTCAAGGCCTGGATATAGCGCGGCCAGTTGCTGCTGTTTGCTGCTATCAAACTTATATTGGGCGTTGCCAGCGGTTGTTCGGTCGCAAAGTGAGTTTGATAGAAATACACTAAGCTCTCTTTTGCATGTTCTGGCAGGGAGTCACTGATGGATACGGAGCCAAACAGGTAACGAAACTGTGGCCGTTTGGCGAGGTAGGCACCGATACCGTACCACAGGTAATCTAGGCTGCGCTTGCCCCAATATTTAGGTTGCACAAAGCTGCGCCCTAGCTCAAGCCCTTGTTCGAAATAGGGCGTGAACTTACTGTCATATTGAAACAGTGATTGGCTGTATAGCCCGGAGGTTTCTGGGTCATTATAGAGTTTTGCGGCGTGACCAAAGCGATAGGCGCCGACAATCTCCAGTGCTTGGCTGTCCCAAAGCACTAAGTGCTGATAGTGAGCATCATATTTATCGGTATCACGGCGCTGTCCACTGCCTTCGCCAACAGCTCTAAAAGCGATTTCTCGCAGGCGACCGATTTCACGCATGATGGGGTTGCTGTCGCCATGGTTGTATAGATAAATCTGCTTGTTGTCATGGGTTTGTCCAAGCAATTCACAGTGTGATAGAGCTTCTAGAAGTTCGCTGCGAGACTCTGGGTGGGCTATGGCATTTTGGGTCGTGAACAGTGGGCTTCGATTTTTGCCGATCCGATAGAGGTGATTCTTTAGCAGTTTTACTTGCGTCTTCAATGGGAAGTCGTGACCCATGACGACTTCTTTGGCGATGAGCTGGCCGATGCGGATCGGCATGGTTTTTTCCGCCTGTTTAAACATCTCTTTGACCAGCATTAAGCTTGCCAGCGGTTTGTACAACATAGATGCACCGTAGAAGGCCGCTGAATTTTTAGCATCGGCATACATTGGCAGCAACGGTGCTTGGCAAGCCTTGGCGATTTTAACAAAGCCGCTGTGCCAATGCAGATCGCGTACCCCATTTGGCCGCAACCTAGAGACCTCACCTGACGGAAAAATTAACACCGCCCCCTCATTCTTAAGGTGTTGGTGAATATTACTTAAATGCTGCTTTGGGGTGCCACCAGTCATGTTTCTTACTGGCAGCAGTATGTTATGCAGTGGCTCTAGTGCCATGAGTAGTTCGTTGGCAACCACTTTGATGTCTGGGCGCACTTTGCTTATCAGTTTGATCATGGCGAGTGCATCAAGAGAGCCGATAGGGTGGTTGGCATAAATAACCACGCGGCCTTCGCTAGGAATATTTTCAATTTCGCTATTGGGTACGCTGTAGTTGAAGTTGAATTTTGCGAGAACCTGCTCAATAAAATCGATACCGTTGAGGTAGTCAAACTCCTGAGTGATCTGTTGGCACTGCTTTTCCATTAAGAAGTAGCGTAATACCGCTTTAGTCGGTGTTGCTAACCAGGGTGATTGATTGATTTTAGGTAGGTTATTGGTGACAACATCATCGACACTGAAAATGGTCTTTTCCATAGTTGGCTACTCGCAATTTTTCCGTTGAAACGGATGAGGCCCACGGTACTGCGTTGTGAGCTTACAATAGGTTACCGCTCAGAGTAGGGGGGAAGTTTGACTAATCGATGACTGATTTATTGCAAACAGATGACTGTTGGCTGGGTAAAATTGCTAGGATTTTGCTTGTGCTAATAAGCTAAGTGGCAGTGTGATGATGAACCGAGTGCCTTGTTGTGGTGCCGACTCTACCTCAATATTGCCTCCAAGCACTTGGTTAACTAAGTTATAAACAATATTCATACCTAAACCACTACCACCTTTACCTCGTTTGGTGGTGTAAAACGGAGCGAAGATGTGATTTTTTACTTCATCGCTCATTCCGCAGCCATCATCTTGGTAAGTCATCACAATTGCTTCAGCTGTTTGCTCAACCTGTAAGCTTAAATGACCACTGTTACCGTCAGGATAGGCGTGGATCACCGAGTTATTAAATAGGTTACTGATGATTTGGTAGAAGGCTCCCGGGTTACTAGTTATTTGTAACGACTCTGGACATTGATACTCATAGTGGTGTTGAGTGCGTGATAGCAGTGGATTGAGCGAGACGAAAATCTCCTCTAGATAAACATGTAAATCAAATTGGCGTACGTCTTCATGGGACTGATCGACTGACACTTGTTTAAAGCTCTTAATCAGTCGAGAGGCACGGCCTAGGTTGGTTAGCATAAGCTGAGAGCATTCGGCGACCTCTTTTTGGTACAGCTCAAAATCATCGTGGGACACATCTTCGTTGGCATAGGCGGTATTAAAACGTTTTACACTTTCTTGTAGGTGTGATGCCGCAGTGACACTAATACCTATAGGTGTGTTGATTTCGTGGGTAATACTGGCAACCAATCCACCTAGCGCCGCCATTTTTTCTTTGTCGATTAACTCCGTTTGCGCATGATCTAAGCTTGCTAAAGTATCGGTAAGTTCCTGATTACTTTGTTCAAGGTCTTGGGTGCGAGCCTTGACTCTATCTTCAAGATCGCTGTTTAATTGTTTGAGTGCCAGCTCACTTTGCTTGAGCTGCTGAATATTTTTGATGGTGCCAGCAATGCGTGTCGGCTTTAAGTTAGCGTCCCGGCTGACCACCTGACCGCGGTTGAGTACCCAAATCCATTGATCGTTTTCGCCGCGAGCTCGATAAGCTATGGAAAACTTATCGGAGCGGTTTTCAAGGCAGCTATCTAACTGTTGCTGAATTTCGTCAACATCTTCTGGGTGGATGCATTGGGCGAGTACCTGCTTTAAGCTGACATTATCTTTGGGATAATTTAAGAAAGAGTTAGTGCGTACTGTGCGTTTTGCGACTAAATCCCAATCCCAAAATTCATCGCCGCTGCCCCATAACGCCAGCAATAAACGTTGTTCACTGTTTTCAATACGGCTCAGTACTTGGGCTTGTTGCTTGAATTGGCGATGTTTTCGGTAGAATAGTCCTGCAATGGTTAACACGACTAATAAAGCATACATGACATAGGCGAGTGGTGATAACCAAGGTGCTGGTGGGATAATAATTTTAAGTTGTTTGTTGGGGCTTAAGTTGCCATTTAAATCCCGAGCTCTGACCTGAAAAAGATAAGCGCCGGGCTTTAATCCCGTGAAGTAAATGAACTGCCCGTCAGGTGACGGCAGCCAAGTCTCGCTGAGTCCGATCATTCGGTATTCGTACTTTAGGTAACTGGCGGCACGCAGGCTTGGGCTATTAAAATGCAGCGAGAAAATATCATCGTTATAGTGAAGCTTTAGGGTTGCTGCCCGGTTGCCTTTTTGCAGATTGTTGCTGGTGGATGTAGGCAATGGTACGCGCTTATCTAAAATGTAAAGTGCATCTATAATCGGTCTTCGCGGGGCGCTGCCTAAACGAACCTGCGAGGGTTGGAAGTGGTTAAAGCCATTAATGCCACCTAAATATAACCACCCATCTTGGCTTAAAAAACTGGCGCCAAAATTAAATTCGTTGTCTTGAATACCATCATCACGGGTGAAGTTGACCACTTGTTGGTTTTTGGGGTTAAAGCGTGTGAGGCCATTGGCAGTGCCGAGCCATAATTGATGGGTGGCATCTTGCGTAAGTAAGTAGACAGTATCACCGATAAGCCCGTCAGCTTTGGTAAATAACTGAGATTGCTTACTGGTAGAGTCAAATTTAATTAACCCATCACTGCTCGCTATCCAGAGCAGGTTGTCATCGCCGGCCACGATATTGAATAAGTGATTGGACGGCAGCGCTGCATCAATATAGTGATTAAACTGTCCTTCAGCAGTGAGCTCTACTAGGCCATCTTGATAAGAGGTAAACCAAGTGTGGCCGCGCCTGTCTTGGGTGACGTCCGTCAAGGCATTAGTCGGTAGACTGTTGATGATATTTTCATTGTGCTGATAATGCTGTGGCGTTGTAGTGCCTTTAGTAAATCGATAGAAGCCGGCATCTTTTGTGGTTAACCAGCCATCACCCTGTGGGTCAAAGTACAGCGCGTAAAGCTGGTTTGTGGCCAGATAATCCACCGACTGGGGCGTTTGTGGAGTGTGATGTAAATGCCGGTAATCACCTTCTGCGCTATAGATAAATAAGCCATCTCCGCGAGTACCAAACCATAGTTTGCCCTGAGGCCCAAGTTCGATGAAGCTGATAAAGCCATTGCTTAAGCGACTATTACTGGGATCGAATTTTTTAAAGCTACTGGCATGACCTTGCTCATCGAGGGTGGTGACAAATACGCCCTTAGCCGTACCCACATAAAGCTGGCTATTGTGCAGTGCAATTGCGCGTACATCTTTATTTCTTAAATTGTTTTTATCGAAACTATAGGGATGTAAGTGACCAAAAAATGCAGCATTAAGGTTTGCCTTATTAAGTCCTCCGCCCTGAGTACCTATCCACATTTGCCGTTCGTCGTCTAACCAAAGCACATTGACCAACGGGCTAGATAAACTAAAAGGGTGGCTGTGGCTATGCTTTAACCAGCTAGTTTGCTGATGTTTTATATCGTAAAGTGCGACTCCTTGGTTGGCATAGGCCACCCATAAGGTGTCGATACCATCATACTTGAGGCTACTGATGGCTGAGTTAGGTTTATCTTCGGCAAGCGCAATTGGCTTTAATTGTCGCGACTCTACATTTAATAGCCATAGTTCACCTGTGCTGCTTGCTATCCAAATCTCGTTTCTAGGGGCTTGCTCTAATTGAGTTATATTGCCATTAATGACGCTGACATCGACCGCAATAAATTGATCCTGTGCGCTATCAAATACCATCAAACCATTAACAAAACTGAGCCACATTCGGTTAAATCTGTCTTGAAACAATCCAGTTATACTGTCGCTGATGAGTGCATGTGAGGTGCCATCATAGCGATAGTGTTTAAGTATCTTTTTAGTTTCAGGGTCAAAATATATCAGACCTTGATCAGCCGTTGCTATCCACAGGTGACCATTGGTGTCTTCGAGTAAATCAACAATGTGATTGTTAGGAATACCACTATTAGCCTGATTAAAGTAGGTAAAAGAGTCTGATTGTGGTAAGTAGAGGTTAATTCCATCACTGCGAGTGATAAGCCAAAGCCGTTGCTGCTCGCCATAATACAGCTTGGTGATATGCTTTTTAGATGGACCTAAGCCGTTGGCTTTAGGGTTGTACTGGATAAATTGTTTGCCATCAAAACGGTTTAAACCTGCCTGGGTTGCGACCCATAGATATCCCTGTTGGTCATGCACAACGTCATTGACGGTATTCATCGACAAGCCTTCATCAACACCAAAGGTGTCAAACCTTGGCGAAAATTGCGCAGCAGAACTGAAGAAGCTGAAGCAACAAATGATAAGGAGCAGCAGTGGTCTCATTACACCTAGCCGAGTTATTTTCTAATAAAGTTAGTGTTTTAAGCTATAAGTGTAGATGGGATTAACAAAAGTGCGAGATTGAAATGAAAAAGGGAGCTGAATTGACAGCTCCCTTATTTAATCTACGGCGGTGAAACTTAGAAGATTAAATGTGCGACACCGGCAATCACAGGCAAAGTGACTAGCGTACGCAGGATAAATACCACAAATAATTCTACGATATTCACGGGGATTTTACTGCCGATTAGCAGGGCACCCACTTCGCTCATGTAGATAAGCTGAGTCACAGACATTGCAGCAATAACAAAGCGAGTCATGTCCGATTCAATCGAGCTTGCTAATATCGATGGGATAAACATATCCGCAAAGCCCACCACGATGGTTTTCGACGCTTGTGTCGCTTCAGGAATTTGCAGTAGCTCAAGTAGTGGGATAAACGGCATACCTAAGTAGTCAAATATCGGCGTGTATTCAGCAATGATCAGCGCGACAGTACCGATTGCCATGACGACTGGGATGACACCAAAAATCATATCAATGACGTTCTTAACCCCATCTTTAAGCGTATGGCCAATACCACCAGCTTTCGAAGCTTTTGTCAGTGCCTGATCAAGTCCCCAAGACATCACACCATGACCTTGCGGAATCACCTCATCATCAGGGTGACGCGGCGTGTTGTCGATGTAGTTATCTTTTTTCCAAGATAGCGGTGGCAGTTTTGGCACAATAATGGCTGCAACAATACCAGCGAAACATACGGTTAAGTAAAACGGTACAAATAGGTGCTCCAATTTGACTTGAGAGATCACCACCAGTGAGAAGGTGATTGACACTGCAGAGAAGGTTGTACCGATAACCGCGGCTTCGCGTTGGGTATAAAAGCGGGCCTCATACTGTTTACTCGTCATCAAAATACCCACGCTACCATCACCTAGCCATGAGGCCATACAGTCAATGGCGCTGCGGCCAGGTAGGTTAAATACCGGACGCATAATCTTAGTGAGCAGGGTACCAAACAGTTCGAGCAGGCCGAAGTTAAGCAGTAAAGGCAGTAGCATGCCAGCAAAGATAAACACACAAAACAGCACAGGTAACAGATCATTGAGTACCAAGGCGCCAGTATCACCCGAATGGACGGCCTCTGGACCAATGCCCATATAGGTCAAGACAATAAATATCGCCCCTAATACACGTACTACTGTCCATGGAATAGACACATTGAGCAATGACGTGAAAAATCGACTGTTGCTGACAATAGCGGGCTTGAAAGCCTTGGTGACCAATGTTGCTAGCGCCGTAAATACCACGATAGCAGTGACAATGGCGGTTATGGCATCACCCAAATAGCTTTGAAGGCCTTTAGAGATGATCGCAATCGGGATAGTGATTGCATCGTTGTAGCTGATTGGTGTCATAAACAACAATAAGCCAATAAGTGATGGCACGATAAATGTCATTATCGTTTTCATGTTATGGGTTTGTTTTTCTGCCACTTTTTATGCCCTAAATTTTACTATGTTGATTTGAACTGCCTAGTTACAGTTCTTTGCTATAGATTGATTGATGCTGAATATCCATTCAAGCGTAGCGACGAAGGTTACTCCCTTCATCTAGCCATGTAAAACGATTCCAGCAATAGGTGAGAATATTCACTGATGAAGAATAGTTATTAGCTGATTTTGACTAAATATATTGTAGCGGAAAAAAGTGAGATTGCACTATGTACTTTTTGGTTAAAAACCTTTTAAAACAGTGTGATAATTGTGTTTTTAATTTGGGGTGGTTTGCCACTGTGTCCATAGTGGCAAACCGACTTTTGGTGAGCGAGGGTTAACCAAAGGTTTGTCGTAAGCCTTTGGCTTTGTCTGCGTTATATTTGAGCTCTAATATTGAGTTTTCAACTTCAGTTAACGCTGACAAGTTGGAGTTTGCTGCATGGTTGATTTCATACACCCCGTTGTTTATCTCATTAACGACTTGTTTTTGTTGATCAGCAGCCACTGCATTTTGCTGGGCCAAGGATTGGATGTGGCTCACCGATTGGTAAATATTCTCTAGGTGCCCGGCAGACTCTTGGGTTTCATTGGCGCAATCTTGTGCTTGTTCACGGCTATGCTCCATCTGCTTGGCCCAGTCGCTGAGCATGTTGAACATCTTATCAACACTGGTTGAAATGCTATTGGTCGATACTTGGGTACGGCTCGACAGGGCGCGCACTTCATCGGCGACCACGGCAAATCCGCGTCCCTGTTCACCGGCTCGAGCAGCTTCAATGGCCGCATTAAGCGCTAATAGGTTAGTTTGCTCGGCAATGGCATCAATCTCACTCATGGCATTGGCCACCTGCTCAGCCTCTTTGTTTAGTTGCTGAGCATTTTCGGCTGCTACCGTGACAGAATCGGTCAAGGCGGCAATGCTATTGGCATTGGTTTGCATCTTATCGCGACTTTCTGCACACAGTTGATAAGTTTGCTCAATATGATCTGAGGTGGATTGAGTATTAGTCGCTACCTCGCCAATTGTGGCACCCATTTCCTCCATTGCACTGGCTATCTGCTCAATTTGGCGGTTCTCTTTATCTATCCCCGCATGGGTCTGGTTTGCTGCGACAATCAACTGACTGGCTATATCATTAATGGTGTTGGCGCTGTCTTGGTTGCGACCCAGCACCCCTTGCAATTTGGCTTCTTTCATCAGCATTTGAAAATCTAATAGTGATGATGTATCTCGACCGCAATAGATAAATCGACTCACTGAGTCATAGCTTTGCTTCATTGCCATTAGTTTGGCTGGCACTCGAAACGCCTCGTCATAGAAAATCGCTAAATTAATAGCCATCAATAAACAGCCGGCAACAATCACTTGCCAACCGAATAGATAACCTGCAAGCGCTAAACCTGCGGTGGCACTGATGGCCGAGAGAATACGTTTATTGTTTAGGCTCAAAGGATCGTTTACGGCTTTACCTGAGTTTAATCTTTGGTAGATTTTCTCTGCGGCGGTGATGTATTGCTGCTTAGGTTTTACTCGGACTGATTGGTAGCCAATCACTTTGCCATGTTCATATAAAGGTGAAACAAATGCATCGACCCAGTAAAAACGTCCATCTTTGCAGCGGTTTTTGACCACACCACGCCAAGATTGGCCGGCATTAAGCTTTTGCCAAAGATCAGCAAAGGCGGCTTTTGGCATATCTTGATGGCGAATAATGTTGTGATTTTGACCAATCAACTCTTGTTGTGAATAGCCGGAAATATCCAGGAAAGTTTGATTAATGTAGGTAATTTTACCTGAAAGATCGGTGCTAGAAATTAATTCGTCGTCGGCTGCGAGCTGCACTTCCCGCTTCGATAGGCTTACTTGCTGTCGGGTCATAATCTACTACTCAGAAGTTATTGTAGGTTTCACAGGTGTTATTTTAATGGCTTCGATATTATCATTTAAACACTTGTTTTGTTAGGTGTATCACATAAAAACCACAATTGTGATGTGGATTAGTTTTTCCTGTGTTTTTGCCGTAGATTTCACCTTACAAATAACATGCTGTGCTACTAATCTGAGCTTTATTAGCGAATGCTGCTTTGTCTTTTTTTATGAACAATCTGCCTTTACAGTCAGTTTTTACGTTGCGGTAAAATCGCCCGCTAGGATTGAAGTAATAGTTAGTCATTGACCACATTGTAAATATTTCAGGCTAGACCTTAGTAACAAAATCTGTTTCCATAGACGTTTGTGGCATTTTATGTGTAGTGAATGTAATAAAGATGATCTTAAGGCAACAAAAACTTTCTAAGCTCGCATTTCGGTTTGGCCTGCTTGGTTTGCCGGGTTTAGTGCTGGGTGTAACCGTTGCCACGCTATCTTTCACCGATGTTGATGGTCACGGTTTTAGCTTTTTCAATTATTCAGTCAGTGAGCTTGGGCATTACGGTCACTCAGCTGGTGCTGTGTTACTTAATGGTGGGCTATTTTTCGGTGGCCTGAGTTTAGTGCTGTTTTGTTTGTTCGCTATGCAGATAAGTGATAGCCCTTGGCTTGTGCCTTGCTTTTTGTTGTTAGGCGGCAGTTTTTTATCTTTAGCCGTGGTGGGGTTGTTTCCGATTAACGTCTATCATTTGCACAACAAAGCTATGCATTGCTTCTATTACTTTGGTTTTAGTAGTAGTTTGACCTACCTGTTTTACAGTGCGTTTGCCAAGCGCCGATTTGCTTCGTTAGGCAGTATTTTTTGGGCCTTTTTGACTTGGGTGAGCTTTACGCTGTCGTTATTATTGGCACATCTAGATATTGGCATTGCGGTCAATGGTAAACCGTTTTATCAAGAGATGGTGATGGCGCAGCCTAGACCAGAACTGTGGTGGCCAGCCTTGATTGAGTGGATCAGCGTAGGTTTGTTTGTATTGTGGGTGTTCTCGCTGGTTTGGAGCCAGCGAGAGTCAAAAGCCTAAGTGATTAGCCGGCTAAGGTGTTGTTAAATCCTGGTTGGCCATGCCAGTAACCGTCACAAGATAAATCCCGCTCGTCTTTACTGTTTAACGACTTCTCGGTTATCAGTTGTTGAGCCAGTTCTATACTGTCTAGCGATGACGGCGAAACCCTAAAATAACTCACTCCCATTGCTTGCATCTTGTGAAACTCATTGCGTAAATCAATAGCTTGAGCCGACTGAGTTTGAATGCCATTAATACGTAGTAGTGGTTGATTCTCTTGGGTTTGCGCTAATAAGCCTTTGGCGTGGTCGATACAAGCAATCTTACAGGCATCTTTTTGGCGTCCCAGCTGCCTCGCGGTAAAGCAACGCGCTGAATGGGCGAGTGGTAGATAGCCATGGCCAAAAACTTCCGCTTCAAATTGGCGTTTAGTGCTGTCAGATAGAATGTGTCCTAGCCAATGCTTGGAAAGCTCTACTGGCATAACAAAACGTTGCATGCCCCAGCTTGCCAGCTTATTGAGTGTGGCGAGGTTGTAATTATTAATGCTGGGCCCACAAACAAAGGGCAACTCTAAAGACTTAGCAACCGATACCGCTCCCATGTCGTTAGCTTCAATAGTAAATTCACCATTGTCGATATGTTTACTTAACTCAGTAAACTCTGACGGAGCTTCAATGAGCGCTAGCGTTGATAGCACCACTTGCTTACCACTTTCACGCAATTGCTGGGCGATTGCCATATAGTCGGAAAACTTGATCTCTCGACGACGGCTACAGACGGTTTCCCCCACATACACCAGCGGGATATCGCTGTCAGCGACTTGCTGATAGAACTCTGTGACTTTAGCTTTGGACCAACAGTAAAGTAGTGGCCCAAGAGAAGCATTAAGGGTATTTTCCATGATTATTGCCATGCTCGCTCGTAAGCGCCTAGTGTCGTGGTTTGGCCTTCAGAGACTTTAGCTAAAGCGGCATCCCATTGTGATTGGCACTGATAAGCCTGTGGATCATTAAGATAGGTATCAATAGCTTGTCGCCACACCTTGGTGACTTGTTCCACATAGGCTGGACTGCGCTGGCGGCCCTCTATTTTAAGCGATACCACATTAGCTTTGGCCAGCTCCGGCAGCAGACTTAGGGTATTGAGGCTAGTTGGTGACTCAAGAATATGGCTTGGTTTGGCATTCTCAGCGGTGGTATAGCGACCTTTGCACACTACTGGATAACCCATTTGTTCATCCACACTGGACTCGTCAATCAGGACGTTATTGAGCCGGGTTTGGCGGCTCGCGCCGACTTCTTGCCAACGAACATGTTGCGCCGGTGAGCATGAGCCACCCGTGTTGGGAGATTGCCCTGTGACGTATGAGGATAAATGACAGCGGCCCTCGGCCATAATGCATAAGCTACCAAACGCAAACACCTCTAAATCGACGGGGCTGACTTTAGATAGATCGCGTACCTGTTTCATCGATAAAACTCGAGGTAATACCGCGCGTTCAATGTTGAACTCTTTCTTATACAAGTTCAGTGCACCTAGATTGGTTGCACTGGCTTGCACAGATAAATGTAGCGGCAAATGTGGGTAACGGCTGTGGGCATAATCTAACAGTGATAAATCCGCCATAATTAGCGCATTGACGCCGGTATTGGCGGCTAAATCAATGGCATCGTACCAGCGTTGCTCTTCACCTGGTTTAGGGAATGTATTGATAGTGAGAAAAATCTTTTTCCCTAATGACTGGGTGTACTGGGCTGCTTGTTGTAGTTTTTTCGGCGTAAAGTTTAGGCCGGCAAAAGAGCGTGCATTGGTGTCGTCTTTTAACCCTAAATAGACTGCATCAGCCCCAGCGTTGAGCGCCGTTTTTAGTGAAGCCAGATTCCCTGCTGGACATAACAGCTCCATGATGGTGTTCTCCCACAAAAAGACTGGAGTTTAAAACCGTTTGCAGATCGAATTGTTGATGTAAAACAGGTTTGTGATCATAAAATCTGGTTAAACTTGGTTTCTTTTTTTGACAAGCAGCACGTTTGCCGCTTATTTCATCAACCGAGCGTTTCGGTTCGTTGACGCTATCCCTTGAACGTTATGGAGTATTCCCTTTGATGCAATCGCGTTTATTTGCCCATGCCGCCAAACAGCTGCTTAACCATGGACCACAAATCGTCGCTAAACCGCTGCAGTTGGTTCCTTTTGCTGTAAAAGGTCAAGCTTTACAGTCAATGCTGAGTCTAATCCTCAAGCAGCAGATAATTGATGAAGAACTGGATTTTCTTGAGCAACGTTGGGTGGGGATTAACATCACCGATATGGACTTACGATTTGAGGTGAGTTTCGATGGTCAAATCAGTGTGGCACCCAGTGGTAACGCCGAAGTGGTATTTAGTGGCAATTCCAAAGATCTGTTGCTCATTGCTGCGGGCAAGGAAGATCCCGACACGCTGTTTTTTCAACGTAAGCTAACAATTGAAGGCGATACAGAGTTAGGTTTAGAGGTAAAAAACCTGCTATTAGGGGTTGAGTTTGACACTATGCCTGCGCCGCTAAGAGATAGTATCGATAAGCTTGCCGAGCTATTACAGTATTTACAACGTCAGGCACCCATTAACGCTTAAATGGTGCGCTGCGCCATTGATGTTGTTGGCGCAGCCTTTTATTGGAGTGTTATAACGACGCTTGTTTATTTTTTACCTATCCATTGGCTGAGTAACGTAATGCTCAAATGACCGATTGTTGCGGCAATGGCGGCATAAAGTAAAGTGGGGACAAACCAGCTAATGGCGGTGTCATACAGCATTGACTACTGCGTTGAGTTGCCGTCATAAAAAATACCGCCGGGATTTTCGACCCATTCCCAAACCGTAATCACTAATGTGACTATGCTGGCAACAAACAAGCCGAATGCTAAACCAAATGACCAACAATGTTGGCCTATGCTCGTCCAATTCATCAAATGCCTGACATCCTAATAAATATTATCTTGCTAGGGTAAAGACTGTAGCTTAACTGTCTATGAAGCCTTAACCATTAAATTCGCTAGCCTTGATTATGGCTCAGTTAAAATAATTAAGGCCCAAGCAAAGTGACTTCGCTTGGGCCTCTAGCTAGCTGTTTCTTTGCAGGGAAAAAGCGAACTGATAACATCTTATAACACTTGTATCTCAGAGTGCTAGCGGTTTTTGCGATAAAACTGCCGAGTGTGACCTAAGCTTAAGTTAATTGAGAGATCACGATTTGCAACAGATAAAAAAGGGCTCAACCTTAGGTTGAGCCCTGAGCGCATTTTCTACTTGCAGGGAGAAAATGTATAGCAATTAATTGCAGTAACGGTTGCCGTTACAATGCGTTGGTAAAGATTTGGCAGATTTCAGCATGGGTCGCTTGTTGTGGGTTAGTTAACCCGCAAGCATCCTTTAACGCGTTATCAGCCAACGTTGGAATATCCTCTGCTTTCACGCCCAGCTTGGTGAGGTTTTCAGGAATATGCACCGCGACAGACAATGCTTTAATCGCGTCAATAGCGGTTTGGGCACCTTGTTCATCACTCATGCCACTGACATCAGCGCCCATTGCTTTAGCAACATCTTTTAAGCGGGGAGCGGCCACTTGTGCGTTGTATTCTTGTACATGCGGTAGTAACAGCGCGTTACAGACACCATGTGGCAAGTCGTAGAAACCTCCGAGCTGGTGAGCCATAGCGTGCACATAGCCTAAACTCGCATTGTTAAAGGCCATGCCTGCAAGGAACTGGGCGTAAGCCATTTGATCGCGAGCATCAATGTTTTGATCATTTTTAACGGCTTCAACTAAGTTACCTTTAATCAGCTCAATGGCTTTAATTGCACAAGCGTCAGTAATCGGGTTAGCCGCAATCGATACATAGGCTTCAATGGCATGGGTTAATGCATCCATACCTGTCGCAGCCGTCAGCCCCGCGGGTTTGGCCAACATAAGTTCAGGGTCATTAACTGATAAAATGGGCGTAGTGTGCTTGTCTACAATGGCCATTTTAATGTGACGTTCTTCATCGGTAATAATGCAGAACCGGGTCATTTCACTGGCGGTACCGGCAGTGGTGTTAATCGCCACTAACGGTAGTTGAGGCTTACTAGAGACATCTAAGCCTTTATAGTCTTTGATGCTGCCGCCATTGGTTGCCACTAATGCAATACCTTTTGCGCAGTCGTGTGGAGAGCCGCCACCGAGAGAGACCACAAAGTCACAGTCATTAGCGGTTAGAAGTTTAAGGCCTGCTTCAACGTTACCCACGGTTGGGTTCGGTTGCACGCCGGCGAAAATGACAGAGCTAACATCAGCTTGACCTAACTTTTCAGTCACTTGTGCGACCAATCCGATATCTACCAAAGGTTGGTCGGTGACAATAAGCGCACGCTTAAAGCCTAAGGTTTTAATATCACCAATCGCATCATCGACAGCGTTTTGGCCTAGTACGTTTACAGATGGGATAAAAAATTTAGCAGCCATAAAATTCACCTTTATGCTCAAAATTAAAAGTTGTTATCTTTATCTGGTAACTAAAGTACCAACCCCCATGGCCAAAAGGTGTGATCCGCGTCTGATTTGTCCGCGGATTAGCCATAGGGATGATGAGAAAGTCGATCTGTACGACTAATTTTGTAATTTTATGACAGAGTTGTAAAAACTGGCCTCTTATTAGCAGGTGAACAGCAAGCGCGTGACTGATTTCAATTAAGGGAAGCTAGGCTGGGATAGTTAATTAGTCTGAAATAGTCAATTAGTCTGAAATACTTATTTGATATCAAACAAGTTGCTATTAAAGCTGGCAGCCCTCTTCAGTTTGGCTATGTTTTTAACTGTAGAAATTAATAATTAGAGAGCAATCTATGGATGATATTGCTAAGTTCTTAGACTTTCTGGCGGACGCCATTGTCATAGTCAATCGTCAATCACAGGTTGAATTTGCCAACCGCTCTTGTGAGCGATTATTTGGTTATGGGCAAGGTGAAATGTTGGGGCTATCGATTACCGATTTAATGACACCAGAAAAGGTGCAGGGTCACCATAATAAAGTGGCCACATTTATTGATAACCAGTCCCACTCAAGGCCGATGATGTCGCGCAATATTATGCCGTGTATTAACGCCAAAGGAGAAGGGTTTAACGCCCGTATCTCCATCTCTAATATTGAGTTCCACGGCCAAGCTTGTGGTATTGCGACCATACAAGATTACTCAACTGTGCAGGAGTTAATTAATGAACTGCGCAGCGAAGCGAAGCGAGTACCGATCCATTAACCGGGCTTTTCAATAAGCGGCATTTAGAAAATGTCATGAGCAGGCCCTACTTGGGGATTTACGATTCTGGATGTTTAGGAGTGGCTTACATAGACCTAAATGGCTTTAAGTTGATCAATGATAATTTAGGGCATGATGTTGGCGACAGTTTGCTGGTTGCATTATCGCAGCGCTTGCTGGTGCAATCGCGTAGCGATGATGTTTGTTTCCGCCTTGGCGGTGATGAGTTTTTAATTTTGTTTAAGATTAATCATCATCAGCATTATCAACAAGAGGCCAATGGTATTGGTCGCAAACTGCACCAGTTGCTTACCCAAGAGGTGCAAATTGAGGGGCAGCAACAACCTATTAGGGTAGGGGCGAGCATTGGTATCGGTATAGTACCCCATGATGATAAAGACCTAGCACGAGTTATCGCACTCGCTGACAACGCCATGTACCTTAGTAAAACCGAGAGACAACCTTATGTGTTGGTTGCTGACATGGAGGCTAGCGTCAGCGATTAATTCTACTTGAAAATGCTCTAGCTGCTATCGGCATTATTCTGCTTGTTCAAGCTGTACTTTAAACGGTGAATTTATTCAGTAGTTGTTGCTGCTGGTTCACTTGCTCAACGAGCTCTCGGTTGGTGCTGAGCTGACTTTCAGAGAATTCACCGACACTGGTACTGATATCGTTAATGTTATTGGTGTTGAGATTAATCTCTTCTGCAACCACACTTTGCTCTTCAATCGCTGCGGCAATTTGAATATTTCTATCCATTATGTCTTTCACCGATTCAGAGATCTCTTGCAGTGCCGTGCTGGCGGTATAAGCATGATCAACGCATGTTTGGGCTTTTTCTTTGCTGTCTTGCATGGCTTGTTGAACTTGCGCCGACGCCGATTGTATTTGATCTATAGTGCTTTTAATTTCGGTGGTTGATTCTTGTGTGCGTGAAGCCAAGGTGCGCACTTCGTCGGCAACCACCGCGAAACCGCGTCCTTGCTCGCCTGCGCGGGCCGCTTCAATGGCCGCATTTAAGGCCAATAAGTTGGTTTGCTCGGCAATGCCGTTAATAACAGACAATACTTGCTCAATGTTAGTGCTGTACTCGGCCAGTTGGTCGCTGACGCCTTGCGAGACACTAATGGTGTCAGACAGCTGACCGATATAGTTAGAGGTCTCGGTGAAGGTGATTTGGCTTTGGTCGGTGCGCTCGTTCACTGAGGTTATTGAACTGGCCGCTTCTTGGGCGCTGCTGGCAATATCGGCAGAGGTGGCTGTCATTTCATTCATCGCTGTGGCTAAGCCCTCAATCAGCGCTTTTTGTTCGACCAAATGACTACCCGCTTGGGTTGCTAGATCCGTTGAGTCGTTGCTGTGATGCACGACTGAGTCAGCCTTTTGTTTAATATCGACCACCAATGCCTGCATTGATGCGAGGAATAAATTAAAGTTGTTGGCAACCGCGCCGCATTCATCTTGATTCTTGATGGTTAATCTTTGAGTTAGGTCGCCTTCGCCAGATGCAATATTTTCAATGGCCTTTTCTAACTCGTTTAGTGGCATTAATAAGTGTTTGGCTAATTGTTTGAGTAGAAAGAAACAGATCACAATACTGAAGAAAGCCAATACGGTAGTTCGCCAAGTCAGATCTGTGAGTGCTTGATATACTTTGTCTTTATCAAGTAGCACCGCTAAATGCCAATTGATACCATTCGCTTGTGGCAGTGGGTAAAAATACAATAGTTTGTCGACACCTTGGTGCTCAATTTCGATTATTTGTTGGCTAGTTGCTGGGGAATGTTGATAGACGTTATTGGTGTTTTTACCATTATAATCCGCTTGTGGGTGGGTGATGATATTACCTTGGCCATCAGCGATAAAAGCCAGCCCTGTTCCATCAAAGTTGATGGTGTTGACGGTTTCAGCAATGGTACCAAGGCTTAAATCACCGCCTATAACCCCTTGAAACCCAGACGCGGTTTCAATTTTAGTCACGATAGATAACAACATCTCTTTGGTTGCCGCATCTTGATAAGGTGCGGTAAATACGGTGTCGTTATTATTTTGCGCTAAGGCGTACCAAGGCTTTTGTCTAAAATCGACGCCGGCGGGATTTTGTCTGTTAGGGTTATTAGAACGTAACCCCGTTTCAGATTTCAGCGTGCCAAATACCAGTAAGAAGTCTTGTTTCACCGCAGATAAGGCTAAGGTGTTTTGAAAGTTGTCAGTCGAGAAGTCTTGCTCGACAACGCTTTTTAACAGGTCGACTTGTCGACTTTTTCCGGTTAACCAATTACCAATACTGGTGGTTAACAATGACGCGTTGTCTTGAATATAGGCCTGTGTTTTCTCTTCTAAAGTGGTTTTGATTGCCAGATCCGTGGTGATGGCAAGTAGGGAGACTACAACAAAGATGACGATACCTGAGGCGACAGAGAATTTAGTTCTTATTTTCATTGCGCTAGTCCTTGTTTGGCCAAACAAACCCACATAACAGCTTGCTATGACGGAATATTCACCTGCATATGGTACAAAAGTATAGTCTATACTTTTGTCATTGCTCGCTAGTTTTGGAATGAAATGATGCGTATATGGACTAAGGTGATATGGCTGTTTTCTGGCAGTTTTTTAATGATTTTCAATGTGTTGGCTGCAGAGGCAGAGATTACTCTTGAAATGCTCAAGCAGCAAGTCGACAAGTTACAACAACAGATAATCGCGCTCGAAAAAGCCCAGCAAGCTCAACAGAACCAACCAGCTCAACAAGTTCAACAAAATCAGTTGCACAGTGACGTTGTGGCTGAAACCGATATAGCAACTCAAGACAAGCGCCAGCCAGTTACAGAACTCGCCGACGAAGTAGAAGCCCGAAATAAAGTGAGCGTTTATGCCACCATGCGTCCAACCTATGGTTATATTGATGAAAAAGGGGAGCAATTTTGGGATGTTAGAGATGCACTTAGCCATGCAGGAATAAAGGCGAGTAACGACTTTATGCCCGGTTGGCAGGCGATTTTACATGGCGAGTGGGGCATAGACTTGTCCAATAACGGCGACTTTGGTAATGCACGCCGAGCTTATGTCGCGGTGGACAGTCCCTATGGTCGTTTAGGGGTCGGTAAGCAGCGGCCGCCGCAATATTTGTTGATTGCAGAATATGTGGATATTTTTAATCATGCTAATAGCCCGTTTTCTTATGATCCAGAAGGGATTTTCTTTGTGAACAATATGGTGACATACCGTATTGAAACCGGCGGTTTGAGTTGGCTAGCAGCAGGACAATTCGACGGTGACAGCGGCAATAATAATGCTGATATGGTCAACTTAGGTGTGAGTTATGATGTTGGTGGTTTTCATGGGGCTATATCTTACTTACAACAAGACAGTATTAGCGATAACCTGAGCCAAGGCGAAGATATTGTCTGGGCGGCCGCATTAGCTCACCAATTCGATATGGGGCTGTACCTTGCCGTAGCTTATCAAGATAAAACCTATAAAAGAGATGTCGTTGTCAGTGATAGAACAGGTCACACGATGGATATTTCCGGGGCTTATCGCTTAAGCCAAGCGTTCAGATTAAAGCTGGGCTATTTTGATTTTGACGATGGCTATCAAGCTCAATTGAGCCAAAAGTTCAATGGCTACAATACCACTTTAGAGTGGTTGCCAGATGAGAATTTAAGGTTCCACTTGGAATATCTAGTTCGTGATTACGATTATCTTGATGACTTTAATTCCTGGTCTGTTGGCTTTCGTTATGATTTCGCCAAAGATTGGCGCTTTTAGGGTAGGGGCTAGAGTTGGTTGATAAAAACAATGCAATCAATATATTGCGATTATTTTCTTTGGTTGAATACATAACCTTTGCTTATCATTTTAGCTATTTGCGTTAGCATGAGCGTGACAAGTTTATTGGTTGCTGGCCGTGCGCCGAATTGGTGAGATGACGCGCCACACTTGTGCATACCTAAAAATAGGTATGGTTGATCACTACTGCTAAGCTTGGGCTTTGCGATAGTTATTTCCTAAGTTTTTCACTCTAAGTTGTTGTTATTTAAATAATTCTGCCTGTCATGGTTCTGCAATTAAACTGTCTTTAAGCTGTTATCTGCCCTTGGCATGCTTAGTGCACTCTCAACAAGGTGTGTTAAGCAATAGGGCGGGTTCAATGGGATTGGATAAGTTGCTCTACTTACGGGGCGTGGGTGCAGAATTTGTTGACTGTGATGGTCAATTAACCGCGATTCATGCCAACGATCGCTTGGCAATATTGCAAGCCATGTTGGCGAAGCCCGAGATAGACGATGCCATCATTTCCCAGCAAATAGACCAGCTTGATGTTCAGCCATGGCGCGATTTTCTCGCCCCTTTCCAATACTGTTTTGCCGACCAAGCTGCTGTGGTGCTGCACTTAGCAGAGCATGACAATCGGCCTATGACGATTACGGTGCGTTCGGCGGCATCAGAGCGCACCCCAGCACGGCAAATGCAGTGGCCAATTGATACTACTAAGCTGGTTGAAATTGGTGATTATCAAACTAAGCAGCAACGCTATATCCGTTATCGCTATCCATTATCGACGCAAATTGCCCAGCTAACTGATACTGGTATGGGCTACCTACAACTTGAGTTACATATTGCTGGGAGTCTAGTCGCACAGGGCGAGTTACTGCTAGCCCCCCGGCACACTTTTGATGCTCTTCACGGTCAGAGCCAAGCTGAAGGGCGTGCAAAACGGCCAGCGAAACTAAGCCATAAGTCGTGGGGCGTGAGTGTTCACCTGCCCAGTTTGCGCAGTAATACGCAGTGGGGAATGGGCGATTTAGCCGACTTACAAGGGTTATTGACTACGCTGGCAGCACGTCAATGTGATTTTGTGGTCATCAATCCTTTGCATGCGCTGGCATTAGATAAACCTAGTGAGCTCAGTCCCTACAGTCCGATTGATCGCCGTTTTATTCATCCTTTATATATTAGTATTGAGCAGGTTCCTGAATGCCGCTACGTGGCAGATTCGCTAACACTGACATATCAATCATCCAGGCACGAGTTAAATCAGAGCCCAACTATCGAAGCCCAGGCCGTATCTCGCTTAAAGCTTGCTGCACTCTACCTCATTTACCAGTCATTTGTGCAATATGAGCTGTCAGTAAACAGTGCCAGAGCCCAAGCCTTTGAGCTGTTTGTTGAGCGAGGCGGGAAGAGCTTACAGGCCTACATTGACCATCAAGCAGATAGTGTCGCAGCGATTGCTGGCGAGAATGCTGAGCAATTTATCGCCTTTTTGCAATTTGAAGTCACTCGGCAATTGACGCAGACAAAAGCGCTGGCAACAGAGCTGGGTATGGCGATTGGTCTTGTTGGCGATCTTGCCGTGGGAACCGTTGCCGATGGTGTCGAGGCCGCGCAGCACCCCAAGCTTTTTTGCGCTGCGGCCAGTATTGGCGCGCCGCCAGACCGTTTTGCTGCTAGAGGGCAAAACTGGGGGTTGGTGCCAATGCAACCCTGGGCGTTAAAAGCCACTGGCTTCGGTCATTTTCGTGAGCTGCTCGCAAGCAATATGCAGCATTACGGCGCGCTACGCATCGACCATATTATGGGATTATTACGGTTGTGGTGGTGGACGGCCCAAAATGCAAACGATCCCAGTGGTGCTTACGTCTATTATGATGCCGACGCGCTATTCGCCATTTTAGCCTATGAAAGTCACGCCGCTAACTGCACAGTGATTGGCGAAGACTTAGGTATCGTGCCCGATGAGATACGTACCAAACTGCAGCAATTTAATATCTATTCCAACCAGCTGTTTTATTTCACTCGCCAATACGATCGGATTGTGTCTCCTGAGCTGCACCAAGGCCACAGCTTAATGATGCTAGCCAACCATGATGTCCCTCCTTTAGCGGCTTGGTGGCGCAGTGATGATCTGCATCTGCAGCATTCTTTAGGCTTAATCACTACTTTGCAGTTGGAAGCCGCCGAGGTCAGTCGTGATTGCGACATACAGCAATTAGTTAAGCGCTGGCGGTCATTGGGGCTACTGAACGACGTATCTGAGACCGTGGCTTTTGAGGCGATATTACCCGCTTGGCTAAGCGACAGCGCCAGCAGCGCAGCTGAACTGTTTAGCGTTCAACTATGCGATCTATTGTCTGAAACCGTTAGCAATAATATTCCCGGCACCAGCACTGAATACCCAAATTGGCGGCGCCGCTACTCAATGACAGTTAGCGAAATAAGCCGCAGCCCATTGATAGACAAACTGTTATCGCAAATCGCTCAGCAGCGAAACGCAGGTGCGAGTGCAAATGATGTGAGTGCGCCGCGAGGTAACAGTCAGTCAGCATGAATTTAAAATTATGGGAGAACTAACCATGACACAAAATGCCCCCCACTTTCATGACGGCGCAGGTATCGCGTTGCTTCAAGGTGAGTATATCGACGTATTTTCGTTATTAGGCATGCATCAAGTTGAGCAACAATCTAAAACTGGCAAAGCCACTAAAAAGTTATTGCTACGGTGCTTTTTGCGCGGCGCGCAGCAAGTTGAGGTATTGACGTTAAAAGATAAGCGTAAAGTCGCCACATTGAACAAGGAAGATGATGAGGGGCTATTTGCCGGTTTCATTCCACGTCGGGTAAACCCGTTTCCCTATCTATTGCGGGTGACCTATCCGCAAAGTGTGGAAGAGATTGTCGATCCTTATCAGTTTCAGTCTTTGCTAACTGAGCAAGATGTCTATCTCTTTGCCGAAGGCAAGCTTAGGCATGCCTATCAGTTTCTGGGCGCGAATCCCCGAACTGTTGATGGTATCGATGGCGTGCTGTTTTGCGTGTGGGCGCCCAATGCTAAGCGCGTGTCTCTACAGGGAGACTTTAACTACTGGGACGGCGCTCGTCATGTGATGCGCCAACATGTCGCCCACGGCATTTGGGAGATTTTTATTCCTCAAGTCGCCGAGTACAGCCTATACAAATTCGAAATCATTGATCAGCAAGGACAACGCGAATTAAAAGCGGATCCATTTGCCAAAGCTATGGATCCGGCTCCAAGTAATGCATCAAAGGTGGTGTTGGCCGATGACTATGCGTGGCAAGATACACCATGGATGCAAGCACGCCAATCGCAGAAATGGCATCAACAACCGGTTTCAATCTATGAAGTGCATCTAGGGTCTTGGCGCCGTCAAGGAGATTCGGGCCAAAGCTACCTTGACTACACTGAGCTGCAGCAAACCTTGCTGCCCTATGTCAAAGAGATGGGGTTCACTCACTTACAGCTAATGCCCGTTAGCGAGTACCCCTTTGATGGTTCATGGGGTTATCAGCCGGTAGGAATGTATGCACCGAGTCATCGTTTCGGCAGCCCGGTTGAATTAAAGGCGTTTATTGATCATGCCCATCAATTAGGTTTGGCGGTAATTCTAGACTGGGTGGCGGCTCATTTCCCCAAAGATCCCCATGGCCTGCGCCGTTTCGATGGTACCTGCTTGTTTGAGCATGACGATCCTAAACAGGGCGAACACCCAGATTGGGATACGTTGATTTATAACTATGGCCGCGCTGAAGTGCAAAGCTACCTGCTCAGTAACGCGTGCTACTACCTTGAAGAGTTTCATTTCGACGGTTTGCGCTTAGATGCCGTCTCGTCAATGTTGTATCTCGACTATAGCCGTGAAGCAGGGGAGTGGTTGCCTAACGAATATGGAGGCAGAGAAAATCTGCAAGCCATCAATTTGTTAAAACGCCTCAATAGTGAATTATATCAAGCCTACCCAGGCATTTTGATGATTGCTGAAGAGTCAACCGCATGGCCGGGAGTGACCCAAAGTGTCGAGCATGATGGCCTAGGTTTTGGTTTTAAGTGGAACATGGGGTGGATGAACGATACCTTACGTTACCTCTGCCGTGATCCGCTCTACCGTAGCCATCACCACAGTGAAATGACTTTCGGTTTAATGTATGGCTTTAGTGAACAATTTATCCTGTCACTCAGCCATGATGAGGTAGTACATGGCAAAGGGTCGTTGCTGCACAAGATTCCTGGCGATGATTGGCAGAAATTTGCCACTTTACGTGCCTACTACGGCTTCATGTGGGGGCATCCTGGTAAGAAGCTACTGTTTATGGGCAATGAGTTTGCCCAGCGCGATGAATGGAACCATCAGCAAAGTTTAGATTGGCATCTGCTGCAGTACTCCCCCCATCAAGGGGTGCAAGACTGGTTAAAAGATCTCAATCGTTTGTATCAGGTGCAGCCCGCGCTATATAGCCAAGACCATTTGCCACAAAGCTTCAGCTGGTTAGATTGTGATAACGCCGATAACAGCGTGTTCTGTTTTATGCGTCACAGTCAAACCGAGTCGTTAATTTTTGTGGTCAACATGACACCACAAGTTCACCACGGCTATCGCCTCGGCCTGCCAACTGATCAGCAATACGTTGAGCTCCTCAATAGCGACAGCCAGCTCTATGGTGGCAGCAATGTTGGCAATCATGGGGTGATTGTGGCGCAAGCTCAGCCTTATCAAGGGTGTGAGTACAGCGCCGAAATTACCGTGCCGCCGCTAGCTTGTCTAGTGATAGGCCTCAATAATGAGGCTGACTAAGATGTTAGTGACTCCCGGACGACCTTATCCGCTGGGTGCGAGTGTTGACGATAGTGGCGTTAATTTTGCGCTGTTTTCGGCCCATGCTACCGCAGTATATCTGTGCGTGTACGATGCCAGCGGCGTTAATGAGCTGGCTCGAGTGGCCTTGCCAAGACAAAGCGACCATATCTGGCATGGCCACATCGAAGGTTTGGCATTAGATTGCTGTTATGGTTATCGAGTTGACGGCCCTTATCAGCCTGAACTTGGCCATCGCTTTAATGTCAATAAACTGCTGCTCGATCCTTACGCGAAATTACTTCTGGGCGAGCTAGTTGACCACCCAAGTCATTACGCCTATCAACAGCAGCATCCCGACGCCGATTTAAGTTTTTGCTCTCTGGATAGTGGCGATTTTATGCCTAAGTGTAAAATCGTCGACACCCGCAACCTCTCGCCTATCCCGGCGGTGGCCAAAGAATACGATCAAACTCAACCGTCATTGTCACTGCGGCGCAGCATTATTTATGAAATGCATGTAAAAGGGTTTACTCAGCTATTTCCGGATTTAACTGAGGCTGAACGTGGCCGTTTTAGTGGTATTGCTAACGCCAACGTAGTGCAATACATCAAAAATTTAGGCGTGACTGCGGTGGAGTTGTTGCCGGTACAGCAATTTGCCAGCGAACCTTTTTTACAGCAAAAGCAGCTCAGTAATTACTGGGGCTACAACAGTATCGGCTTTTTTGCGCCGCATCAGGCTTATTTAAACAATGCCGACATTAATGAGTTTCGGCAGATGGTGGCGGCGTTGCACCAGTCAGGTATCGAAGTGTTGCTCGATGTGGTTTACAACCACACCGCTGAAGGTGATTGCCGCGGACCAAGTTTGTGTTTTCGCGGTATCGACAACCTTAGCTACTACCGATTACACCCACAGCAGCCGCGCTATTACATCAATGATACCGGCTGTGGCAATAGCGTTGATTTAAGTAATCCCCATGTACTTAGGCTAGTGATGGACTCACTTCGCTATTGGGTTGAAGTCATGGGCGTAGACGGCTTTCGTTTCGATTTAGCCGCAACCCTAGGGCGTGAGCCGCAAGGCTTTAATGTCAATTCGAGCTTTTTCGATGCAATAAAGCAAGATCCGGTTTTGAGCCAAGTGCGTCTGATTGCTGAGCCGTGGGATATCGGGCCAGGCGGATACCAGTTAGGGCACTTCCCAATGGGGTGGAGTGAGTGGAACGATCGTTATCGCGATACCGTTAGGCGTTTTTGGCGCGGTGATGCCGGAATGTTGCCTGAATTTGCGCGGCGCTTTCATGGCTCAAGTGATCTGTTTGAGCACGCTGGACGCCGACCGAGTGCCAGCATCAATTTCATTACCAGTCATGACGGTTTCACCCTTACGGATTTAGTGAGTTATCGGCAGCGGCACAATGATGCCAATGGCGAGCAAAGTCGTGATGGGCATCAGGAAAATTTTAGTGACAACTGTGGCATGGAAGGGGTCAGTCAGGACCTGCACATTCAGGCATTAAGGACTCGCCAATCACGTAATATGCTCACCACCTTGTTGCTCTCCCAAGGTGTGCCTATGTTGCTGGCCGGAGACGAGTTAGGTCATAGCCAGCAGGGCAACAATAATGCTTATTGTCAGGATAACACCACCACATGGTTGAGCTGGCAGCAGGACATTCAACGCGATGAACAGCTGCAATTTACCCGCAGGCTAATTAAGTTACGCCAGCGCTTTCCGTTGTTATGCCATCGAGAATATATCCACGATTCATGCACCACAGGTAGTCCGGCTTTGGATTGGTTTTGCCGCCAAGGTAGCCCAATGACCAAGACCCTTTGGAGCGAAGCGCAAACGCGTACTTTAAGTGTCGTGATAAGTGGCGAGCTTGAAGCGCAACCCCAATGCCGACAAGCCTTGCTGCTCATGCTCAACGCCGATGATGAGTCATTGCATTTTACCTTACCGACAATCTCAGGTATCAGCCATTGGGACTGCCTTATCCATACCCAAGACAGTGGTTTTGATAGCGAAACTAAGGGCTATTTCGCCGGTGGCGCAGCAAAGCAGTTTTTACTGCAAAGCAAAAGCTTAATGGTTTTTTACGCCCAATTTGAAGGAGCGAATTAAATGAGCGAACAACAGGCAAGTAAGCCAAAACGCAGATCCGCTAGCAACAAAAAAACAGCAGCTAGCGCTAAAAAGCCAGCGGCTGCTAAAGCCTCTACTACCAAAGCTTCCAGCACTACAGCTAAGACTTCCGCAACGGCTAAACAGCTTGCAGACAGTATGGCAAGACAAGTGCTTCATGGGCTTAATCGTGATGAGCAGGATAATCAAGAGTTGTTTAATGCCTTAGCGCAAAGCGTAAAAGAGTTGATGTTAGATGACTGGCGTCAAACCCGTAGTCAAGATGGCAGTTACCAAAACAAACAAGTGGCCTACTTATCACTTGAGTTTTTGATGGGCCGGGCCTTGGGCAATGCGCTACTCAATCTTGATATTGATACCGAGGTGCGCCAAGCGTTGCTGCCTTATTCTCAACTGCTAGAAACCATTGCCGAGCAGGAGCATGATGCGGGATTAGGCAATGGTGGCCTAGGGCGATTAGCCGCGTGTTTTCTTGATAGTTGCGCCAGTATGGATTTAGCCGTTGTAGGCTATGGCATCCGCTACGAATATGGCATGTTCAGTCAAAAAATACAGGACGGCTATCAGGTAGAGTGTCCGGACCGTTGGTTAAGGGATGGCAATCCTTGGGAAGTGCGCGTGCCGGCGCATAATGTCACAGTGCCTTTCTTTGGTCATACCGAGTCCTATGTGGACAAACATGGCCGCCGGCACATGACCTGGGTCGATACCCAAGATGTGTTGGCCGTAGCTTACGATATGCCTGTGCCGGGTTATCGCAACAAACGCATTAATACCCTGCGACTGTGGAAATCTGAAGCCACCGATGATTTTGACTTAGCTGAATTTAACCAAGGCGATTATGCCGAAGCGGTTGCACGTAAAAACCAAGCTGAACAAATCACCATGGTGCTTTACCCGAATGATGCCAGTGAGAATGGCAAAGAGCTGCGCCTGCGTCAGCAGTACTTTTTATCTTCAGCAAGTTTACAAGATCTATTGAAGCAGTATGTTGCCGTACATGGTGAAGACTTTAGTCAGTTTGCCAAACTGCACGCGATTCAGCTCAATGACACCCATCCGAGTATTGCCATCCCTGAGCTGATGCGCTTGCTGATTGATATTTATGGGCTTGAATGGGATGACGCCTGGCATATCACCACCCATACCATGGCGTATACCAATCACACGTTATTACCCGAAGCCCTAGAGCGCTGGCCTGTGCGCTTATTTGCCCACATGCTGCCTAGGCTGCTGGATATCATTTATGAGATCAACGCCCGCTATTTAGATTTGGTTGCCCATGAGTGGCCTGGTCAATGCGAAAAGCTGCGGGCGATGTCGATTATAGAAGAAGGTGATGAGCCACATATCCGCATGGCGTATTTAGCCATCGTGGCCAGTTTTTCAGTAAACGGCGTGGCAGCACTGCATACGCAGCTGTTAACTGCGGGCCTGTTTAAAGATTTCTACCGCCTATGGCCTGAGAAATTTAACAACCGCACCAATGGTGTGACTCCGCGGCGTTGGCTAGCTCATGCCAACCCAAGGTTGAGTCAGCTGTTAAATAAACGTCTTGGTAGTGGTTGGGTAACGGATCTACATCTGCTAAGTAGCCTCAGTGCCTTTACCGATGATGATAAGTTGATTAGCGACTGGCAGCGGGTTAAGCAGCAAAATAAAGTTGAGCTAGCACAACTGATTAAGCAAGAGTGTCAGGTCGAGTTTGATGCCAACATGCTGTTTGATGTGCAAGTTAAACGCATTCACGAATACAAACGGCAGTTGCTCAATATTTTGCATGTTATTCACCTCTACCAGCAGATCTTAGCCGGTAAGACCCAAGATTTGGTGCCGCGCTGTGTCTTGATTGGCGGTAAAGCAGCTCCCGGCTACGCCATGGCTAAAAAGCTGATTAAGCTGGCCAATAATGTGGCTCATATGGTCAATTCTGATCCGCAAGTGACCCCTTATTTGCGGTTTGCTTTTTTGCCTAATTATAACGTCAGTGCAATGGAGAAAATCTGCAGTGCGACTGATGTCTCTGAGCAGATTTCAACGGCCGGAAAGGAAGCCTCGGGGACCGGCAATATGAAGTTCATGATGAACGGCGCACTCACCATCGGCACCTTAGATGGCGCCAATGTTGAAATGTTAGAAGAGGTGGGTGCTGACAATTTCTTCCTATTTGGGCTAGATGCACAGCAAGTGGAAACCCAAAAGCGTGACTATCGCCCTTGGGAGTTTGTAGCAGCTTCCCCCGCTTTATCAGCAGTAATTGATCTCATCAATAGTGGGCATTTCAGTCTACTTGAGCCCGGTGAGTTTGATGATGTGATAGCCGGTATTTTATCTCCCACTGACCCGTGGATGACGGCCGCTGACTTTGAAGCGTATCGCACCACCCAAGTGGCGTTGGCTCACGCCTATCGCGACCCACACACCTGGACACAAATGAGTATTCGCAATACCGCCGCTAGTGGCCGTTTTTCCAGTGACAACACCATCGCGGGCTACCGCGATGCAATATGGGGATTATGAAAATGTTAGCAGTCGTCGGGCATGTCCCAGTAGTTCTAATTGAAGATTTAATCGGTCTTATGACGCAAGGAGCGCGCACTTATGCATAACCCAAGTCCACGTTATATCAGTAACCTAACCCGTGAAACCTACGCATTGATTCTTGCTGGTGGCCGCGGTTCACGCCTGCATGAACTCACCGACTGGCGGGCAAAGCCTTCGCTGTATTTTGGTGGTAAATTTCGCATTATTGACTTCCCTTTGTCTAACTGTGTTAACTCGGGCATTCGTCGTATTGGGGTGGTTACTCAGTATAAATCTCACTCGTTAATTCGCCATGTCATGCGCGGTTGGGGTCACTTTAAAAAGGAGCTAGGGGAGTCGGTAGAGATTCTACCCGCCTCACAGCGTTATTCTGACAACTGGTATCAAGGCACTGCAGATGCGGTATTTCAAAACATCGACATTATTCGGAACGAGCTACCTAAATACGTGATGATTCTGTCAGGTGATCATGTTTATCGAATGGACTATGCCGGCCTGCTTGCTGCCCATGCAGAGTCGGGTGCAGATATGACTGTGTCGTGCCAACAAGTGCCTGTTGCTGAAGCCGCTGGGGCTTTTGGCGTGGTAGAGGTGGATGAGAAAAACAAGATATTGGGCTTTGAAGAGAAGCCAGAGGTCCCTAAACATCTGCCGCACGATCCAGAGCGCTGCCTAGCATCAATGGGGAACTATGTTTTCAACACCGATTTTTTGTTTGAGCAGCTTAAGCGTGATGCGCAAAACGAAGGCTCAGACAGAGACTTTGGTAAAGACATTATTCCGTCGATTATTGAAGACCATCAGGTGTATGCGCATCCATTTTGCAGCGGCTTTACCGACGATGAATCATACTGGCGCGACGTGGGAACATTGGACTCATTTTGGCAAGCCAATATGGAATTGCTATCGCCGACACCGGCGCTGAATTTATATGATGCTAAATGGCCCATTTGGACCTTTCAAGAGCAGCTGCCTCCGGCTAAATTTGTGTTTGACGATGATGACCGCCGCGGTATGGCGTTGGATTCTATTGTCAGTGGTGGCTGCATTATCTCTGGCGCGACGGTTAGGCGCTCGGTGCTGTTTAATGAAGTGCGAGTATGCAGCTACTCAACCTTAGAAGATGCTGTGGTGCTACCGGATGTGGTGATTCAGCGCAACTGTAAGATCAAAAATGCCATCTTAGATCGCGGCTGTATTATTCCCGAAGGTACGATCATTGGCTATGACCATCGCCATGACAGAGCCCGTGGCTTTAGGGTGTCTGAAAAAGGCATTACCTTAGTCACCCGCGACATGCTGGGCTTACCAGTGGGTTATGAGTAATCCAAGTTATCGACGAAATAGAAATTGAAATAATAATGAAAAGAGTATTGATGTTAGCGGCTGAGAATGCCGCTGTAGCGGGGGCAAAAGTTGGCGGGATGGCTGATGTTATCGGCGATCTTCCCGCAGCGCTGCACAATGAACATGTGGCAGTTGATGTGATGATGCCAAGTTACGGCTTTCTAGTGTCGCAGCTAAAAGCGCGCTTTATTGCCGATGTATCATTGCCATTTAGGGGGCAGACTACCTTAGTTGAGGTATTTATAGCCCCTCACCCCAATGTGGCGGGAAGTGCAATCTACTTGCTCGACCATCCCCATTTTGATGCGGGTGGCGCTATCTATACCAGCAACAATGACGGTCGACCTTTTGCCGATGATGCTGATAAGTTTGCGTTAATGTGTGCAGCGGCGGCGCAAGTCATTTGCCAAGAGATAGTGGATAAGCCAGATGTGTTGCACCTACACGATTGGCACTGTGGTGTGCTAGCGCTGCTGCGCGCCTATGAACCACGCTTTAACGCGCTGCAAGCAATCCATACTGTGTATAGCGTCCACAATCTGTCAATACAGGGGCAGCGCCCCCTATGTCAGGAACATTCATCCTTACAAGCTTGGTTTCCTGAGCTGTTTGCCAAGCTAAGTGTCCATCATGATGAGGCAATGGCAAAGATCATTGATCCTATACATGCACAATGCTTTAACCCGATGCGCGCAGCCATTAATTTGTGCGATCATCTGCACTTTGTGTCACCAACTTATGCCAAGGAAGTAATGTTGGCGAGCGAGTGTGGCAGCGGTCACTACGGTGGCGAAGGCTTGCAAGATGATATTGCCCAGCGCGCTGCCGAGCTGCGGGTACACGGCATATTAAACGGCTGTTTTTACCATGATACGCCGCTCGAGTTACCTAAGCGTACCGAGCAAGACTTTGCTAAGGTGCTCGACTATGCCGAGCAATGTTTATTAAACAATTTGGCTAATAACCAATGGGTAGCTAGTCAAGACCAAATCGCCTTACAGCGTCTTAATCAGCTGCGGCGCGCGGCTAAAGCACCGTCGTGTTTATTAACCTCAGTTGGACGACTCACCAGCCAAAAAGTGGCGTTATTGCTTCAAGTCATGGCAGATGGCCGCTACGCCATTGAACATCTGCTGCAGTCATTAGCGACTGGGCAATCACAAGGGTTGCTAATATTGCTTGGCAGTGGCGATGAGCACATTGAGCAGCAATTGCGCCAGGTGGCAGGGCGTTGGCCACAACTACTGTTTATCAATGGCTTCGATCTGCCATTGTCTCAGCTGTTATATCAACATGGCGATCTGTTTATGATGCCGAGCTCCTTTGAGCCTTGCGGAATAAGCCAAATGCTAGCCATGAAAGCAGGCCAGCCGTGTATCGTGCACGGGGTAGGCGGCTTGAAAGATACCATTGAACATCAAGTCGATGGTTGGGTATTTAATGGTGATTCGCTAGCCGATAAAGTCGATGCCATGCTGGCCACGGTAACAGAGGCAGTCGCGATGACAGAGCAGCCTCAGTTTCAGTCTATGCGTCAACAAGCTTTAGCCAATCGATTCACTTGGCAAGATGTGGCGAAAGCTTATTGTGAAGAGTTGTATGAGTTTTGAGGGAGCGATAGAGAATACAATTTAAACCAGAGGGATGAAATGGTCGTGTTGATTTAAGCGAAAAGTACAGAATTGGTTGCTTTGAAAGAGATATTTGACTGCAATGGTAAAATATCTCTTTCACAGGTGGTGTGTATTATGATGCTTTTAATGCAAGGTTAGCCATTTTAGTTAAAGCGCTCAGCATTAGGCTTAATGTATTGCGAACGAATCTGTAAGACAGCTCTATTGCCTTAAATGGCGCTCCGCAGAATGCCAAAATGTGTCCGAGAATCCCCTTAACGTCGGCGGCATGACTCGTCGATATATCAATGCTATCGGCGAGTACCCGCGCTATTTTATCGTACACAGTGAGGGTGTTAGATATATCAGCTTGAATAGCATGTAGCTTACCTGATTGGTGCAGGTGCGTGATGATGGCTTCACCGATAATGCGTGCCCATCGGGTCGTTGGCGTGGCTTGCAAACGTTTGTCGTAATCAAGTTTTACCTGTTTATTTAACCGACTCTCTTTACCTTTATTGATGGCTTTATAGTTGCTGAAACCTGATGCTGTATGCAAATAGCCAGGAGTAAATGCGGTCATGCTGTGGGCTTTGGCTGTAATACTAGGGGCTCCATGTAAAATATATTCATTCTCGGTATGAACAAATGGCCACACTGGCACCAGAGGTACCGGATCTCCTTCGTGAATACAGCGATAGATTTCATTGTTGGTTGATGTGACAGTTTTTAAGGCAAAGCTGGGGTAGCCAACACGTGGTGCGCCAAAGGTATAGAGTTTAACATTGGCTTTGAAGCGGTGTTTGAGCCAGTTAGCTGCAAGATTAGCAATTGCGCCGCCAAGGCTGTGACCAACAACATGAACTTTTAGCCCGCTATTAGTTTGTTTGGCAGCTTGCAGAAAGTAGTGCTCAAGTTGCTGCTTGATGGAGTTAAAAGTATGGTTAAAGCCAGCATGAACTGGCTGGCCATTGCTGCAGCTGCTGATACCACAGTGTAAATCAGTAACCACATCTCGTTTTCTGTCTGTGCCCCGAAATGCGATAACAAAATCACCTTTAAAAGGGCCGGTTTTGCCTTCAGCTATACAACCGAAGGTTGTTTTATGTTTAAAAACTCGTTCTAAAATGCTACCGCTAACACCTGATAGAGCATCGCTTTCGAAAGAAAAGCCAGATTTAAGCTCTGTGTAGTAGTCAGTTAGCTGTATGGTATTTAGGTTGTTTGCTTCGTAAGCTATCGAAGCAAAATTTGCAGCAATTGCTGGTGTAAGTGTTCGCATTCCATTGCTCATATTAATTCCCTCTTATTCTTCTAAAGCACCTTTAGCCATTTTTGTAAACTCTGCCTCAGGGTCGATAATATGAAAATCATCTTCCCAACGACAAATACTCAAAGATTTAAATGGGCTGTTGTGCTCTTTGTTATTAAACCCAAAGTAAACTTCATCGTCTTTAATATCTCCATGTAGAGATTGAAGCTTTATAGCGAACTCAGTAATAGGCTTTATTCCGCTATTTCGGCTTGCCCATAATAGATACTGGTTGTTGTTATGGTGAGCATGGATCCTCTGTGAGGTAAATTGCTCAGCGATTAACAAAGATGGCTGGCTTGAACGTAGGCTCATTTCTGGCATAGAAAAATTGCCATTGTTGTCTGTATAACATTCATCTTCGGTGTATTTACCATCCGAGTAATACAGACCCCTAGCGATTCTGATATTGGCTAAAGGTTGGCCGTTATTAACTAATCGACCTTTGACCTCTGGACACAAATGCACTTTGTGAGTGCCGATATGATTGCTGAGTTTTCTAAATATGTCTTTTAAAGCCATAACCTAGCCTTCGAGATTTTGTTAGCAGGTTTCTTTGGTGGGAAAATCCATCGTAATGCTAACATCCATGTTTAAGCTTATTCTAAATTTAAATCCCGTAAAATCAATCATTGATTAATATTTAAATTCAGCGCGTTATGCGGAGGTGTGGGGCTGCGTCAAACCTGTGCTAAAGGGTTAGGAATTTATTCTGCTGATGAGATAGAAATTATGTAGGAGGCGGTTTTTGAGCTTCGATGAGCATATAAGCTTATTAGTTTGGTTTTACCTCTTGCTGAGGTAAGGATGGGGGATATCGTAGGGAAGTATATGGTAGTTGCTAAATCTGAGTATTGTCTAGTCCTAAAATAGGTTGACGGTTTTTATTAAGCCAGTTGGTATTCCCAACTGGCTTTTTCATGCACCTCATTTGGGGTTTTCATTCCTAAACTAAGGTGCGGCCGTAATTGATTATAAATCTCTATCGATTCCTTGATTAAAACGCCAAGCTCTTTCATCGTTCTGCAGCGACTAAGCAAAAACTCTTGCTTCAAAATACCATTCACACGCTCTGCTTGTGCATTTTGGTAGCTGTCATATCCATCTGTCATTGATGGGGTCATTCCATAGGCGGCTAGTGCCGCTTGGTATTCAGATGAGCAGTACTGTATCCC
>NZ_JAEH01000012.1 GCF_000518805.1 Shewanella waksmanii ATCC BAA-643
TGCAAAGTACACGGCGGCCTCCTTTAGGATATTTCTCTCTTCGGTTACTCGACGTAACTCCGCCTTGAGCTTACGTATTTCGTCTTGTTGATTATCAATGGTGACGTGTTGCTTTTCTGGCTTATCAAACTTGTTAATCCAGTTGTGCAAACTTTTGGGAGTAACGCCTAATCTCTCTGCCACATCGGCGATCTGGTGACCACGTTCTGTAACTTGTTTAACGGCTTCGATTTTAAATTCGTCGGGATATCGTTTTCCGCGCATGTAACACCTCATATTTTTGGTTCATTATAACTCTATGAAGTGTCTACTGTTCTAGGGGCTTACCACTATCTAAAGTTAGAGGAATTCTGTGCTTTAGTGGTAACTGGAATAACCCAGTTCAGTGGTCTCATTATGCTTCGAATCATGGGGGAATTTGCTTAGGTTTTGAAGTTGATGACAGTTTGCTATCCGCAGTTAATTATATCGAGGCTAGGTACGAGAAACCTGCAAAATTTGATGAAGACTTCATGAATAAACTGCTCTCATCCAAGTTTGAACACTGGCGATATGAAGATGAGTATCGAATGTTTGTAGATTTAGAGTCTATAGAAAGGGTAAACGGGCTATATTTCCAAAAGTTCGATTCAACACTCAGGCTAACAGACATATTTATCGGTCACTCAGCATCTGTTGATAAAGAGAAAGTATTAGATTTTGTTGGGGAGAATGAGTTAAGTATTCGAATAGTTAAGGTTAGACCTGCCTTTAAGTCTTTTAAAATTGTAGTCGACCAAAGGAGCGCTTAACAAAATTTTTAACTCGGATTCGCAAACGTGTGCCGAGTTAAGTAAACATATAGACACCCATAGTTAATGTCGTAAATGATAACCTCCGACTATGCCTGATTTGCGCATATCACAAGGAGGTTGCATGCAAAGGCCTAGACGAACCCTCATTGGTCTCGAACTCTTATTAATAAGATGATCCTACGACCACAGTTGCAGTCGAGCGGTAGGACGTGCGGTCTTTTACAATATTGAATAGCCGATGACGACCAATACACCAGCAAAAACTATGATCGTCGCCGTGGTTGGGTAGAAGCTCAAACCTTGAAACTTACCGAAGTATTTGCCATTGACGTGGTGGCTTATGCAATCTTGTTGATAGACAGGAAGCAACCACCTTCATCTCGTCCTACATAATGATGTAGAGCAAGTTAATACCAGGCCGGATAGGAATGTGGTACTGCAATGGCATAAATTGTTTAAAGGAACAGGCTTAACACAGAAGTTTGCTATAGGTGATTAATAACGGCTGGCTTATTTTTCCAAAAGAAAGGCCGAATGACCTATTCTGCAGTGCGCTGTTTAACGTTATCACATACAAGGCAAACGAGGACTAAGCAAAGTGTATAAAACCCAATCATTCCTAGCGCCATCGCACTATTTTTGTTCCACAACATGTCAAGAAACACTTCTACTTCGCTCATTTTTACCTCTTCATCATGCCAATAGGAGTTAGTGATATTTATTCGCTTTTAGTGATGCATATAACTTTTAGTGATGCATATAAATAGTCACCTGATATCAACTACCAACAATCATATCGAGTGGTTAGCTGATTTAGGGTCGCGAATACTAGCAGAAAAAGAGTAATAAACCATCAAAAAATAGAATTTAAGCTCTAATTTTGGTGTTTGCAAGATGATACTTAACAATGCTGTGGCCAGTTATTTATAAGTGCTTATGATTGTTAACAAATGAGCTGATTATGTTACTAGGTGAGATACCATCGAAGGCTTGGTTAATTTTAAACATAAAACATATAGACACCAACATAAAACATATAGACAGCCACAGTTAATGCTGTAAATGACAAGCTGCGACTATGCTTGATTTACAGACATAACAAGGTGGTTGTGAGCTAAATCTGCAACGCTCCATGAGCTGGCGTGCAGCCCAATTCAAGTAGGGTGTTACTCTTTTACTGTGACTCCCTAGACACTCCCATCACGACGACGCCCACATCGACGCCCACATTAAGTCGCTTGCAACTCGCTAGGAGCAATTGCCTATTTCGTGGGAACAATGACAACCTAACCCTAATCACGATTTTCCCAGTTGAGTTTTCCCAATTAAGTTCTCCCGCTTGAGCTTTCCTGCTAGGGCTTTCCCGCTTAAGTGCGGTGGATTTTTCACTGCAAAAGTAGCTTGATGACAATTGTCATAATCTATTGATGACTTTTGTCTCTGATGTTGTTTTGCCTTTGCATCAATAATATATCCAGACATTAAACATTAAGCATTAGACATTAAACAAGGGACAAATGGACATGGCCAAATCACTGGAGCAGTATCGTGAAGAGTATAAGCAAAAGAAGTTAATCACTATGCCTATTGCAGGCGCGATTGTTTGGCTGCTACTCGGGATCACCGCGCTAGTAGTGCCTGCTAAGAATATGGTGTTACCTGTGTATATTGGTACGGGTTGTATTTTTTATCTCGCACTTTTTATTTCTCGTTTTACCGGTGAAAAATTACTGGTTAAAAAAGATCAGCGCAATCCATTCGATACGTTATTTCTGTATACCTTAGGTATGTCATGGTGCGCGTTTGCAGTCGCTATACCGTTTGGATTAGAGAACTATACCGCAGTGCCAATGGCCATTGGTATTGTGTCTGGGCTCATGTGGCTACCTATATCATGGTCGTTAGAGCACAACGTTGGCATTATTCATACTTTGCTTCGTACCGTACTTATCGTCATCGCTTGGTATCTCTTTCCTGAGCAGCGCTTTATCGTGATTCCATTTGTCATCGTGTTTGTTTACGCTATTAGTTTGTATCAGTTGCTAAGCCGTTATCAGCAAGTCAAAGCGCAGAATATGCCAGCAATGCAGACACCGGAATGCAGTGAACAGGCATAGATTATGGTATCAATCATCTGCACTTATGCTTTGTTTGAGTATTGATAACGATATTGCATGCCCCATAAATTTAGGCCGAGTTCACAATGCCGATACACAGTAATATTCATGGTTTAGGGTGATATTGGGAAATCTAATTGATTTTATGATTAATAATGGCAGGTATTATTTGTTATCTTAATTAGATGTTAGTTTTTAATTCAAGGATTGATTATGTCTGCCGGTACCGATCTCGAAACATCAAAATTACTATTTGAAGCAGTTAAAGTCATGATTCCAGTTCTTACTGCATTTCTAACTTTTTATGCGGGCGGGATTGGAAAGTTGTGGGAGAAAATTGGAAGTACATTTGATAGACAAGATATCGTTTGGATCTCCGTTATTAGCTTTTTTTCTGTATCATCTTTAGGTGCGTGGGCATTGACTCTAGCAGGCGCAATTGTGTCTACATCTGGTTGAGATGGGATAACAATTCCTTTTTCTGCCAAAGAGGCAATCATCGTTGCCAGAATATCAATGGGTTTAGGGTACTGGCTCTTTGTCTGTACATTGATTTGCTCTGGATATTATTTCTTAAAGTTATCAGCAAAGTTAAGTAGAGCTAACACCAGTTTTAAACCGAACTAGAATAGTTGGGTCGTTTCGGCCGTTTGGCAGCGAGTTAACAAGCTAGGAGATACTGCAGGGATGTTTAAAGTGATTGGAAATACTGATATTCAGCTGAAACATAAGGCTAGCTGCCATTGTGGGTCTGTTGAGTTGGAGCTGACTTTACCCAAAGGGGTAGAAAACCCCAGGCGCTGTGATTGCTCTATTTGCCGAAGAAAAGGCGCAATTGTTGGTTCTGTAGCACTCAGTGGATTACGTGTCGTCAAGGGCGCTGATGTGCTGAAGTTATATCAGTTCAATACCAATACGGCTGAGCACTATTTTTGTTCCAACTGTGGTATTTATACTCATCACCGTCGCCGTTCAAATCCTAATTTATTTGGTTTTAATATTGGTTGCCTAGAGGGCGTTAACCCTTTTGATTTGGGCGACATTGTTACTGTAGACGGCGTGCATCACCCAGCTGACAGGTAATCATTACCACAGCTACTGGTAACTGAATTGGCAAGCAGATGCAGTGCTTAGCATTGTGTATAAAATTCTCATTAACACAGAGGTCAGTTGTGAATAATTTGCAAAGAATAGGCGGTATTGCAGCGCTTTTAGAATCGGTTATTTACGTATCCGCTTTTCTGTTTTTTGGCCTGTTTTGGGATTATCCAGCTGGTGCGGATACAGCGGTGCAATTTGCCTATCTAGCAGAAAATCAGCTGGCGTTTTCTATTGTCAATCTGGTCATGTATGTCATGTTTGGCGTGCTTTTAGCCGTATTAGTGCTGGCGCTTTATCATCGCTTGAATGAGCGTAGTCCAATCCTGTCACAGCTAGCCGCCATATTTGGCATAATATGGGTGGCTTTAGTGATTGCCAGTGGCATGATTGCAAAAATTGGCCTAGCGACGGCCTTAGATTTGTCGACTAAGGATGCTGAGCAGGCGATGACAGTATGGCGCGCCATCTACTCAGTGGTAGAAGGCCTAGGCGGAGGCAACGAAGTTGTGGGTGGTCTTTGGGTGGTGTTGTTGAGCTGTGCAGCACTAAAAGGTTCGCAGTTACCGAAACTGCTCAACTCCTTTGGCATTTTTGTAGGTAGTGCTGGGATTGCGACTATGTATCCTGCCCAAGTGCTCACTGAAATATTTGGTATAAGCCAGATTATTTGGTTTGCATGGCTTGGCATGGTTATGCTGAAACCGAGTAAAGCCTGAAAAGAAGTAAATACCGCTCGATAAGGGTAGGGGGGAGCGGCTAATATTGCCCATGCTGTAGCACTCTGTTCAGTAACTTGCATCAGTACTTTGCATTAGGAGACTGTATTAGTACCTTTTTTCAGTGGCTTTTTCTGAAATATGATTCAGCACATTAGTGATAACTCACAAGTAAAATCATCACGCTTTCAATCGACATGCGGTTAAAATTTAGCCAGATTAGTAGCGAATCATGACCAATTTAGAGCGGTTTAATAGCTTCACATCAAAAATAATTTCTCACCATCAATATTAGTAACTGCTTATTATAAAAGGCTTTCCATCTTTATAACGCCTCTTGTGTAATAGAGTTGTAAATAAAGTGATTGATCTTTGTTATTTGGTCATTTAGATTCAAATGTAAGCGCTTACATTTAGAGTTGGCGCTTTTTGTGTGGATTTGATGTAAGCGCTTACAGGTGTTTGGGGTCATCAAACCTTTTGAATTTAAGTACCCAATTGAGGCTCAAATAATGAAAAAAAGTTCGTGCGCACTCAAATACTTCACCGCTAGCGCGATAGTGATAGCGCTAGCTGGGTGTAATGACTCCGATTCGGTTACCGAACAAGCTGCTGATACGCCGCCAGTGTCTACACCAGCCCCTACGCCCGGCTGGACGTTAGCATGGAGCGATGAATTTGATGGTAGCAGCATCGACGATAGCAAATGGACTCATGAAGTGAATTGTGATGGCGGCGGTAATAACGAAGCCCAATGTTATACCGCAGAAGCTGAAAATTCATTTGTTACCGATGGCATGCTAAATATTGTTGCGCTTAACGCGGCTGCTGGGGCCGACAAGCCGTTTACTTCGGCAAGGCTAGTGACTAAAGATAAGGCTGATTTTAAATATGGTCGCTTTGAAATGCGCGCTAAATTACCCAGTGGACAGGGCAGTTGGCCAGCGTTTTGGTTGTTACCCACTGACAATGTGTATGGTACCTGGCCACTATCGGGTGAAATCGATGTGATGGAAGCGGTTAACCTCAAAGTTACCGATGCTGATGGTATTGAAGAGGCGCACTTGCACGGCACGCTTCATTACGGTCGCCCATGGCCAAACAATGAATATTCAGGTAAAGAATACCTATTAGATAACAACGCTAATCCGGCAGATGATTTTCACACCTATGCAGTAGAGTGGCAAGAAGGCGAGATCCGTTGGTATGTTGACGATTATTTGTATGCTACCCAAAGAAAAACCCAAGTTGTTTACAATGAAGATGAGCAAGCAGTGGGGCTTGCGCACAAAGGCTGGTTTACCGAAGTACTCGATACGGCCACAGGTGACAGAAATGTGGTGCTAGGCAATGAGCCATTCGATCAAAAGTTTCATATTCTGATTAACTTTGCGGTGGGTGGTAATTGGCCCGAAGCTGTTAACCAAACCGGCATAGACGCGAGCGCTTTTAATGAAAACAATGCCTACCAAATCGATTATGTTCGAGTGTATCAGTGTGAAGCCGACTTAGAGACCGGCGCAGGCTGTGAAACGCTGCGGGATGGGTACGATAGCCTTGATGATGCGCTCGTAGAAGGCAAAGCGCCAGCCCCTATTGCGCCATCCGATGGTATTGCACGGGATTTAGCCATTTTTGACGGCTCAGCTAACCCTGATTGGCCAGCATGGGATTGCTGTGGTGGCTCGACGCCTGAGCTGGTTGACGATGCAGACAAGGGTGCGGTGTACAAATTCATGGTTGGCGCAGAGCCCACAGTTAACGGTTTTATTAGCCGCGCTGAATTTATCACCGATCCACAAGGCGTTGCTTCACCTTTTGATGCGTCGCCTTTGGTTAGTAGTGGTACGTTAAGCTTTGATTTAAAAGTTGTATCTCAACCTATCGATGCGAGCTCAACATGGCTGGTAAAAGTTGAAAGCAATGGCGGAGCGACAGCCGTTGAACTGGCGCTAACAGCGAGCCAAGAAGGCGCGGCACCTGTGGCTGGTCAGTGGCAGACTTATACCTTTGCGTTAAGTGATTTAGCCGCGGCAGGGCTAGATTTAAATGGCATTGATGTGGTGATGTTTTTCCCTGCATGGGGCACCGGCGAAGGGGCTGAGTATCTTGTGGGCAATGTTAATATTGCCGATGCGGAAGCCACAACTGAGCCAGTGTCATTGACGATTTTTGCCGATGATATTAACCCTAATTGGCCGCTGTGGGATTGCTGTGGTGGCACTAGCCCTGAAACCGTATCAGATGATGCTGAGCATGGGGTTGTATCGCAATTTAGTATTGGTGCAACGCCAACGGTGATGGGGTTTATCAATCGTCCCGAATTTGGTGGCAGTGGATTGCCATTTGATGCCAGTAGCTTGCTAGATAATGGCGTGCTGCAATTTGATTTGAAAATTGTTAATGCTACCCAAAATGCAACCACACCATGGATGCTAAAGGTTGAATCTAATAATGCTGCAACAGCAGTTGAGCTTGAATTAACCTCATCTAACGAAGGCATGGCGCCAACAACTGAATGGCAGACTTTCACCTATGGGATTCAAGGATTGGCCGAAGCTGGCTTAGATGTGTCGGCGATAGATGTGGTGATGGTGTTTCCTAAGTGGGGCGAAGGGGAAGGAGCAGTTTATCGTATTGATAATGTCACTATGAGTGAGGCCAACGAGTAACAGCTCTTTCTACTGGTGAGATTTATACTTGATAAACAGATAGTCAGTGTGGCGATGTCTAACGCGTTCGGTACTAAAAATCGCGCCTTTTCTTTAGCCAACGATATGGCTAATCTAGTGCTTTAAATTAGCGACCTATCAACGGAGATCACCGATGCGTACTATTGGCCTAATTGGCGGGATGAGTTGGGAGTCGACCCAAACGTACTATCAGTTGATCAATCAGCAAGTTAAACACCAGTTAGGTGGCTTACACAGTGCTAAAGTTCATTTAGTCAGTGTTGATTTTGCCGAGATAGCTAAGTTGCAACACCAAGATGATTGGCAAGGCGCGGCTAAAGTCTTAGCCGCTGCGGCGCACTCGCTGGAAAAAAGTGGTGCTGAGATATTGCTGATTTGTACTAACACCATGCATAAAGTTGCCAACGAAGTGGTTGAAAACGTGGCGTTGCCACTATTGCACATTGCTGATGCCAGCGCTGAGCAGCTGATAGCAGACGGTATCGATTGTGTTGGCTTACTGGGTACACGCTTTACCATGGAACAAGACTTTTATAAGTCGCGGCTTGTTGAGGGTTATGCAATGGAGGTGCTAATACCTAACGAGGCACAAAGAGACCAAGTTCATAACGTTATTTATGACTCACTGTGCCAAGGGCAAGTTAAAGCAGAAGACAGGCGAGCTTATTTGGCGATTATTGATGATTTAGTTAAGCGCGGTGCTCAGGCAATTATTTTAGGCTGTACTGAAATTGGTTTATTGGTGGCTCAGTCCGACACATCCATTCCCCTTTACGATACCACGGCAATTCACGCCAAAAGTGCCGTGGCATGGGCGCTGAGTAAAGAGACTAATTAGCTGAATTATAAATATAAAAAATACTTGTTCAATTTTCGGTTGCCACAAAATTGTTGTACACGTTACCGTGGCTTTAATCCTTAGTGTTGATGGCAAAAACTATGTTAATTACCGAGCAGCAAACCATTTCCACCTATTATGATGCCCTCATTAATCGTGAACCTAGCTATGTAGGCACTTTTTATGTCGGGGTGAAAACCACCTCAATCTTTTGCATTGCGACCTGCCGTGCTCGCAAGCCTAAATTACAAAATGTTGAGTTTTATACGCAGTTTAAAGAAGCGTTAGATGCAGGTTATCGTCCGTGTAAAATCTGCAAACCCACAGAAAATGCGCAGGCTGCACCTAAACAAGTTGAACAAGCGATTATGCTGGTAAAAGCTGATTTAAAGCATAAAGTGACCGATCAGCATTTGCGTGAACAGGGCATTGCCCCAGAATTTGTTAGGCGGTGGTTTAAGCAGCATTACGGTATGACATTTCAAACCTATCAGCGTATGTACCGCATCAATACCGCCTTTGAAGAGCTCAAAAAGGGCAACACGGCCACTGATACCGCTTTTAATGCAGGGTTTAATTCACTCAGTGGCTTTGGCTATACCTACAAGCAAGTAGTGGGGCACTCACCTAAAAGCAAAGCGGATAAACAGATTATATTAATCAGCCGCTTAACCACACCCATTGGGCCTATGTTTGTTTGCGCGACAGACAAGGGGGTGTGTTTACTCGAGTTTGTTGACAGACGCATGTTGGAAACCGAGTTTAAAGACCTGCAAAAGCGCCTAAATGCACAAATTCTGATGGGTGAAAATCAACATATAAAACAGCTTAAACAACAGCTCAGCGAGTACTTTGCTGGCAAACGGTGTCAGTTTAGCGTGCCACTCGACACGCCAGGTACAGAGTTTCAGCAGCAAGTTTGGCAGTGTTTACAGACAATTGACTATGGCACCACGGCATCCTATCAACAGCAAGCTGAAAAGATAAACAATCCTAAGGCAGTTCGCGCCGTCGCTTCGGCGAATGGTTTTAACCGTATCTCTATCGTGATCCCTTGCCATAGGGTGATAGGTAAGGATGGGTCATTAACAGGATATGGCGGCGGCTTGCCGCGTAAAAAGTGGTTGCTGGAACATGAAGCGCGTTTTGCCGCTGAGCTCAATGGTGCTAACTAAGGCTAAAATACATCATTAAAGTCACTGTCTTGCAAAATCAGCCGCCTGCCGTATTACGCGGCAGGCTTGATGTGAATCAGCGTTAGTTTGACCATAAACGCATTGCTAATCCAGATGATCGTTTGGTGGCTTGCAGGCAAGCACGTTCAAACACTTGTTGGCTACCTAGACAGGTAAAATGTTGTTTAGCCCGGGTAATGGCGGTGTAGATAAGCTCTTTGGTTAACAAGCTTTGCTGGGCTACGCTTGGCTTTGGCGGCAATACTAGCGCCACCTGCTGAAATTCACTACCTTGGCTTTTATGCACGGTCATCGCAAAACAGGTATCGTGTTTTGGTAACCTTGCTGGCAGCACTTTCAACACACTGCCATCTGCTTGAACAAAATGCGCCATAAGGCGATGTTCGCTATGGGCACTGTCGGCAATGATTAATCCAATATCACCATTAAATAATCCCAAGTTGTAATCATTACTTTGAATGATCACAGGTCGGCCTGCATAGAACTCTTGATTGGGCTCAATTAATTTGGCCTGTTTTAGTGCCTGGGTAATGGTTTGGTTGATACCTTCGACACCGTATTCACCGACGCGCATGGCACATAGCAACCGATATTGGTTATAGCTATCGATAATTTCACTGACATCAACCCCATTATCTTCACCGCCAGTGGCTTGTTGTATCTGCTGCAAGTAGTGGCCATATTGCGCTACTGCCTGAGATTGGATCTGCTGTAAGCCTAAGTTGATATCATTTTGCTGCTGATGCTCAATCCACAATAGCTCAGCATAGCCGCGCTGCCATACTTGCATAATCGCTGCTAAATTGGCTTGGTTAACCGCGCCCGCGAGTTGACCAATACCAGCATCGCCTTTAAATCGATGGCTGTGCATTAACATACACAGGCTGTCTCCTAGTTTGGGCTCATCATGGACAAAATCATTGAGGTTGGTTTCAGTGACATGGGATAAATATTGCGCCTGTTCACTGCTGTATCGCATCTGCCAATAATTATGCTGCTGACCTTGTTCATCGGTGTAGGATTGTTTTAAACCTGCACAAATATCTGCGAGTACCGCGCCAGCTTCCACCGAGGCTAATTGGTCTTGATCGCCAAGTAAAATCAGCCTTGCATGGGCTGGCAGGGCTTGCAGCACTTTGTGCATCATAGGAAGATCCACCATAGATGCTTCATCAATCACCAGTAAATCAAGACGCAGGTGATTGTCTTTATGGTGGCGATATTGATGTGAGTTGGGAATTACCCCTAATAGCCGATGTAAAGTGGCTGCATCTTCGGGTACCGCGGCCATCTTTTCCAGTTCGAATAGGTGGCCGTAACTGGCCAACTCAGTCAGTAAGCGTGCTTTTGATGCTTTTATCGACTCGCTTAACCTTGCTGCTGCTTTGCCTGTGGGGGCGACCAATTTGATATCGATATCTTGATGCTGAGCCAATAAAAACAGCAGTTTAGTGACGGTAGTGGTCTTACCGGTGCCCGGTCCCCCCGTAATAACCGCCAGTTGTCGGTTAAAAGCGGTGGCGGTAGCGATTTTTTGCCAGTCGTATTGTTGATCGCTAGCAGCAAACAGTAATCCCAGTTGCGTGCGCAGTTGTGCTTGGTTTTCTACTGCTACTGGCGAAGATGCCAACCGATTGAGGGTGTGGCTGACATCCATTTCAAACTGATAATAACGCTGCAGGTACAAATATTGACCATCGAGTACCAATGGCGTTTGTTGATTGTCGCTGGCCAAACTCACGGCTTGGTAGCGGCTCAGCTGCTCGGTTAACTCAGCTAAGTTAGTCTGTATTTGGCATTGACTACGCTGCTCTGTAAATGGGTTGGCAAAGTCAATAAAAGCGAGCGGTAAACAGGTGTGTTGCTGAGATAGCTGCCGGCTTAGTAGCGCGCAGATGACTTCAAACAATGGGTCGCTGTCATCATGTAGCGCCCGCATTTGCAGTGCGAAGTGGCGGTCTAATGCGGTGAGCAAACGCTCCGATTCCCACTGTTTCAATAAACTGTCTAGCGGTGCTTGTAGGGTTATCATAAAGGCAGCTCCGTTTGTGCTTGCTCTAACTGAGCTTGCCCGTTGTTAGTGTCATTGGGGGCGGTATCACTATTTGAATTATGTGGATCATTCGCGTGATCGCCGACTTCAAAAAGTTGGTCAATGGCTAAGATTAACTGGCGATCAGGCCTGTCAAAAAATACCCCAGCTTGGGGCTGCTGACACGACATGCCGCGTAAAAATAGATAATAACAGCCGCCGATATGCGTATCGTACTGGTAGCCAGGCACCCTAAGTTTTAGGTAGCGGTGCAGGGCAACGATGTAGATGATGTATTGCAAGTCATAGCGGTGTGAGGCAATCGCCGCGCCCATGTATTGGTGCTGGTAGTGAATAAACTGATTGCCTAAGTGGTTAGACTTATAATCGGCGATATAGAACTGATCTTGGTATTCAAAAGTTAAATCGATAAAGCCTTTTAGCATGCCAGTTAAGTCATCAAAGTTAAGTTGCTCGCTATAGCCGTATTGCTTAAGCAACCGATTGAGCGCTGTTGCGGTGAGTCGCGACAGCGGCAGATAAAATTCCATCTCAACAATACGTTGTGTCTCGCTAATATCGGCAAGGCGCGGGCTGACCGTTGAGTGCGCACTGATAAGCGGTGTGTGAATAATATCGTTATACCAATTGAGCAATGGCGTATACCACTGCTCTGCAATGCCGTAGCGCTGCATGGCTATGGGCAGCTGCTCTGGTAACTGCTGTTGCGCTTGGGTAAAGTCAATGAGCTCTAGCACTAAGTGCATGAAGCTACCAGCGTTAGCGCCACGCTCAAAACTGAATCTATCTAAACAGTCGTCTTGACGGTCTTCAATGATTTCAGTTTCTGGAAATTGTTCATCGCCGGCACCGACACTAATGTGTTCGTGGGGGAGGTTTTTCACTAATCCTGAATAGCTGCCCACTCGCCACGGGGTGCCACTTTGATAACTAACAGCTACCGGTTGAAGCTGCGTTGGGCTTAGGTCAGTTTCAATTAATACCTGCGGCTGGCTAAAAGCATCTACAAGCTGAAGCGGCGCAACACTGATAGCATCGCTTATCAGCGTTTGTACAGCGGCATCAAGCTGTAAAGCATCACAGTTTTTATCGTTAATACCTAACAAGTATCCGATTGCTGTTTGATGTAACTGACTATTGATGCCTGCCCGTTTGGTCACTCTGCTGTGGTTTGCAATATACAGGTAACAACCCAGTACTGGGCGGGTGAGGGCAACATACAGCAAGCGTAGATCTTCGGCTAAGGCTTCCTGTTTATTCAATGCCCAGCCATCGTCTGTTTGCTCAATATCCCAAATTAACTGGTTATCTTGGTGATACAACATGGGCGAGGGTTTACGGCGGATGTCACGACTGAGGCTGACAAATGGCACAAAGCACAGCGGGTATTCCAGCCCCTTACTTTTATGAATGGTGACGATTTGCACTAAGTTTTGTTCGCTCTCTAAACGCAGTTGCGCTTCTTCACTGCCATTATTTTCAAGCAGGGCTTGTTCATACCAGTTGAGTAACGCACTAACTCCGTCTATTTCGGTGGATTTTTGCTGCAATAATTCACCTAAGTGACGAAAATCCGTTAAACGCCGTTCACCATCGGGGGTTTGTAGTACCCGCTCGATAAGCTTGGTGATACTCGCCATACTCAGTAGTGCAGGCATAACACCGCGCTTTAACCACAGTTGGTGTAGTTCGGCAAATTGACTCAGTAAAGTCTGCCTGACTTCTTCATCTTGATTAAAATTATGGATTGCTTGTGCATCATAACCCAGCAATGACGTCGCTAAGGCGCTGCGCAGTGCGCGTTCATCTTTGGGATTGGCCATGGCGGTGAGCAGTAACGCCAGCTCTTTGGCTTCAACGGTGTCAAATACACTATCGCGGCTTAAAAACACCGAGCCAATATTACGCTTGCGCAGCGCATCCCTAATGACCTGCGCTTCATGACGATCACGCACTAAAACCGCAATATCTTTGGCAACCAGCGCGCGTTTATTCGCAGCATCGCGGTGGCCATGATAGCAGGCGCCTTGGGCTGCTTCGTTGAGCAAACGGGTAATTTCATCGGCGACATCATTACCGATATGCTGCCTTGCCGTGGTTTTGTTAAGGCCGACTTCCTCATCTTCACTTAGCACTCTCACCCTTAATGCACTTTGCAGACCGCTTGAATCGGTTAAGCATTTGCTGGCCGCGTTGGGAGCTGATTTAACCGAATCGAACGGGATAGCTTGGTTAATAAACGGGTTGTCGCGCAAACTAAATAACTGATTGACCGCTTGAACCATACGCGCGCTTGAGCGGTAGTTGGTGTCTAAGCTATAACGCTCGGCAGTTTGCTGACGGGCATTAATATAGGTGTGGATATCTGCGCCGCGAAATGCATAAATGGCTTGTTTGGGATCGCCAATCATTAGCAAACTGAGCTTGCCGGTTTGGCTGTTTTCTATGCTGTTGTCGCTGCTACTGCCTTGGCTTGGCTGAGCTTCTATCACAGCGGTTTGGCTGTATATGCTGTTAAAAATATTAAACTGCAGCGGATCGGTATCTTGGAATTCATCAATTAACCCCACCGGAAAACGCTTAGCGATGCTTTGAGCTAATCGATTGCTCCCGCTTGCCTCGCTTGACTGAGTTAACGCACCCGATAGCGTGAGGAGGAGATCGTCCGGCGACATAAGGTTACGCTGCTGTTTATCTGCATAAAAGCGCTGGGATATTCCCGCTCTGGCAGCGTATAAAAAACTGGGGATTAGCCCATTGATGTAACCCAATAGATTGTCAATATGTGCCAGCAGTGGTGCATCATTGACGCTTGGGATTTCGCCACCTTTATTAAGCTTTAATCCAGATAGTGCCAGTCCTTCTAAGGTTTTAGTGGCGGGCAGGCTAAGCTGACCAGCTGCTTGAGTATTGGCAACCCAGTTGTCCATATTGTCGAACATGGCGGCTAACTTAGGATAGTTATCGGCTTTTTTACCAAAACGAGTACCGTTAAGCGGCAAGCTGTGGAGTAAGGCTTCGGTGGCGGCTTTCTCTCGCGGCCAAATCAGTTGCAGGCGGCTTAAACATTGACTGAGCTGTTCGCTGGCTTTAGTAAAACTTGCCGGCTTAGGTTTTGCTTGTGCCTGATTGGCGCCAATTAGTGCCCGTAGCTGTTTACTTAACGCATCGGGATCGGCAAATTGCTTTTGAATTACCGCGGCAATGTATTTAGGTAGCGGATAGCAGGCTTCTCGCCAGAAATCACGTACGGCATGATGCAGATACTCGCCATCATCTAAGACAAATTCAGACTCAAACAGCAATGAAGACTCGAAGGCCATATCAGCCAAGATACGCTGACAAAACCCATGGATGGTATATATGGCGGCTTCATCGAGGGATTTGAGTGCTAAATCTAAATAACGCAAGCTGTTGGCACGGTGCTCTGGTAGGGTAGCGTCGTACAATTGGTTAATGAGTTCATCTTGTACCGTTAAACCGATAAAGCGTCGATAGGCGAGCTGAATCTTACTGCGAATACGATCGCGTAACTCGCCCGTTGCCGCATTGGTAAAGGTCACCACCAATATCTGCTCACAGCTCAGTGGCTGTTCTATATCATGACCGAGCAACAGGCGCAGGTATAACCCCGAAATGGTGTAGGTTTTTCCTGTGCCGGCACTGGCTTCAATCAGCCGATTGCCGCCAAACGGTAAGGTTAGGGTATCGAGTGTTTGCACGGTTTGCGCATCGCCTATTTGAGGATGTGACATTAGCGCGCCTCCTGCACTGTGGCTGCAGTTTCAGCTAAAGCGTTATCACTGGCAGCTTCAACAAAATCGGCAAGTTCATCAAGTTTACCTTTGTGATAAAGGCTTAGCAGTGGTTGCAGCAGTTGCTGCGCAGTGGCGCCAAATTCAGTTTCAGTAAAATCATCGGGGAAAGTAAACAGTCGCTGAAAATGCGGCTCGTATCCTTCACCTAAGCCAGTTTGTTCATCTTGCCACTGACTTTGGGCACTCAGCAGCTTTTCTTGGTGATCGCCTTCTGCTTCAACATAAGCCAAAGCAGTACGTGGCATAAACAGTAAGGGTGCTGCCTGGCCATCAATAAAGTACTGCAGCCACAGGGTTAACTGTTGCTGAGCTTGGGCGGCAGTGATAGTTGCGAAGCTATGGAAATGACCAATATCAAGCAAGTAACTGGCTTTAGCACTGACTTGGCTGCCCATGGCACAAATGCAAAGATGCCGCAGGTATACTCGAATAAGATCGCGGCCATTGGCGGTACCGGGCCTATGATTGACTAGCCCTTTAGCACTGATGTCATCGATACGACCAACTAAGGTGACCGCTGGCTGCGTGGTCAATGGCAGGCTAATGGTCAGGTTATGACTTTGTTCGCCCTTTAAATACAAGGTGCGGCCGATTAGCGGCTTAATGTCGTGCAGGTATTTATCTAACAATAACTCATCAAAAGGGGCTAAGGGCAGGTGCCCGGCCTTTTTAAGTTGTGCTAACAAGCTGGCATTGGGCTGGGGTTCGCTACGGGCGATGGCATCTTCGATTAAAGTAGATTGGATTTGATAGCGACCCAATGGATTAATATCAAACGGCTCATCGTTATCGTCTTGCTGGATATTGAGGTTAAGATCTAACTTTAAGGCACGATTAAAGAAGTACTGAGCAGGGTTGCGGAAAAAACGTATAAGGGCTGAAAGCTCGACTTCAATTTGATCGGCGGTCACATCGCCAGCAAGTGGGCTTTGCATCTCTTGCCAGGTTAACGCCTTAGTTATAAATTTGCCTTTAGTACTGGTACTGGGATCGCTTCTCCCGTCTGAGTGGTTATTGATTGCTGCTGGGCACCACTGGTTAGAGTGGCTTAATTGCACCTCTGTGGCGGCTGAGTGGGCCTGGTTGTCGCGGCTGTCAGTATTTAAAAATAACCGCTCATCAAAGGGTTGCAGTGGTTGGTGCTTAATAAGTTTGGTTTTAATTGCGGCTTCAATGGCATCAATATCTTGCGGTGTCACACTGTCGTCGGTCAAAGCTGCAAAGGCTTGGGGTAGGTAACAAAGCTGACAATACTCAATCAGTTCAGAAACCAACATTGACGCGATACGTTCTGAATTGTCGCGCTCGCTATTACCTATGTAGCTAATATAAAGTTGTTGCCGGGCACTAAGAAGGGCTTCTAAAAATAGGTACCTGTCGTCCAATCGGCGCGAACGATCGCCTTTGCGTGGGCCATGTTGCGCCACAAGATCAAACCCCACCGGATGCTGTGTTCTGGGGTAAACACCATCGTTCATACCCAGTAAGCAGACCAGTTTGAAGGGAATAGAGCGCATTGGCATTAGGGTACAAAAGTTAACGCTACCTGCAAGGTATCGCTGGCCTACACGGGACTCACTTAACGTGCGTTTAAACCAGTTTTGTACAATCTCGATCGGTAACGGACTGGTATGCCCAGCGTCTTCTATTTCTTGCTCTAACTTACTGATCGCCTCGCGAATGGTTTGCAGCTGAATTAACTCTTGCTCATCGACATCATAAAGTGCGTCAAGCAACTCGGTGAGTTGGCTGACCCTAGTGGATATCATGCATTGTTCGGCCAAGGCTTCTTTATAGTGATCAATAGTTTCAATGAAGTTGAGCAATTTCCCCAGCGCTTGGGCGGACTGGCCTTCGATACCATCAAAGGGCAAGCTATCTTGATAAATATCGCTGTTATCACTGAAGCTGTAGCCTAGAATCAGCCGTTTAATACCAAAGGTCCATGAGTTTTGTTCAAACTCCGGTAGGGTATATTCGCGGCGGCTTTGACTGTCGCGCCCCCAACGTACGCCCGCTTCTTCTAACCAGCGGCGCAGTAATGCTAGCTCATCAATATCGATATCAGAGCGGCGCAACACGGCGGGGACTTCTAAAATACCCAGCAGTTCGCTCAACGAGAATCGACTTTGATTGATGGCAAGCAAATGCAAGAAGCTGTTAATGAGTGGTGATTCCTGCGCGGCGCCTCTATCTGCGATTGCATAGGGGATATAATGTTGCCCTTGTTTTGCGCCAAATACCGCGTCGATGTATGGGGCGTAACTCGCCACATCAGGCATCATGATCACAATGTCTTTTGGCCGCAGAGGCTGTTCATCATTAGCATGTCGAGACAGCATATCGAGTAGATGGTCGTGCAGTGTTTCTACTTCGCGCAGTGGGCTATGACAGCTGCGTAGAGTTAAGGAATCATCGGTGTCGGTGAGTATTCGACGGCCTGATACACTGAGGTAGAGTTTGGTATCGGGTCCTAAGGTTTCACCGCGAGTGGATAGCTGTAATATATCATCTTGGATTCCACTGAGTAGGCTGTCACCCGCGGGTGCTTGGTAGGATTCAAAATTGAAATTGGTGTGCGCTTCAGGTAGCTCTAAAATAAGATCGAGTAGTTCACGTCCCATTTTGCCGTTATTGGCTAAAATAGGGTTACCCACCTCCAATTTTTCTTCCCAGCGTTCACTTAACTGATATTTATTTGCGAAGGTCACCGCCATGCGTGCGCGTACTTTAGGGTCGACAATATCCCCCCAGTAGTGCTGACACGGGCTGAGATTAAACATCACAACATCGATACGTTTAGCCAGATGATAAAGTACGTCCAATGTTTGCGGTGCCATCGACGAGATACCAAACACAAAGAGTCGTTTGGGAAGCCCTGCAAGAGACTGAGCTGGATCGTCTAATGCATCAAACAGCGCTTGGTGTAAATTGGCGCGGTGATATTGGCTTTGGCCTAAAGCATGCTGATTAAAATCGATGAGCGCCCGCCATAGGATTGGCTGCCATGCTTGGGCAGCGGACAGCTTAATTGTTTGTTCATCTTGCTGCTCCCAGGCCGATATCCAGTCCGGTCGGTAAACGAGATACTGGTCAAAAATATCAGCAATTTGGCCGCACAATTGATAAGACTTAAGCGCCGCTAACTGCTGTTGCCGGTTGCGCTCGGCATTGCTTGAGGGTTCAGCTTGTTGGCTGGCTAAGTAGTCAGCCAATGGGGCGAATTCGGGTTTATCCAATAGTTGCGGCAATAGCTCCATTAATTTCCAGGTCATGGCCGCTTTGGTAAAAGCATTCTCTTTTGGTACATCATGTAATAGTTGATGACAAAGCTGCCAAATAAAGCTTGATGGCAGTGGGAACTCAACTCCAGCCGCAATGCCATTATGCGCAGCAATTTGAAGACGTAACCATGTCGACATCCCGGGACTTTGTACCAAAATTTGCTCTTGCATCAGTGTTGGCATATCAGGGTGCCGGGTTTGCAAGGCTGCAGAGAGCTGCTTTGCTAGCTGCTCCATCTGGTTGGATTGTACGAGATATAGCATGGTTGTCCTTTTTACGGCGCGGAATAAATACTGCGCTGAATGTACGCGAAACGAGTGCTTTAACCTATTGTATGGGTTTAGTTTATGAAGTCTATTGTCTAATCAGTAAATCTATTGATTTGCTGATTATTGCGGCGTTCTGTCACTATCTACAATGGCGTATTAATCGTTCTTAGCGACAGACTTACTCTTAACTATGGCTAATTTGAGGAGTCGGTGTTGCTTTTTTAAACGCTGGCTTAAGTGCTTGCGAGCATTGGCGGATAAAGGCTTATACTTGAGCGCCGTGTAAGTTTGAGTAAATTCAGACAGTGGACTGGCTAAACTCGGCATTGTTTGCGCGACACGTTGCATATATTGGTTGGGCGCTTCACTGGTTTGTCGCGGCAAACCGCGTTTTTGCAGCATATTGCAGATTTGAGAATAGCGCTGCGTGACAGGATCTTTACTACGGGTAAAATTGATTAAGCCAATGTTATAGGCAATGATGAGCCCGGTAAAACCGATGACCGCTAAGATAAATAGTGCTAGTTTCACAGGGGTTATATTACCGAGCAGGTCTTTTAATAGTTGCTGCTGGGCGTCATTGTCAAAGCCTAGTACCCATTTGCTCCAATAATAATCAATGCTCGCCAAAGACATACGCAGATTGTCCAGCAACGGGAACTGCCTTAAACGTAGTGGGGTAAAGGGACTATCAAGTAAGTAACTTTCCTGAGGATTAAAAAACGCATCAAAACCATCTTCTACTCGCTCTGGGGCGATCATTGCCGTTGGGTCAACTCGCACCCAACCTTTGTCTTGCAGCCAAACCTCAACCCAAGCGTGAGCCATATATTGGTACACGCTTACATAACCCGCACTGCGGTTATATTCACCGCCTTGATAGCCAGTGACCATGCGGGCAGGAATACCCGTGGCGCGGGCCATAAAAGTCAGCGCGCTGGCGTAATGGACACAAAATCCAGCTTTATTTTCCAGTAAAAAGTCATCTATCTGCTGGGGGCCGACGGCCGGGGGACGCAAGGTATAAAAATATTGTTGTTGATTGAACATTGCCATCATGGCATCGATACGCTCGGCTGGCTTAGGATAGCTGGTTTTAAACTGCTGAGCTAACTGCCAAGTTCGCGGGTTACTCGACTCTGGCAGTGCAAGGTTGGTTTGTCTTACAGGCTTAGGCAGTGAAGCGTCCATTTTAAATGCTGGATAACTACGGACTGCGTACTGAAATTTCTGATCGACGGATTGAAAATTGTACAGTCGGTAGTCAGGCATGTTGATGATTTGACTATTGTCACTGTAAGCGACATCTAAACCATAGAGCCAATGCTGTTTACTAGGCTCCGCGATGATACTGTAGCTTAGGGAATCACCTTGAGGCGCCTTACGGTAGTTATTACCGTACATTGCGGCATCTTGCAGCGATTGAATACTCGTGTCTTGAGTCCACGTGGCGCCATCATAATTTTCTAACACAATGGCGCGCCAATAAAGCTCGGCATTGCTGGGGCGTTGGTCGGTGAATGTTGCTCTAAATGCCAGCTTAGCGGAGCGTGTGAGCTCCTCAATATTGCCAAATGCGACTTGATCAGACAGCCCGGTGGTTGCAGTGTTAAGTTTAGGTACCATCCAAATGGGTGGCAAACGCGGCAGGACGATAAACAGCAAAATGGCGACTGGAATACTTTGTAATATGATCTTAAACCCAAGCTTACTTGCGGGTTTTACCGATGAGTTAGCGCGGTACAAGCTGACCAAAACAGCGGTGTTAATGCCAGTTACAAAGGTTAAGTGCAGTGCAAACCACAGGCTTTGCTTTTCAACAAATGTCATCGCAATCAAAAAATAGCCGACCAACACCACTACTCGGACATCGCGGCGTTGCCGCATTTCAATGAACTTAAGCGCGTAACCTAGCGTCAGTAAATTGATTAAGGTATCGAGCATACCGATTTGGCTGCTAACCAGAATTAAAGTTGATGCTGAGCCTAGGGCGAGTATGGTGACTAAATATTTAGGTGGCTTGGCCACTTTGCCCAAATAGATGCCAAGTTGCCATAAAAAACAGATGCCGCAAATTGCCAGACTCCAAGGGGTCATCTCGCCATATAGCGGGCTAAGTACGGCTATATTAACAATTAATAGCAGCAGTTGACTGTTACGGGTGATCAGTTCCTGTTGCATCTTCATGACGCACCGCCGCTTGATTGTTGACCGTAGGTCGCTAAGGCGGTTAAACATCTTAGGCGGTGATTTTCGCCGCTATCAGGGTTAATTGTCTGCGCTGTTAGTTTTAAGCCAAATGTCTGCTTCTTACGGCTTAGTTGGTCGACACACCAAGTTAACTCTCCGAGTTGTGTTTCAATATCTTTGCTGGTGTCGGTTGTTAATGCCAGCCATAATGGGGCGCCTTGAGGTTGTTGAAACTGCTTAGTCAACATGCCTTTACCTTGTGCCCATTGTTTCCATGCAACTTGCCTGAGGGATTCCCCAACCACATACTCTTTCAAACCATGGTATTCATCAACGCCTATGATTTGTTTTCCTTGCAGCTGCTCACTTTGTTGGCTTTGCTCATCTAATGCACGCAGACTTGCTTCGGTTTTAATGGGTTTTGGAAAAACAATTTGTTGATTATCTAGATCTAAATGTGACCAGGTTCGGCATAAACCCAATGGGTAGCGAGAACAAACTTTCAGCCTGCCGGGGTGCACATAACCGCGCTTCTCATTTGCCAAAGGCACCAAGGTTTGCATGGTGGTGGCATTAACCTCTGCTAGGGTAACTGTCGTGTTTTCTGGGTAGTTTACTTGTAAATCAAATTGTGGGTATTTCGCCGAAACCTCTATGGCATAAAGTAGTTTTTCACCCGCATAATTTTGCGGGCTAGGTTTGGCGGTAAAGTGAATGCCAGCGAGATTGCGATAGCTATAAATAATGCAGGTATTAAATACGCTTAGGAGCAAAAAGGCTAAGCCAATAATTAGGTTGTTTTGATAATTAGTACCAAATATAAACAGCAGTACCACTAGCATTAACCAGATGACACCAAAACCCGTGGGTAAAATGAAAATACTCTTATGGGCGAGAGTGATGCTCTTTGATGCAGGCAAACGCCGCGCCAGCCAGTGACGAAACCATTGATTCAACCTAGATTGCTTGTTGGTGGTTATCGCCATCAGCGTCACTACAAAATAGGATTGATACTGTTAAGTAAGGTCATCGACAGGGCCTCGCCTTGTTGTTGACTCGTGTGCCGGATACGATGCTCTGCTACGGCTGAAAAGACCGCCTGGACATCTTCAGGTACCGCGTAGGTACGGCCTTCAATATAGGCCCAAGCTTTCGTGGCCTGCAGCAGTGCTTTACTCGCCCGCGGCGATAACCCATAGCCCTCATCTAAATTTCTTGAGCCTTCAACCAGAGCTAAAACATAGTGCAGTAGTGCATCAGAAACTGATATTTGTTCTACTTGTTGCTGCATCTCGCTTAAGGCCATTGGAGTGATACACTGCGGTAATGGCTTATTAGGCGGGTTACTTTTACCACGTAACATGGCAAATTCAGCTTCTTTACTGGGGTAACCAATAGATAAACGCATCATAAATCGGTCGAGCTGAGACTCAGGCAGTGGAAAAGTCCCAGATTGTTCGACCGGATTCTGGGTGGCGATAACAAAGAAAGGTGACGGCAGGTAATGGGTGACGCCATCTACGGTAATTTGTTGCTCAGCCATTGCCTCTAACAGTGCTGATTGGGTTTTGGGGCTAGCGCGATTTATCTCGTCACTTAGGATCATCTGTTTGAAAATAGGACCGGGGTGAAAAACAAATTCGGACTGATTTTTGTCAAAAATCGATACCCCTAAAATATCGGCAGGTAGCATATCACTGGTAAACTGAATTCGTTGATAACTCAGACCTAAGCTTTGCGCTAATCCGTGTGATAGGCTGGTTTTCCCCATTCCCGGTAGATCTTCAATTAGCAAGTGCCCCTTAGCCAAAATGCAGCTCACTGCAAGCTTTATTTGCTGCGGTTTACCGATTAAAACTGTGGTGAGTTGCTCGAATAAAGTTGTTAAAGCAGTATGAGTCATCCATGTTCCTAGCATTGATTACAACAATAAATCTTAGCTGGTTACTCGTGTTCAATGGCGAGTATTTGAGCGTGAATTCATTGTGTAGCTGAATTAATCAGCCTGTTAATTGGCAATGAATTTTAATTACTCATTTTACTATGCGATATAACAATCAAATGATCCACTAATATTCAGCTAACAGAGCACAAGTTTACCGCCTGGGGTACGGCAATATTTTCATTGAGGATTTTTTTTAATGCTAGTCTAGACTGTGGCTGAATAAACCAGGGTTTGAATAGAAAACCTTGTACTAAATCTACCCCTAATTCACAGGCCATTTGCAGTTGTTTGTGGGTTTCGGCGCCTTCTAGCACCGTTTGTTTATGGCTGGCTTTAGCGTAGTTGAGTAAAGCGATGAACAGTTGTCGCTGTTCTGGTTTATCGAGTAGTTGCAACCAGCTGATATCAAATTTAAGGCAATCGACTAGGCTCAACAGCTGCAGTGATAGCATAGAGTGTGGTGCACCTATGTCATCAAGTGCGACACCTATTTGTTGTTTCTTTAGTTGCGCCACCAGTTTTTCTGAGCGCCGAGCATCGCTGATGCAAGTGTTCTCAATGATCTCAACGGTAGTGGCTTCTCTGCTGCTAAGCAATGCAAGCATTGCCGGCGTATTGTCTGTGTCTAACGCATGGGGGTCGATGTTAAGAAATAGCGGCAGTTTGGGTTTGCTCTGTTCGATTTGTAGCAATTTAGCGTGGTACTCCACTTTAGCGAGTTGCTCGTCTTGGCTATGAAGTTGCTCAAAGATTTGATTCGGCGGGGTAGGGACTCCCTGTTGGTCATAAAAACGAGATAGTGCTTCATATCCAGCGATTTGTTGCGTTGCAGTGAAAACCAAAGGCTGGTATTCACATCCCATACTCAGAGAAAGTAAATTAAGCATTGCTTGCCAATATCTAGATGTTATTGAGAATTATTAACATTTATATCAGGTTATCTATTAAGTTAATACTCTTCTTTTAATATCTGATTTAAGTGGCTAAATATTCTACTTATTTAGCCGTTTTTACCATATGATATATCTGGGTTTTGGCAACAAACTAGTACTTTCTGTTCCATTCTTCTTCGCTAAATAGTTGTGGCTGCTTTTGTTGTTTTAATTGGTATATCACTCGATAACTGAGTAAGGCTTGTACATATTCTCGTGTTTCCGTAAATGGGATTGACTCGATAAAAGTCATTACATCTAATTGGCCATCTGATTTTTTAAGCTAAGATTTTACCCGATGCGGCCCGGCATTGTAGGCTGCGGCGGCTAACACACGGTTACCATCAAATTGCTTGAGTAGTTGGGCATAGTAGGCGCTGCCGAGCGGGATATTGATCTGGGCTTGATACAAGCTACGCTGACCTTGGTAATTAAGTTTATAACGTTTGGCGGTATCTTTGGCAGTGCCAGGCATGAGTTGCATTAGCCCTCTGGCGCCTACGCCCGATGTGGCGTAAGGATAATAAGCACTCTCGCGGCGTGCGATAGCGCGTAAATCATCAACGTCTACTTGGCGTTGGTCGGCTGCTTGGGTGAATAGTGGCGATTCAACAAAAGGGAAGCGCATGGTCATATCGTTCCAGGCGCCGGCTTTTATGCTGGCTTGCACAGCAAGATCATGCCATTGGTTGGAGACCGCCAAAGCGCCATATTGTGCTTGAATGCTTTTATCATGGCGGCCTAATAGCATTATCCATTCTGCGCGGGCATCAATGGTTTTGTCGATGGCCATTAGCTCAGTGACTCGGCTCAGTCCTTTATCATTTTTCAATTTCGCTTGAATTTGTGGATCGGATTCCGTTGCTTGATGGCCCATATTGAAGGGCTGCTCAGTTAAGTAAGCGGCAGTAAATCCGTAGAAGTTTCGCTGTGTGCTTAAATTGCTAAGATCCTGAGGTTGCTCAGTAAGTCGGTGTGACCAATACTGCCAGCGTGCTTTATGGCGATTATCATCACTGAGCAGGGCTAAAAACTGCGGCACTTGCTGGAGTTCATTTTGCCGCAGTGCCCAGCGAATCCGCAAAATGACTAAATCGTCAGAATCGAGCAGCGGCAACATTTCATCGACAAGGCTTTGCAAGCCCATTTCTTGTTTGATAATGGCGCGGCGAATTAAGTGACGCCCAAGCTGGCGTCCTTGGTAGTCGGTAAATCGGTCTGCTTTTTGGTAATCGGCAAATAACGTGACCGCTTTGACCACATCCTTTCTGGCTAAACGTCTAAGGCCGGCATCGACTATATCGCCATTGATTTTAGCCTGTTTAGTAAACCGGCTCTTATGTCTCAGGCTACGAGGGTCTTTATAGACTGCAAGCAAACGCTTAGCCTGATCTTGATGCCGAGTGATCTTGCGGCTTAGATACTTAAGCAGGCTAGTTTGACCAGCATTAAAAGCCAGCAGCATCCTTGACCAAATCAGCTCTTGTGAGCGTAAGCCTGCTTTTTCCCACTGTTTAAATAACGGGTCACACTCTTTAGGTTGTGAGCGCCCGTGGAGCCACAGTTTTTCCGCGCCAGCATAGGCAATTTGCGGTTCTTTGCTGACCTGAGCACGATAGTAATAACACTGCAGCACCTTATTATTCGGCGCCTGTGGGCTTATCGCTAGGAAGTCTTGCCAGCGCCGCTGGCTACCGGCACGTTTTAAGTATCGGTAGCGTGCGCTGTTATACAATGGTGTGTGTCTAAATTGTTCAATGGCCTGGGCGGCTTGTTCGCCGTCCATTTTCAAAATCTTCTCGATATCAGCATGAAAGTCTAAATAGGGCACCAAAGGATAATCATCGAGTTGTTTTCGCAATGATTGATAAGTCGTAAGTTGGCGCTTATCTAATGCTTTCCTGGCATCAAGATAGCGCTGTTGTTGCTCTGTTAATGGCTGGGCAACCACTTGATTGCTCATTAGCAGCCAACTGATGATCAACAGTACATTGATTGGGGCAAACAACACCTTGCGCATTACTACCTCTGTTGCTATCAATGGATTTAATGGCCTAAGCTAAAATGTGCATCCTTGCTGACACTTTTGGCTTAGCGGACTATTTGTCATCTAGCGTTTCATCTAATGTTTCATCGAGTGCTGTATCGAGCATGATTGGCTCAATTTGTTTACTGGTGGCGACGCCCAATTGCTGCATTTGGTGTGCTTGCCTGACTAAATTACCTTTACCGCTAGCGAGCTTCTTCATTGCGTTCTGGTAGCTTTTGTCTGCACTATCTATCGCGCGGCCCACCTTTTCCATATCGTCTATATAGCCGCACAGCTTATCGTATATCTTTGCGGCTTGTTTGGCGATATGTTGTGCATTTTGATTTTGGTATTCATAACGCCAAATGTTATTGATGGTGCGCAGCGCTACCAGTAAATTAGTTGGGCTAACCAACATAATGTTCTTTTCAAGGGCAAAGTTGATAATGCTGGGGTCGTGTTCAAGGGCGAGTAAAAACGCGGGCTCCAGTGGAATGAACATCAATACATAATCTAGGCTGTTGAGCCCATGTAATTGTTGGTAATCTTTAAGCCCTAAACCTTTAATATGATTACGAATTGATTGGCAGTGCTCGCTTATTGCAGCTGACTTTTCTGCCTCATCATCACTGTTAAAATAGCGTTCATAAGCCACCAGTGACATTTTTGCATCAATAACCACGTCTTTATTTTCGGGTAAATGTACAATCACATCGGGCTTAAAGCGTTTGCCGTTATCTGATTTTAAGTCGGTTTGAGTTCGGTATTCATGGCCTTCTCGCAGGCCACTTTCTTGTAGCACTCGCTCTAAAATGACTTCGCCCCAGTTTCCTTGCTGCTTGTTGTCACCTTTTAAGGCTTTCGTCAGATTTGTCGCATCTTGGCTCATTTGTAAATTGAGCGCTTTGAGCGACTCTAATTGATGGGTAAAAGCGCTGCGCTGGGATTGCTCTACGGTGTAGGACTCTTGAACTTGTTTTCTAAATCCTTCAATTTGCTGCTTAAATGGTGCTAACACCTTGTCTAATTGTGCTTGGCTCTGCACGCTGAGCTTTTCACTTTTATCGTCAAAGATACGGTTGGCCAAGTTTTCAAACTGAGTGGTCAATCGTTGCTCAGATTCTTTCAAGTGGGCCACTTTTTCTTCTAAAGCTTGTTGCTCAACATTAAACGTTGCTTGTTGGGTCTGCGCCATCGCGTGAGATTTTGATAGTGCTAGTTGAGTTTCAATCTGTTTGCGCTGCGCATCAGCTAACTGCTGTTCTAATGTTTCAGTGCGATTGGCTTGCTGTTGCGCCATGCCTAATAACGTGAGCTGCTGTTCAAGCTTATCGGATAGCTTTTGCTTGTCGTTGGTGAGAGTGTCAATGTGTGCGTCTTGGGTGTCCATCTGTTGCGCTAATTCTGCCACCGTATCAGAATGGAGTTGCTCAAGTTCGGTGCGCACTTGTTGCCAACGATGGCGGGTGAGTTTTTGGTTCAGTAATGCACCAATTAATAAGCCTAGAAATGCGATTCCCGCGAATGCGGCAATCTGTGGTGCTGTGAATGCGAGGTCAAATGCCATGAAGTCGGACTCTCTAAGAAAAAGTGCAGTAAGATTGGCATGCAACAAGGTGATCTTCAAGTGTTTAATCCCCGTATGAATAACCTTTAAGCATTTGTTTAAAAAACAATGAAATAATTTTGGCTAAAGTCCGATCCTATCAATAAGAATGACAATTTATGAGGGCGACAGTAATGGCAGCATCAAATTTTAAACGCGGTATTTTACAAAAGCCACGCTGGTCAATCAGAGAAAATCAGGTGACTCCAGAGGCAGTATTTAATGACAGGCGCGCCATCATTAAAGCGTTAGGCCTAGGTGCTGTGGGTGCATCACTACCAGGTCAAGTGCAAGCAGGATTGTTTGATCTTTTTGGTGAATCTAAAGCTCAAGACCCTTTTGTGACCAAAAAGCTTGATTTCAGTAAGAACAGTCGTTTTGAAGTCAATGAATTATTGACCCCTGAGAACAAGGTTATTAGCCATAATAATTTTTATGAGTTTGGTACCAGTAAAACCGATCCACTCGATAATGCCCAGGGCTTTAACGTTAACCCCTGGCAGCTAAAGATTGATGGCTTAGTGGATAAGCCCATTACGTTAAACTTTGATGATTTAACCGGTATTTTACCATTGGAAGAGCGAATTTACCGCTTACGCTGTGTTGAAGCGTGGTCTATGGTGATCCCTTGGGTCGGATTTAGCTTAGGTTCGTTGCTTAAACTCGCAGGGGTGAAAAGCTCGGCAAGCCATATTGCCTTTGAAACCCTTTATGATCCTGAACAAATGCCCGGCCAGAAAAGCCGCCTAATGGGCGGCGGAATCCATTATCCCTATGTTGAGGGGCTAACACTGGCGGAAGCGATGAATGACTTAAGCTTTTTAGCGGTGGGCTTGTATGGCAAAACCTTACCCGCGCAGAACGGTGCCCCCATTCGTTTGGTTGTGCCGTGGAAATATGGATTCAAGAGTATTAAATCCATTGTGCGAATTCGGGTATTGGATAAGCAGCCGCCCACTAGCTGGAATCAATTGGCGCCTCAAGAGTATGGCTTTTACGCCAATGTTAATCCTGAAGTTGATCATCCACGGTGGTCACAAGCGTCTGAACGTCGTATTGGCGAAGGAGGCTTGTTCTCGGCCAAACGTATTGCAACCTTGCCGTTCAATGGTTACCAAGAGGAAGTGGCATCTTTGTATTCTGGCTTAGATTTACACCGTAATTATTAATGCGGGGGAGTGGATGTTGAGATTGAGCTCAAAACAGATATTACTGATGAAGACGGTGTTTCACCTGCTCGCTATTTTACCGATAGTCTATTTAACTTTGCTAGTTTTGGCGGATAAAGCGGGCGGCGATCCGGCGCAATATATTATTCACTATACCGGCATGGGGGCGCTTAACAGCTTGGTGGCTGTCATGCTAGTTAGCCCGCTGGCCAAAGCGCTGCGCTTTAGCGCATTGATGCAAACGCGTCGATTGTTAGGTTTATACGTATTCTTTTACGCTTGCTTACATGTGATGTCATTTTTTGCTTTTGATCTGCTATTTGCTTGGGATCTGCTTATTCAAGAAGTGATTAAGCGTCCTTATATCTTGCTCGGTGCGGTTTGTTTTTTATTGTTAGCTCTGCTAGCAATCACGTCTTTTGCCAAAGTTCGCCGAAAGATGGGCCGTCGTTGGCAACAATTGCACAATAGTATCTATTTTTTGGCATTGGCAGTGCCGGTGCATTTTTACTGGTCGGTAAAGTCAGAAATCATTGAACCGATTGTGTATATCTTAATACTAGCGGGCTTGCTGATCTGGCGTTGGCTTAAGTCACCTAAAAGACAAAGAAAAAGCGCACATTTTTCTGGGCGGGCAGCCACTAAGAAGATAGGCGCTTAGGTTTTTTGCTGAGGTGAGTTGTTTGGTCGGCGCTGACTAAGTTTGGACTGCTATCGGCTATATAAAAACTGTTACCTTGCGCCTTTTTGGCGCGATACATTGCGTGGTCTGCCGTTTTAACTAACAGTGGCAAGCTGTCGCCGTTATGGGGAAAACAACTGATGCCGACACTGATCTGCAGTTGATGTTGTTCAACTTTGTCAGGGTTTTGCTTTGCGCTATGCTGAGCGCGAAGCGCGTTTTTATGGTGATTTTGCTGATTATATAAATCAATTTGGCTAAATAGTTTTTCAACAATCACTAATGTTTCACTTGGATCTTTAATCGGCTCGATACAGATAATAAATTCATCACCGCCAAGCCGGCAGCAAATATCAGCCTGTCTTGTCATGGCGGTGATGCTACGTGCAAGAGCTTTTAGCATATCGTCACCGGCGCCGTGGCCATAAACATCATTTATCTGCTTGAATTTATCGATATCAATAAACAGTAGTGCCAACCCTTGATGGTGCCGTCTACATCGGCTCAAAGTCTTGTCGGCGAGGCTTTCAAAGGCTCTTCGGTTTAATAGGCCGGTCAAATCATCATGTTCTGCAAGATGTTGTAACTTGAGGTGCTGCGATTTTAAGGCTTTTGCTTGGGCTTCAACCTCGTTTGCAAGTGCTTCTTTGCGTTGAGTGATAGTCGCCAATGAGCGTTTCATCTGATTGTAATGTTGCCCTAGGGTTTTAAACTCGTTGTTGTGGCTAATATGAACTTGACTGTCTAAATCACCCTTAGCCATTTTCTTGAATTCGTCAGTGAAAATGCGTTGGCCAGCTCTTAGGCGGCTTAAGGTAAACAAATTAAATGAAATCACCAACAAGGCGATAATCAGTAGGGTTGAGCCAACGATATAGAGTAATTTATTTTGGGTCGATTGGGCATTGCCAATCACAAGTTGTTGTAACTGAGTCAGCTCTTCTCCCATTGATAGCATGGTGGTATTTAGTCTGGCGGTTAACATACCCGTTGCTGACAAAATGCTGGTGTCATTGTTGGTGGAGGGGGCGGTCTCAGCCAAGCGCAGTAGACTATTTAGCGTGCTATTAAGGCGTTTTATATTGTTTATAAGCATTTGTTCTTGAGGTCTTTCAAGCTTTAAAGCTTGCAGTAATTGACCTAGTTGATTACGCGCTTCATCTGCCTGAATACGCGCTGCCGTGTCTTGGTATTTCTGCAGTAACCAGAGTTTGCCTTTGAGGTTAGCGATAGATTGCTCGATCTCTAGGACGTTTTGGAGTTTGTCATAGCTATAAGTTTGCACCTCTTTTAAGCCAAACAGGTTAATACTGATCATTACCACTAATAAAATTGCGAGAATAAGTTGCGTTAATATCTGGCTTTTAATATTCATGTTGATAACTAGTGGTCGCGATTAATTAAAAGAGCTTGAGTTAAATATTTGTCGTCAATTAACAGTCTATAGTCTGGCAACTGTTTGGCATCGACTAAGTTGGCTGCTTTGGCCCACCGCGCTTGGGTTTGCAGGTTTGCAATTAATGAATTGTTAAGTGATAGTCTAAAAATATAATCTTCCCAGCCCCAATTAAGCTGTTTTGGTGAGATGTTAAGGTAGTCGCTAACCAGCTGTTTAGCTTGTTCTGGAGAGCTCGCAATATATTGGCTAGCTTTTCTTAATGCGGTGAGAATAGACACTAATTGCTCGTCGCTAAGATTATTGTGAGTATTGGTGATGAGATTAAAACTCAGGTTATAACTGCCTTTACTATTAAGGCTGGCAATCTTGTCGCCATAGGCTTTATGCAGGCGATAGCCGTAGGGCTCCCAAATAGATATCGCGTCAACTTCGCCGGCCAATAGCGCTGGGCCTAAATCTTGTGGAGCCATATAAATTGGTATAATGGATAAATCTGCATGGCCCGTCATGATTAAGTAGGCATACAAAAAGAACTCACTGGCGCTTGATTGCACCATACCAATGCGCTTTCCCCGCAACTGTTGTGGCGTGGATAACTCACTTGTGGTGAGCGATAGCAATTTGATGTCATTGTCGGACTCGACAAAACTGGAAATAATTCGAAAGTCACTGCGACGAAAGCTATTAAACATCACAACTGACTCAGAACTCGTTGCGAGATCAGCATCGCCTTTCATTAAGGCTTCAAAGCACAGGTGGCCGCCGCGAAGTGGTTGCAGCTCTACGTAGATATTCTGCTCAGTAAAATAATCCAGCTCTTGAGCAATAATAATTGGTGCAGACAAGGGCGTGGTCGATATAGCCATACGAGCAGTCTGTTGCTCATTGACTTGGGCAGCTTCCTTGGTAGCCATCAGCAGATAACCAACGGCTACGGCAGCCATGATCATTACGCCTTTTACTAAGGTTGAATTCATCCAGTTGAGTTTCTGTTTTAACATTAACCTTATAAATATAGTGGATTAATGCTGAACTGCTTAAGTTTGGTGGAAAAATAACCACAAAGTTGTCGTTTTAATTGCTGATGACTTTGACAAAAACCGCTCCATGAACAAGGTTTATAACATTAACTATAAAAACTCTTTAGAAAGAGGCTAGCCATGGATTCAATTAACAATCTGTTTAGAAAGATTAAAATATCGAGTCGTCTGTTCTTGATGCTGGGCCTGTCTATTCTAGCTACAGCATTAATGTTTATTTTTGCATTGATCTCCATCGAGCAGTTATTGATGGAAGAGAAAGAGGCCAAGTTATCCTCATTGGCTGATGTAGGTGAGAAGGTGATTGCAGGGTTTTATGAGCAATCACAACAAGGACTGCTAAGTGAAGAGCAAGCTAAAGCCGGCGCTATAGCTGCGCTGGATAAACTGCGTTATGCGGGCAAGGAGTATTACTGGACCATTGACCGACAAGGGGTGATGGTCCAGCATGCTTTTGCCAAAAAATTAGTTAATACCAACGTATTAGGGATGAAAGATCCTAACGGTGTAAGGTTGTTCCAAGAGATGGTTACCGGTACGGCTAATAGTGAGCGGACTAAAGTTGAATATATGTGGAACCGCCCTGATGCATCTGAGCCAAGTCCAAAGATGAGTGTGGTTAAACGCTTCGAACCATGGGGCTGGATCACGGGTACAGGTATTTATGTTGATGATATTGATGAGCAAAAATATGCTTTTACCTGGCAATACTTACTTATTGGTGCCATTGTCTGGTTGCCTGTTGTGGCGCTGCTATTTTTCATCACCCATAGTATTTCTAGACCAATGCAGCAGACCATACATGCCTTTGAAAATATCGCTAGGGGTGAGGGCGATCTTACACTTAGGTTAGAAGAAAATGGGGCTGATGAGCTCAAGGAGGTGGCAGAGCGATTCAATGCATTCATTACGAAAATTCAATCGGTTGTTGCATCCGTTGCCGATTCCGTTGGCCACAGCCGAGGTCTCGCTGTTGGCCTTGCAGATATTTCGGCCCAAGCCAATAAAGTGACTGACAATATGCAAACAGAAACCGAGAGTGTTGCCACTGCGATTAACGAAATGTCGATGGCGGCGTCAGAGGTGGCATCAAACGCACAGTTGGCTGCTGATAGTGCGGCCAGCGCAGATACGGAAGCGGACCGGACCACTCAAGTTGTTGATGGTGCCGTATCAAAAATTAATGTGTTATCTGATGAGCTAGAAACAACATCGCAAGTTGCTCAAGAACTGCAAGTTAATTCAGCCAAGATAGGTCAGATCTTGGACGTGATTGTAGGTATTGCTGAGCAAACCAATCTACTAGCTCTAAATGCAGCTATTGAAGCGGCAAGGGCAGGCGAAGCTGGGCGCGGTTTTGCGGTCGTTGCAGACGAGGTGAGAACACTCGCGAGCCGAACCCAAGAGTCTACACAAGAGATTAACGGCATTATTGATGCGATTCGAGATTCTATTGAAAATGTGAATAAATCGGTTGAGAGAGCTAAAGTGCAATCCAGTGAAACGGTCAGTGAAACCTCTGAAGTGGTTGAAGCGTTACATGTAATTAAATCATCGATTAGACAAATATCTGATATGAATATTCAGATCGCAACCGCGACCGAAGAGCAAAGTGCAGTGATAGCTGAGCTAAATATGAATGTAACCCGTATCAATGATATCTCACTAGAGAACCAGCAAAAAAGTGTTCAGATAGGCGATTCAAGCGAGCAGATACAACAAGGTTCATCGCAGCTAGAGCAATTAGTATCGAGCTTTAAAGTATAGGGTATAAGATAACTCAATCCTGGCGGTTAATTTTGTTGGGATTGGGTTTTCATCACTTGAATAACTTCGTCGTAGCTCATATTAAACTGACGAGACAAATTGATCACTTTAGTCTTATATGTTTGTATGTGTTCTTGCTTAATAATTAACCGCTTTTTGTCTTCAACAAGTTCATTAACCGACTCTTGTAAAATGAGCATTTTACGCAAGCTAAGATCTAATGTTTGTAAATATTTTGCTATCTGCTCCTTGTTTCTAGCATTTTCTAAAGAACCTTCATACTTTTTATATTTACCATAGCTGTCAAGCGCTGCTAATGCTTGCTCTACATCATATTGTTTGCTCATTATATTTCGGCTCTCTTAATAACATTTTTTAGGAAGGTTAATTAATGTGGCTTGTTCGTATGATTATATATCAGTAAACAATATTGTCTGTAAATAAATACGGTGTCTATATTATATTTATTTTTTGGCTATCAAGTCATCACTATTACAAGCAATCACTATTAATAGTGGTAAAATCTTGTTTGATATTAATTTAAATAGCTATTTAATCTTGGCAGAACCTAGCAGCTCGTATTCTAGATGGATACGATCACGAGATGGTCATAATTTTTGCCTAGGCAGCACGTGTTTCAACAGCTATGCTTATGTTAAAGTTACGATTATTACACGCTATTTAACTGTTGGATGGATTCGAGTATGAAAGTAGTAAAGTGGATTTTGGTAGCAGTGTTGCTGCTATTTGTGTCGCTAGCGGCCTATCTTACCTTAGTTTTTGACCCCAATGACTTTAAACCGCAACTTGTGGATGCGGTTAAAGATAAAACGGGTCGGACACTTACAATCAACGAGGATTTGGAGTGGACATTTTTCCCCTCCGTTGGAATTAAGCTAGGTGGCATTGCGCTGTCAAATCCCCAAGGCTTTGATAAAGCAAATATGCTGGCTGTGAACCAAGTGGTAGCCAGTGTGGCGTTAATGCCACTATTGAGCAAGCAAGTAGAAATAGAAGAGATCAGCCTAGACGGGTTGACTGTTAATCTTGCGACCTACAAAGATGGCCGCAGCAGTTTTGATGGCCTAGCCGATAGTGGCAATGCTCAGGTAGAACCACAACCATCTACACCGGCAGCTGAGTCATCGGGTATCGCTATTTCCTCTATTGATATTGGTGGCATTAATATCACTAACACCCAAGTAGAAACATTTGATCAAGCAACGGGCGTCACCCAGACCTTTGAACTCGCTAGCATCCAGTTGAGTCAATTTACTTTAGATGAATTTGCCAAATTGAGTTACCAATTTAAAGGGCAACTGCCGGATATGTTGGTTACCAGCGAAGGCGAGGGACAAGTTAAAATTTCCAGTGACTTTAGTGAGTATGAGCTAACCGATTTAAAGGTGAGTAATAGTGTCAGTGGTAAGTCGATCCCACAAGGCAGTATGACGATTAACTTAACCACAGATATGTCAGTTAATGTTACTCAGAAAATGGCTAAGCTAGAATTGAAATCATTCAGTGCTGCAGATATCAGTGCGAGCGGTAAAGTTGATGTTAACTTCGCAAACAAAGTGCCAAATGTTAACGCTAAGCTGGATGTTGGGCCTGTTGACCTGGACAAATTGTTAGCTAGTACAGACAGTACGTCTGCACAAGGTAAAGAGCCGAGTCAACCGGCCGGTGGCTCGCAAACAGAGCCCGATCTTCGTGGACTTAAACAGGTCAATGGCACGTTTGATTTAACCATAGAATCAGTCAAAGTCAGTAACTTAACCACTGAAAAATGGGTGATGAATACCAATTTGAAAAATGGCGTGTTAAGTGTCAGCAAACTAACGGCGCAACTTTATGAAGGAAAGTTGCAAGCTTCAGCTAAATTAGATGGCCGCAAAAAAGTAGCCAGTTATCAATTCAATAAGAAAATTACCGGTGTACAAATTAGGCCTCTACTGATTGATGCGGCTGAGGTTGATATGTTGGCGGGCGAAACAAACTTTGAACTATCTGGTAATGGTAAGAGCTTAATCACTGACAATATTAAGCGAAACCTTAACGCCAAAGGCAAGTTTGCAGCGCTAGATGGTGCACTTTATGGAGTTAATATTCCGCAAATGATCCGTGATGCTCAAGCCAAAATGAGTGGCGACTTTTCAAGTAGTAAAGCCGAAGAGAAGAAAACAGATTTTACCAGTCTGACAGGCAGCTTCTCTATTGCTAAAGGTGTTTTTAGTAATCAAGACCTAGAGATGGCATCACCGCTTATTCGCTTGGCGGGTAAGGGCAGTGCTAACTTGCTTAGTGAGACAATTGATTATTCATTAACGACCTCTGTGGTCGGGTCGCTTGAGGGACAAGGTGGTGGTGGTCGTGATGCGCTACATGGTGTTGAGATTCCATTTGCTATCAGTGGCAGTTTCACCGAACCTAAGTTTGCTTTAGATACTGATGCTTTGCTTGATTCGAAGATTAAAGAAGAAACAGACAAGTTAAAAGACAGCTTGTTTAAAAAGCTTGGTGGATTTTAAGCGTTATTGAACCATCGTTTAGCTTGTGTTGGATATAAAAAAGGTTGCCTATTGGCAACCTTTTTTATGCTTAGCGAAATCATGTAAAAGCTCGCTTAAACACGATTGCCCGTGACATTTACATAGAGCTTAAGCTTTTGACCTGGTTGTAGATATTTTTGCTTGTCTAAACTATTCCAACGCACCAAATCACCCACGCGTACTTTGAATTTTGAAGCGATACGGGCCAATGAATCGCCTGAGCGCACAGTGTAATTTACGGTGCGGGTTACGCCCTGACCATTACCGGAGGTCTGCGTCCAAATTACCATGTTTTGCCCGACTCTGAGTGGATCGCTAGGTGCCATATTATTCCAGCTCGCCAGTTGGCTCACCTTAATCTTATGTTGCTTAGCAATTTTCCAAAGTGAATCACCCGATTTGACTTGATAATCAAGTTTAACACCTTTGCGTTGACGGTTTTGGTGCTGATCTAAGCGTTGTTCTGCGCTGAGGTTATAGTCGCTTAAATCCTGCGTCGCGACAGGGATTAACAGATGGCGACCGGCGATAATAGTATTGCCATTAAGATCGTTAACCGCTTTTAACGCTGAAGGGGTAGTGTGAAATTTACGTGCAATAACACCTAAGCTATCACCTGATTGAATTTGGTAACGTTGCCATTTAAGGCGAGACTTCTCATCGGTTTTAGCCAACTCAAGCTTAAAGCTCTCTGCCTTATCGATGGGCAAAACCAAATTGTGCGGACCATCAGGCGCGGTCGCCCAGCGGTTGTAGCCCGGGTTAATTTTATGCAGTTCATCTGTGGTCATACCGGCAAATTCAGCGGCTAGTGCTAAGTCAATTTGACTACCAATATCGATTACTTCAAGTTGTGGTTCATTGGCGATTGGGGTTAATTCGATACCATATTTGTCTGCATTGGCAACCACATCAGCTAATGCCAGCAGTTGCGGCACATAGCGGCGAGTTTCGGTGGGTAAACGCAAAGACCAAAAATCGTGGGATTTACCATTACGTTTGTTATTACGCACAGCATTGTTAACCCGGCCTTCGCCAGTATTGTATGCCGCGATGGCATATAACCAATTCTCACCGGTGCGGTCATATAAATATTCCATCATATCCATGGCAGCTACTGTCGCGGCGGGTACATCACGGCGGCCGTCATACCACCAATTCATCTCTAAGCCGAAGTGTCTTGCCATAGGAGAAGTGAACTGCCAAAGACCAGACGCGGCACCATGAGAGTATGCGAACGGATCAAAGGCACTTTCGACAATCGGCAAAAGTGCCAGTTCAATTGGCAGATCGCGTTTCTCTACTTCTTCAACAATCAGATACATGAACGGCGTAGCGCGTTGTGAGACGCGAGCAAGATGCTGTGGGTTCTTGATGTACCAATCGCGGTATTGATTAACTAGCTTTTGGTCGGGGACTGGCATGCTCAACCCTAGACGAATGCGTTGCCAAACATCAGTAACCGCAATGGGTTGTTCTACTTCCACCTCTGGAAGCGGTTTAGGTGGGGCAATTGTTACCGGTGCTTGTGGTTCTTGTGGTAAATCGGGTGAAGTTTGACAACCACTTAGCAGCAGGATTCCTCCTGTGATAACCAAGATAGGTAAGCGCATCTAAAAATTTCCTCAATATTGTCCCTCTCTATTCGCCGATAGATAGCGTAGGGGACTTACTTTAGCCGAGCATTGTAAAGCATTTCTTAAGCGCTGTCCTTCCATTGGCGCAATAACGCAAATGCGTGCACAGGATCCGCGATATGAGTTTGAAAATGTATTGAGAGTGCGGACTGGATCGCCTCTTTGTCTACGCGCAAGAAAGGATTGATGCTTAGCTGAGTCGCAAGTTTAGTGGGCAAAGTTGGCTTATTTTGCTGGCGTTGCAGTTGGCAAGTCTGCAGATAATCACTCAGTGCAACGTTGTCGGGGTCGACTTGAGTCGCAAAGGCTAGGTTACTCAAGGTGTATTCGTGAGCGGGATAAAATAGCGTATCATCATCTAACGCCGCTAATTTACTCAGTGAGGCATGCATTTGCTCAGCAGTCCCCTCAAACAAACGTCCGCACCCTGCATTAAACAAGGTATCTCCACAAAATACATGCTGACCAATTTTATAGGCGATATGGCCTAATGTGTGTCCCGGTAAGTGAATGATGTCCACGTCAAGATTGTTATCTAAGCTTATCTGCTTATCATCATCGCTAATGGTATGGGTTAAGCCAGCAATATTTTCCTTCTTTGGGCCATATACTGGTATCGGTGCTTCGCTCCTGGCTTGTAATGTCTTAATCCCGCCAGTGTGGTCCTGATGGTGATGCGTGATCAAAATACCCGCTAAGGTTAACTGGTGCTGGTGTAAGTAGTTCGCCACGGTGGAACCGCAGCCAGGGTCAACCACATAATTGCGCCCTGTAGCCGTATGTTGTAACAGCCAAATATAGTTGTCGTTGAAAGCGGGGATTGGAGTGACTTGTAGCATATCGTGCCTTTATTTTAGCCATTAAGCTGATAATGCTCAGTTTACTGAGCAAAGCAGTTGCTTGTATAGGCTTTTAGATATTTAATGATTAAACTGCACGGGCAACGACAATCATAAACATAGGGGGCAGGGTTGACTTCAAGCGATACTCATCCGGCTATCTGTTGGCAAGATTTACCCAATGGTATTGTGATTCAAGAAGCGATTGAAGAGCGCTTAGCACCTTGGTGGCCAAAGGTATTTGGCTATCATATGTTAAGCCTTGGTCCATTAAGTCAGCAGCTTGACAAGCCTCAGCTGCCAATCGGCAAGGAATTTTCCTTAGCCCCTAAATCCTTGGTGTCTGTGGTGGGGGATTATCATCACCTGCCGGTACAATCGAGTAGTATTGATGCCATTGTCAGTAGCTTCCTATTAGAGTTTGATAATGATCCTTATCAATTGCTACGGGAATCCGATCGGGTATTAATTGCAGGGGGCTACCTGTTTATTGTCGGTTTTAATCCACTAAGCCCCGTATTTACTGGCAAGCTACTGCCGTCTTATCAAACAAAAGTACCTTGGTGTGGTCATTTTTTCCGTCCATCCAGGGTGAAAGATTGGCTCGGACTGCTCGGTTACCAAGTGTTAGCCGATGAACGTTTGCTCTATCATCATTTAATGAGCGATATTGTTGTCGACAGCATTTGGCAACATGCTTTACAGGCATGGTTACCTAGTAGTGGCTCGGTCTACATCATTGTTGCCCGCAAGATGGAAAGCCCATTAACCCCCATCCATGAAAAACAGAAAGTACGCCAGCCCAATTGGGCTACAGCGCCAAGTGCTGGCCGAAACAGTCATGCAAAATTAGATAACTGATCGTAACTATGCGTATAACCTTAAAGCAATTAGCTATTTTTGAAGCAATTGCCCGTACTGGGCAAGTGGCAAAAGCCGCTCAGCAGGTGAGCCTATCAGCGCCAGCCACTTCAATGGCACTGGCAGAATTAGAAAAGCAATTGGACGCGCGGTTATTTGAACGCATTGGCAACAAGTTGCGACTGAATGCCCAAGGAAGTTTGTTGTTGCCATTAGCCACCGAAGCTATTCAGAAAGTTGATCAGATTGAGCATCTATTTAGTGCACCTAATCAAAGCTTACATGGCACCTTAAATGTGGCGGCGAGCTCAACGATTGGCAATTTTTTGTTAGCCAAAAGCTCAGTCGCATTTTGTCAGCAACATGTTGGGGTAAAAGTTGATTTAAATATTGATAACACCCAAGCCGTGATTGACTCAGTATTAGAATTTGGTAGTGAAATTGGCTTTATTGAAGGTGATTGCGTAGATAGCCGCTTGAATGTGCACCCTTGGCACCAAGATAATTTACTAGTTTTCTGTCATCCTGCTCACCCTTTGGCTGGTAAAACCGTCGCCCCAGCAGACCTTAACGATCAATATTGGGTGATGCGAGAGTCGGGTTCGGGTACCCGAGAGTATTTTATTCGCAATGCCAATGCCTTAGGCATGCGCTTGCAAGAGCGGTTTAGTTTTTCGACGCCTGAGGCGATTAAACAAGCGGTTAAACAAGGGGCTGGCTTAGCAGTACTCTCAGAGCTTACGGTGCAAAAAGAGATAAGCCGCAAAGAGCTGTCACTCATTGAGGTTGAGGGGTTAGCGCTCAGCCGACAGTTTTATCAAATCCGCCACAAAAGTCGCCACCGCAGTGCGTTGTCTGATGCTTTTGTAGAATTTTGCCAACGCGCGAACCAGCGCAGTGAGACTAATTAGATTGGATTTGCTGCAAATATCCTTCGTCGGCTGTGTCGGGTTTAGCCTCAGCCGCTTGACGGGCTAGCGTGTCACAGCGTTCATTTTCTGTATGGCCTGAATGACCCTTAACCCAACGCCAATCAATCGTGTGGCCTTCAATGGCCTTATCTAGTCGTTTCCATAAATCGACATTTTTTACCGGTTGTTTTGTTGAGGTTATCCAGTTTTTCTTTTTCCAGCCATGGATCCATTGGGTAATACCTTGGCACATATATTGGCTATCACTGGTGAGGGTGATCTGACAGGGCTCATACAGGGCTTCCAAGGCGATTATCGGCGCCAGTAGCTCCATTCTGTTGTTGGTGGTGAGCGCAAATCCGGCGGCAATTTCTTTGGTGTGCTGCTTGTATTTCATCACCACGCCGTAGCCACCTGGACCGGAATTGCCAAGGCAGGAGCCATCAGTATAGATAGAGAGTTGTTTCAGTCCGCTCATCAAGTTGTTACCATAGTCAAATACAAGCAATACTGTTTATTCTCACTCAATAGCATAATGAAGTCATGAATTTAATCTCAAATGCAAAACGACAGGTTATTTTAGATACAGAAACCACGGGTATGAACCAAGGCGCAGGACCGGTTTTCCTAGGTCACCGAATTATTGAAATTGGTTGTGTTGAGGTGGTAAACCGCAAGCTTACGGGCAGGCATTATCATGAATACATTAACCCTCTGCAATTAATTGATGAAGAAGCGATTGAAGTTCACGGTATCACCAACGAATTTGTCGCTAGCAAGCCAAAGTTTAGTGAAATAGCGCAATCGTTTATTGAGTTCATTGACGGCGCTGAAATTGTGGCACATAACGCATCGTTCGATGTGAGCTTTATGGATCACGAGTTCTCGTTACTTAATCCTCAAGGTCCCAAAACCGATAGTATTTGTCAGATCCTCGATTCGTTAGATATTGCTAAGTTCTTACATCCCGGGCAAAAGAATAACCTTGATGCCTTGTGTAAGCGTTATGGTATTGATAACTCCCGTCGCGACCTTCACGGCGCATTACTCGATGCTGAGATTTTAGCCGACGTTTATCTGGTGATGACTGGGGGACAAACCAAGTTTGACCTTAGCAGTGAAAAGCCTGGACAAGAAGCTGGCGGCATTCAACGTTTAGATCCAAACCGTAGCGCCCTTAAAGTGATCGCGGCATCTGCCGATGAACTATTAAAGCACGAAGAAAGATTAGATTTAGTTGCTAAATCAGGGCAGTGCATCTGGCGAGGATAAACATTAATTTATGAAGAGATGGATAACGAGCATTGCATTCATTAGCGCGCTGTTGTGGCAGCCTGTCTTAGCGCAAAATGTGGTGCCGTCGCATCAGGCGAGTGAATTAAAAAACCGTTTTCGTATCGATCATATGGTCGACAGTGTCACGTTATTTATCCAACGCCAATATGGCAGTGCGCCTGTGGTTATCGTGTTGCCTGATGGCAGTAAGTGGTATGCCAACCGCCATCCAGAAGACGTACAGTGGGTTGATGGTATGACAGGTGATATTGTTACTATCAATAACCCCATGCCCGGACCTTGGCAACTGCTCGGTCGCGTTGTCGAAGGCTCTGAGATTCAAAAAGTGTCTGATCTCAGCATCAACGTCGAGGCCATTCCGCAGCCACTTTATCAAGGCGAGCGGGTTAAATTAACTGCGCAGCTAATGGCCGATGAGCAACGTATGCGTATGCCAGGGCTAGACTATTTAGTTGATTGGACAGCAAAATTTGTCAGTCAGCATTTACCTGGTGAAGAGAACTTTGCTGCCGGTACGATTGTGGTTGGCAGTTACAATGACAATGGCGAAAAGCTCGATGAAGCACCGGATGATGGCATTTTTACCGGTGATATCAATCTCAATCAGCCATGGGGTCATTACACGTTAGAGGTTAAGGCAACTAACAATCTATTCGAAAGGGTAGCCAAACAAGAGTTTGAACTGAAACCCATGCCAATCGAAATTGATGTTATTGAACCTGAAGACCCGCTTACGGGCCGCTGGGCGTTAGCCCTAAAAATTGATGACAGCCAATTACAGTTACAAGATACTTTTTTTGAGTTTGACTTGGTGGGCCCCGCAGGCTTGCAGTTGACACTTGATCATCGAGATATTGAAATCGCCGATAGTCAGTTTTTATTGCCACAGGTATCGGCTTTTGGCAGTTACCGGATTAAGAGCATTGCCGCGAGCACCACTAGCAGTGGGCGTGAGATTTACCTTAAACTCCCCGAACAGTTCTTCAATTTAGTTAGACCGCCCGATCCGCCGCCAACGGAAGAAGAGTTAGCAGCCATTGCCGCGATAAAAGCAGCGGCAGAGGAGAAAAAGGCCAAAGATGACGCGCTATTTTGGATTATCACCATCAATACTCTGTTAGTCATACTGGGTACGATAATCTTGCTAATTTGGCGTAAGCGTCAAAATTTGAAAGAAGCGTTAGCGGTAACCGCTGCGCGGCTTGAGCAAGAGCGAGCCAAAGAGATTGGTCCGGCGCTTGATGAAATTGACCTGACTATGCCAGAAGATTTACCGGACGAAAGTGGCAAAAAGCCAAGCTAAAGGCGAGATTTGATGATTTTTTAGCTGATTGAACAAAATCATGAAAAAAGTTATTGACGACCACCAGCGGCCTACGTATTATTCACCGCAACTTGATGTGGAGCGGTAGTTCAGTTGGTTAGAATACCGGCCTGTCACGCCGGGGGTCGCGGGTTCGAGTCCCGTCCGCTCCGCCACTCAAGTCAATAGATTTAGTTAGTTGATTAAGACGTTAATCGAGTAACAAAAGTTTAGGAGCGGTAGTTCAGTTGGTTAGAATACCGGCCTGTCACGCCGGGGGTCGCGGGTTCGAGTCCCGTCCGCTCCGCCAAACATTGAAGCCCTAGCATTAATGCTAGGGCTTTTTTGTTGCCGTTATTTCTGTCATGGCTATTTTTCTAAGTATGACTCAGCATAGCGCTAACTTTCATTAGTGATTGTTACCTAATTTTTTACTCTCCCTTAAGCTGCCGAATGCCGTATTCACTCATATAGCTAAGCATTTTTACTCGAATCTCCGTGTTTCATGCCAATAGCGACATCGCCAGTCATTCTTGTCAGCTTTTGTCAAAGCGGCTGTAATGGCTGGTTTGCGTGTTCTGCTGATTAATTGCCGTTATTGCTTGCGGGCGAGGATGGAGTTTGCGCGGTGGGAGCACTTGCCAATTTAATGGCCAATTTTACTTACCCGGTTTGTGATAAATCAGCTAAAGTTTATCTAGCACAAGGTGTTATACCAATCAGTATAAACATTTAGCCATTCGTCATTCTCGCGCGCTTTTGGCTATCTATTTCAGTGCTGAATAGCTTTATAAGGGAACAACCATTATTGCTGCTATTCGCCTTGAACTCGTTTGCCAAAAATCACGCTGAGTAGATAAAACTCTAATGCTGATTGGTATTGTTGCACTTTGGGCGTATTTTCTAAAACAGCACAAAGCAATATAGGGATATGAAGCTATGGTCGAACATTTGTCGGCAATGTTGGGTTTGTTGGGGGTGTTATCACTGCTCTGCCAATGGTTAGGGTGGAAGTTACGTTTACCCGCCATTTTGCCGCTACTGTTATGTGGTTTAATCCTCGGGCCGATGTTGGGCTTTCTTAACCCTGATGCCATATTTGGTGACTTGCTGTTTCCTATCATCTCACTTGGGGTGGCCATTATCCTGTTTGAAGGCGCGTTAACCCTTAACTTTAAAGAGATCCAAGAACACGGTCGTATGGTCATTAATTTGGTGACCTTTGGCACATTAATCACTTGGGCGATTATCAGCGCGGCTACCCATTGGATAATTGGCTTTAACTGGGAGCTATCGTTACTGTTTGGCTCGTTAGTGGTGGTGACCGGACCAACAGTTATCGTACCCATGTTACGCAGTATTCGGCCCAATGCGCGTATCGCTAATATTTTGCGCTGGGAAGGCATAGTGATTGATCCTATTGGTGCATTGCTTGCGGTATTAGTGTTTGAGTACATTGCAGTGGCAGCTGATCCTACTCAACATGTGCTACATGCGCTGGGCTATATGCTGGGAGCCGGTTTAGGGTTAGGGGCCTTAGCGGGATATTTAGTTGGGCAAATATTGCGCCGTGAATTACTACCCCACTATTTAAAAAATACCGCGGTTTTGACCATCATGCTGGGTGTTTTTGTTGGCTCAAATATTATTCAAGAAGAGTCGGGTTTGTTAACCGTGACCGTCATGGGGATTTGGCTTGCGAACATGAAAGGCGTGTTTGTTGATGACATTATTGAATTTAAAGAAACGCTTACGGTATTGCTTATCTCTGCATTGTTCATTCTACTGGCAGCAAGGTTAAATTCAGACGCGCTATTTAGTTTAGGTTGGGAAGGGTTGCTGTTATTGGCTGTGGTGATGTTTGTTGCTCGACCAGTTAGCGTTTGGCTATGCAGCCTTGGCAGCAACATTGCCAACCCAGATCGCTGGTTTTTAAGCTGGCTGGCACCGCGAGGTATTGTGGCAGCAGCAGTATCATCACTATTTGCTATTAAACTTGAGCGGTTAGGTACCCCTGATGCCGAGCTCATTGTGCCGCTAGTGTTTTTAATTATTATCGGCACAGTGGTGAGTCAAAGCCTGACTGCCGGCGCATGGGCGCGGTTTTTGGGCGTCGCTTCAGTTTCACCTCAGGGTTTTTTGATCTTTGGTGGCTCTAAGTTTGCTAGAGAAATCGCTAAGGTACTGATGAAACGTCAAATCAATGTCATTATTTCAGATAATAACTGGGATAATATTCGCCTCGCCAGAATGGATAATATCCCAGTGTACTTTGGTAATCCTACCTCTGAGCACGCGCAAAATCACATGGATATGACGGGGATTGGTCGATTACTGGTGTTGTCGCCGTACCGACAGTTTAATCCGTTGGTTTCGTATCACTATCAAGACTACTTCGGAAAAAATCGGGTATATGGGCTTAATAACAATGATGTCAGTAGCGCCCGGCACCAGCTATCAGAAGATTACCTGAAACGCTTGTGTTTGTTTGGTGACAATGTCTCTTACGCGCGCTTAGCAACCACTATGGCTAAGGGCGGGGTGATAAAAGTGACCAATATTACCGATAACTTTAGTTTGGCAGATTTGAAGCAGCGCTATGGTGAGGGCGCATTGCCGTTAATGTACCTTCAAGGCAAAAAAGTGCATGTGATAACTGACCAAACCAAAGAGGTACCTGCTGGTATTGAGCTGATATTCTTACTTACGGCAGAGGCGGTGACAAATGGTCAAGCACCGTCAGCAGAAGAATCTGGCGACCAAAGCGCAGCGATAAAATAGTTTATCAGGATAATTTGTTGCTGTTGATATGAGCGATTATTATGGGAGCGCTTTTGATATAAGCGCTTTTGATATAAGCGCTTGGGGTATAAGCGCTTCTGATAAAGCCAATTTGAGCGATTGATAAAATACAGTAGAAACAAAAAGGAGGCTGATGCCTCCTTTTTTTATCTTAAAGCCAAATTGGCTTGGTAGATATTATGCTGCTTGATGCTGAGAATCGCTGCTGGTGACTTCAGGACGAAGGGCTTCAGGTGCAAAGTCGTCAACATTGATAGACTTCATACGACCGATTTCAGCGCGTTTTAGTAGCTCAATCTCTTCTTGGCTGAGTACGCCCAATGCGTCACCTTGTTCGGCAACCTTATCTAACCACATAAAGGGTAGACGTTTGCCGGCGGCTTTACAGACTTTGTCGTGTAATGGTTCACAGGCCAAAATGTCTTTAAAGGTTTCTTCTTGAATCCCCACAGCATTGTTAGCACATGCCGTTAAGAATTGTCCTTTACCTAGGCGGTCACGGCTGGCACATGGTGTTTGCATGATCTTAGCTACTTTGTGGTCTAGTACATCACTAGGACGCTTGATAGGGCGACCAAATGGGAACATGATCACTCGTAGCACTTTGCCTAACCCAAGTGGGAAGTTATTAAGCAAGTCATCAAGAGAATCTTGTAGTTTGTACAAGGCATCTTCGACTGCCCATTGAACTAAGACTAAGTCTTCAGTTTGACGGCCTTCATCTTGGTAGCGTTTTAGCGTTGCTGAAGCTAAGTACAGTTGGCTAAGCAGATCGCCCAAACGTGCCGAGATACGCTCTTTACGTTTTAGTCCACCCCCTAAGGTTGCCATCGCCAGATCCGATAGTAGCGCCAAGTTAGCACTGAAACGATTCATATGTTGGTAGTAACGCTTAGTTTTATCGTTGTACGGACTATTCGATAAACGCGCAGAGGTTAAACCTAACCAAAAGCTCTTAACTAAGTTACTGATAGTAAACCCAATATGGCCAAATAACGCCGCATCAAAATCATTGAGCGCTTTGCGCTGATCAGGATCGAATGCCGACTCCATTTCAGCCAGTACATAGGGGTGACAACGAATAGCGCCTTGACCATAAATGATCATTGAACGGGTAAGAATGTTGGCGCCTTCAACCGTAATCGCAATCGGAGCAGCTTGATAACCTCGGCCTAAATAGTTGTTTTCGCCTAGACATACGCCTTTACCGCCGTGGATATCCATGGCATCGATAACGCATTTTTGCATTCTGTCAGTGAGGTGGTACTTCACAATCGCCGAGATAACCGAAGGCTTTTCACCTAGGTCGATGCCTGTGGTGGTTAGGGTATTAACGGCTTGCATGAGGTAAGCATTACCCCCGATGCGTGCCATTGGCTCTTCAATCCCTTCCAACTTACCAATAGGCAGTTTGAATTGGCGACGGATGCGTGAGTATGCACCTGTTGCTAGTGCTGCGGTTTTAATGCCGCCAGCAGAGTTTGAAGGTAAGGTAATACCGCGGCCTACTGATAGACACTCCACTAGCATGCGCCAACCTTGACCAGCCATTTCAGGGCCACCAATAATGAAGCTTAGTGGTACAAATACTTCGTTACCGCGTGTTGGACCATTTTGGAACATACAGTTAAGCGGGAAGTGACGACGACCAGTTTCAACACCCTCTAAATCGGTTGGGATTAGGGCGCAAGTAATACCTAAATCTTCGGTGTCGCCAAGTAACTTGTCAGGGTCTTGCAGTTTAAAGGCAAGGCCAAGTACGGTTGCGACAGGGGCAAGGGTAATATAACGCTTGTTCCAGGTTAGCTTCATACCAAGGACTTCTTCACCTTGCCACTGACCTTTACACACAACACCAAAATCTGGAATCGCACCGGCATCACTGCCAGCTTCTGGGCTGGTGAGTGCAAAACAAGGAACCTCTAGCCCTTTGGCAAGGCGGGGTAGGTAATGATCTTGCTGGGCAGGGGTACCATAGTGTTGTAATAGTTCGCCTGGGCCTAATGAGTTTGGTACACCCACAGTCGATGCCAACTCACTGCTCAAACCGGCTAATTTTTGTAGCACTTGAGATTGGGCATAGGCTGAAAATTCTAAACCGCCGTATTTCTTTTTGATGATCATGGCAAAGAAACCATGGTCTTTTAAATACTGCCAAACTTCTTCGGGTAGATCGGCTAGTTCATGGGAAACCTCGTGTTGGTTAACCATTTTACACACTTCTTCTACTGGGCCGTCGAGAAACGCTTGTTCTTCTGCGCTAAGGCGCGCTTGCGGATAGTTGTGCAGTTTTTTCCAGTTTGGATTACCGGCAAAAAGATCTGCTTCCCACCAAGTGGTACCCGCTTCAATAGCTTCTTTTTCTGTTGAAGACATTTCCGGCATGATGCCTTTGTACATTTTCAACAACGGGCGGGTGATAAAGTTCTTACGAATATTGCTAAGGTTTAACGGGATCGCCAATGCTAAAAATACCAGCCACAATAACGGTGATAAGGTATTGGTAAACGTGCCTGCAGCCAGTACTAAGGCGGTAATGATGCTTGATGTAAGTAAAGATACCCTTAGATAGGCGAGCGCACCTAACGTAAAGATAATGACAAATGTCCAAAGTAGGGTAGTCACGTTAATTCTCCTTTAATTGCAACCTTCACAGTACAAGCCATAAGACGCTTTTTTTGTTGACCCGTATCACGATTATAGTATGTGGTCTGACCTGTGTCGCATAAAATCTAACCCTATGACGGTTTTTATACAAGTCTTTTTTCAAACAAATGTTTAAATAATTTCTGTTGCTGCTTGTTCCACTCCCTAGGCCAACTAGGTAGAATAGCCCTATAAATAAAGGGTTAATTGTGAGGTGTTGTTTTATATGTGTGAACTGCTAGCCATGAGCGCCAATGTGCCAACCGACATCGTGTTTAGTTTTACCGGTTTGGCTGAACGCGGTGGCGTCACCGGTCCCCATGTTGATGGTTGGGGTATTACCTTTTATGAAGGCAAGGGCAGCCGTACCTTTAAAGATGCCCGTCCAAGCAGTGAGTCACATGTTGCCAGCTTAATTAAGTCGTACCCAATAAAGAGTGAAGTCGTGGTTAGCCATATCCGCCAAGCTAATCGTGGTGGCGTTTGTTTGGAAAACACTCACCCGTTTACCCGAGAGTTGTGGGGTAAGTACTGGACCTACGCGCATAATGGTCAGCTGAGTGACTATCAGCAAAAGTTTCAAGTATCACGCTATCAACCCGTTGGCGACACCGACAGTGAATTAGCCTTTTGCTGGATTTTACAAAAGGTCGTTGACCATTTTGGCGATGAAGAGCCTGAAGATTTAACTGTGGTTTATCGCTTTATTGCCACCTTAGCGGATGAAATCCGTGTGCTTGGGGTTTTCAATATGATTTTAACCGACGGCGACAACCTCATGAGTTACTGCAGCAACAACTTGTGTTACATCACGCGTCGGGCACCGTTTGGTAAAGCTAAACTTATTGATACCGACGTGGTGATCGACTTTGATAAAGAGACCACCCCAAACGATATTGTTACCGTTATTGCAACACGGCCGTTAACCGATAACGAAGACTGGCATATTTTAGCCCCAGGCGACTGGAAGCTGTTTCACAAAGGCGAGCGGGTGATCGACCATTTTGCCACTAACGTTGCGGCTGACACAGCTTCTCAAGAATAAGGCTTTTTATGGTTTCATAGCGTTTCGGTAACTGACGATAGCGCTGTGAAATCAGATATAACGGCTCTGTAACGGCGCGCTTTGTTTGGTGTACGTGTAACTTATCGTTTAATGGGAAATAAGCCACCGCGCTGTAGGGCAACACAGTAAAGCCGATACCGTGGGCAATGGGCAGCAATATTTGGCTTAGTTGATTAATGTAGCTGGCTGGGCGGATCTGATTAATCTGTATTTGATCCCAACCTGGCTCGTCACATTGGGCAAGATATAAAGATAAATAGTGCACAGCATCTGGGTGTTTAACCATCCCTAAGTCTAACAAGGTCTGCGCATTGATGGTTTGCGACTCGTAAGCCTTAGGTAAAACTAAGCACAAAGGTTCTTCGCCAATCACTTGGCTATTAAACAAATGACTATTAGGCAGGTGAGTCACCACGCCTAAGTCGATACGACCTTGTTGTACATCATGCAAAATCCTGTCATTGGGTGACACTTCAATATGAAACGACAGATCTGGGTACTGTTGTTGCAGCTCAATTAGCTTAGGGTAGGCACTCATGGCTAAAGAGCCTGAGCAGCTTAATGAACATAAGCCCGCATAGGCATCATCAAAACCTAAACTTTCTAACAGTTGCTTTTGATTATCTGCCACTTGCTGAGCATATTGGTAAACCAAGCGACCTTGTTCAGTCAGGTGAAACTGCTTATTGCTGCGCTTTATCAGATCGTAGCCGGTAGCTTGCTCTAGCTTTTTCACGTGTTGGCTAACACCAGGCTGTGTCATAAACAGCGCTTCGGCTGTTTTAGTGAAATGACCGATGTCGACTAAGGTTTTAAAGGTATGTAACCAGGCAGGATTCATTGGCAGTGGCTGAGTAGTTATCGATTACTGTTGATAATAACGAAAAATTATCTTTTTTGGTATTTGTAATAAATTACAAGCAAACATAGGTTTGTTGTCATTGTTGACCCAAGCGTAATTAGCATTCCATCAAAGCGTTAGCTAAGCAAAGCGGCTGCTAGCAAAAGTAGTGGCTGTTTCTCTGGCAATGGCGATTATTCGACTGCGGGTTTTATCGATTTCTGCATGCAGCGGGTAAAACAAAACCATCTCTTGTCTTAGATTAACTATGGTCTCCTTGATGTGTATTTTTCGCAGTTTTCCGGCCTCGACAAATTCTTGGGCATTCGCCGTGCTTAACAAGGTCCAGCCTTTTTTCTGAATTTTATGTAGCAACATGTCGTTGTTTGAGACCAGATGTTTGCGATTGCTAATATTGGCATAGCGCATCTCATTGAGTACCGAGTTTTCGGTGAGCAAAAAGTCCTCGGTAGTTAGCTCATTAAGATCAATTCCTTGTTGAGAGATCCCTGAGTTTACTGACGTATAGGCCGCATATTGATAGGTGCCTAAGTTGACGATGCCAACTTTTGTGTTGGGGAAGATTTTTCCTATCGTCGGCATGATAGAAAATAGCGCATTACCGGATTCGATATCTTTTAAACTGGCTGCGCGGTCTCTTTGTAACCAGTTTATTGAGATGTCAGGAAACTCACGTTCGATCGCATCATCGATATCTGATAATAGGCACAAAGGAATCAGATCATCGTGGTGCAACACAATAGACGTGATGGCAGTGGAGAAAGTGGACAAGGCAACATTATAAAACTCTTTTGACTGGCGAGTTAAATTGTCGGCCCTGGGATAGAGATGTATGCCGCTTTTAGTTGGCAGCACGGCTTTGCCTTGAGTTTCAAATAGTTCAAACCCCAAGGTATCTTCTAGCGCTTTTACTCTTTCACGAACCGTCGCTCTTGTTTTATGAGTTGCTCTAGCAGCTTTACTGTAGCTATTAAGCTCGTAAACCGCTTTAAAACAAGACAGTTGCTCCAAAGTGACCATCGATTGCCCTCAGTTTTATGTACGTGTAATCCATACATTATGTATTCGTGTGTATCTATTTTCAAATCTATTATGGTGCCAAGTTGATAGCCCGGTCCCGTTTGTCATCAAGCGCCTTTGATGAACAAGACTGAGCAGCGACGCAGCAGTGACTCAGTGTAGATGGCAATCAACCGAGACAATCAACATCAAATGACCAGATTTACGCTTTTATATGGTTTTTACATTAAGGGAAACTCTCACCGTTAGTGGTGGGGTTTAGGTTTTCCGTAAACAGAATGCAAAGTCAGTAAGGATTCAAATATGAAATTAACATCGCTCGCCATTATTATCTCACTATCAACATGCGCAGTACTTTCAGCATCGGCAAATGGCAATGACAATGCGAAAGCCATGTACTCAACCTCAACGGCTGCAAAAGATCAGGTGACACTTTCTAATTGGGCAGATGCAGAGTTCAATCACTGGTCATTTCAGAACATGGGGATCCACCCAACGCTAATGGTGCCTCGCGATGGTAACCTATCAGTGCTACCTGAAAATCTAGATCCCAAGATTGCCGCACTGAACTTTGAATATGCAGGTCAAAGTTTCTCGGTTAAACAAGCCATGATAAATGACCGAACTGATGGTTACGTGATTATTAAAGACGGTCAAATCGTTCATGAAGAGTACTTTGGTACATTTGGGCCTAAAGATCACCACATGTGGGCTTCAAGCACTAAATCACTCGTTGGTCAGGCGGTGGGTTTGCTGGTAGATCAGGGCAAGATAGACCCCAGTAAATCCGTTGAAAGCTATATCGAAGAACTAAAGGGCTCACATTTTGGTCAGCAGACGGTGAGAACCGTGATCAACATGACAAGCGCATTAGACTACAGTGAAGATTACGCCAATATTGCGCCTGGTACGATGCACTTTGAATACTTTCGCCGCTTAGGGTTGGTCCCAGCCTATGATCTAATGAAGCTTGATCCCACTAAGGATGATACTCCAAGAGGCTTATTGGCATTTGCGCCCGAGTTTAAGCAAAACTCAGACCTCGCAGTCAATCACAAATATGAATATCATTCGCCCAATGTAGATGTGGCCGGCTGGTTAGTCGCGCGGGTGTCAGGGCAGCCATTACAACAATTTATTGCCGAAAACATCTGGTACAAACTGGGGGTTGAGCACGATGCCACCTTTATGACAGATATGACATATACACCTGTGGCCACAGGTGGTTTTGCATCTACCTTGAGAGACTTTGCTAGAGTGGGTATCGCGATGGCTAACCACGGTAGCTACAATGGTCAGCAAGTATTTTCAAAAGCTTGGATAGATGACACTTTTAAGCTAACGGAAGAAGAGCGAGCCCATATGCAGCGTAGCATTTACAAGGATAAAGATTCAGGTGTTTATGACGAATGGCTAGAGGGATACAAAAACTATTTGTGGGTGCACGATAGTGACAAAGGGATCGCGACATTCCGCGGTGTGTTTGGCCAACACCTTTATATTAACCAAGAGCAGAATCTGGTTATCGCCACGTTTTCATCTGCAGAATCAGCATCAAACGCTGCACGGACAACCAATAAACCGCGCTTAGCGGCATTTGAGGCCATCGCTAACCATTACGAGCAACAACGCGCTCAAGCAAGCCAAAACAAGTAACAAACCGCAGCTATTAATAAGTCAGAATTAGTCACAAGTCAGAATTAGCAATAATAACCTGCCTACTTTTACAGTAGGCAAGTTGCTAGTATTATTGAGAGCAATTCTTAACTAATAGGCACCTGCCGCGTAGTGCAGCTCATAACTATGGCTGTAAATTTCTAAAATATTGCCAAAGGGGTCTTCCATGTAAATCATGCGATAGGGCTTTTCACCAGGGTAATAATAACGCGGTTGCTTCATACGTTTTTTACCACCCGCAGCGACGATTTTTTCCGCTAAACCCTCAACATCTGGGTCTTGCACGCAAAAGTGAAAAATACCTGTTTTCCAATATTCGAAATTGTCTTCAGGGTTTTGCTGATTTTTAAATTCAAATATCTCTACACCAATGCGATCGCCTGTTGATAAGTGGGCGATGCGAAAACGCTCCCAACCCGCGCCAAACACATCAGTGCACATTTCACCAATCGCTGAGTCATCTTCAACGATCTCGGTGGGCTGCATTATCAGGTACCAACCTAACACTTCAGTATAAAACTTTACCGCGGCTTCAAGATCGGGCACTGAAATGCCAATGTGACTAAACGAGCGCGGGTAGGTGTGATTAGTATTGGGTGGGGTGAGCATAGTTAAAACTCCTTGTCATTGCGGAACCCTAGCCTAGGAACCCTAACCTAGGAACCATTATCGAGAAACCGATAATTCCTTTTGCAGAATCATTGAGTATAGGTGGGTTTTTGCTTGTTGGTGCGGTAGTGCTCATTTGCATCTAATGCCGCTAAGGAAAGCCAAATGTTCGGTAAGCCTGATGGGGTTCTAGTTGCTATTGTTTTATTTTTGGCGAACTGGCACGGCTGTTTGTTTACACAGTGATAATGACTTGCTTGAATTTTATTTCATTTAGATGTCGTTATGTCTTTCCAAAACGCTCGGTTTCAGCGGTAAAACTATAGATTATTGATAATAATCAGTGTCTTGATGGTATGTCGTTTTTTCCATAACGAGAAAGACGGATAAGTAAATAAGTAAAGTGTCGTTATTATCCAGACTAAAGGGGGATTGCGGTAGCGATCTCACCCTGTTAAGTTGCTAATATTATTAAATTAAACGAAGCGTGAATGACGATTCAGGTGATTTCCGGTTTGGATGTTCCGAGGAATTCGCGGTAACAAGCTTAATCAAAAGGAGTTGTAGATGTTTAAAAAGGTATTTTTACTAATTTCAATATTGCTTTTAGCGTCATGCACCATAAATACAAACTTGGATGGTTCGCTAAAGTCTAACGCTGGAACAGAAATTCGTAGCAGTAGTGCACCAAGCTTATGGTGCTAACGAGATTTTTAGGTACGAAACAAGTTATCTTGGGGAAGTTGAAACTGATTTTTGTCAAAATGAAAAACTTGGTAAGTTACCACCTAAAAGTAGTCTTCAACGTATTTTAAAAGATAAAGCACAAAAGCTTGGTGGTAACGGTATAGTTTACGGACGCTGTAAAACTGGGCAATACTATAGAGGCTGCGATAAATATTTAAGCTGTGAAGGTTCGGTTTATTCAGTTAAGTTCTAAGCAGATAACAAGCAATTTAAGATAACAAATACTGTCTGGTTTTTGTCGCTGCGATCAAAATTCTAGCCAAACACCTTTTCCCCATTAATTGGGCGATAAATATTTATCTGAACAATCTAACAAATTTACAGAAATCAATATTAGAATAAATCGTGGTTAAATTTACAGAGTTAGGTCAATGCATCAAAATGCTAGTCGTTTCTAAAAGTGAATATTCTGAAACAGGCAGCTTTCGGCATTTTGATCAGATTTAAAATCCAGTTTAGGGTTATCCAAATTTTAAGAGGCTATTACTCTCGAGGTTGGTTAGTATTCCAGAACTAGAGCATGGTTTAAGTGCTTGTCTAGAGGTTGTAAATGGTTTATCAGATATGCTTGAACTATATACTCTTGGCGGCGAAAACTGTCTGGAAACGAGAGTGAATTTGGTTTTATGTAAGCTAGTATTTAACCAGTCACATCACCAGAAGGGATTTGGATAAATAATGGCTGGCTAACTTTCGCTAGTGAATTCAGTGCAACTTTCTGCGTAATCACTGCCACGTTTTGGCTATTAGCTTACCAATTCAGAAAATTTTTTACATCGACAGAACCAAGGTTTTCTGGATGTGCTTTTTTTAGGAAGAGTATGTATCGCCTGACCCAGTATAAGTACGCTTTTTCAGTACGTAGGCTGTAACCACGTATGCGAATGTCTTGCTGTATCGATTCTAAAACTGGGCTTGTCTGTTTCATATTCACAGCTGATAAAAGGCTGTATGTATACAAAATATTATCGTGTTTTCAAAAAATAGCGTCATGCATGGCAGAGCTATTCACGGTTTGCTATTGCACGGGGAAATAAGTTGCGTAAATTCAGCAATATGAAAGTGTGCAACCTTGAATTACCGAGATAATAGGCAAGCAAAGTGTGCATGCGCGTTTTTTCAGATAGTATATTTAACAAAATGCTGATAAGTTCATTGTATACAGATAGTTAACTGTGCGCGTTTTCACTGGTCCAATGTGGTAAACGCGCATGCGCACTAATAAAATGTTATGTTTCCTAAATGATTTGAGATTGATATGAAAAAGAGAATAGAGGTTGTTTTTAGTCAGGAAGATAATTCAATTGATCCTGATCAGCTATCCAAATTTTTACTCTTATTCGGTTCCGTATACAGAGCATCCGCTGAAATCCTTAATGGAGTAAGTGAAAGAGAATTCGTTATTAATCCGAATTTATATATTAAAGAAATCAAAGACTTTTTGAGGGAGGGTGATCAATCAGATGTATGTCAAGTGTCTAAAAACATATCCAATTATGAAATAGTAGGCATTTCATACAATAGCCCCCTTTCTATTTTCACTAGGGGAACGATTGTTGCATTGGTAGCAGCAGTCATTATCAGTGGAGGAAAAGCTGAAGTCTGGGGGGCGAACTTTGAGCTGAATAGTTTAGGTAGTGGTATCGAGCAAATTATTTCCGCATTTAAGCAGCTTGAAGACGACCCGGCGGTAGCAGCTCCTCCGTCTGAAGCTGACATGGGGGTATCGATCGAATCCTCTGATAAAAAAGATGATAATAATGAACTGCCTGCGATCTAAAACATAACAAATCAATCAACTACGCGCCTTAGGCGCCGGACGCAGCAAAGCTGCACCGGTTATTGAAGCGTTATGCGTATTAAAAAATGGAGTGTAAATGTCAATAATTGATGAAATAGCTAAAGCTGTATTTGGGTTTCTTATTATCGGCTTTATAGGTTGGGCTCTATTCCAGCTTTTAATCCTCAATAAAAAGCTATCTGATCGTATTCATGAGCAAAATGACCAAATAGCTATTATTAAATTAGAAAATGTTAATTTAAAAGCGTCTCAAACTGAAATTCAAAAGCAATTCACTGTTCTTACAAACCTGTCGGATGAGCAACGCAAAGAATTAGTTGCGTCAAAATTAAGTGAGCGTTTAGCCGTTACCGATACTGAATTGACTAAACTAAAAGATTTAATGCTTCAAACCCCAGAGAAAGCTGTGAAACTTGAAAGAGTACAATTGAAACAAGAAGCAGAATTTAAGGTATTGAATGGGCAAATTGCATCTCTCAAAGATCAATACAACACATTACAAAACCTTTTATATATATTTGTTGGATTCATAATTTCTGTTTTGTTGTATTTATGGCGCCAATCTCATGTGCAAAATATGCATAACAAGAGACTATGGCGTCAATAGCTAATTTTGAGCTTTTGGCGCTTCCCACATTACACCATCTCTTAGCATCGAATTTAACGTGACAACCATTTTCCTGATACAGGCAATTATCGCCACTTTCTTTGGTTTTCCAGCAGCGACAAGTCGCTGATAAGTTTCTTTGAAAACAGGGTTAGACTGAATCGCAGACATCATCGCCATGTATAAAACGGTTCTGACTTAATGTCTTCCTCCCTGAATTTTTCTTTGGCCTTTGAAGCGACCACTTTCCTTATTCATTGGCGCAACACCCACCAGTGAGCTTGCTTCTTTGTTATTGATATAACCGAGTTCAGGAAGATTACTTATGATTGAAGCCGCCGCTATTTTACCTATCCCTTTCATGCTTTGTAGAATGACGTTTTTGGCCTGATAATCAGGGCATGACTCAATGAGTTTAATGATTTTAACTTCAATTTTTTCTATCTGATTTTTAAAGGCCGTTAAGATGGGTTTGATAGTCATTGCTAGTTCTTTCGGCAGAATTTGAAGTCGGTTTTTCTCCATCGTTTGCATTGCCAATATTTGGTTGCGTCTTGACACTAAATCGCTCATGGCCTGCATTATGTTGGGCTTTAACGTAGATAGTTTAGGTTTAATTGCATCGCCATAATGAGCGATAAGTTGAGCATCTAACTTGTCGGTTTTTGCACGTTGACCAATTGCGCCAGCGAAACGTTTTATGTGTATGGGGTTGGCGATAACGAATGGTAGACAGGCTTCAGAGCAGGCGATGATAAATGGCATTTCTAGTCGACCTGTCGCTTCAATAACGATGCGTTTTGGTGAGTATTGTTTAATCCTTTTTACCGCATCTTTAATACCTTGTTCATCGTTATTAACGGTAAAAAAGATATCGAGTGGCCGAATATAGATGTCGAGTTGAAATTTGCCAGTATCGACACCTACGCTAATGTTTTGATAAGTTTTTGAATTCATAATAAGCTAACTCTTGCTTGCAAATGCGGGTTCGAGACCCAGTAGACTATTCGAGTGTTTTGCTTGGAGTCCTTTGTCGCGTTCTTTCTTGTTATCGGTCTCTCAATAGAGGAGCCATCGCTCAATCGAACTACGACAAGGAAAGCTTTAGTTGCAGCTAAAGCCTGGGTCTCACATTACCCGAAACAGGGAAGTATTTGTAAATCAGGTGGGTTTATTATCCATACAAGGCGCTAAAGGCGGATTCGTAATTGCTGGCTCGGTTCCGCTTCGCTCCACATTTTAGCCAACAATTACTCGCCGCTTAGCGCGGCGTTATGTTCTAAAAGGAAGATTTGGGTTTATGGATAGTAATATTCGTTTCATAAAGTTAGGTGAGGGTGGCGAATGGGAAGCTAGTTGTATTGAAGACGGAACTCTCAGGCTTGGTTATACAAGTCCATTTCATCTAGAGTCACTTAATGGTCAATGGGGTATTGTTAGGGACCATTGGTTAAAAGTACGTGGTGGCAAAGAGCGTGTTGCCTCCAATGATATCAATCAAATTCGAAGCTTTTATGAGGCGAGCGAAAACGACATATGGATTACGTTTTATCAACGTAAAATGTACTGGTGTAAAGCATATTCGCAAGTAGAAGAGCATAGTGATGATCTTAGTCGGGTGCGCAAGGTAATAGGCAATTGGTCGTGTCTGGATGCAAATGGTAAGGAGCTCACGATTGATAACCTTGATGGTCGAGTTTCTAAAGTGCAAGGATATCGCGGAACGATATGTACTGTTGCAATGCAAGAATATTTGCACCGAAAAATCATCGGGCTACCAAATCCCGAGGTTCAAAGAGCAGAACACAGAGTAGATGAATTACTTCATAGTATTGAGCAATTAATCAAAGGCTTGTGGTGGTATGACTTTGAATTGCTAATTGATTTAGTTTTTACTAAATCAGGTTGGCATCGTTATTCAGTATTGGGCAAAACGGAAAAGGATATTGATTTAGACCTGTTTTCTCCAACAACAACTAGGCGTGCTTTTGCTCAGGTAAAATCTTCTACCTCTAAAACTGAATTAGAATGTTATCTCCGAAAGTTTGAAAACTACGAGAACTATGATGAGTTTTTCTTTATTTATCACACCTCTAGTGATGACTTAGAAACATTGTCTTTTGCGGAAAAGCATATACATGTTCTCGGTGGTAAATCATTAGCACGTCTGGTCCTGACTACAGGGCTGGTTCAGTGGTTGATTGAAAAACGAACATAACAAAGCATTTAAGAGTGATTCGCAACGCTTGGCATTTTCGCTTCGCTCAAGTATAGCCAAGCGCTGCTCACACCTTAATGCGGCGTTATGTTTCATGGAGGAAAGATGAAGAATAAACTCGTATTTTTGAGTTACTTACTTTTAGTTTTTTATTCAGTTTCTGCTATTTTTATTCCTAGATATATTAGTAACGATATTCTGTTATTAGACGAATCCGAGCAGCATTCACAAAAATTTATTTCTGATTTAATTCAGTCGGTGGAAGAGAGCGAGGTACCATTGACCAAAGAAATGGTAACTCGGACAATTAGAGGTGCAGGTTTAATTGGTTTGGATGGTTATAAAACGGCTGGCCAAATAGTTGAGCTAATAGAGCAATATGCGTTCATACTATTTGGCCTATTGCTTTTCCATTTGGGAACATTAATGAGCGCGCGGCGTAGAAAAAATGAAACATAACAAGCCGCTGGCGGGGCAACATTTCGCGCCAGTCCAGCCTACTCATTCTGCCCTTTAGCGGGGCTACATGGACTCCCCTTTGTCAAGCAATAGTAATCCCACAACAACAGTGGATCTGACAGCAGCTCTACATTCGGCGTTTGATTAGCTTGCTGCCTAAACAGCTTTTGGCTATCGCCCTGATGATTTGCGCTTGAGCAAAGGTCTCATTCGTTAAACAGTATTACTGACTCTTTCAAGCAAGATGTACTTCCCAACTAACCAGATTCAATTACTCTCGGTCTGACCGTGTTATCGTCAATTGCTAGTGCGTCGACTCGGTGGGGTTAACCGTTTAGGCTAATCCTTTTTACGTTTTTACATAGTTAACTTGATACTCTTGTCCCGATTGTAATAAAGACCAGATTAATCGTGCATTTTTTGCGGCTAGTGCTATTACTGCTCGCTTAAAACCTCGACGCTCGATAAGGGCTTTTACCCATAAGCTTGTGCGGTCCATTTTGTTTGTACAGTTAGCGATGACAGCGCGGGCACCATGTATTAATGAGGTGCGGATATGCTTCTCACCGCGTTTACTTATTCTTCCTAATGTAGGCTTACCGCCTGTTGAATACTGCTTAGGTACCAAGCCTATCCAAGCTGCAAATTGGCGACTAGTTGCAAAATGTTTAGCATCATTGACTGTCGCGACCACAGCTGTTGCGGTGACTTCGCCAATACCTGGTATGGTCATTAATCGTTTGGCGTCTTTCATCTGGTTAGCAAGGGCATAAAGCTTTCGGTCAGACTTTAATATGTCTTGGTTTTGTTGTTTTATGCTAAGCCATAAATCATGAAGCAGTTCGCGGGCTAAATCAGGCAAAACATTGCTAGCATCTTCAAGAATTTCAACAATATGCTTTTGGGCAGGATAACGACCTTTAGGCATAATGATCCCGAATTCAGATAATAGGCCTCGAAGCCGATTAATCATGGCTGTACGGTCTTTGATTTGACCTTGTCTGATGCGATGCAGGCATAAAACGGCTTGTTGTTCTTCGCTTTTAATACTGACAAAGCGTGTTTTAGGTCTGGTCACGGCTTCACATATAGCTTCAGCATCATTGGCATCGTTTTTTTCACTTTGGCGATAGGGAATAACGAACTTAGAAGCCATGATACGGACATCGTGGCCATGTTTAGTAAACTCCCTTGCCCAATAGTGTGCACCTGAGCAAGCTTCCATGCCGATAATACAAGGAGGTATTGAGGCAATTTTAGCTAAGAGCTTGTTTCTTTTAACTATTTTCTTTAGTTTGGTTTTACCGTATTCATCAACACCATGAATGCTAAAAACTAATTTGGCTAAATCGATGCCAATTGCTTTAATTAAGGACATATGGACTCTCCTTGATTGAATGTTCGCACTTTCAATATGGCACATAGTGGCCATTTGGTAAGGGGAGTCCATATCATTCGTTATGTTTTTATCTTACTTCATTGCTTTACCGCAATGAATTGAATGGACTCAAAAGAGAAAAGCTATGATTAAAGTGTTTGTTACAAGTATTGCGTTAATGCTCTTATTCCCCCCCTTTGCGTACGGAACAACCGCACCAGTTGCTGATAAGCTAAACCAGCATATTCAGCACTATGTTGAAGATGAGAAGTTTCAAGGTGCAGTGCTGCTTGCTCAACAAGGTAAGGTGCTTTTTAAGCAAGCTTATGGCTATGCAGATATTGAAAATGAAATACCAAATACAACGCAGCATCAGTTCCTTATTGGCTCGATGACTAAGTCATTCACCGCAGTTGCTGTAATGCGCTTGGTGGAACAAAACAAACTTGATTTACATGCGCCTATTGCCACTTATATTCCAAAGCTTGATAGTAAACTGGCAAGCGGACTGACTTTACATCTCTTACTCAAGCATCAATCTGGATTAACACGGCATTTAGAGCACCTTGCAAGCTTTGAAGAAAAAGATGTCACCTCAAGTGAAATTCTCGGTATTATCAACACATCAGAGCAATCATTTAAGCCAGGAACACAGTACGAATACGGTAACTTAAATTATCATCTTATTGCACTCATTATTGAAAATGTCACCGGTAAGAGCTACGCAGAGGCGATGCATACATTAGTTTTCGCGCCACTTGAGATGCAGCATTCTGGTGTTGAGCGTATCGCTAACCCTCCCAAGAATCGTGCTAATGGTTATCGAAAAAGTGTGTTTGGCATCAATAGAGATGAAAATATTGTTTCTTATGCGCTTGGCTCAGGCGATATCTACTCGACTGTGGAAGATTTACTCAAGTGGGAGCAAGCTCTCTATACACCTGGCTTCTTGTCGCAACAGAGCATTGACCTGATGTTTAAGGGGGAAAACAAAGCGCTGGGGTATTATGGCTATGGCTTTAGAATCCGAGAATATCAACGTAGTCGTGAGCATAACAATTTAGGGAAATTGACTCGTCATGGCGGTTCTATGGATGGCTTTTCATCAAACTTACATCGTTATACCGACGATCAACTTACAGTGATTATTCTGGCTAACGTACGCAGATTCTCAATACGTACCTTAACCTTCGAACTAAAAGAAATCGCGCTTGGTGTTGATAGCATGCAGCGAAGTCGATCGTCGTTTGAATAACACGAACGAATAATATAAGGAGGGTAATGATAGACAGCTGAGACTGACGAACTGAAACTTTGATATAGTGTAGCGTCATAATAAAAAACAAAAATTTAAAAGCAGACTGCTAGCTGTTTGCTTGGTTTAGGTACACTACACATTTTTAGCCAACCATTACTTAGCCCGTTACTGCGCGTTAGGCTTTCTGGCAATTTGTTCATATCAACTTAGAGTAGTAATTGATGAAACCAAAATTATTTATCTTAAAAATGCCATTTGAAGATGGTCCCGGAAAAATGTGGATATGCTCACATTGTGCACTTATTGAGGGTGCATTGTCAGTAAACACGCATTGGGAGGATAGCGTGGAAGTTAGCCGTATAGAGTTTCCAAAACCAAGAAAAGAAGTAGTGGATATATTGGGTGAAGAAAACCAATGGCTTCCTGTGCTGATACTTGAAAATAATAAGACGATCACTGATCCAGTGGAAATTATTAACTATTTAGCAAATGAATTTGGTGGGGCTGCGGCACACCCATAGTGAGAGTGTAGTAGTCTAACAACAATATAAACAATGGCTTAATGCAGTTGGTTTTGACTACTTCATCACTTAGTTGTAGCCACCTATATTTTCCCGTCATTAGGGAGTTATGTTTATTTGTTTCATTGTTTTGCCGTAATGTCGTTACCGCTCGTTTTAGAAAAGGAAGTCAAAAACTATGAAAACACTCAAATTGTTATTGTTAACAATTGCGGTTGTCATGCTCATGTTAGTCCTCTCATATGAAAAAATAATTACTCATGTACTGCTACCTCAGTATATCTCCTGGGCCCATGATATCGATGCGCAAGCGGAATATATTGGCGCGCCATTGGATGAAAAACAGTTATTGTTAGCCAGCGAAATTGGTATTAAGTTCCCAGAAAAAGTAAGAATTGTTTATGTTGATGAAGTACCTTTTCCTTACGAAAATTTTGCTTTAAAAGTACTAGGTGAAGCGCTTGGTTTTGTCGGCGAAGGAATCGTTAATAATGCTCAAGTTTTTGGCTATTCTATCTATAGCAGAAAAGGTTACCAATTAGATAGACCAAAGCTCGCCCACGAGCTGGTGCATGTGCTACAAGTTGAAAGATCAAGTTTTGCCGCTGTGACAACTCAACACTTCTCTGATATGGCAAAGTATGGCTACGACAAAGCACCTTTGGAGCTCGAAGCCGCTAAAGCAAACGAGCAGTATAGTGGCGCATATTAATCAAAGCAGAAAACACATTAGATTGGGACAGTATAATGCCAAATATAGGACATGTTCAGTATTGTAAAGGAGATAAGCCCAATGAACTCAAAGCCGTTTGGGTACATGCTGATTACGGCCAAGGAACCGGTTTGGCGATTGGTGATTCCAACACTCACTTTGAGGGTAACTATCTAATTGAGTACTTCGATGAAAGTGGAACAGTATTGGCTAAACTTGATTTAGAAATAGTGAGCAATGGTACTAGCTTTCACTTAACTTGGCGTAAAGATGGGGGAGTGACTAGCCTAGGAGTTGGATTGGAAAGTTCTGGCATACTATCGGCCGGCTATTATGATGTAGTTTGAGCGATATCAAGCCCCAAAAAAGCGGGCTGTTTTTACGTCTCACTTTGTAAGGGCAAGTGTAGATAGGCCTGAGTTGAAACAGCTAAAATAGCGCCCTCGCGGCTGCACATCAATTCAGTCAAACATTTCAATCAAACTCAGAGAGAATACAATGATTGTAGAAAATGTGCTTCCTGAATATTATGCAGAAATGTTGAGTGTTTGGGAAAATTCAGTGCGAGCAACTCATGACTTCATAACAGAAGAAGATATCGCGTTTTTTAAACCGATTATCATTGAGCAGGCTTTTCCTGCTGTCACATTAAGGTGTGTAAAAAATGGCAATGGTTCAATTTTAGGTTTTGTGGGTGTCCACGACTCAAAAATTGAAATGTTGTTCATCTTAAATGAGGCAAGGGGGCAAGGTGTTGGTAAAGTATTGTTGCAATACGCAATAGCACAATTAGGTGCAACCAAGGTTGACGTAAATGAGCAAAACCCACAAGCGGTAGGCTTTTATGAGCATATGGGGTTCAACGTCGTTTCACGTTCGCCACTTGATGATATGGGAAAACCTTTTCCAATTCTTCATATGACAAGATAGTGCTCGGTTTGTCGTAATTCAGTTTGCTAGTAGAAACGCCCAAAGCTAATAACTTTGGGCGTTTCCGTATGTGCTAGAAATAAATTGGCTTAATCGCTTGAGCCGTTAACTGGCTATCACTGCAATGTTGAAGTGCAGTGCGACCAAGCGATTGATGTTAGTTATTGGGAGTTAAGGGTTATTTTCCGATAAGCCTTGGCCTAAATCTTTGGTTAAATCCTCTTCAACTTCTTCCATGAGGGCCTGTGCGGCTTCGGCATCTGCGGGCTGGGCTGCGCTTTCGGCAATGCCGGCCATTGGTCCCTTATCAAACTTGTAGTTGAGCAGTTTTATGTCCAGCTGCTTGCTGCCGCGCTCGAAGTGAGTGAGGCGCACCGGCAAATAACCCAGTTCGGGTGCCATCCAGAAGAATGTTTGGCGTTTTTTACTGTTACGCACCACTTCTATTTTTACGGTTTCATAGCTACCACTTTCAATGTTGAGACGCTCTTTTGAGACAACATTAAAATCGTACTCATCAATTTCACCTTCTTTGACCATTTTAAAGTTAAGGTGCTGCTTACCTTCAGCCATCTCCATTCTAAATTGCAGTTGCACCATTAATGGGTCGTACAGTGTTTCGGTATAAGGCAGCTTGGCACGCTCATCTTTGTAGCGACTGTGCACCGCTTGTTGACCTTTGGCAAAGGCAGCTTGCTCTTGAAAGTCTGAGCCTGTGCCACTGCGACGATGAATGTAACGCAGCGGATGCAGTTGGTTATCTTGCAGCGAAAAGTCACTGGTGACCGTGCGTCTATCAGACAGCAGTAATAAGCTCACATCGCTGTCAAAACGGTAATGATAGAGATTGTCTTGTGGGGCGTTGAGAATATAGCGAGCCTTGCCCAATTCAATACTGCCATAGTTAACTTGGTATTCGGCAGTGTGTGGCGTCAATGGGCTGTAAGCAGCGAACGATGCAAAGCTAACCGATAGGGTTAACAAGCTACTTAAGGCGATGAGTTTATTTTTTAACGACAATACTAACTCCTGATCGGATGAAATTAAAAAGCCAGTTGCATGACTAAAGTTGCCATATCTGGCTGCCACATATATTGAGCTTTCGCTACTCGGCCGTTTTTGACATCAATACCTTCTAAACGCAATAACATCATCTGCTCTGCAAAAGCCTCAGTTTCTTTGTTGAAGGCAATTTTACCTTGGCTGTTTAATACGCGGTGCCAAGGTAAGTTTAACTCATCACTGGCGAGTTTGAGCGCGCGTGATACATAGCGAGCTCTGCCTGGTAAACCGGCGAGATCTGCAATAACGCCGTATGAGGAGATTTTTCCGTGGGGTATTAACGCCACCACTTGCCAAATTCGCTCAGCATTAGAAAGGCTTGGTTTGTCCATTACTTGCCTCAATTTATCAATTGTGTTCGATATTACTGATAACTGCAAAGCGATACCAGTGATAACTGTCCTATGTGATGTGGCTGTTTCACTGCTGTGAACTTGTTGTGATGTAAGGGTAAGTGGCGGGGCGGATTAAGCAATAAAAAACAGCAGACCTGAGGGTCTGCTGTTGCGGGATGAGTGGATATTGTTGGGTGTCAGTCTAAGCGGACCCAAGCCTAAGGGAACTATGACACGGTTTGGGCGTGACTGTTTTCAGTGATGCTATCCATCACGCCGAAACGATGAAACAGGACTAAACCTAATGCGGTTAAGCCGCCAAAGGCGCCAATGATGTACCACATAAGATCAGGCCGCTGCGCTGCCTTAGCGACTTCACTATATAGATAGCCAGATAGCGGGCCTGCCAACAAAAAGCCAATGGCTGATGAGACAAAGTAGTAGCCCATAAACATGGCTTTTTTATCGCTAGGGGCAAAACTGGCAACGTACTCTTGGCTTTTCGGCGATGCCACCATTTCACCCAAAGAGAACACTAAAATAGAGGTCAGTACCATCGCGCCACCCATGAGCATACCAGTAGCCAGTCCGCCAAGGGCGGTACCCATTGCCAGAATGAGGGTTCCAGCAACCAAAATAGGTAAGGCTTGGTATTTCTCAATAGTGCGGCTGACAAGTATTTGTAGTAACACAATAGACAGGAAGTTGAGACCGATGAGGTACTCTGGGTTAACCTGTCTATATTGCTGTGCCCAATTAGCAGCAACTGATGAGGCGCTGTCTGTGTCAGTCGCTATGGCAGCGAGCGCTTGGGTAATTTCAGCTTGAGGCACCATCACTTTACTGTGTACTAATTCAAAATAGGCTTGTTCGACATTGATGTTAGCTTGGCTGAACTCTGCTGCTAGCCGCACTAACTCGGTTTGTAAGTGCAGTTGATCAACTGGGGCCAAAAAGGTTTGCAAGTCTGGGTAACTGGCTAGGGCAATCACCAAATCTGAGGTATCAACAAAGTCTCTGATAAAAATTGGTAAGGTAATAAAGATTTGCTGATACACCATCCAAAAGCCAGATAAGATAAGCAAGTAGGTGACAAAGGGTTTATTGCCGACGCGAATTTTTTGGCGATACCAAGCTGCATTGGGTTGTTTGCTAGCACTGATGTTCCATAAATAATGGCCGGCAAACCAAACGATATACAGCATGGCGGTGGTTTGGCCATCGAGCCATTTAGCGCCGTAGGCCATTAGGATGATCAAGCTGCCAAAAAAAATTAGCGCAAAACGGGCATTACCCAGTACTTCTTGAATATCCTGCATAACTTGTTTTAAAGGACGACCTTTTTGCTGCGCTTGATCTGTGGGTTCTTCATAGAAGAACAACGCCGGAATAAAGTTTAGCGCTATCCAGAAAGATGACATGATAAATACCCAGTCCCAGCTAATTGCTCGTACGTAACCGGCAATAAATGGCCCGAGGAAACCGCCGATATTGACCATCATGTAGAAAATGCCAAAGCCAAGGCCACGGTTACTACTGTCGGTGGCTCTGGCAATGGTACCTGTAACTACCGGTTTAAAGCAGGCGGCCCCCACAGCGACCCCCATAAAAGCGAAAAAGAAGCCGGAAAAACTGCTGACCTGACCCAGCAAATAGTAACTTGGACACATAATGGCATAGGCGATGATGAACATTTTTCGATAGCCATAACGGTCAGCTAAGGCGCCAGTGAGTACAGGAAAAAGGTAGAGAAAGAATGGAATCATACCTTGCAGTAAGCCACGCTCTTGCTCATTAAAGCCAAGTCCGCCCTGATTGGCGGGTGAGGTCATGTAAAGCGAAGATAAGGTAAAAAAGCCATACCAGGCCAGTCGCTCAAATATCTCCATGGTATTGGCAACATAAAATGTGCGCGGTAAGGGGGTACGTGCAGAAGATGACATAATACAGTCCGTATATTTTATACAATTGGTTCATGCTACTGACTATTTCTGATAAATACAAGGCGATGCAGGTATCGGCTTAACAGGTTAAGCTTGCCTTTAGTGTGACATTCGTCATAATGGCGCAAATTTTTTAAAAGATGATTTACCATGGCCGTACTTGATATTTTGACCATTCCAGATGAACGCCTTAAACGTAAAGCCGTTGCTGTTAGCGGTGTCGCTGCGATTGGTGGTTTTATTGATGATTTATTGGAAACCATGTATCACACCGACGATGGTATTGGTCTTGCTGCTACCCAGGTTGGCAGTACCGATGCAGTGTTAGTGATTGACCTGTCCAGTGAGCGCAATCAACCGCTAGTATTGGTTAACCCAGAGTTAGTAGAAGGGCGAGGTGAGTTTGTTGGTGAAGAAGGTTGCTTATCTATTCCGGGTTATCGCGCTAAAGTGTCTCGCTTTGAGTATGTCAAAGTTAAAGGTCTTGATCGTGACGGTCAGCCTATAGAAGTGGAGTCTGATGACTTTCTCGCAATAGTGTTGCAGCACGAGATGGATCATCTGCAGGGCAAAGTGTTTATTGAGCACCTATCTAAGATGAAACAGCAAATTGCCCTGAGAAAAGTGAAGAAGTTTGCTTAACTAACCAGCGGCGCACTAAGCTGAGCCGAGGTTTTCTTCGGCTCTTGTTCGGCGTTAGGGTGATTCACCGGTAACGTCAAAGTTAATACCAGCCCCCCCTGCGGGTGGTTACTTGCAACCACCTCGCCAGCTAACAGTTTCATACATTGCTTCACAATGGCCAGTCCTAACCCAAAGCCACCTTGGCTTGAGTGTCTGGCTTCATCTAACCGGGTAAAAGGATTAAACAGGTTGGTCAGCTCTTCTGCTGGAATGCCTGGGCCATTATCGGCAATGGTTATCTGTAATTGCTGTGCGACTAACTGTGTTTCAATATGAATTTCGCAATGTTCACCCGCATATTTAAGGGCATTACGCACAATGTTTTCAATGGCTCTGCAGAGATGCTGACGGTCGGTAAACAGCGTTAGGGGATCATGGTTATGCCAATGGATCTGTTGCTCTTCTTTGGCTTCAAATTGACAGTCTTGCTGAATCTGCGCTTGCAGGGCACCCACATCAAATTGGCTGCAGTTTAGTTGAATATAAGCGTTGTTTAAGCGGCTAAAGTCTAGAATGGTATTAATTAAGCTCGACATTTGTGCGCCTTCTGCGCGCAAACGGGCAATGGCGCTTTGATGGCGCTCATCTAATTGTCCTTCGAGTAAATGCAGCGCGAGCTCTTGTCTTGCCAGTGGGGTACGTAGCTCATGGGACACATCTCTTAATAGTCGTTTTTGGTTCTGCATGCCTTGTTGCAGTTGTTCAGCCATATGATCAAACTCAGCGGCCAGATGATAAAACTCAGGCTCCTTAGTTGAAAAGTGGTTGGCAATACGGGTGTCGAGCTTACCTTGTGCCAGCGCTTCAGTTCCCCGTTTGAGGTGTTGAAGCGGGGTAATAAGGTAGCGGCTTAGTAGGTAACTAAACAGCAGCAACACGGTAATGCCAACAATAGTGCGAATGGTCCACAGCGCGGTATTGAGTTGTTGGGCTGGGTGCAGGTCGGCATTAAGTTGGACCACTAAACTCAATGGCTGCTGGTCATCTAAGGTGTCAGCGAGAGGTAAAGCAATGAGTGGCTTACGGACTCTGTCGCCCATAGGTTGTTGGATCTGTCTTGAAAACTGCAATTTAAAAACAAAGTGTGGGTGCATTGCGCGCTGGCTAATGGCTTGGTTTTGTGGGTCTAAGGTATAGAGCGTAAAAGCTTGCTCGCTTTCCCATTGGGCTAACCCGGCAATGTCTTTACGCTGAATATATTGGTTAGCTTGTTCAGCCAGCGTATGGAGCTGCTGCTGAGTTGCTGGAGATAGTGTCAGTAAGCGGCTGAGAATTAAACTCTCAATGCCGGTTGCGATTAATAATATTGCCAGTAAAGAGACAGCAAAAAAACTAAATACTCGGATCTGCAAATGTGAAAACAGCTTGTTGAATGACGCTGACATACCCATACCAAATAAAAACGATTCTCATTAATGTTAACTTTTTATACTTAGGATCGCTATGGGATCTTAGCGTTATTGTGGTTGAGATCTGCAAATTTCACATTATACTGTATATATGTACAGTATAGTGTGAGAATGTCATGAAAGCAGAACCGATATCTCAGGTTGATGAGCATCAACAAGCAACTGCGTTGGACAGTTTATTGAGCCGAGAAGATCTTTGGCGTGGCCAGCAATGGCAGCAGCAATCTGACTGCTTAAGCAGTGGTTATACCAGCTTAGATGAAGTATTAGCGGGTCAAGGTTGGCCAAGCTCTGGCGTTTGTGAACTCTTGAGCGATCAAGTTGGTATTGGCGAATTGACGTTGTTGCTGCCGTTGATTGCGCAGCACATTCCTTTAAGTGGCACGGCTGACAAGCAGCGTAATGGGGCGGTAGCACTTGTTGCACCTCCGTTTATTCCCTTTGCCGCAGGCTTGGCCCAGCACAATATTGATGTTGAGCGGATCGTATGGGTGGACTGTATTGATCGCAAAGAACAACTGTGGGCGTTAGAACAAGCATTAGCCAGTGGCGTGTGCCAGTTAGCCTTAATTTGGCTGTCTACACTGTCAGTCACTGAGTCTCGGCGTTTACAGCTAGCATGCGAAAAGGGTCATAGCTTGTGCTTTTGTTATTTGCCTAGCCATTTAGCATCCCAATCGCACCCTGTGCAGTTACGAATTCAATTACACCGTGACTATAACAAAACCGTCGATAATGCCGCTACAGAGCTGACGATTGTGAAGCGCCGTGGTGGTTGGCCAATTGCGGGTTTTGAGCTTTCACTGTTGCCGCGATACTTAGCTTACAGCGATTGGCAAAAATCGCCTTCAAAACCTGAGCATTCAGTGAGTAGCGATATTATTCAGGGGCCTTGGTCATCATGATTTGGCTGGCGATCTATTTTCCTAGCGGTGTATTGCAGTATCAGCGCTTATGTCACGATATTAGTGCGGCGCGGCCTGTGGCTTTTTATGACCCACAGCAATTGACCATTTTGGCGGTTGAGGGAGCAGATAAAGCTGTCACTGTGGGTTTGAGCGTGGCGACAGCTCAAGCCTTATGCGCAGAACTAGTCTTGATTGAGTACCAATCAAATTTAACTGAACAGTACACCGATTGGCTGGCTAAGTGGAGCTATAGCTACAGTGCACGAGTGGTTATTCCATCGTGTGCGATACAATCACAATGCCGGGGCGATAGCACCCAAGTGATGGATGTATTACTGCTAGAAGTGGGCTCGATGCAGCAGGTGTTTTCAGGGCTGGACAATTTACTTCATCAGTATGCCACTCAAGCCAGTGGTTATGGTTTTCGCTGGCAGATGGTGTTAGCTGAGCATCCACTTATGGCACAGTTATTGGCGGTACATCGACCGCAATTAACCAGTGAGTCAGAGTTAATATCAGCACAGGGAAGCACTGCTGTGCAGCGCGTCTATGAAACTAAAGCGGCTTTGAGTCAGCTTAAAGCATTAGCAATATCGACGCTGCCGGTAGAGCCAAGTGTTATTCAACGTTGCCAGCAAATGGGTCTTAATACCATTGCGGCATTAATGGCCTTGCCACGGGCTGAGTTAGGGCGGCGCTTTGGTGAGTCGCTGCTGAGTTTGCTCACTCAATTGCAGGGGCGTATCGAGGTTCCGCAATGCTTCTACACACCGGCAGAGACTTACCAGCAAAAAATGAGCTTAATGTATGATGTTGAGCATATTGAAGGGGTGTTGTTTCCCTTAAGCCGGATGCTGAGTCAACTCAGTGATTATCTATTGCAGCGGCAGTTAGCTATTTTGCGTTTGCAGCTCACTTTAGCGTATCGCGATAATGAGTTGCCGCCTTTGTCGTTGTTGATTCATTACCCGTTTGCGGAGCATCGCTGTGACAGCTTACTGGCATTGTGCCGTCTGCAACTTGAGCGTCAGACTTTATACTCTCCGGTGGTTGCGCTACAACTCGATGTGTCTAGTTTTGTTGAACAGCACTTAGATGAAGACTGCTGGTGGCAGCAGCGGGGAGTAAGTGCTGAGATCCGCCAACTATTTGCAACTTTAGAGGCAAGGTTAGGTGAGCATTGTGTTAAAGGGTTGGCGATGGCCAGTCATCATCTCCCTGAGCAGAGTTGCCAAGTCAAGCCGTTAACACAGTGGGGACAATGTGGATCTCGTTTGGCTTTAAGTGACTTGAGCCATAAAACCGCAGGAATTGCTTATGACAGACTCGCTGCAGAGCGTACTGCCTCCTATGACACCTTAGGCTTGTTTCGGCCGAGCTTTTTACTCAAGCAGCCACAACCGCTTGCTCTGCACGAATTTACCCGCTTAAAAGGGCCAGAACGTATTAGTCCACCTTGGTGGCTGACACAACATGACAGAGATTACTACATTGCGGCGCATATTGATGGCGGGCTTTGTTGGGTTTTCTATGACGGACAAGACTGGTTTCTACAGGGCTGGTTTAGTTAAATGTACGCCGAGCTTCATACTTTATCTAATTACAGCTTTTTACGTGGTGCTTCTCACCCTCAGGAGCTGGTGGCACAGGCGGCAGCGCTAGGTTATCAAGCATTGGCATTAACCGATGAGTGTTCATTATCTGGGGTTGTTAAAGCCCATGATGCGGCGAAGCAACACGGCATTAAATTGATTATTGGTGCCGAGTTTCAACTGCCACAAGGGGTATTTGTGTTACTGGCACCTAATCGCCGTGCATATGGGCAGATAAGCCAGCTGATCACTTTAGCCCGCCGACGTGATGAAAAGGGCAGTTATCAACTGCGTTTTTCAGATATGTTGACCCGCCTTGATGAAACAATATTGCTCTGGCGACCTGCAAGCCCTGAGCAGCTGCAGATGAGCTATCAGGTGGCCAATGATGCCGATGTCTGTGAGCCAAGCAGTAGGGAGAATGTGCAAAGCCAGATTGAACAGCAGGCCCAAGCTTATTATCAGGCACAGTTGCAGCAACTGATGCAGCAGCTAAAGCGGGCTTTTTCCGATAGGTTGTACATATTGATGGAGCGACAGTTACTGGGCTCTGAAGCTTGGCGTATGCAGGTATGGCAAATGTTGGCAGAGCAACAACAGGTTGCGTGCGTTGCCGCAGGTGGTGTGCGTATGCACCATAAACAGCGGCGTATGCTACTTGATGTTCTGACTTGTATTGGTCACGGCACTGAACTTGAAAAAGCAGGCAGTTTGCTTAGTGCCAATGCCGAGAGCAGTTTTAAGTCGCTAGAGGAACTGGCTAGGCGCTATCCACAAGCTTGGCTAGATAACAGCATTAATATTGCCAATGCCTGTGATTTTAGCCTTGATGAGCTTAAGTATGAGTATCCATCTGAGGTGATCCCTACGCAGATGAATGCCAGTGACTATTTAGAGCAAGAGGTGAAAAAAGGCGCTTTAAAGCGATTTCCTCAAGGAGTGCCAGAGTCAGTTGCAAAGCAATATCACAAAGAGCTGAGCTTAATTAAGCAGATGCAGTATGAATATTTCTTTCTGACCATTTATGACATAGTTCAGTTTGCTAAGCAGCAACACATTTTACACCAAGGACGAGGCTCGGCCGCCAATTCTGTGGTGTGTTATTGCTTAGGAATAACAGAAGTTGATCCCACAAAGATCAACATGCTGTTTGAGCGCTTTATCTCTAAAGAGCGTAATGAACCGCCAGATATTGATGTTGATTTTGAACATGAACGTCGTGAAGAGGTGATTCAGTATATTTACCGCAAATATGGCCGCGATCGCGCCGCGTTGGCGGCAACAATCATTAGCTATCGTTTTAAAAGTGCGATGGCGGATGTGGGCAAAGCACTGGGGCTAGATCATCAAACCGTAGATCGCATGGTTAAACAAGTTGATCGCCGTGATGCGAGTGAGTCTTGGCAACAGCAATTGCAGCAAAAACAGCAAGTGCCCGCACAGGGACTTGGCCGGTATTTACTGCCGCTGGTGGAAGAGATCCTCGGCTTCCCCCGGCATTTATCGCAACATGTTGGTGGGTTTATCATTTCAGCTGGTCCGTTATCTGAGCTGGTGCCCATTGAAAATGCGGCCATGCAAGACAGAACCGTGATCCAATGGGATAAGGATGATTTAGAGTCGCTAGGCTTGCTGAAAGTGGATGTACTGGCCTTAGGTATGCTAACAGCCATTCGCAAGTGTTTTAGCTTATTAGGCGATGAGCAGCAGCCATTTACGATGGCGCAGGTGCAATGGGAACAAGCTGAGGTTTATCAAATGCTGCAACGAGGCGACAGTATTGGGGTGTTTCAGGTTGAGTCTCGTGCGCAAACCTCAATGCTACCTAGGCTAAAACCACAGAACTATTATGACCTGGTGGTGCAGATAGCCATAGTGCGTCCAGGGCCAATTCAGGGCGATATGGTTCACCCTTATCTACGTCGGCGAGATGGCATTGAAAGTGTCTCTTACCCGAGTGCGGCAGTTGAGTCGGTATTGTCGCGCACACTGGGAGTGCCTATTTTTCAAGAGCAGGTGATTGAGCTGGCAATGGTGGCCGCGGGCTTTAGTGGTGGTGAAGCCGATCAGCTTAGGCGGGCAATGGCCAGTTGGAAGCGTTCTGGTGAGCTGCAACAGTTTGAAAATAAGCTGCTACAGGGGATGGCGGAGCGGGGCTACAGCGCCGATTTTGCCGCGCAGATCTATCGGCAGATTAAAGGATTTGGTGAATATGGCTTTCCTGAATCCCATTCTGCCAGTTTTGCTTTGCTGGCATACGTTTCGGCTTATTTAAAATATCATTATCCTGCGGCATTTTGCTGCTCGTTACTCAATAGCCAACCTATGGGATTTTACAGCCCTTCACAGTTGATCCAAGATGTGAAACGTCATGGTGTTGTGGTATTGCCCATTTGTGCCAATCATAGTTTGTGGCAGCATGAGTTGGTGCAGTGGCAAGGCAAAGCGGCTATTCGTTTGGGGTTTCGTTTAATTAAAGGCTGCCAACAACAGTCGATGCAAGCGCTGATTACCGCGCGCCCCGAAGGTGGCTTTAGTTGTTTAGATGACTTGTATCAGCTGGGGGTCAATCGCCATGAGCTAGAACTGCTTGCCAGTGCCGATGCGTTTAAACAGCTAAGTGGTCATCGCCACCAAGCCCGTTGGCAGCTTTCTGCCTATCAACCTAGCTTACCGTTATTTGATGATGTCGAGCCAAATGAAAGTGATGTAACACTGGCTGAGCCTTCGGTACTGGAGAGCTTAAAAAGTGATTATCATTATACTGGGGTAACCCTTGGGACTCATCCGATGGCACTATTAAGGCCAAAGCTAGGTCACTGTGTCAGTGCTGTCGATATTGAAACTTGTCGCCATGGACAAGTGGTGAGTGTTGCGGGATTAGTGGTCGGCCGCCAGCGTCCGGGAACTGCTTCAGGGGTAACCTTTGTGACTCTGGAAGATGAGACCGGTAATATCAATGTGATTGTTTGGAGTGCCACGGCAAAAGCACAACGTCAGGCATATTTGGTGTCAAAAATTTTGAAGGTAACAGGGGTGTTTGAAACACAATCTGGGGTTTGCCATATTATTGCGGGTAGATTAGAGGATATTTCTGATCAGTTAGGGCCATTAAATTTGAGCTCGCGTGATTTTCACTAATTGGTATACTGTGGTGTGAGAATATTAGATAGCAAATAATAATGAGTTTACAAATCATCTTACTTACCCACGAACGTGAAGTGGATAGACCGACGAATACCGGACGATTGGCATTAGAAATGCACCCAGATACTTGCCGACGTATCGTCTGGTCTCGGGTTGAACCCGACCCTTTGTTGATGGATATAACAAAGCAGCCTGACACTTGGTTGCTGTTTCCTGCCGATGACACAGTTATGGTTGAGGTGACTAACTCTACCTCTGATTTTTACAGCAATAATCAGTCAATACAGGTGATTATTCTTGATGCAACTTGGCAAGAAGCACGCAAGATGTATCGTCAAAGTCCTTATTTGAATCAAATCAAACGGCTGAATTTTACCTCTGTGGCGAACTCTCAGTATGCACTGAGGCGTAATCAGGTTGCCGGCGGTTTATGTACCGTAGAATGTGTGGCTCAGTTGATGAGCGATGCAGGACGAACCGCTGATGCTGAGCAACTCACGCAAGCCTTAGCTATGATGCCTACCCAGCGTACCAAAGCGTGATTTAACTATGGTTGCTAAATGACAGTCACTAAATGACGGTGGCTAAATCACGGTTAAATAGATACAGAGAAAGTGGCTGACCGCACCCGCGAGTACAAATAGGTGCCAAATAGCGTGATTGAATGGAATGCGTTTAGCCACATAAAATACCACGCCAAGGCTATAGAAGATCCCACCTAGCAACAGCAAATTAAATCCAAGGTGAGTCATTGATTGGATGAGCTCTTCCATGACAGTGACACATAGCCAGCCCATTAACAGATATAGCGCTAGGCTAAGCTTTTTAAAGCGATGAATAAATTTGGTTTTGAAAATAATACCACCCACCGCTAGCGCCCATATCGCAATAAGAATGGTGGTCGCTTGGCTGTCAGCGAGCTCAATCATCATCATTGGTGTATAGGTGCCTGCTATCAACAGGTAGATGGCGCAGTGATCGGCGAGCTTCCAACGCTGGCGCCACTTTGCCGATGTCGCACTATGGTAAAGTGTTGAGCATAAAAACAGCAGAATAAAGCTAAAGCCATATAAGCTTACACCGACCAGTTGGCCGGTTGTTAGATGTGGTAAGCCTTTGCTGAGTAACATCCACAGCCCGACAATACCGAATAACACGCCCAATCCATGACTAATGCTATTGGCCAACTCTTCCTTGGCGCTGTATGGCAAAATAGCTTTAGGTTCACTATTTTGCGGAAGTGTTGTGCTGGACTCGGCCATTAAGTATTTACTCTAAAGTAGGTCTGATTGGCCAGTGTAACAGCAAGTGCGACTGAATACATCAATTAAGTGTACACTTGTACGCTGAAAATTAATTGCTGCTTAAAGCAATAAATTGAACTAATTAGCATTAGTAGCTTCTAAACCTGCAATCATTACATTGCTGTTATAGCTTGTACGGTTAAATGAGATAATGGCAAAATTTGACTGCTGAGCAGCGGTTATTTTTAATATCGCTCAAGCATGCTTAGCCCAACCACTTTTAGCTAAGGAGTGATTAACTCGCCATTTTTAGCGCAAGGCTCATCGATAAAACCCATAAGTAACAGTGATAACTATGGGCGCAGAGTGACAGTCACAAAACAAAGCACGAATGGAGTTCGTAAGGATAGATGGATAACCACAAGGATAGCAGCTCGCCCGCTTATTTAGGTGGCGGATTCTCCGCTGGAACTGACAATGATGAAATAACGTCGTCAATAGAGTTTAATTCATCAACTCTAGCTGTAGCCGATCCTGCTACAGATCATACTGCGTCAAATATAACATCGATGGGCGATGCCTTGATCGCCAGTCGTGTAGACACCTATGAACATACCAATCGCATTTTTAGTGATAATGCCATCAAGGCGGTGGTTTTAGTTGTTGCTTGTCATATTGCACTGGTGATGGCGCTGCACTTACTTTGGCATAGTTCTAGTTTGCCATTGACTATCACGCCGCCAGCAGCGCCGAAAATTAATGCTTATACCGTCACCGCAGCACAATTAACGCAGTGGCAATCGACAAGCTTAGCTGAAGAATTGCCAGAAACAGAAACAGAAACTCACTTAAGTCAGCAGCCAGTTGAAGAAGCGCAGCCGTCACCATCGCAATCTGTAGCCACCACAGCCGTAGAGAGAGAAGCAACAGACCAAGTGCTTATGCCGCCAGCACTAGAGGTGATAGTCGAAGCGCCAAGCTTGCCTGAGGCACTTAACGAGCCACAACCTAGCTGGATGCAAACGACTGCGCCAGCGAAGAACCAGTATCTTTTTGACATTCAGCAAGACAGGGCTGCTACGGTAAGCAATGATATTGTTGAGCATAATGTCAGCAGCTTTACCCAAAGTTATATCACGCAGCAACGCAATCAAGCCCTCGATACACTGGTTGCGACTCAGGCCGAGCAGTATACGGCAACTAAGACCATGAGTGCCTTAACCCCAGATATGTTGGTACTTGAGTTACCCAAAATCGATTACTACGACACGGCACTGACACTGGATAATGAGATGGATCCCAATCGTATCGTTAAGATTGGCGATACCTGTTATCGCATCGCTAAAGTCCCGACACCATTAAATCCCCATGCTGAGAATATTGGTTTCCCCTTTAATTGCACTGGCGACAAGATTAAACGCGCTATTCAAGCCGCTATGACGAAAAGGCTGCAAAAAATGCATCATCCGGCAGTAAAAAATCACTAGTGTGTAAATGAAGTATTTTCATATTAACTTAATTGTTTTTATTTAATTTCTGACATTAATCTTCTAATTATTTGTTTTTATTGTATTAGATGTAATCAAATACTTTCAATTCATAGTTATTATTTTAGCTTGTGAGTGACTGAACTTTAGGTCTATACTGCTGGCATCTTGTCGGAGTGCCATATGGCTGAGACCGTTAATTCGGGATCCGTTGAACCTGATCAGGCTAATCCCTGCGAAGGAAACAAGCATGATAATTGCTGTTATATCGCTGATTTTTGTTACTCAATTGGTGACTGAATTAGCTGCGATTATTGGCAAATCTACTACATGCTAAATGCGGTTATAGATTTGCAGCTCATCAACTCTCATCTCTCCTGACAAGCAACTTCATTCTAATTTTAAGTGAGATTGCTAATGTCAAATCGTCGTGAAACCCGGGCTCAAGCTCAACAGTTTATTGATAACCTAAAGCCGCTGCAGCACCCTAATTCTGAAAAGGTTTATTTACAGGGCTCTCGCCCAGATCTGCAAGTGGGTATGCGGCAGATATTTCAATCAGATACGCTGGTTGGTGGCACTGAAGATGACCCAGTATTTGAAGCTAACCCGCCACTAAAAGTTTATGACTGCGCTGGCCCATATTCAGATCCACAAGCAAATATCAACGTTAGAGTGGGTTTGCCTAAAATGCGCCAGAACTGGATTGAAGAGCGCGCCGATGTTGAGAAGCTCGCCGGGGCGAGTTCAGGATTTACCCAGCAACGCCTAGCCGATGATGGACTTGACCATCTACGATTTGAAGCGTTAGTGCCGCCGATCCGCGCTAAACAAGGCAAAGTGGTCACGCAGCTGCATTATGCCAGACAGGGCATAATCACCCCGGAGATGAAATATATCGCCATTCGTGAGAATATGGCGCGTGATCAAATCACCGACGAAGTGCTGACTCAAAAAGATGTGGGTGAAAGCTTTGGCGCGTCTATTTCAACCCCAATCACTGCCGAGTTTGTGCGCCAGGAAGTTGCCCGAGGCCGGGCGATTATCCCGTTAAATATCAACCACCCAGAAGCTGAACCTATGATCATTGGCCGCAACTTTTTAGTTAAGGTTAATGCCAATATTGGTAATTCGGCGGTGACTTCATCGATTGAGGAAGAAGTTGAAAAGCTTGTATGGTCAACTCGCTGGGGCGCCGACACTGTGATGGATCTGTCTACAGGCCGGTATATCCATGAAACTCGCGAATGGATTATTCGTAATTCACCAGTACCTATTGGTACCGTGCCTATCTATCAAGCCTTAGAGAAGGTCAATGGGGTTGCCGAAGACCTGAGTTGGGATGTATTTAGAGACACCTTGATTGAACAAGCCGAGCAAGGGGTGGACTATTTCACCATTCATGCTGGTGTATTGCTGCGCTACGTGCCCATGACGGCGAAAAGGCTCACAGGTATTGTTTCTCGTGGTGGTTCAATCATGGCTAAGTGGTGTTTGTCTCACCATCAAGAGAACTTCCTTTACACCCACTTTGATGAAATCTGTGAAATATGTGCCGCTTACGACGTGTCGTTGTCGCTCGGTGATGGCATGCGTCCAGGATCCATAGCGGATGCTAATGATGAAGCTCAATTTGCTGAGTTGGAAACCTTAGGTGAGCTGGTTAAAGTCGCCTGGAAGCATGATGTACAAACCATCATTGAAGGGCCTGGTCATATTCCAATGAACTTGATTAAAGAGAATATGGACAAGCAGTTAGACCACTGTGATGAAGCGCCTTTTTATACATTAGGCCCGCAAACGACTGACATTGCGCCGGGCTATGATCACTTTACCTCAGGTATTGGCGCGGCCATGATCGCATGGTATGGCTGTGCGATGCTGTGCTATGTGACTCCAAAAGAGCACTTAGGCTTACCCAATAAAGAAGATGTAAAGCAAGGGTTAATTGCTTATAAGATTGCGGCTCATGCTGGTGATGTTGCTAAAGGGCATCCGAGTGCACAAATTCGCGATAACGCCTTATCAAAAGCGCGTTTTGAGTTCCGTTGGGAAGACCAGTACAACTTAGGTTTAGACCCAGATACCGCACGTGCTTATCACGATGAATCTCTACCGCAGGAATCTGCCAAAGTTGCCCATTTCTGCTCAATGTGTGGCCCTAAATTCTGTTCAATGAAAATTACCCAAGAAGTGCGTGAATATGCCGCTGCTCAGCAAGTGAGCGTGCAAACTGACTCACAATACCGCGCAGCAAGCACTGCTGATATCGGCATGGCGCAGATGTCGGCGCAATTTAAGGCTCAAGGTGGTGAGCTATACCACGAAGCCCAAGCTCAACTCGAAGCCACTGAGGAGTCTTAAGGTGGCATTGGCAAGCACACAGCCATCGATGGACCTTGGCTGTGAAAAACCTATTGTATGGACGATAGCGGGCTCCGACAGCGGCGGTGGCGCAGGTATTCAAGCTGACTTGTTGACAATGCATGCGTTAGAAGCTCATGGCTGCAGTGTCATTACCTCTGTTACTGCCCAAAACTCAGTGGCAGTTGATCTCGTTGAGGCGGTGAGCGATGAAATGCTACTTGCCCAACTTGATAGTTTGCTAAGTGATTTGCCGCCTAAAGCGATTAAAATCGGCTTACTGAGCGATCAGCAGCAACTTGAGCGAGTCGCAAATTGGTTAGCGATTGATCTTAAAGACTATCAAAAGCGTCATGATGTCACTGTCGCGGTGATTGTGGATCCGGTGATGGTGGCCAGTAGTGGTGATAAGCTAAATCTAGCTAATCGTCTGGATTTTACGCCCTTTAAAGGCCTCATCACACTGATCACCCCCAATATGTTTGAGTTGCAAGCGTTGACTCAGCCCATTGATGACCTACAACAAGCGCACCTTGCTGGCCAGCAACTAGCAGCGCTGCTGCAAACCAATGTGCTTGTCAAAGGTGGTGATAATGGTGGGCTTTGGCATCAGCAGTATGCGCAGGATATTTTTGTCTGCAGACAGGCTGAGCGCACTTCACCGCTGCATCAGCAGCGTAGCTTTTTATTAAAAGGGCCCCGCGTTGGGGATCAACAATACCGCCAACAAGGCTGTCATGGCAGTGGCTGCACTCTATCTTCCGCGATTGCTACAGTGATGGCCCATGGTTTTGTTCTCCATGATGCGGTTGTGGTAGCGAAAGCATTTGTCACTCAAGGGATAGCGTGCGCCATTGCGCCGGGTCAAGGCCATGCGCCGGTAGAGAAAACTCGCTGGCCTGATTCATTGGCTTATTTTCCCCATATCGATGTGCTTGATGATGGTCCGTGGATGAGTGCGGCTAACGTTAACTTCCCACGCTGTAATGACCAGCAGGCGTCTTTAGGCGTGTATCCGGTTGTCGATGAGGTGAGTTTAATTGCCACACTACTTGATGCTGGTGCTAAGACGATTCAATTGCGTATTAAGCAAAATGATGATCCGCTGCTATCGGAGAAAATTACCGAGGCGGTGGCATTAGGCTATCGCCATCAGGCCCAGCTGTTTATCAATGACCATTGGCAGTTGGCAATTGCACAGCGTGCATTTGGTATTCACTTAGGACAAGAAGATCTCTACCAAGCAGATTTAGCCGCGATTGCTGAAAATGGTTGCCGTTTAGGTCTATCTAGCCATGGTTATTTCGAGGCATTAATTGCCCTGCAAGTTAAGCCGAGTTACCTGGCACTTGGACATATTTTTGCCACCACCACTAAAACCATGCCATCGACACCTCAGGGGCTAGCGCATTTAAGTCGCTACGTGCAACTGTTTAGCGGCACAGTACCGTTAGTGGCTATTGGCGGGATTGACGCCGAAAACCTGAGTCTCGTTAAACAAACTCAGGTTGATGACATAGCCGTTGTACGCGCGGTAACCCAAGCGGCTTGTCCCGCTAGTGCTTATCAGCAGCTTAGTCACGCATGGCAGGAGGCATAGTGCTCAGCGACAGTGATTTTATCCGATACTCTCGTCAGATCATGGTGCCTGAATTTGGTGAAGTGGGTCAGCTTAAGTTGGCCCAAGCCAAAGTGGTGATAATCGGCGTGGGTGGTTTAGGTCATCATCTTGCCCATAGCCTAGCAGCGTCTGGGCTAGGTGAAATGATCTTATATGATGGCGATAAAGTGGACAGTAGCAATCTGCCTCGGCAGTTGTTGTTTAATGATGCAGATATTGGCCAATTCAAAGCAGCCGTAGCAGCCAACAGGTTAGGGCAAAACTATCCGCAAACCAAGATAAGTGCGGTGAATGAATTTGCTAATGACGCGCTCAACCACCGCATCGATAGTGATTGTGATTTGTTGATTGATTGCAGTGATAATTTTGATACGCGTCATTGGGTCAATCGCTTTTGTGTTACCAATGACATTGCGCTGCTGTCTGGTTCGGTGAGCCACTTTGATGGTCAGCTTAGCTTGTACCATCCACAGTTATTAGCAAAAAACGGTTGTTATCATTGCTTATTTCCGCAATCCATGCGGGTAAGCAACAATTGCAGTACCACGGGAGTACTTGGGCCCATGGTGACGATGATGGCGGCGCTACAGTCGCTGGTCGCGATAAAATACCTCAGTGGTATCGAGCAGCCATTAGGTGTTTTTCATCGCTTAGATGGCGTAAACCTGCAATGGCGTCAGTCGCAACGACTAGCCGACCCAGATTGTCCCGTATGTGGCAGCTTACAGCAAAAGGATACTTAACCATGAGCGTTTCAAATGAATCGGCGCTTATCGCGCTACATGTTAATGATAGCCGTCACCAAGTGCCACAGGGCACAACTTTGAGTGAACTACTGGCAATATTGGCAATTGATAGTGACTCTGTGGCTTTGGTGTCTAATGGCCAGGTTATTCCAAAGAGTCAGTGGCAAAACATCGCTTGTGAGCCAAATGCACATATTGAACTGTTCGGTGCAGTGGCGGGAGGGTAAATGATGCAAGATAAATTAGTGATAGCTGACCACAGTTTTGACTCGCGGCTGTTTACCGGTACGGGCAAATTTAACAGCGCTAAGACGATGTTAGATTCAATCAAGGCGTCGGGTTCGCAGTTAGTGACAATGGCGGTAAAACGTATCGATCTACAAACCGGATCGGATGATATTCTGCAGCCTTTGGTCGATGCCAATGTTAAGTTATTGCCGAACACTTCCGGCGCCCGTGATGCGAAAGAAGCAGTATTTGTTGCGCAATTAGCCCGTGAAATGATGCAAACCAATTGGGTTAAATTGGAGATCCACCCTGATCCTAAGTATTTAATGCCTGATCCGGTAGAAACCTTATTAGCCGCAAAGATGTTATGTGAGCAGGGATTTGTTGTTTTGCCTTATGTGCATGCCGATCCCGTATTGTGTCGCCGCTTAGAGGAAGTGGGTTGTGCGGCGGTTATGCCGTTAGCGGGCCCCATTGGCTCCAACAGCGGCATTCAAACCACGGCATTTTTAGAGATGATTATTGAGCAAGCCAATGTACCTGTAGTGATTGATGCCGGCATTGGCCGACCATCGCAAGCGGCGCTGGCCATGGAGATGGGCGCAGATGCGGTGCTGGTTAATACTGCAATCGCGAGCAGTGCTTTGCCGGTGGAGATGGCTCGCTGTTTTGCCACTGCCACAGACTGTGGACGGCAAGCCTACTTAGCGGGACTAGGCCAGGTCACTAAGCAGGCTCAACATACAAGCCCGCTAGATATTGGCCTGAGTCAGAGTGTCATCAACCAAGATAGCAGCCTAACCGGCTTTTTGGATGATCCGGCGTTTAGGGGACGATAATGAGTTTTGCTGAGTATTTTAGCGGCTTAGATCGCGATAGTTTATCGATGCAGCTGTACTCGACAACCGCTGCAGACGTTGAAGCAGCGTTAGTACGGCCAAGAGGCGATCTTAAAAGCTTATTAGCATTATTGTCACCGGCGGCTGAAGCCTATTTAGAGCAGATGGCGCAGCGTTCTGTCGCGTTGACTCGGCAACGATTTGGCGCTGCGTTAAACATGTATATTCCATTGTACTTGTCTAACTTATGTGCCAACGAGTGCGACTACTGTGGTTTTACCATGAGTAATAAACTTAAACGTAAAACACTCAATAGTGATGAGATAAACGCTGAAGCTGACGCGATTAAACGCTTAGGCTACGACTCAATTTTACTGGTCTCTGGTGAGCATGAAACTAAAGTAGGTATTGATTATTTTTTGTCTGCGCTGCCGCTCATTAAACCCAAGTTTAACTATTTAGCGATGGAAGTTCAGCCGTTGGCAACGGATGAGTATCGACAGCTTAAGCAGGCCGGACTTGATGCGGTGATGCTCTATCAAGAGACCTATCAGCCTAATACTTATGCCAAGCACCATACTAGAGGCAAGAAAAGTGACTTCCTAAATCGTTTAGCGGCACCCGAAAGAGTGGCGCAAGCTGGCGTGGATAAAATTGGCTTAGGCGTATTGTTAGGACTTGATGATTGGCGACTTGATGCGCTGCTAATGGGTCATCATTTAGCTTTTTTAGAGCAGCGCTACTGGCGTAGTCGTTACAGCATCTCGTTGCCGAGGTTACGGCCGTGCACCGGTGGTGTTGAGCCTAAGGTGTTACTGACCGACCGTGGCTTACTGCAGATGATATTTGCTTTTAGACTGTTTAATCAAGAGCTTGAGATTAGCTTGTCAACGCGTGAATCCCCAGCGCTAAGAGATAAATTATTTGCTTTAGGGGTGACACATCTAAGCGCAGGCAGCTCAACTCAACCGGGTGGATATGCTGCGCAACAGACACAACTGGATCAATTTGAGATCAGCGACGATCGTACGCCTGCACAGATTGCCCAGGTGATTCGATCGCAAGGCTTAACACCGGTATGGAAAGATTGGCAAGGGCAGTGGAGTAATTAGCCTGTATTGACGAGTTTCACTGTACTTTTTAGCTAATGTGGCTAATAATTACACTGTTAATTTAAAGTCAATTGGAGCATTCCATGGAGATCCCATCGAGCTTTGCATCCGGCGTAGCCGGGTTACAAAGTGCACAGTCGGGTCTAACTCAGGCCACCGTTGATGTTGCTAAGCCAACTCAAAAAAACGATCCAGTGGCAGAGACCGATACCGCTAGGCCGGTTGAAGCTACTGATAAAACACAGGCATTGGTGTCAGCCTTAGAATCTGGCCAACAAGCCGAAGCTGCTGTAGAAGTGATTGAAACGTCCAATGAGACCATTGGAACAATCATCGATTTAGAGGTTTAATGATGCAAGGCGTCACTGCTGCGCCGAGTCAGACTGCTTTACCACTGAAAAGTGGTGAAGCGGCTTTTACACGTCAATCCAACCATTCATCGCAGTCAAAATCTAGCACGGCATCGAGCTCAACATCAGGCACGGGCACAGCACAAGGCACAGCCTCATCGGCTTCAATAAGCCATGCACACGCCCCCAAGGTCGCTAAACAAACCTTACATCATGGCCAGGCCATTGGTGTTAGCCACGCCGTGCCGCAAACACCGGTGCCGATTAGCGCGCCTGCAGCAGCAAACAGCCAAACCACTCAAGCCACTCAAGTTGGGCAAGGGCAATTTAGTTTGCAGCAAGGGGCATTATCTGTTGATGCTTTGGTCAATGTTAGCCCAGATAATCGTGCCACTAACAACGGCGATGAAACTACTCCACGAGCAGATAGCAGCAGTGCACCGAGTGTGGCTGCAGGAGAGACTAACCCTGCCAGTGATAACCAAAGCAGTGAACGCGCTGGGGAAGGTGAGCCTAGGCAAGCGCCGCCAAGTGTTGAGGATGAATCTCAGCAAGCTGGCGCCGAAGAGGCTGGCACTAATACTGAAGAAGATAAATCAAGTGATGATCAACAAGCGGTAAAAGAGCAACAGGCTCAACAAGAGTTACAAGCGCTTGCTAAACGTGATGCTGAAGTACGCGCCCATGAACAAGCCCACGCTAATGTGGGTGGCCAGTATGCTGGTTCTCCCAGTTACTCTTATGAACAGGGAAGTGACGGCAAACGCTATGCGGTTGATGGTGAAGTGCAGATTGATATAACGCCAATCGCTAATGATCCTCAGGCTACGGTCAATAAAATGCAAAAGGTCTATGCAGCAGCAATGGCACCGGTACAGCCATCAATGGCTGATATTCAAGTGGCTAACGAAGCAATGCGTAACCTAAATAGTGCTAAAGCAGATTTGGCTAGCGAACGTAGTGAGCAATTTGCTGGCGACAACAATCAAACGCCCCCCATATTTAGCTCAGGTAACGGTCAACAAGCGCGGGTTAATCCTTTTGAAAATGAAGGCAGTCGTTTTCAGCCTGAAACAGATGCTGATGGCAATATTAGTTATGTGGCCCGTGACGAGCAAAACAATGCTGTTGCGACAAGTATAGACAGTATCAATACCCAAGTGACGCAGCAAAGCCAGACTCAGCAAGAGCGTGTTGAAATTCAGCAGGTTAATCTAGATGTTCTGCAATCAAAATATAACCCGCAACAGGCGTCGTCTTCTAGCATCGATTTTAGGGTATAAGCTAGACGTTAAAAACGTCTATCGATTTTTTTACCTCACTTAACCAAGATTAAGTCTTTCTACCTTTTACTGATTGCTGTAATTCCTAGCCTGGATATCTCTTTCATTGCTAGCTGATGGCCGTCTAATACCAATCAGTATAAACATTTAGTCACTCAGTGAGAATTTAGCGGTTCTGAGGCAAGGCAACGAGTGAAGAGCATAGTTGTTCTACGGTTAAACTCGTTAACACGGTATCAAAACCGCTAAAACTCACCATTCTGGCGCGTTTTTGGCTGCCTATTTCTGCGTTGAATAACCTCACAAGGGAGCAACCATTGTTTCAGTTATTCGTCTTGAATTAGTTTGCCAAAAGCGCGCTGAGTAGATCAAATTCTTATACTGATTGGTATAACGGGTTTATGTTTGCCTGCTTGGCTTGCGTAGCCGGTAGCGAGGCAACGACTTAGGAATGTTGATATGATTGGTATTACTTAGGTTCTACTGGTTTGAGATGTTGATTTAAGATCAGTTGCTCAACCAATTTACTTGCTGGCCCTTGTCTATCACGATTGGGGATCACTAAACTTGTCATCACTCTGCGGCGAGTCCCGCCTCTTAAGGTCAGTTGATAGAGGCTGCCGCTAGCCAAGCTCTGCGCTACCAAATGCTGGGGTATCCAGCAAAATCCGATGGGTTTAGCGAGTATCACTAATGCTTCATGAAAGTTCGAAACCGTCCAGCGCTGCTCAGCTTTGAGCCAGCCAATATCATCGGTGTTCTTTAAACCGGTATCTTTGATGACGATTTGTAAATGTTGAGAAAGCGTATGGTCATCTAACTCCTCATTATGAGAGGCAAGCGGATGTTGCGGGTGGCAAACCAGCGCAAAATCAATTTCACATAAAGGTTCAATCAAGTGGCCAGTCGGGGGCAGGCCGCCGACGATAGCAATATCTACTTGCTCAGCTTCAATTAACTCTTTAGTCCCATTAATCACAGAATCAATAATCGTCACGCGAGTGCCGCGGCTTTGCGGTTCAAATGCACTCAATGCATCGACTAAGTGGTGGGTTGGGTAAACAATTTCACGGGCAATGGTCAGTGTTGGTTCCCAGCCACTGTGCAAATTCCCTGCTAACTGCTCAATTTCATTGATGGCATAGGTTAATCCACGGGAGCGTCGAAGCAGCATTTCGCCAGCATCAGTAAGTTGAGCTTTGCGACCTTTGACGACTAAAAGGGTGACACCTAATTGATCTTGCAATTTAGCGACAGCGTGATTGAGCGATGACTGACTACGATTTAGCTGTGCAGCAGCTTGAGCGTAGCCTCCGTGGTCAACAACTGCTTGTAAAATTCGCCACTGTTCTAGGGTGGATTTAGCTTTGCTCATAGTGGTTAAAGTCGCCCATTATGACTCATTGCACAATGGGCGAGCTCCTTAAGGTTTTTCGCTTACCTGTTTAGGTAAATACTTTTTGGTTGCCTTTAATTTATGGAAGTAGGGGCCTTTATGCAGTTTTTCTGGCCACTGTAATAGCATCATCGCCAGCACATTTCGATGTTCACCAAGTGCTAAATCTGGATTACCACGTGGTGATTTAATGATATTAGCTTCAACATCATAAGCATTTACGATATGCGCTTGGGTCAGTTTTACCACCCGATGATCGCTCAGGCCAGCTAAGTGAAAGCTGATGCCCACCTCTGCAATGATGTCATCGGTAGCATCTTCTAAAATACGTTCGATATTGGCATCGAAGTAGTCGAGGATCCAAGCAAACTCTTTGACATCAACACGGTGTTGATAATATTCGCTGGCGGCAAAAATAAAATGAGTGAGCCCATAGATTTTGTTGCGGTACTGACGTGTTGATAGCTGCTCATCTTTATCGCTTGGGTAAACTTCATTGAATGCAGCTTTGTATTCGTCAACATAGTCGCCTACGCCTATCTGCTTGGCCCAGTATACATAGTTAATCAGCTGCGCTGCCCAAGCTTCTATCATTGCTTTATCTGTCAAGCCTTGGCGTAGGTCGGTTTTTTTCAAAGCAGCGCGTAACTTATCATCACAAGGCCCAACTAAGCCAAATTCATCAATGCGACTTGAGAAGCGTAACAGTACGTCGGTATAAAACAAAAACTCAGGAAAGGGCTTCAAGGCCTTTTTACGTGCTTTGGCACGAGGACCGTTGCCTAATACCGAAATTGCTCGTTTAGACTCTGACTCAATAAAGCCTGGTTTATCGAGTTGGCACGCATAGAAGGCTTGTGATTCTGTCACGGCATATAAATCGATTAAGGCTGCATTGGCGTACTTTTCATCACCTGTCATGCGGAATTGGCGTATACCATAGTGGCCCTGCACACGCGGTGGTAATTGATACAAGTGATTTTCAAGGTTCATCTTGATGCCTTGGTATACCTGCTGTTCGGTAACCGCCTGCGCTTGTTTTTCAGCATAGGTCAGCGGAGAGACACTAAGAAGCGCAAGTACTAAGGTGCTTGTTTTCAGCAGCTTGTGCATGATTTATCCTTTCTATCAGTTGAGTCGGGGTGAGTGCTTCGCCGAGTAATGTCGTTAAAATAGACGCTAATGGCAAAGCGGGTTCATTAACAAGTAACGTTGTGAACACGTGATGTTGATTCTGACACGGTTTATTAATTCGGTAAATGTATTGGCTTAAGGCACTTTGCCACACATGTTGATAATACAGCGGGCCTTGCTCAGCTATAGCATAAAAATGCAAAGGGTAGCTTGCTTCATCTAACCAAGGTTGGCCAAAACTGTTAGTGAACTGCTGGGGTAAATCGGTGTAGGGGGCATCAAGCGCATAAAAACTGACAGCGATTTTAGCGCGAAACACTCGCTGTTGGTGACGAAACTCAGCCAAAAGTTTTTCTCGGCTGTTGTCAGCAATGGCAGGCAACAGCTGCGCTTGTAAATATTGGCTCAACCAAAGTTGACCTATTTGTCGACTCACATTGTTAGCGCTGCCGCTATTAAGCAGATAATGCCTTTGAGAATAACTGAGTTGTTCGAACGCCTGCGCTACGGTATTGACCAATTGCTGCTGTTGGCGGTAGTTATTGAGTGTGTCTGGCAACTTTAATTCAATTTGCGCAAATTGATGGCCAAGGACACCATGGCGTCGAGTTAGTAATTTGCTGCGATTGCCACTACTGATAATCACATCACCCAGTAAACGATTGTCCAACCAGATTCGGTGATAACGCTGATCTATCTGCTCAACACGGACGCCAAACTCTGCTAAAACTTGGTAGGCCTGTAATAACATCTCCAGGCCGCTGATGGATGTTGTGTTGGTGCTTGTTGCCTGCTTAAGCATTTGGGGAAGATCCCACGGCGACACGGTTGGTTTTGTCTGGCCGTCGAGAAATAGCTTTACTCGCGCCGGTTTTTGCAGCATATCTGTGGTTAATGAATATGCTGTGTAATCAGCAAAACCTTGATTATTTGCTTGTTGCTGTCTTATATCCCAGATTTGCTGCAAGGCTTGTGAGTTACGTTGTGACGCTCTAGCCTGATAGGCTTGCCAAACCTTGCGGCGACAATCTGTATCGGTTTGGCGCATCAAGTAGCCTGCGACTGTTAGATTGATGCTGCGGTTTGAGTTTGCATCGGTACTATTTATCTCACATTGACTCTCACTAAACAGCAAGCTGACATCTTCGGGCGCTAAACCTCGCTTAATTGTCGCTTGGGCAGTATGCAGTTTTGCCTTCGGGGTGATGGCTAAAGTTTGTGATTGTAGCTGTGTCAGTTGCTCGCCCAATAGCCTCAACTGCGGATCGGCAGCTTGAGAGAGTCCGTTGACGATGCTAACCACTTTTGGCTGATGGATAAGCTCTTCGAATAAGTCAGCTAAGTGCAATTGGCATTGTAATAAGTACTCATTCTCTTGAGGTGCCAGCGAATATTGGCGGTAGTAGTGCACACTGTCACGCAAATTAACAATCGACAACAGGTGATATTCAAGTGTGGTGGCTTGCTGGCTTAATTCGATGCTTGTGCTTTGATTGAGATCAGCGAGGTAGGCATCGTTATTAAATTCGATACACTGATTGTGTAAGAGTGAGATGGGAGAGACGGCAGCGTAAGCTGCCGTCAAACAACTAAGGCTGAGCAGTACTGCAAAAATGCTTTTTAGCATATGCAACGCGCTCTTCCACTGACATAGCAGTATTTTTTAGGTTTTCGACATGATGGAGAAACGGCAAAATGCCGCGACCATTGGCGATCTGAATAGCCAGACCTGGACGAGCATTAAGCTCTAGCAGTAATGGTCCCCGTTTTTGGTCTAGCACCATATCTGTCCCTAGATAACCCAGCTCACTCATCTCATAAGCTTTAGAGGCTGTATGTAATAGGGTGTCCCAGTGCGGCACAGCAATATCAATCAACTTCTTGTTGGTATCCGGATGGAAGTCAATTGGCTGGTCGAACTGAACTGCATGCAGTCCTTTACCTGTGCCAATATCAACACCTACGCCAACGGCGCCTTGGTGCAAGTTAGCTTTGCCGTCTGATGCTGCAGTAGATAAGCGCAGCATGCCCATAATTGGAAAGCCTTTGAATACGATAAGGCGAATATCAGGCACGCCTTCATAGGAGTAACCATCAAACACCGGATCGAACTCAATTAGCCCTTCTACAATGGCCACATCAGGGTTACCACCTAAAGAAAACAGTCCGCTCAATACATTTGATACGTGACGGTCTACTTCTGACGGTGTGACTTCATTGCCATTAGGCTTGTAATATCGACCGTTCTCGACTTTAGTGATAACCAAAATCCCCTTACCACCAGAGCCTTGAGAAGGCTTGATCACAAATCCTGTGCGGTTGTTGACCATTTCTGGTATATGGGCGATTTCGTGCTGTTCGCTCACGGTACCAATCAAATCCGGTACCGCAATATCATTGGCGAGCGCCAGCTGCTTAGTCGTGAGCTTATCATCCACGCGTTTGTAATATTTGCGCGGATTATAGCGGCCAATAAAGTCAATATTACGCTTATTCATCCCAAGTACCCCTTGGGATGCAAGCGCGCGAGGGCGAGCAAACATCATATTACTCTCCCGCCAATGGCTTAAAGCGTCTTAGCTCTAGTAGCTTATAACCTGTGTATTGACCCATAAGCAGTACCATAGCCAAAATCACTAGGTGAATACCGAGGAAGTTGAATACCCAGTGCTGAATCCAAGTCGCGCTCATTGCCATATAGGCTAAGGTTGCTACAAATAAACTACCGCCACCTTGGACAAAGACTTCTTTAGCGCCTTCTTCTTCCCAAAGAATCGACATTCTCTCAATGGTCCACGCTAAAATGATCATGGGGAAGAACGTGATGGTTAGGCCTTCACTGAGACCAAACTTATAGGATAACAATGTGAATAGGCCGATGATGCCTATCACCACAATAATCACCGCCGATATTCGTGATATTAATAGCAGGTTTAGCTGCGATAAATATGAGCGGATCATCAAACCGAACGCGACAATCAGTAAGAAACCAACTAGACCGGTTAATAGGGTAGTTTGAATGAAGGCTAAGGCTATCAAAACCGGCATGAAAGTCCCTGAGGTTTTAATGCCGATAATGACCCGCAAAAATACCACCATCAACACACCGATAGGGATCAGCAAAATACCTTTAAATAAGCTTTGCTCTTCGAGAGGCAGTTGATAGAGACTAAAATCAAGAGCGTCGCTGTTCTTCATCACATCGATAGAGGTGGCGAGGGCAGAGCGGGTATCTTGCAACATTGAGAAGTTTACTTGTGAGTTAATACCACCAATAACATCTAATGTTGATTTACCTGAGCGATCCCAAATTAGTAAGTTATCAGGGCGACCCTGAGTGCCATCAATTGGGTTGAATAGGTGCCACTGACCATCATGATAAACCTCAACAAAAGTCACCAGTTGCTGACGTCTGCGTTGGTCTTCTAAGAACAAACCACTGACGGTTTGAGCCGGTACGCCTTTGCTGTTTAGCATACGTACAAATAGTCTAGCGGGGCGGTTGCTGCTCAGCAGCAGTTCGATATTTTGGCTACGCTCGGCTGCTGTCAGGGCTTTATTAAGCTGCTGTGCGAACGATAAGTTAGTCGCACTGCGAGACCACACTTCTTCAATGGCTTGTTCTGCAGCCGCTTTTTCTGTTGCTGGCCAATTGTATGGCTCTGGTGTTTGTGGCTCTTCAGATGCCGCTATCTGCTTAACACCTGTTGGGATTAAGGTGACTTTATAGTAGAGATCTTGTTGACCCGCAGCTTCACGAATCGACCACACGGCGCGACGTCCTTCTTCATCGCTAGTGATAGAGAGACCGTATCCTGGAGAGGTCGCATTTTCTACTAACACTTCATAAGCCGGATCTTCTGGTAAAGAAAATGACACTTCAGCAGATTCGCCCGTGGCTTGGAAGCGCACTTTGGCATCAACTGCCCAGCTTTGTACTTGTTTACCAGGTAAGAAGGGCACATTGTGCTCTATACCACGATAGATGCTAGCGGCTAACCCTGAGATAAACAGTAGCGCGACTAACAAATAAAAAGGTTTTCTAGAATGCATTATTAATAATTTCCTTACTTGCTAGTGGCTTGCTTCACAGCAGGCTTACCATGGATATAGGTTTGGCTGACATCGACCACGGCAATATCTTGCATAAATTTACGTCCAAGTAGCAATGGAAACTCTAAATGGCTGCGGTCAACTAAGTTAAGATCGGTTTCCGCTTTATACTTACCGATTTGTAAGTGAGCGTGGATAACTGGGCGGCGGTCACTGCTTTCATTGGCATCTTGTTTGATACGGACAAAACGCTCGACTTTAGATTCGAAAGTTTGTGCTGGATTATCTTCGCCTAAGGTAAAGACATCAAATCGAACCCATTGCTTACCGTCGCGCTCAAACAAGATGATATTGCGTGCATCCAGTGATGATGATTCAGCGCCGGTATCAATACGTGTTTTGAAGCGGCCTTTAACCTCTTCAATATACACATGTTCAGTCGCACCTAGAATGAACTTGTCACCTATGGGAGAGACGTCACACTCCATTTCTACGGGAATGACTGTGGCTTGCTCTTGTTGTTGCTCAACATTAAGGTTAGCTATTTGCGCTTGCAAAGATTTAATCTCGTCTGATAATGCGGCTACATCTTGCTGCTGTGCTTGTTGATTGGTCTCGATAATCTTAACTAGCTCGGTTTGTTGAGCGCTAAGTTGACTGTCTAATGTCGCTGCATCAACGGGTACTGGCATAGCGTCAGTATTTGATTTAGCGGCACAGCCTGTTAAACCCGCGATAACGGCTAGTGTGATAATCTTTTTCAACATAGTCCTGTATTCCCAATTACTATTTCGTTTAGATTAAGTCTTTATTTGGCTGATTTTTTGTAGCGACAAAGGTAGCACGTTTAGGTGCTGGGTACCCTTCAATTGTCAGGCTAATATCATTAGGATCTAAATAATCGACCAATGATTCGTTTGGCATCCAGTCAGTGCTGCGTTGCTCTGCTAAAGAGGTCACATCAATATCGACGCATTTAACATCGATAAAGTCTGCCTTTTTCAACCATAGCTCTAGCGCTTTAGCTGATGGAATAAACCAAGTGTTATTCATTTTTCCGTAGCGCCCACTCGGGACTAATACGGTATTTTCATCACCGTCGATGACTAATGTTTCTAGCACCAACTCTCCACCAGTCCGCAATTGATCACGTAACTGGAATAAATGGTCGATGGGTGAACGGCGATGATAAAGTACGCCCATAGAAAACACAGTATCAAATGCATCTAGCGGCGGCAGCTCTTCAATGCCTAAAGGCAATAAATGGATTGGCAGCTCTTCACCTGCGAGGCGTTTTACCGCTTCAAATTGGCAGAGGAAAAGCACTGATGGATCAATTCCCACCACATGTTTGGCATCTTCACCTAGCATGCGCCACATATGATAACCACTGCCGCAACCGACATCTAACACTGTGCGATTTTCAAGCGGACTGATGTGAGGTTGAACTCGCTCCCACTTCCAATCTGAGCGCCACTCGGTGTCAATTTCGATGCCGTGCAGTGAAAACGGACCCTTACGCCATGGTTGGAATATCCGCAGCAGGTTTTCCAATTTTTGGCGCTCACCGTCAGTGAGTTGATCGCCAGAACCTATAGTGACGGAGTGCTTTAAATCAATCTGGTCGGGTGCGGGGTAGTGCAATTTATTGAGCACTTTCTCCCACTTGGGCAAACTGCCATGTTTATGGTCACGTTGCCATTGACCCAGTATTGCCGGAAAAGTTTCAAGCCAATGCTGTAAACTTGAATCTGAAATTTGTTTGTAGAACGAACTAAAACTGATCACTTGATTGCCACCATAGATGCAAAATTAAAACATTGGTACCAAACGCTGGTGTGCTCGAATCCTTGTGCGTTTAGCCGATTAACGTGCTGGGGTAATGAGTCGGGTTTCATAACATGTTCAAGCGAACTGCGCTTTTGACTTATTTCTAGCTCGCTATAGCCGTTGGCTCGTTTAAAGTCTAGATGAAGGTCGTCGAGCATGATCTGAATTTTGTCATCTTCAAAATATAACTTTTCCGATAGGACTAAAATACCACCGGGTCGCAGACCGAGATAGATTTTACGTAGCAAACTATCGCGATCTGCAGGCGCTAAGAACTGCATAGTAAAATTCAATACCACCATAGAGGCGTTTTCTATTTGAATATCGCGTATATCGCCACAAATGAGGTCAACCGGAATATCACTGACATAGGCGGCTAAATTATTTTGACACCCTTGTGTCATCGCTTCGCTGTTATCCACCGCAATAATGGTCGCCCCACGACCTTGAATGCTACGACGAATACTCAATGTTGCCGCTCCCAATGAACAACCAAGATCATAAACCTGGCTACCTGGCGTCACGTATTTATTGGCAAATTCACCTAAGGTATTAATGATTTGCCCATAACCTGGTACTGATCGCCTGATCATGTCTGGAAAAACACCGGCAACTTTATCATCAAATTGGAAGTCGCTAATATGTTCGCAGGCTGTAGCGTAGATAGTGTCTTGAGCTGATTTCATTGGATAGTACTGGTTAATTTCAACAGGTTATTCTAGCGAATGATAACTGTTGTCAGCAAGGCTAGTACTGGAAATTATAGATAAAATTTTGTCTAATAGCCTTATTACAACATTCATGTCACATCGTATTGACGTTCAAGGTCTGCCAGTTGAAAAATATTCTCGTCATTTTTACGTTTTCACTATTCGCCGTATTTGCGTCCTTTAGTTTGTACGCAGAAACAGAAAAGCCCTTGGTACTCGTCATGGGTGAAGACAGTTACCCTTATCAATTTGTTGATGATAGTGGTCAGCCTCAGGGCGTGTTGGTCGATTTGTGGCAGGAGTGGTCGCGAGTTACCGCGATGCCGGTGGTGTTTGTTGCCCGCCATTGGCAAGACTCATTACAGCAACTTGCCCGTGGTGATGCAGATATTCATATCGGTATGGCAAAAAATGCGGCTCGTAGTGAGCACTATGATTTTGCTGATCCGATAGCGGAAATTAGCACTTATCTTTATTTGCGTGCGTCGCTGGCAGGAAAATATGATTTTGCCGACCTGTTACCCTACAAAATTGGTGTGGTTAAAGGCTCTGCCCATGCCAGTACATTAAGGCAAATCGATTCACGCTTTGCCATCACTGAGTTTGAAAATCGCACAGAGCTGCTAGAAGCGGTACTGCGCCAAGAGTTAGATATATTTGGCAGTATGGAAGGGTACTTACGTGATCAGTCAGTAAATCGCACCATTGTTGAGCAGTTTCCGCTCAACCAGCGCCTTAATATCGACAATATAGATGTGGTCCCCGCGGTGCTCAAAGGCCGAGCCGAGCTGATTGCTAAGATTGATCAAGGCTTCGCAGCTATTAACCCAGCAAGAGTTAAGCAGATTAAAAAATTATGGCTCGGTTATAGCAATAGCTCCGATGCGTTAGTGATTTCAACAACCTCAGGTATAGAACCGTTTGTGGACGTGGATAGTGAAGGTCAGCCACACGGAATGTATATCGATTTATGGAAGTTATGGTCACAGAAAACGGGCATCAACATTAGTTTCCGTGTCGGTAACATGAAGCAGACTTTAGGCGATGTGATGCAGGGGCGCAGTGATATCCATATTGGCTACCCTGAAAGTGAATCAATGAATACTGGCTTAACCCGTGCACATAAGATTTATCAGGTCAAAAGCCGGTTGTTTAGTTATCAAACCCCGATCACCGATTTAAAACAACTGCAAGGTAAGCGTATTGGTGCGGTGCCCACAGCGCCCTACATCGACAAGCTTAGAGAGGTATTGCCCGATTCGCAGTTAAAGCTCTATCAAGGCGTCGACCAAATGATAGAGGCGGCTAAAAATGGCCATATTCAAGCTTTTGTGGCGTCATCAGCTTGGACACACCATTACTTGATTAGTTTGAAAGTATGGGGTGACTTTCATCAATATATCCCACTTGAATTCACCACAGATATTTTTGCGCTGACCCGTAAGGAAGATAGTGGTTTAACCCAAAGGGTGGCAGCAGGGTTTAATCTGATTTCCCAGCGTGAGTTAATTGATGTCGAGCGTAAGTGGGTGTTAGATCGCAACGATCACACTTTTGCCGCTAAGCGCAGTTTATTGTCCCTCAGTAAACAGCAACAAAGCGTGATTCAACAGGCTCCAACATTAAAGGTTGGCCATTTGAACGATTGGCAACCTATGGAGTTTGTTGATGCTAATGGCGAATATGCCGGCATTAATGGTGAAATTTTTGCCTATTTAGAAAAAGGGCTTGGTTTCAAGTTTGAACCGGTTGCCTTTAAGCGCTGGCAGGATCTGATTGAGGCGTTAAAGCGTGGCGACATTGACATTGCTGGCAGTGTTGCAAAAACACCCGAGCGCGCATCAAGTTTACTATTTACTGAGCCATATTGGCCGTCACCTTGGGCCTTGGTCACTCATTTAGATAAAGTGTCCTTGTTTAGCCTAAAAGAGTTATCAGGGCAACGCCTAGCGGTCGTGGAAGGCTACCATTTAGTCAATCGATTAATGGCTGATGAGCTTGATATTGATTTAGTGCTGGTGCCTGATACGCGGGCAGGTATTGAGGCGGTGTCTGAAGGTAAAGCGGATGCGTTTGTTGAGAAAGTTCTCAATATGGCTTACGAACTCACCGCTAAAGAGCATAACAGTTTAAAAATGTCGGTGTTAGCGGACTTTTCAGAGCAGCAAAGTCATATAGGTGTACACCCACGCCATAAAGCCTTGTTGCCGCTTTTAAATGTCGGTGTGGCCAGTATCACCGCAGAGCAGCGTCAACAGATTTATCAACATTGGGTCAAGCCAACTGAGGTCAATAGTGGCTTTTTCAATGGCCAGTGGTGGTGCGGTTATGTCATCTTGGCTCTAGGCACGATATTGGTTTGCGGTTTGATTTTAGCCCTATTCATCGCTCGCAACCGCAAGCTTGCTGAGGCATTGGGTGAAGAGCAGCATCGCAGAACCCATATTGATGGTTTAACCCAGTTGCCTACGCGATTGATTTTGGACGATAGGCTAGATCAGGCCATACTCAATCATGCTCGCGAAATGCAGCGCTTTGGGGTGTTATTTGTATCCGTTGATAGCCTTAAGCGGGTCAATCAAAATTTTGGCCACAGTACTGGGGACCGACTCATTACTATGATTGCCAATGATTTAAAGGATCTTCTGCGTAATTCAGATACGTTAGCGCGTTTTAGTCACAATGAATTTGTTATTGTGCTTAATCGCGTACAGGATTTAGATAAAGTTTGCCAGATGGCCGATGGGGTGATTCGTCAGCTAAATAAACCTTACAGTGTGGATGAAAAAACCATTGATGTCTCAGTGAGCATTGGTGTTGCTTGTTACCCTAATGATGGTGACAGTGCCGTAGAGCTGCTGCGTAAGGCTGATGGATTGATGTCTAGAGCAAGAGAGTGCGGTGGCAATTGCTATCGTACAGCGTAATCCTTGGCTTTTTGCGATCAAATGTCGGGCTAGGCCATCATTTTGCTGGATTAATGCACAAACCCATCGTAACTCACGTGCTTTAATCATGAAGTTGTTTTGAAACTGGCATTAATTCACTATAATGCCGCTTTTATCATGTTATTGAATATTTCCCAGATTAGTCATCTGTGGGCGTTAAGGAAAAGAAAGATGCGCAGTCATTATTGTGGAGACGTCAACCGGTCTCATGTTGGAGAAGAAGTTACCTTAGTAGGTTGGGTCAACCGTAGCCGTGATTTAGGTGGCGTTGTGTTTCTTGATCTGCGTGATCGTGAAGGTGTTATTCAGGTCGTATATGACCCAGATTTACCTGAAGTCTTTGAAGTGGCGAGCACTTTACGTGGTGAATTCTGTGTTCAGGTTAAGGGTTTAGTGAGAGCGCGCCCAGATAGCCAGATCAACAGTGACATGCGTACCGGTGAAATCGAAGTGCTGGGTAAAGGGCTTACTATCCTTAATGCCGCTGCGCCATTGCCAATCAACATGGATAAAAACCAACATAATACTGAAGAGCAACGATTAAAGTATCGTTACTTAGATTTACGTCGCCCAGAAATGGCTGAGCGTATTATCTTCCGCTCAAAAGTGACCAGTGCGGTTAGACGTTTCCTTGATACCAATGGCTTTTTGGACATTGAAACTCCGATCCTGACTAAAGCGACCCCAGAAGGCGCGCGTGATTACTTAGTACCAAGCCGTACTTACAAAGGTCAGTTTTTTGCGCTGCCACAATCTCCACAACTGTTCAAACAGTTATTAATGATGTCTGGGTTTGATCGTTACTATCAAATTGTGAAGTGTTTCCGTGATGAAGACCTTCGTGCTGACCGTCAGCCAGAGTTTACTCAAATAGATATTGAAACCTCGTTCATGACCTCTGAGCAGGTGATGGCGAAAACCGAAGAGATGACGCGCTCATTATTCCAAGAGCTGTTGAATGTCGATTTGGGCGAATTTCCACGTATGACTTTTGCTGAAGCCATGCAGCGATATGGTTCAGATAAGCCAGATCTTCGTAACCCATTAGAGTTAATCGACGCGGCGGATATTTTAAGCGAAGTTGAATTTAAAGTATTCCAAGGCCCAGCGACAGATCCAGAAGGCCGAGTAGCACTACTATGTGTACCTGGTGGCGCTAAGCTATCTCGTAAACAGTTGGATGAATATGCTAAGTACGTTGGTATCTATGGTGCCAAGGGATTAGCATGGATGAAGGTGAATGATTTAGCTGCAGGTATGGAAGGTGTGCAGTCACCTGTACTTAAGTTCTTAAATGAGACAGTGGTCAAAGCATTGCTAGCGCGCACCAATGCTAAAGACGGCGATCTAATCCTGTTTGGTGCTGACAAAGCCAATATCGTGGCAGAGGCCATGGGGGCGTTACGTCTGAAAGTCGGTGAAGATTTTGATTTAGTTTCCGATGAATGGAAGCCGCTTTGGGTCGTTGATTTCCCAATGTTCGAGCGTACTTCTGACGGCGGTTTACATGCCATGCACCATCCATTTACTGCGCCAACCGGTATAACTCCTGAAGAGTTGGAAGCGAATCCAACTGCAGCAATTTCAGATGCTTACGATATGGTGCTTAATGGCTGTGAGCTAGGTGGCGGTTCAGTCCGTATCCATGACAGCAAAATGCAGTCAGCGGTATTTAGAATTTTGGGTATTAATGACGAAGAAGCGAATGAGAAGTTCGGTTTCTTGCTAGAAGCATTACGTTATGGCACACCGCCACACGCTGGTTTAGCGTTCGGCTTAGACCGTATTATCATGTTAATGACAGGTGCGAGCTCGATTCGTGATGTGATGGCATTCCCTAAAACCACGACTGCGGCTTGTCCATTAACTAATGCACCGGGCTTTGCTAACCCAGCTCAATTAGAAGAGCTTGGCGTAAGCGTCATTGCCGCTGAAGAAAACAAAGAGCAGTAATGGCGATGCTGCGTTAAGCTCAGTCTTAGCGCAGCAAGCTGTATTGGCACGATAAGGAGAACACATGGCTGGACACAGTAAATGGGCGAACATTAAGCACCGCAAAGCCGCTCAAGATGCCAAGCGAGGCAAACTATTTACCAAGTTTATCCGTGAGTTAACTGTTGCCGCCAGAGAAGGCGGCTCAGATCCTGATTCTAACCCTAGATTACGTGCAGCGATAGATAAATCCCTTTCCAACAACATGACACGCGACACCGTTGAGCGCGCGATTAAACGCGGCGCTGGCGAGCTTGATGGCCAAGTACTTGAAACCATCATGTATGAAGGCTACGGCCCTGGCGGCACTGCTGTGATGGTGGAAACCATGACAGACAATAAAAACCGTACCGTTTCCGGTGTGCGTAATGCATTTAGCAAATCTGGCGGTAATTTAGGGACAGATGGTTCCGTTGCTTATCTGTTTAGTAAACGTGGCGTGATCTCATACGCTGAAGGCACTGATGAGGATGTAGTGATGGATGCGGCATTAGAAGCGGGCGCTGATGATGTCGTTACCCATGATGATAGTTCAATTGATGTGTTCACCACCCCAGAAGACTTTGGTGCTGTTAAAGACGCGCTTGATGGTGCAGGTTTACAAGCTATTAACGCAGAAGTGACCATGATTCCATCGACCAAAGCTGAGCTGGACGCTGCGACTGCGCCGAAATTCTTACGTCTCATTGATAATCTTGAAGACCACGATGATGTGCAAGAGGTTTATCACAATGGCGACATAGCTGACGACATTTTGCAAGATTTAGAATAGGCCACTATTAACTTATGCCAATCATATTAGGCATCGATCCAGGTTCGAGAATTTGTGGTTACGGCGTTATTCAGTGTCAGGGACGGCAGCAAATTTATTTAGGTAGCGGCTGCATACGTACCCAGTCTGGAGACTTACCCAGTCGGCTCAAAATTATTTTTGATGGCGTGTCTGAAATCATCAAGCAATATCAACCCGATGAATTTGCCATTGAAAATGTGTTTATGGCTAAAAATGCTGATTCAGCCCTTAAATTGGGGCAGGCAAGAGGCGCAGCGATTGTTGCAGCCACCCACGCCGAACTGCCCGTAGCTGAATATACCGCTACACAGATCAAAAGTGCCGTTGTAGGTACAGGTAGAGCACAAAAAAGCCAAGTACAACATATGGTACAACAGATATTTAAGCTTAGCGCTGCGCCACAAGCTGACGCGGCGGATGCGCTAGCGGTAGCCCTTTGCCACTTTCATACTTATCAGGGGCTTATTGCAATGGGTGGCAAAGCTAAGTCACGCAGTTATGGCCGTTACAAATAACCTAAAAACAATTATAAGGATTGTCCAATGCTGGGTAGACTCCGAGGTATTTTAGTAGAGAAGCAGGCACCCGAAGTGTTAATTGATGTATCGGGCGTTGGTTATGAAGTACAGATGCCACTCACCAGTTTTTATGAGCTTCCCGAACTGAATAAAGAAGCTGTGATTTATACGCATTTTGTGGTTCGCGAAGATGCACAGTTGTTATATGGCTTTATTACTAAGCAAGAAAGAGCGTTATTTCGCCTGTTGATTAAAGCCAATGGCGTGGGTCCTAAGCTTGGACTGACAATTTTATCTGGCATGACTGCTGCCGAGTTCGTTAAATGTGTCGAACATGACGATATTGCTACCTTAGTTAAGTTGCCAGGGGTAGGAAAGAAAACTGCTGAACGCTTGCTAGTGGAAATGCGCGATAAATTGAAAACGCTGATGGAAGCATCCGTCGGCTCTGAGCGAGAGTTTGTACTCCAGACCAACTATACACCTGCGGAAGTTGTGAATACTGCAGAGGAAGATGCCATTGCCGCCTTATTGAGTTTGGGTTATAAGCCTGCACAAGCGAGTAAAGCTGTGTCGGCTGCTTTTAAAGAAGGCATGGACTCAGAAACCCTCATTAAGGCATCATTGAAGTCAATGTTATAACTAAGGCGCTAAGCAATAATGATAGAAGCAGATCGGTTGGTTCACGCTCAGGTACAAGGTATCGAAGAGCAAGACGAACATATTGATAGGGCGATGCGGCCTAAGTTATTGGACGAGTATACAGGCCAGGACGATACTCGTGCACAGCTAAAAGTGTTTATTGAGGCGGCTAAAAAGCGCAAAGAAGCCTTAGACCATATGCTCATTTATGGCCCACCTGGTCTAGGTAAAACCACATTGGCGATGATTGTTGCCAATGAAATGGGTGTCAACATTAAATCAACTTCGGGCCCGGTATTAGAAAAGGCTGGGGATTTGGCGGCTTTGCTGACTAACTTGGAAGCGGGCGATGTATTATTTATCGATGAGATCCACCGTTTAAGTCCAGTGGTTGAAGAGATTCTATATCCAGCCATGGAAGATTATCAGTTAGATATCATGATAGGCGAGGGACCTGCAGCTAGATCGATTAAGCTCGATTTACCACCGTTTACTTTAATAGGCGCGACCACCCGCGCCGGCGCATTAACTTCACCTCTAAGAGCACGCTTTGGCATTCCACTTAGGCTTGAGTTTTATAATGTGGTGGACTTAAGCAGTATTGTGACGCGCTCCGCTAAAGTAATGACCCTGCCTATTGATGATCAAGGGGCGGTAGAGGTTGCCAGACGTTCTCGAGGCACGCCACGTATCGCTAACCGATTGCTGCGCCGAGTCAGAGATTATGCAGAAGTGAAGTATGATGGCCATGTGACTAAAGCAGTTGCTGAAGATGCGCTAAATATGTTGGATGTTGATGCCGAAGGCTTTGACTATATGGACCGCAAGTTGTTGCTGGCCATTATCGATAAATTTATGGGCGGCCCTGTAGGCTTAGATAACCTAGCCGCTGCCATTGGCGAAGAGCGGGAAACGATAGAAGATGTGTTAGAGCCGTTCTTGATCCAGCAAGGATTTATTCAACGCACCCCGCGCGGTCGTATCGCTACCGCAAGAGCCTATAGCCACTTTGACCTTATAAAGCCTGAATAAAGCGCTATTGCTCAGTCACTTCAAGTACATATTGCGGGTATTTTATACCCGCTTCTGCTTTCTTGGTAGCCACCACTTTGGCGCCAATTTCAAGATACTCTCCATCTGTGCCGGGGTTAGGTAAATCTACCGCAGGAAAGGTTTTTAGGGTAGTTCCTTGATATCTAACTCTGAGTGTTTTGAGGTTAACTTTATATTCGTTAGCCAATTGGTAAAAGTTAATGGTGATAGGTTGGTCGGTATCTGAGGTAATAAAATACTGGCCATTATGAAAATCGTTATCAAGTAAGGTCACATTGGTTGACGCGCCAAGATTGCCTTTCCAATTGACCACAACAATCGAACTCGCTGTGCTATTACGAATGACGCTAGGATACTTTAACGGTTGTATTTCAGTGATTGTGATCTGTGCATGGGCCTTGATACTCGCAAACAGGGCAATCAGTAGCATTAATCCCTGCAAGGTAGCCAAAAAGGCTTTGTGTGTGGTTAACATGCAATACCTTGGGGATTGCAAATTCTTCGTAGAAATTTTATCGCTAGGCATATTATATTTTTCTAGTCTGTTACCTGCTATTAAGTTGCCATAAACTACTTAATGGTTACAAGTCATTAGTATAAAACCATTTTTTTATTTGAGGTAATAACTTATTCCATTTTTAAATAACGATGGTCTCAGTGATTGATATTCAAGCTTTACTGCTAAAAACATGTTTTTGAAAGCGGTTTCAGTAGAGTTTTATGCTGTTTATAGGCTTGATTATAAGTTTTTATGTTACCGAGTTTTGCAAAATGTGATCCAAATGTAAATAAAGTGTTGCTAATTGTGTCATCTTTGGTAGTTTACTTCTCAAGGCACAGCTAAAGTGCCTTTTAAACATCGACTTATACGTGATCAAGGAAGAGCGGAGTTAGCTAGGGAAAGGCTAGGTGTGAGTGATAATAATAAGACGTACTACTTATGGAACTCAAAATAATGAAAAAAAGACTTCTTGCTACCGCTGCTGCTTCAATGATGTTTTTTGCTGGTCAAAGTGCTGCTGAACAGGCCACTGGTACCGCACAATTTAAACTTGTCCAACCTATCACCGTAACAGAAACAACTGTCATGGAATTCGGTAATATCGATATTTCTGCCGATGGCAACTGTACGCTTGATTATGCCAATACGGTCACTGGTGCAGCGTGTCTTGCTGGCGGTAATACTTCTGAATCTGGTGTATTCACAATTACTGCCAATGATGGTGATGTAAATGTGACCTTGTCAGGTGCTGATACCAGCGTTGCGGGCGTGACTTTCACACCGTCTATTGCTTCAAGCACTGTGACTGTTGCTTCAAACACGGCCACACTCGTAGTGGGCGGTTCAATTGATATTGTTGCTGCTAGTGCATCATCTGGCGACCAAACTATCAGCTACACCGTAGATGTGATCTACTAAAATCTAACGCTTTAGATGTTTGCCCTGCTAACAGCAGGGCACCTTTATATTCTGCTCGAAGTAAGCTAACCAACAATATTATTGAGCTTGTCTCATATAAACTAGCTGGGCGATAACATGAAAAGAATCTTACTAGGCTGTCTGAGCCTGTTTATGCTTGCTACACACTCGCAAGCAAGTCTATTAGTGACACCAACCCGTGCTGAGCTTGATAGCAGCCGCCAAAAAAGTGCCATTTTTTCTCTTGTTAATAAGGGTAATGTCACATCCCGTTTTAACATCTACTTTCAAGATAAACAGCAGCTGCCCAGTGGCGATTATGTTTCCCTTGAAGGCAAAGGCAAACTAAGTCAGTTTGTGCGTTATTCACCGCGTCGAATTACTCTTGAGCCTGAAGAAGGGACGAGAGTGCGCCTCGCATTACGCTTACCTAGAGGGACTGCGCAAGGTGAATATCGGAGTTATCTGGTATTTAGTCAAATTCCGCTCACTGAAGCGCTAGATAGTGCTGCTACAGAAAACGCTAAAGATCTATCTTTAAGTATTTCGGCTATGTTACGGATCTCTGTACCCGTAGTGCTGAGAGTCGGTGAGCTTGATAGCGAAGTGTTTATTGAGAAAGGTGACTTAACCCAAGGCAATGGCAATGTAGCAGTGACGCTTAAGCGGACAGGCGATCGCAGCAGTTATGGCGATATTGAAGTGCTGCGAGAGACCAATGGTGAAAAACAAACCGTTGGCAGTTTTAAGAATGCGGCCCTTTACACAGAAATTGAGCAACGCACTTTTAATGTCAGCTTAGACCAAATGATCGAACCTAGCGACCGCCTTTGGGTGCGCTACTCTGAAAATGAACACTTACCAAACCCTAAGGTGGTTGAGTACGCGCTTAGATAGCACATATTAACTGCAACATGAATAAGGCTCCGGAGCAACAGTTGGGCTTGGTTAAGCACTGGGTGTTCTACCTGGTGCTTTTGCCGTTGTCAGGATTAGCAATATTGCTCTATATCTGGCTTAGCACTGCAACAGATAGTACCGCAACAGATAGTACCGCAACAGATAGTACCGCAACAGATAGTAGCATAGTGGCTCTTGGTGGTAGCGCCTTGCCAACTCCAAATCCAAATGATCAGAAATTTGACAGTACGCCCTATCATTCGAATAATCCTAATCAGGCAGATAGATTAGCCTCCAATCAAATTTCATCGTCACAGGTAGCGAATAACTACATAGGTGATCAGCAAGCTATTCGCGCTCATCTATCTGAATCAAATTCACTAGCAGTCACTGTTAACAATAATCGCCGACGGAGCGAACAGTCGCCGCGAAGCCTAGTTGATTATAACAGTGCCGCCAATGTTGATTTACAAGGTAAGCAAAATCCACCGTCGGTATCGAAAATAGCAAAAAAACCTAAACCTAACAGTCATCGTTTCATTCAAGGTGAAATGATTGAAGAAAGTGCCGACTCATCGGGTTATGGGACCAGAAAGGCTAGCCAAGTGACCCGCGCCCACATTCAACCGGCACATCACCAAGGCAAATCGGAGCAAAGCAGTAACAATAACGTCCGCAGTATTGGCGCTGCTATGGAACATCATCCTCGGCGTTGTAATCGAATTATTAATCGCCACTATCAAACTCAGCCAACAGCCGATGAGCAATTTTTGATCAGTCAATTACGCTACGGCTCAGACGTGTTAAGTGAAGAGCTATTTGCCTATCAGCATGGATCTGCGGTCTACCTTCCTTTGCAACTACTTGCTGAGTTGTTGATGTTACCAATAGCAGTGGATATGGATGGGCTCTCAGTTAATGGTTGGTTTAAAGACGAGCAAGCAGTCATTGATATCAGTAATGGCTTAATGCGTTATCAAAATCATTCGACTTTATGTGAAAGCGCCGATACCGCGCTGTTTTATGATGATTGGGATGTTTACCTACCTTTGGGAGTGGTGCAGCAGATGTTTGGCTTAAAGATAGACTTTCAAGCTAATAGGCAGCGCTTTGTGATTGAACATTCTGATGCTGTGCCACTAAGTCAATTACGAGAACGGCAAAAGCGATATCAACTTTTTAACGCTCAGAAGAGTGCAGCAAGTCATCAGCAAGTTGTCGAAATACCTAAACAGAATGCGATTTTGGGTGATCTAGCCGTTAATATGGATGTGGGCATTAATGCTAATAACCAAGGGGGCGAAACACAGCTAGGCCAAGAGGTTTCATTACAAGCAAAAAGCGAGTTGTTACACCATCAAGCTTACGTGAGTTACTCCCATTCTGATTCCGGTGATAATGTCACTGCGTTCATCGAAAAACGTAGCCCAGATGACTGGGTAAAGCACTATCGCCTCGGTACCGTAAATTCCCAAAGCCTACCTTTGTTGTCCGATGGCGACCAAGGGCTGGGAGTAACCTTAAGTGCAGGCGACGGCATCACCCAAGATTTACGCTACATTACCGTGGAGGGTGAGTGGTTAAGTGATTGGGACGTAGAACTCTATCGCAATAACGCGCTAGTCAATGTACAACGCATCGCCCAAGACGGCTTATACCGTTTTGAGCAGGTGCCTTATTTTATAGGCTTAAACCAGTATCAACTGCGTTTCTTTGGGCCAAACGGTGAAACCAAAGTAGAGAATTTCTCTAAATTACTGGATGACTCGGTGTTGGAGCAGGGCGATAGTGGCGTCCAAGTAGGCGCGCTTGCTAGAGAGCAGGATGATTTACAGCAGTACTATATAAGTGGCCAATACGCTTTGACTGACAGTTTTACTGCTGGCCTTGCGATTGTTAGGCAACAACTAGATGATGATCAATGGCTTACCATACCTAAACTGAGCATGAACCTGCTTGGCGAAAATAATTTACTGCAGATCAATTATGCCAACAGTGGCGAGGGGCATGCTATCGGTGCAACGCTGCAAGGGAGTATAGAGAGTGTAGATTGGATTGCCGACTGGTCGCATTTTGATGATTTTGAGTCATGGGATAATCCACAAATGCGTTTAAACCAGCAAGCAAACCTATCGTTAAATGGTAGCTTTGCTAACACCGCTATGAGCTGGTCGCTTGGTGGAGATTGGCGAGACTATCGACTAAGCAGTGATAGTTTACAAGCCAATGCCAGGTTATCAAGCCAGTTGGGCAGGATATCAATGTCAGGCGAATTACGCTGGCTACAATCAGGTGGCATTGATGAGTATATTTCTCGGTTAGCCATTTCAGGCAAGCTTGGACAGTGGTACTTGCGTAGCTATCTAGATATCGGCCTAGGTGAAGGCACGGAGGTTGATATCTGGGTGGCTAACGCAAACCGCACGATAGGTGAGCGCCTTAATTATCAGGTAGAGATGCGCTACCATCCGCAAACTAGCGCGCAATACAGTATTCGTAATGCGTTATCCTATCTGTTTGATTATGGCACATTAAGATTTATGGTAGACGCTGACGATGAAGGTGATTGGTTTGGTCAACTTAAATGGAATAGCTCGGCGTTGTGGTACGCCGATGACAATTTGCTGTTGATTGACAGTCAAAACTATCTTAATACCGGTGCGGTTAAGTTAGTTGTGTTCCAAGATGATAACGGTAATAACCACTTAGATGAGTCTGAACACCCTTTAGAAGGTGTGCGCTTTTCGGGTCATAGTCAGGCAGAACTGGCAACCAATGCAGAGGGCGAGTTGTTGATCAATCAGCTCCGAGTCGGCCAACCCCATAAACTGATGTTAAATGAAGGTAGTTTACCTGACCCATTTTTGGTGGCTAGAACACCAATTTTTAGCGTTAATGCGCAACCTGGGCATGTTCAACAGATAATGTACCCCGTGGTAAATACCGCTGAAATAGAAGGCATTGTGATTGTGTCTGGTAACTCGCCGCTACCCGCTAAAGGCAAACTGGTGGAGCTCGTTGCGCTGCAAACCAATGACTATTACAAAACACGTGTGGAATTTGATGGCGTTTTTCTATTTGATGCGATTGTCCCTGGTCGCTACGAGCTCAGAGTCGCTTCTGAGGACGCTATTATCGTTGATATTCAACCAGGTGAATTTTTACAGCTTGCGCCGATAAAACTCTCTCACTAATGTTTTCAAAATCATAAACTGTGACCTGGGTATAGTTTTGTACAATGCAGTTATTGAGCTAGCCACTATAATTGCTTTATCCCCATCAAATCTGGTTTCTATTTGCTCAACATATTGCTTACCGCAGCCATCGGTCAGGCGGGTTTTAATTTAGTCTACCCGGTTGATATTGCCGAGCACGCCACCTTACAACTAGGCGATGTGCTCAACACGGCTGATTCAGTGTGCCAAATCAGTAGTGCAGGGCGTACAGGTTCGGGTTGCCTGACTTCTGATGCTAATGTCGCGCAATTTAATATCTCAGCCGTGGGGCAGTCCCACATCAATGTGGTAGTGCATAATGTCGTTACTGATCATTTTACGTTTGAGCCGAATCTGCAAGATGGTGCTCAACAACAGCTTTTTGATATCCAATCAGGCCAACTCACGTTAATAGTAGGTGGGAAATTAACTGTTATAAAACCGGCTGAAAATGGTAGCTACACAGTTAATTACACAGTGGAAATTAATTACGAATAATTAATTATCTCACTCGTCAAGTTCATCGCTTAAATATGTATACCACCTACTTTAATGCAACCAAAAATAAACCATTAAGCCATCTTAAATTACACTTGTCGCAAATTGTATCAGGGCTGTGACAGTGTAACATTCTGTTATCAAGGTTAACTGAATCCTGTACCTAAGCTTTATGGGCTTATTTTAGCCAGAATAAATATTTGACCTGGCTCACTAGTTAGTCACTTTTTCGATCTCGAGAGCCTGCTAAATGCGAAAAACTGTGATCAATATCACAAAAGCGGTACTTTGCGAAGTTAAATAACTGTTGCTGTATCGCTGTCTGCAAATCCGGCTTTAAGTATTCATATCTAGCGTTTTACTCTTTTTAAATCAATTTTAGCGATATTTTGTAAAATGGCGTTTGTGTTTAAAACTTTATTGGTACGTTATTTTAACACTTTATTATCTTAGGTTAATTTAAATCGTGATTGACTGTAGTTACGTGAAACTACAGTATCGATTCCAACGCCGACTAATTAATTTCTGGCGCTAATAAAAATAATTAATTTAGGGAGTGAATCGTAATGATCAGAACATCAAAATTGGCCTCAGCAATTAAGTACAGCTTAATTGCATCAGTAGCAAGTGGTGCTGCGTTAACCAGTGCAACTGCAGCGGCTGAAGAAGAGTCAGCGAATGTAGAGCGTATTGCGGTGACTGGCTCTCGTATTCAACGTCAAGACATGGAAACAGCATCTCCAGTTACCGTTATCGATGCAGCTGCTATCCGTGCAGAAGGCTTCACCACTGTAGATGAGCTTCTACAAGCTCAAACCTCAATGGCTGGTGCGGCAGTAGGTTCTAGCACTAACAATGGTTCAGACGGTGTGGCTCAAGTAGACCTGCGTGGTATGGGCTCTCAACGTACATTGGTTCTACTTAATGGTCGTCGCATGGTTAACTCTGGCTCAGGTGCAGACAGCGCAGTTGACCTTAATGCTATTCCTGTTGCGATGATTTCACGTGTAGAAATCTTAAAAGATGGTGCTTCTGCTGTTTACGGTTCAGACGCAATTGCGGGTGTGGTTAACATCATCACCAAGAAAGACTTTGAAGGCTTCCAAATTGACGTACTTGGCGGTATGACCGACAAGAGCGATGGTGAAAACGGTGAGATAAGTGCACTTTATGGCTTCAACACTGATACCGGTAACTATACTTTCGGTGCCGCTTATTCTGAACGTCGTGGCGTAATTCAATCTGACCGTGACTGGACTGATCCAGGTAATAGCTCATTTATCCCTAATGGTTCATTAGGCGGTATGGTTAAAGATGAGAATGGCAATTGGGTTGATCGTGAAGAAGGTTATGACTTCACTCAAGACAGCTTTTACCAAACACCAAGCAAACGCTACAGCCTATTTGCTAACATGACACAAGAGCTAGGTAACGATGTAGTGTTAACTGGTGATGTACTTTATACCAAGCGTAAGTCTAACCAGCAGCTAGCACCACAACCCGCTAATATTATGCTAGATGTTTGTCAGCCAGGTGATGATCCAGCTAAGTGTTTTGAACTTGATCAAGACATGATTGATGCGGGTATTGGTCCAGATGACAACGGTCAAGTTAACTACCGTAAACGTATGAACGATGTAGGTCCACGTATCTATAGTCAAGACACAGATACTTGGCGTGTTTCTGCAGGCCTTGAAGGTTCAATCGATGTCAATACTGGCCTGATTTGGGATGTGTCTTATACCTATGGTAATAACAAGGCTAAAACTCAAGTAGAAAACTCAATCAACGCAAACTTAATGGCAGACGCAATTTATGCTGATCAAGATGCTTGGTTAACTGGTCAACCTATGACCGACCAAGAGTTGCTAAATAGCGTTGCTTACACAGAAAAAGCAGATGGTGGTAACGAGCAGCATGCAATTTCTGCCGGTATTAACGGTGAGTTGTTTGATTTGGATGCAGGTGCAGTTGCATTTGCTATCGGTGCTGAATATCGCTACGAAAGCGGTTATTACAATCCAGACCCAATCATTGTTGCAGGTGAGGGTACTGCTGCACAGCAAGATCCAACTGATGGTAGCTACAACGTAATCTCAGTATTCCAAGAAGTGAGTGTACCGTTCACAGATAAATTGACCGGTGAATTTGCACTACGCTTTGATGACTACTCTACCTTCGGTAATGCTTCAACGTGGAAAATTGGTTTAACCTATGAAGCGACTGATGACTTGATGCTACGTACTGTTGCTGCAACAGGTTTCCGTGCACCAAGCGTTAGCGAGCTATATGGCGGTAACTCAGGTTCATATGACTACCTAACTGATCCTTGGGGCAACGAGCAAGATCCACAGATCTTAGTTAACTATACCTCTGATGAAGATCTAAAACCTGAAGAGTCTGAGTCTTATACTGCTGGTTTAGTTTACTCACCAAGTTATGTTGATGGTCTGTCTCTAACAGTTGATTACTGGCGCTTTAAAGTGAAAAACGCAATTACGCGTTTAGATACTCAAGCGGGACTTGATGCTTGTTTTGGTGGCGATACTTCAGCGTGTGAAACGTTCAACATTGGACCAAATGGTGATCTTTCTAACTTGACAAACTCATTGACCAACGTGGGTTACCAAGACACCAGTGGTATCGATTTCAACCTAGCTTATAACTTTGAAGCGTTAAGCTTAGATTGGGTTATTAGCAATGACACCACTTACTTGTTGAACTTTGAGCAAGACGGTATCGATTACACCAACAAGATCGATGGTAACTTCGGTGCATATGCTCAGTATCGTAACAACTTCAGCATCAAAGCGGGTCAAGGTGATTGGAGCGTAATGTACTTCAACCGTTATATCGGTGAAATGGACGATTTGGCAACAGGTGAGAAAGTTGATTCTGTGCTATATCACAATGTTTCTGCGTCATACTACATCAACGATACTTGGATGATCAGCGGTGGTGTTAAAAACATTACTGATGTAGAACCTTCAAACGTATCTAACGGTAGTGACGGCGGTACAGTACCTGAAGTTTATGACACTATTGGTCGTAGCTTCTATGCCGGTGTAACAGTTAAGTTCTAAAACTTGATTGCATACTAATAAAAAGCGCCCAACAGGGCGCTTTTTTTATTGCCTATGTTGTCCCGTCCTGAGATAAGTTGACACTTTGGAGACTTATCTATGAAACCTTCAAGCACAATCAGCATTAAACGTACACAACGTGATTACACATTAGGCTTTAAATTAGCCGTTGTCAGTCAAGTAGAAAAAGGCGAGCTAACCTATAAGCAAGCTCAACAGCACTACGGTATTCAAGGTCGAAGTACGGTCCTTACATGGTTAAGAAAGCATGGTAGATTAGACTGGACGCAACCCAT
>NZ_JAEH01000013.1 GCF_000518805.1 Shewanella waksmanii ATCC BAA-643
TGGCACTGGCACTGGCACTGGCACTGGCACTGGCACTGGCACTGGCACTGGCACTGGCACTGGCACTGGCACTGGCACTGGCACTGGCACTGGCAGCCATGAGAAGCCACTTGTTGTTGATAGTCAACAACAAACTCAACAAATTAAAGAAGATAGCTCAACAGATACCGTTCAAGGCACCCTAGTAGCCCACGGTGAGGGTAGCCAAACCGTAACCTGGTCAACCACGCAAATACAGGGACAATATGGCTATTTACAACTAGATAGCACCACCGGCCAATGGCAATATCATCTCGATAACACCTTAGCCAGCACTGACGCATTAAGCGAAGGCGAACACCATACCGAGCAATTTGTCATTACCGCTACAGACAATCAAGGCAATCACATCGATAGCCTAATAGCCGTAACGGTGGAAGGCAGCAATGACCTACCGACGATCTCCGGCAGCCATCATGCCTCAATCAGTGAACAAGGCAGCGTAGATACCGTCACAGGGCAATTGCTGGCAACCGATGTCGATCACAATGATACTGCAAGCTGGTCAATCGCTAACACTCAAGGGCAATTTGGGCAACTCACTATCAACCCACAAACTGGCGAATGGCAATATCATTTAGACAATCAGTCAGCCCATACTCAGGCGCTTAAACAGGGCGATAATGCGCGAGAACAGTTCATCGTCAATGTCACTGATAGCTCAGGGCAAAAGGTTAGCCAACAGGTCACTATCGATATTGACGGGCACAATCAGGTCGCTCAAATTCAAGGGGTCAACAGTGCCAGTATCACTGAAGATCTGCACTTAGATAGCCGTGGCATGTTACATACCCAAGGGTAGTTATCAATCGTCGATCCTGACTCTGGTGAAAACCAATTTACCGCGAGTAGTCTGCAAGGACAATTTGGCCAGCTCAGTATCGATACCAATGGCCATTGGAGCTACACCGCAGATAATTTCCAGACGGCAATTCAAGAGCTAAAAACAGGCGAGTTACTGACTGATACCCTACTCGTTCGTAGTGTGGATGGTACCGAGCAACAGGTTACCATCACAATTAATGGTACTGATGATAAAGCGGTGATCGCTAATGTCATCTCCTATGCAGGCAATGCCAATACCTTAACGGCACCAACACCAGGAGGAGATACTTTCTCTTACGTGAAGGAAGATTACCACGTCAGTCAAGGTGACTTACACGCCGAAGGTTCGCTTTCAGTGACTGACCTGGATAAAAACCAAGCTCACTTCATTGCCAATACAGTGCAAGGTCAGTTTGGGGCTTTATCGATTGACGAATCCGGTCATTGGAGCTACAAGGCCGATAATTCGCAAACTGTCATTCAAGGGTTGAAAATGGGTGAGTCACTCACAGAGACTTTGCGAGTTCATTCAGCGGATGGTAGCGAACACAAAATTATTGTGTCCATCTGCGGCACAGATGACAAAGCAGTGATTGCAGGCACCAGTACAGCTACGCTCACCGAAGATAAAGACGTGCATGGTGGTCAACTGCGTGTTGATGGCGCACTTAACATCACCGATGCTGACAACGGCCAAGCTCAGTTCCAAGTCAGCTCACTGCAAGGTCAATTTGGTTATTTATCAATAGATAATAGAGGCAATTGGACTTATACCGCCAACAACTCAAACCCGCAAATTCAGGGGCTCAAAACTGGCGAGTCACTCACCGACACCTTGCTGGTAAACTCGGTGGATGCCACCGAGCAAAAGATCACGGTGACCATTAACGGGACTGACGATAAGGCGGTGATTTCAGGTACTTCAACAGCCACACTCTCTGAAGACAAAGAAGTACATAGTGGTCAACTGCGTGTTGATGGCGCACTTAACATCACCGATGCTGACAACGGCCAAGCCCAATTCAATGCCGAAAGCCTGCAAGGCCAATTCGGTACGCTTTCTATCAACAATTTAGGCCATTGGACCTACACCGCTGACAACACGCAATCGGCGATTCAAGGCCTAAAAACCGGCGAATCACTCACCGATACCCTGCTAGTGCACTCTGTTGATGGTACTGAGCAGAAAATTACGGTGACCATTAACGGCACGGACGACAAAGCGGTAATCAGTGGGGCTTCAACTGCAAACCTCACCGAAGATAAAGATGTTCATCAAGGGTTGCTTCGAGCAGACGGCAATTTAAGTATCACCGACCCCGATAACGGCCAAGCCCAGTTCAATGCCGAAAGCCTGCAAGGCCAATTCGGTACGCTTTCTATCAACAATTTAGGCCATTGGATTTACACCGCTGATAACGCGCAATCGGCGATTCAAGGCCTGAAAACGGGTGAGTCACTCACAGAGACTTTGCGAGTTCATTCAGCGGATGGTAGCGAACACAAAATTACGGTGACCATTAACGGCACGGACGACAAAGCGGTAATCAGTGGGGCTTCAACTGCAAACCTCACCGAAGATAAAGATGTTCATCAAGGGTTGCTTCAAGCAGACGGCAATTTAAGTATCACCGACGCCGATAACGGTCAAGATCAGTTCAATGCGGAAAGCCTGCAAGGCCAATTCGGCACGCTTTCTATCAACAATTTGGGTCATTGGACCTACACCGCTGATAACGCGCAAGCGACGATTCAAGGGCTCAAAACTGGCGAGTCACTGACCGATACCCTAATCGTTCACTCAATTGATGGCACTGAGCAACAAGTGACTATCAAAATCAATGGCACAGACGATAAGGCTGTCATTGCCGGTAGCGCAACAGCCACAGTAACCGAGGACAAAGATGTTCAGCATGGTCTACTACAAACCCAAGGCCAGCTAACCGCTACAGATGCAGACTCGGGGCAAGGGTATTTTTTGGCTCAAACGAGTACAACCCAATATGGCCAATTTCAAATCGATGTAAATGGTCATTGGCATTATCATGCCGACAATAGCCAATTAGCCATTCAATCTCTCGCCCAAGGGCAAAAGCTCACTGATTCCGTCATTATAAAAACGGCTGACGGTACAGAACAAACCTTATCGGTAGATATCCTGGGCAGCAACGATAACGCTGTAATCAGTGGCAATCATAGCGCTACCATTACCGATGCAGCCAATGCGCCTAATATCTTACTCGCTAACGGGCAATTAACGGTTACCGACACAGACGTTGGAGAAAATCACTTCCAAGCTCAAGTGATAGCTGGCAGTCATGGTAGTTTCTTAACCATTGATGCAGCCGGTGCTTGGACATACAGTGTCGATAGATACAACACCGATATAGTCAGTTTAAAAGCAGGCGAAAAGCTCAATGAGAGCTTCACTGTAACCAGTGTCGATGGGACTTCTCAAGTTATCACGGCGACCGTATTAGGCAGTAATTCTCCAGCAATTATTACCGGCCAAAACGTGGCGCTGCTCAAAGAAGATACGGCGCAATTATCGGCTAATGGGCAGCTTAATATATTCGACCCAGATAAAGGTGACATGCAGTTCACAGCTGAAACTCTGCAGGGAAAATATGGTCAACTGCTGGTCAATGATAAAGGAGAATGGCACTACCAACTCAACAACAGCTCGCAAGCGGTTCAGTCATTACAAGAAAACCAGCTCGGATTGGAAACCTTTTTTGTAAAATCTACTGACGGCACTCCTCATGGCATACAAATTCAAGTCCTTGGCAGTAATGACAGAGCCGATATTCAAGGTGTTGATACCGGGACAGTGACCGAAGATAAACTCACTTCAGGATTATTAACGACCTCAGGGCAACTGACGATTACCGATGTAGACGCCGGGCAGAACATTTTCCCGTCAGGGACTCAAGATGGCCTATTTGGGCAGCTCGTCATCAGTAATGATGGTCATTGGCAATATCTCGCAAATAATCAACAAAATGCCATTCAACAACTCCCAAAAGGTGCCACCCTTCAAGAAACATTTATTGTTCACTCAATTGATGGGACCGAGCATAAAATTCAGGTTTATGTCGCCGGGGAAAACGATATTGCCACAATTAGTGGTGATAAAACTGGTTCAGTGTCGGAAGATTTACACGTTAATCATGGCTACCTGCAAACCGATGGGCAATTAACGGCTTTAGATGTAGACAACGGGGAGTCGCAATTTATTGCCGCCTCTTACACTGGCACTTATGGCACAGTAAGCATAAATACTTCAGGCCATTGGCAATACACAGCTGACAACGCACAATCTGCTATTCAAGAGTTAAAAGCCGGTGAATCACTAACAGAAAACATTTTGGTTAAATCAGCTGACGGAACCGAGTCCCGTCTTAGCATTACTATTAACGGCACAGACGATAAGGCAACCGTCACTGATGCTCAAACAGACAGTAATTTACGCGGCGTTACTGAAGATCGCGGCTACATAGATACCCATTACGATCTGCACTATGACGGTAAATTAAACATTCAAGATCCCGACAAAGGCGATAACAGTTTTGACCCTAATATAGGTCCGCAAACTTTCCAAGGTATTGGTTACGATACTAAACTCGGTGGGCATATCTTACTCATGCAAGATGGCCACTACACCTATACGTTGGACAATCGCCACATTCAAGACCTTGCCGCCGGCGAAACAAAAACAGATTCGGCGATTGTCCGCACCGCTGACGGCACTGAGCATACCATCGAACTTAGTGTACACGGCACCAATGATACCCCCACAGTGAGTGCACAATCACAGTCTGTCACTGAGGGTGGCGCCATCCTAAATGGGCAGATGATAGGCCATGATATTGATACTGGTGCACAACTGCGTTATTCAGCACCACAGGTAGATGGACTCACATTAAACCCCGACGGCAGCTACAGCTTTGACCCTAGCCATGCAAGTTATCAATCACTAGCCTCTGGGGTAACAAAAACACTTACGATTCCTGTCACCGTCACTGATGAACATAATGCCAGCGCCACACAAAACCTTTCTATTAGCGTAACCGGCACCAATAATGCCGCCGTCATTAGTGGAGTTGATACTGGCGATGTCAGCGAGGGAACTGCTGGACAAGATATGTCGCCAGATTATGCTCAGCCAGGCATGGCTAAGTTAGGTCAAGCAGCACTAACAGCTGATGGCAAGTTAGATATTGTTGACCCCGATACAGGAGAGTCTCAGTTTGATCCTAAAGGCGGTGCCTGGAATAACTCTTACCATGGACAATATGGACACTTACTATTAAATCCAGATGGAACGTGGCATTACGATGTTACCGTAGGGAGTGTTGATTGGGTCGGAAATCGCAAGACAACAATCGGCACTGCCATTGATAAATTAAGTGAGCATCAAACGTTAACGGATACCATTACTGTATACGCTAAAGATGGCACATCTCACGACATTATTATTACCATTCATGGTGATAATGACCGCCCATATTGCTCTTCAGAAGTGCTGCTAGCTAGTGGCAAAGAAGATCTAGCGCAGACCATCTCTGTCGTTGATCTGTTAGCAAATACCATAGACGTGGATACCAATGATGCAGGCAAACTCACCATTGCCAATCTGCATGCTGATCATGGCTCTATTCTCACTAACCAAGATGGCACCTTTACCTTTACCCCAGACAAAGACTACAACGGTCAAGTTCATTTTAGTTATGACGTTAAAGATGCACATGGTGGTGTCACACATACGGGTGCAACGACATCATTAGCGGCGGTTCAAGATAGCGCAGTTATCACAGAAGTTAATACTGGTAGCATCATTGAAGACGGGCCTCATGGCAGCAATACTAATGGCACAGTAAATGAGATAGCCACAGGTACACTGAATGTTACAGACCCTGACAGTGGTGAAAATGCGTTTAGATACAGCCAATTCGGAGAGACAAAAATACACGACCCGTTCAGGGGTATGTTACGTATAGATAATGGTGGAAGCTGGGGTTACAGTGTAAACAACGCTAACCTTCAACACTTAGCTGAAGGTCAAACCGAAGTTGTTATATATCGAGTACATAGTAAAGATGGTACACCCTACGATCTTCATATTAATGTCACGGGGACTAATGATGCACCCACTGTAAACCAAGTGCATTTAACCAATGGTACTGAAGATGTCAGTTACCAAATGCAAGCAAGCCAGTTTGGTTTTAGCGATGTTGATTCTGGCGACACACTTCATTCTATAAGCTTAACCAATCTGCCAAGTTTAACTGAAGGTAAATTTGTACTTGATGGGCACGATGTTAGCGCAAACCAAGTTATCGATGCAGGCGACATCGGTAAATTACAATTTATCCCAGCAAAAGATTTTAACGGTGATATCCAGTTTACGTATACCGTTAATGATGGTCATACAGATTCGGCGACTGCAACAGGCTCTTTAAATATTGCTTCAGTGGAAGATCTATTAATCGATAGTGGAGTACGTGACTTAGGTGTAACGGATGAAGATACCACCACCCACTTTACAGAAGCACAATTATTGGAACATTTATCTGATGTTGATGGCCCATTGCATGTAAGTGGCTTACCAACATCGGCACATGGTGCAGTCACAGCAAATGCTTCTGGAGGATATGATTTTACTCCAAACCCTAATTACCACGGCCCTGCAGAAATTGACTACAAAGTCACTGATGGCTCGACTGAATATGCTAAAACAGCTCAACTATCTGCAACCCCAATCACCGATACAGCACAAGTCGGCCTTAGCATGACAGCCCAACAACAAGTGATGCAGTTAGGTACAGATGGTTCTGCCTCTGCAATGAACAATGGGGTGTTACAAACCGGCGACCAAATCAATAGTGTCGCGGTCGAGTTTAATGTTATCGGCGGCCCACAAGTCACATCGGGCTCAACACATGGAGCCACCTACTTTAGTTATGCCAATAGTGAATCAGATAATGAAATGTATGCTTGGAAACCAAGCAATTTAACTATTGCGATCCATGGCACTGAATACGCTACAGGCATCGATACAACTCAAGATACTGCAACTCACCGCTATTCAATTTTATGGGATTCAAATACAGGGGTACTGCAAGTATTAGTGGATGGTGACGTTAAGTTTACTCATGCAAATGTCCATAAAGGCCAACCAATGAATGGTCATGGCACCCTAGCTATTGGACAAGATCAGGATGTGGTTCATGGTCAGAAATTTGTGCTTGAGGATGGCTCACATCAATCTCATGGGTTTGGTGTTAATGACGCATTTCATGGTCAAATTTTTAGTACATCAATGGTGACGAATCACCCTGTAGCCCCCGCTTCTCTTCAACATGCTCCTCTAGCGAATACGGTTGATAAAGATAATGGTCTTGTTATTGATATGAGAATGTCAGCTTCAGGGCAGTTAGTTGATATGACTGGGCACCATCAGCTAACCTCTTTTGGATCGTTAACCTCACATACTGTGTCAGTTGATACAGGAGTCGCTATTCCTAATAGTGATTCTTTACTGAATCTTAGCCCTCATATTGTCGACCCCGTTGATCCCGATGACCATATTTCTAAGGTAGAATTACTAGGATTGATTTCAGGCACAGTCATCACCGATGGTACTCCTGGGCACAATCATGTTGTTTCATCAATGACGGATGCTCTCAATATTCAGGGCTGGGATTTGGATCATCTTACCGCGCAGTTACCTGGAGGCAATAATCATAACATGGACATTATTGTCCGTGTGGAGACTACCGGACCAGATGGCGCCACCTCAACCACAGAAGCACACCAGCCTTTAGTGCTTGATCCTACTAAACCGATTCCAAATGCCGTAATTAGCGGCGATGATAATAAGACAACCGATGAAGACACGTCGATATCAGGACAGCTATTAATTACCGATACCGATGCCGCACAAGCGTATTTTGATACTACGCCTATTGATGGCAAGTATGGCCATTTAACGATTGATACAGACGGCCATTGGACTTATACACCAAATGCTACAACCAATGCCTTAAATAAAACTGATCATGTACAAGATGCGTTAATTGTTACCTCACTTGATGGCACCCAGCATCAAATTGTCGTTAACATTGATGGCCGTGACGATAACCCAATCGTTACTGAACTTGCAGCACCTAAAACCGTTATAGAAGACGGTGGACATGACCATGTTCGCACTTCAGGAATGCTAAGTATCAGCGATCCTGATACCGGTGATACCCATAGCATTACTGAACAAACCGATGTATTGGGCACTTATGGACATTTTTCAATTGCGGCGAATGGCGGCTGGCATTATGAACTTGATAATGCTTTACCTGCAACTCAAGCCTTAACCGAAGGGCAACACGTTACCGAAACATTCAATGTAGTCGTTACCGATAATGAAGGTGGGCAAACAACTCACACCATGCACTTTGACGTTCAAGGTAGCAATGAAGCGCCAACAATTACAGCAAGCACAATTTCAGCTTATGAAGATACCGACTATCACTTTACAAAGGCGGATTTTGGGTTTACTGACAGTGATGGTGGCTCATTAGAGCACTTAACGATTACGGAGCTACCACCTAAATCTCAGGGAGAATTAAGCTTAAATGGTCACGCTATAACGGCTAACCAACAAATCAGTAATGCGGACATTCCTAATTTAGTGTTTACGCCAAATCTTAACTTTAATGGAAATGTAAACTTTAAATATAGTGTTAGCGATGGCCATGATAGTTCAGCAGAAGCTCAGGCAACTATTGATGTTGCTTCTAGAAATGATGCACCAACGATAACGCCAAACTCACTGAGCGGTACAGAAGATAATACTTATAGCTTCAACGAAGCTGATTTTGGTTTTACCGATGTCGATAATGGCGATACTCTAAATCACATTACTATTACCGATTTACCAGATATTGCAGACGGTAAACTTACTTTAAATGGTGTAGAAGTTACAACCAATCAACAAATTTCAGCCACTGACATAGGTCAACTTAAGTTTGAACCAAGCGCCAACTTCCATGGTGATGTAGACTTTGCTTATTCAGTCAATGATGGTCATGTGGACTCAGCACCAGCCAGAGAATCAATACATATCGCTTCAGTTGACGATCCATTAATCGATAGCGGTATGCGTGATTTAGGTACAACGGATGAAGATACCACCACACATTTTACAGACGCGCAATTACTCGCAAACTTATCAGATGCCGATGGTGCGTTACATATAAGCGGCGTGCCGACATCAACTCATGGCACAGTAACAGCGAATGCATCAGGAGGGTATGACTTTACCCCGAATGCAAATTACCATGGACCAGCTGAAATTGACTATAAAGTCAGTGACGGAACGACCGAGTACGCCCAAACGGCTCATTTAAGTGTGAGCTCAGTTACAGATGCAGCAACGACTTCCTTGTCTGCAGAAGTTCAACGTACAGCATTTGGCCTAACCTCATCATCTGACCATGGATATATCAAGCCACATGGCGATCAAATTGAATCGGGTGGTGATTTACACGCTTTTACGGCTGAATTCACTTATATCCATGATCCCAAAATCACCATTGGTACTTATCAAGATTTTGTTATGTTTCATGGGGTTAAACCTGATGGCACGCCTGATATGGATGGCGTTAATTTCGGCATGTGGACCTTTGGCGGTAATTTGAAGTTTACCAGTTCACATATCAGTGGTGATAACGGCAACCCTGGAGTCAATTTTAATGATGGTCAAGATCATCGTATAACCATGACATGGGATGGTAAAACAGATACCGCTCTACTTTATGATAACGGTGTTTTAAAAGTTACGGTTCATGGTTTTGCAGGAAGTGATCACATTGCGGCAAATCCATTTTTAAATGTAGGCAGTAAATACGTTCCGGGGCATTTTGCAGGACAAGATAAATTTCCAGGACGATTGCTCTCAACTAGTTTTGCCTCGCAAGCACTTACACCAGAACAAATTCAACATGGCCCAGTCTATGAGTCTGTTAGTAAAAATAATGGTCTATTAATCGACATTCGACCCGACAGTCATGGCCTTATATCAGACCAAACAGGTCACCATCAGCTTGATATTGCTGACTTACATACGTTTACAGGTGAAATGGTCAATACTGGCTCAACGGCTTTAGCGCCAGGCGATGTATTACATATGCACCTGTCAGTAGCGGCTCCTATAGATCATGACGATGTTCTCAGCAAGATAGAGATATTGGGACTTGCGAAAGGCACGATTCTTAGCGATGGTCATCATAGTTTAACGATTGGCTCAGCGGTGCAACATGCGGATGTTACCGGTTGGGATTTAGATAAAGTGACAGCAACATTACCTGCTCATGGCGATCAGAACATGCTAATGCAGTTAGTCGCAACCACGACCGGACCTGATGGTATAAGTACAACCGATAGTGCAAAACTGCCAATAATATTAGATGTTAACTCCCCGGTTCCTGATGCTGTTATTACCGGGGATGAACAACTAACCACAGATGAAGTCTCAACTGTATCGGGTCAGCTAACTATTACCGATACAGATTCATCACAAGCGTATTTTATAGCAGAAGTTATACCAAGTGCTCATGGTCAATTTACGATAAAAGCTGACGGAAGTTGGGAATTCACCCCAAGTAAGCTGGCAGAAACCTTGACTCAAAACCATAACGCCACCGATATTGTTACCGTAAAAACTCTTGATGGAACAGAGCAACAATTGAGTGTAACACTCATCGGCAGCGACACTGCCCCAACAACCGTCACCACCGATTTAGGCAAGGTTGAATCTGGTCGCACCCACGACTTCCAAGCAACAGATTTGCTTGCTAATGTTACCGATGTCGATACCAGTGCAGCAGGGCTATCGATTGTGGCGGGCTCACTGCTCTCTCCCCATGGAACTGTGGTAACCAATCCTGACGGTAGCTATAGCTTTACAGCAAATCCAGGCTTTGTTGGTAACGATTTAGCCATTAGTTTCAAAGTCAGTGATGGTCATAACACGATTGATGCCAACGCAATAATTGATGTCACACCGCCTCTGGCGATCACCCGATTAGAGCGAGATACTGGGGTCAGTGACAGTGACTTTGTTACTAGCGACGGCCACATAATCTTATACGGAACTGGCGAGCCCAGTAGCACGATCATGGGAAGTGGGATTCTCAGTGGCCCTAAAGCAATTGTCGATGCAAATGGTCATTGGAAATTGGATGTCAGCGCAACAGATCGCGCCGATGGTACCTATACGCTGACCGTATTTGAAGTAAAAGCTGATGGCAGCTATGCCCAAGCCCATCATAAAATCACTATAGATACTGCTAAACCAACGCTGTCTATCGACCCTATCTCCAATGACGATTGGGTAAATCATCATGACCATCAGCAGGATTTAACTATTACAGGTGCCACAACCCATGTGGCTGATGGCAATTCGGTTGATGTGATTGTCGCAGGTACACACTATAGCGCCAACGTTAACAATAACCATTGGCAATTGGTCATTCCGGCAAATCAAGTTGCCAATATTAGCGACAGTGCCTATCAAGTCCATGCAGAGGTTATCGCGACCGCAACTGGCGACACAGCTCAAGTTCGACGCCAGCTAGTGGTATCTGCCGATTTAAGCACTCTGGTACAAACTCAGGCAGTAGAAGAGGACAGTAAAACCACAGCCACAGGGACTTTATTTGCTGTAGGCGCGAGTGAAACTGTTACCACTACAGGCGTATTACAAGGCAACTACGGCACTTTACAAATGAATGTCGATGGTAGTTACCAATACACATTGGACAATAACGCAGCCGCTATTCAGCAAATGGGGCAAACAGATACCCATGCAGATAACTTTTTCATCAGTTATACCAATAACCATGGCGACACCAAACATGCCGTGGTTAATATTGGTATTCATGGCACCAACGATGCCCCCCTATTAACGGGCACTTTTGAAATATCTCGTTCAATTACGACGGGCTCAATGACCAACACCCATTCCTTTGGCTATATCAATATTGATGACATCGATGCTGGTGATAAACTCAATATTGAATACATTGATAGTCAGGGTGGGCACCATCTATTAGATTTTACGCCAGGCAACAGTAATAAAATTGATGTACAAGGCATCGGTCATTTTAATATCGATGCCGATGGACGTTGGGATTTTACCTTCAGCCACAGTGGTCCTGAGCGTGACAAGCTTGATCAAGAAGTGGCCGCAGGTAAGATTCACTCCGAAACAGTCACCCTTAAAGTAACCGATAGCAGCGGTGAGAGCCGGGAAGAACATCTGACCGTGCATATTGGTGACGGTAAAACCGGTCCGCAAATTTTCGGCGCTTCGGAGTCTGTAGTCACTGAAGATAAAGTCACACGCTCGCACGGTTTACTCGATTTATTAGTGAGTGATGTCAAAGTCGCGAGCGGTGTCACATGGGCATTGCAAGCCGGAACACGTCCGCAATATGGTGACCTAACCTTAAATAGCGATGGCAGTTGGCAATATCAGGCCCACAACGATTCGGCTCGTGTGCAGGCCTTGGCTCAGGGTGAGCGACTTGAAGAAACAGTCATGGTGACAGCAACCGACTCCCTTGGCCACAGTGTTGATCAAGCCATGAAGTTAGTGATCATTGGCACCAATGACATGCCCGTTATTGGCCACGCGCTTTCGGGTACTGTTGTTGAAGATCATCTGCTGACACTGAACAAAGCTGACTTACTGGCTAACGTAAAAGACGTCGATAGTCTTGATAGTTATTCAATTAGTCAATTACAGCTTGAAGGTGGCGGCAGCATCAAACCCCAAGGCGATCACTGGATAATTAACCCTGGAGTTAACTTTAGTGGTGAATTAAGACTGACTTACAAAGTTTCTGATGGCCACGCATCAGTCGATAATAGTATGGCTGTCCATGTGTCACCTGATGCTGACACGCCCACCATGATATTCACTAAACATGTCGGAGACTTATCGGCACCATTGGATAGTTTTGCAATTCAAGGTAATCAAAATACCGAGCTTGCACTAAACATCAATGTGGCCAGCCCAGATAGCAGTGAAACGCTTACTGTAGAGATAAGTGGCCTTCCCTCAGGTGCAAGCTTATCTGCCGGCACGGAACATAATGGCGTATGGACCCTACAACAAAGTGAGTTAACCAACCTGAAACTGGTACCTGAAACAGACTTTAGTGGTCATTTTGATATTCAAGTTGTTGCCACAGCCCACGATGGCAGCTCAACGGCAACCAGCAGTCAGGCGCTTGGTGTCGATGTGCTCCCGACTATCGCGGCTGTTGCACAAGCTTCTGCAGCTGACGATCCTGCCGAGCAAAGCCAAACCAACGTTGTTATTGATGAGGTAAGCGCCGCCATTGAGCCTAGCTCACCTGTCGATCATTACTTCCAAATGCTCGGAATCACCCCGACAGAGGATACGCTTACACCCACTAATTCACCAACAGAACCGAAAACCGAGTTGACCCATTTAGTCCAATCAGGTGCTGATGCGGATATGCTAGATGTGACTCAATCAGATGGATTTGAAAACCCGTTGGATGACGACCCCCATCATCAAGCGAGTGAGCATCTAATGGACAATGATCCACAAATGGATCAGCCAGATCACTACGCCAACGATGATGACTTGCTGCATCAAGCGCTCAATGACATGCACAATCAAATCTAGTCGTAACGGCTGGCCGATGGCTAACCTGCTATCGGCAGCACCCCACTGATTAACCTAATATTGATAATCGCTTATTAGCGATTATCAATATTAGTCGCCTTGTCCCACCCCAATCCATAAGTGCGTCAACTTGTCTCACTATAAGATGAGTTAATGGTGCCATAACACTGTAATACCCTTGTTTTTACTGGGGTATTGAAACTGGCATTTATCTTGCTTTCACTAAAGTGATCTTTTTCCACGGCAAGTTATATGACATGTAAGTATTCTTTTTTAAACCGTTGTGACCGTTTAAGTGGTGAGTTCAGTGGCGCATTTGCTGATCTCGGCACCTTCCTGCCTTTAGTGCTGAGTTTAATTGCATTAAACCAGTTTTCGCCCCAAGGTATTTTTATGGGGTTTGGCTTATTCGCATTGTTTATCGCGATGTATTATCGCCGCCCAATTCCCGTACAGCCCATGAAAGTGATTGCCGCCTTGGTCATCGCCCAAGGGTTAACACCCGGCATGTTGCAAGCCAGTGGTATTTTAATGGGAATAATTTTGCTGGTGTTGGCGTACTCTGGTGCCATTACTTGGATGGCGAAGCAGCTTTCTCCAGCCGTCAGTATTGGTATTCAACTTGCTATTGGTTTGCAGCTCATCTGGATGGGCGGCCTGATGATGAGCAATACTTGGTCTATCGGCCTAATTGCCCTAGCCGTTATCTTCTTTAGCCGTTTCTTACCGTTACGTTATCTCGCCATGCCCGCAGTGTTAATTGGCGCCATGTTGTGGCAGTACTACACTGGCAGCGCAGATAGCTTTACCCCTGTAGTGCAGTCCCAATGGCAGTTAGCTTGGCCAACCATCGATGAATGGACCACAGCAGCCGGCCTGTTAGTATTGCCACAGCTTGCTTTAACCTTAACTAACGCCGTAATAGCCACCTCGGCCATGGCTAAAGAAAAGTTCCCCGAAGATGGTGACAGACTGGCGCCAAAACAGCTGGCAAAAACATCAGGTTGGGCTAATTTATTGCTGGCACCATTTGGGGCAACCGCAATGTGTCATGGCGCAGGAGGCTTAGCGGTGCAGCATCACTTTGGTGCTCGCACTTGGATTGCGCCAGCCATTTTTGGCAGCAGCTGCATTATCATCGCGCTTGCATGGGGAGACGGAATGGCAAGCTTACTCGCGCTTATTCCGTTGGCGGTACTTGGTAGCTTACTCACCATTGCTGGCACGCAATTAGCGTGGTCGCGCCGTTTTATTGATGGCAGACCATTCTGTATTTTTGTGATTTTTTCAACTGCCGCAGTGTGCTTGCTAATCAATACAGCAGCAGGATTAGCGGTAGGCGTCGTGCTAGAGATGGGTCGTCGCCAATGGCTGACGGTATCGGATCTTAAGTCTTAAAAGCCACACGTAATATTGAAAACTAAACCGCAACTGCGACAAGGTGTCGCAGTTGCGGTTTTTTCCTTTGCCAGCTTAGGCTTAGATTGCAACAATCTCAATTAGGCCTCGGCCAAGTATTGAAAATTTTGGGAGCTTTACCACTGCAATTACCCACCCCGAACCGGTCTACTCTCCTCTAAGATAGCCTTCGGGGTTCTTTTCAATGAACCTTATCGATTACATAACACTATTCATGCACGGGCTTTTTTAACAGTTTTCGCTGCAATGTACGCCGGTGCATTCCTAGCTGCCTAGCGGTCGCTGATACGTTACCACTGTTAGCTGTCAGCACTTGCTGAATATGTTCCCACTCTACCCGTTTAGGATTAAGCGGCGTATCATCAAGCTCGCTCGCGGCCAACTCATTAGGTGAAGCATTGAGTGCGTTAAGCAAGGTTTGGGTATCGGCCGGTTTAGCTAAATAATTGTCAGCCCCTAGCCTGATTGCTTCCACCGCAGTAGCAATACTGGCGTACCCAGTTAACAGCACCATAATGACATCGGGCAAAGAGCGCCGTAACGGCTCGATTAAGGCTAAACCATTGTCTTGCGCCAATTTCATATCTAAAAGAATATGGCTAGGCTTAAACTGCCGAGCCAGCAATAAGCCTTGGCTCGCATCATGACAAAACTGACACTCAAATCCCTGTTTGCTCATTCGCCGCGCTAATACGCCAGCCAAAGCAACATCATCTTCAATAATGAGTAGTTTTTTTGCTAACTTTCCCATACTGGTAACTCCACTTGGGCCACGGTGCCGCCATCTGGAGGACTACTCAGTAACAGCCGCCCACCTAAACGCTCAAAACTGGCATGACTCAACATTAACGCGATTCCCATCCCCTTTGGCTTTTCGACAATCTTATGTCCTAATTGTGTCAATAGCGCAGGCGGGATCCCACAACCATAATCCTTTACCGACACCACTAATTGCTGGGTCACATCATCGTACTGCAACGTCACTTCAACTTGATAATGACCGCGATTCTCAAAACTGGCCCGCGCGCCGTTCTCAATTAATGACAGCAATGCGGGTAATAAGCTTGCATCACTACTTAGCTGTAATCCTTCGCTTTGAACCGGCGCTGTGAGCGACAGCTGCACTTGGGGCATTAACAATGTGACTTGCTGTTGTAAATCTAAACCAAGATCGCTTATCGCCTGTAACTGTGGCTCACTTTCACGGATAGACTCAGTGGCAATGCGCAGATCCGCTAAGGTCTTTTCGCACACGCCTAATGCTGTATTCATATCGGACAACATAGGATCATCTGCGGGCAAGTCATCCCCAAGCTCGTCCACTAATAGTCTTAAGCTGGCCAATGGAGTGGCGAGCTGATGCGCCATCTGCGCTGATGCCGTCCCTAACGCCAGTAACTTTTCTTGGCGTAATTGCGCCTCACGCATATAAGCCAGTTCGGCATCTTGGCGCCGCATACGCTTAGCAATATAGGCCACGGTAGTGGTTAACACGAGCGATGAGATCACAAAGTTAAACCACATACCCAAATAGTGTGAGCTCATGTCCATACCATGATGATTCATGGTCGATTCCGGAATAGAGAACACCATAACCGAATAAGCTAACGTCGATAAACATGCCAATATCCATGGCGCCCAATAAGGCAGTAATATGGCAGAGATGGCGATGGGCATTAGCAATAATGAGATAAATGCATTGGTTGCCCCGCCAGAGAAATACAACCAGCTGATCCAAAAACAGCTATCAATCGCCAAGGCAATAAACAAGCGTTTATCACTACTTAGCAGTGGCTTTCTATTCCAAATCACGACCACCAAATAGATGGCTTCAATCGATAAGGTCAAATTAAGCAGCGGGCTGTGCAAAGACAAACCAAAGGTGTCGGCAAAAATAAAGGTCAGACACAGTTTAAGCACTAACCCCATGGTCCAAAGCAGCGCTAACTGCTCGCCACCACGATAGACATTACTCAATTGCATTAAGCACCCTCTGCATTAGTGAGCTGCATGCCTATTGCCGCCAAAGCTTGCGAAGACTGCGCCAAAGCATCGGTGGCACCTTGAACAAAATCTACATCGCTGCGAATATTCAGTGCCTCAAGGCGTTGGCATAACAAGCTGCAATCTCGTGGTCGTTTGGCACTATCATTGGGGGCATCCGCGGGTAAAATGTGCTCGCTTGGCTTACCGACTAGTTTCGCCAATGTGAGTAACATATCGTACTTTGTCATACGCTCGCGGGCGCTAAAATGATAGATACCGTGCACGGGTGTCTGGTTGGCTTTATGACTGGCCAGTTGCAATATGGCTTGCGCAATATCAGCGGTACTGGTTGGTGAGCGTATCGCCCAATTATCAACGTGTTGCTGGGAGAGACGATGAAGCTGGTTAAGCAGCACCAATACTGCTGACTCATCGACACGCTCAACCTGGCCATACAAAATGGGGAGCCGCAAAATGGCAAAATCGTCGCTAACGGTTTGTACGACTTGCTCCCCCCTGCCATTTAGATTGACCATAAAAATTCACTGGATTTGGCAAATCAGACTCAGCATAGTTTCCCCGCTGACCATCAAACACATAGTCGGTAGAAACATAGAGTAGCCAGACGTTGTGGCGCTGAGCCGCATGAGCTAAGTCCGCACTTGCCTGTACATTGAGGTTCAATGCCGCCTCGGGATTTTGCTCTGACACATCAGGTCGCCGCTCGGCAGCGCAGTGGATAATCATATCCGGTTGCACCTCAGCCAAACAGGCATCAACAGCCTTGCTGTCGGTAAGATCTAACCGATAATCCCCTGCATTTGCACGGCTAAAAGCCGCGGCCACCACTTGAAGCTGAGTTTGCTGCTTAAAGGCGGCTACAACCGCCCTGCCCAACAAGCCACTGGCGCCGGTCACAAGTACTTTTGTCATGAGTGTTCCCTAATTAGGCTTTCCATGACGCTAGTTTAGGGCGTTTACGCGCCAATGAATAGCCACGATTACCACGGATGTGACCAGCCGCTTATGCGCATCATTACCAAGGCAGATATTGGAAAATCTGCAATCATGGGTTGCTCAGCGGTACGAGTTAACATCGGCTTGGCAATGCGACCTGCTCAAACTCACCCCATGAAATAACTGCGTTAGCCAGCAAGACTAGTCAATAGCGCTAGCGAGTATTGGCTTTCAAAGCTGAACATTTTTTATTCAATCCAGAAGGATGACTCACAATCAAAATTAATGTATACAATATTTAAAATACAAAAATAATAAAGATTGCTATGTTTAATAAAATTAAGTCTTCAATCGTCGCCCAATTAACCTTAGGTTTGTGTATCGCCTTGTTTAGTATTACGGTGCTCAATGGCGCCATTAACTTACAACGCGTCACCGAACAAACTGAGTCGTTTTACCAACAGGCGGTGCAGCAGTCTCTGGATCGCGTGACCACTGAGCTAGGTAATATTTTATTAACTAAAAAACTGCAGTCAGATGCGTTATTTCTAAACCCCACCAGCCTGGACGCCATTGCTAGCCTTAAGATACGCGGTGCCTCGTACGATGATAATACGCAGATCACTGACCTACTTGAGTTCATTAACCAAATCGCAGCGATGGATCCGCTTATCGTGACTCCCTATTTTTCATCGGCGGTGACCCATGAATACTATGATATTTATGGTCGCTACCTTGATAATGATTACAACGTATCGACTCGCCCATGGTGGCAAGAACTGTTAAAAATCAATCGCCTCTATATTGAAGATCCGCAGCGAGATCTTTCCGGGCGATTGGCTGTTGCTATGCGCCAGCCCCTTTATCGAGACGATGTTTTACTTGGTAGCGTTGGCCTAGATATAGAAATGACAGGATTTACTCAGGAGTTGATGCACAAGGCTAAAATTAACGGTGTCGGCGAAGCCTTTCTAATGACCGACAAAGGCGCTGCCGTCGCCTTTCCAGATATAGATCAATTTACCGGTAATAAGTTACGAATTGCAGATGTCGACCAGCATTTCAAGCAAGCTAAAGGGTTTAATGATTTACAACAAGCAATGCTCGCCGGTACTGTTAGTGACTTTCCTGTGCAGTGGCAGGGCCAAGCCTATCGAGTATATAGTCAAGCCATTACACTCACAGCCCCCAAGCTTGACTGGCAAGTTGCTGTCATGCTTCCAGAAAGCGCGATTAGCCAACCGCTGGAGCAAGCGCAGCTATCTGAATTGCTGCGAATCGTGGTTATCTTAGTCATTATGGCTTTGGTCATTGCGTCATATAGTCGTTGGCAACTTAAACCTATAAAACAATTACTTGATGGCCTACAAACCATCGCTAGCGGAGATGCAGATCTATCGCAACGGATTAAATTAAATCGCCAAGATGAACTCGGTGCACTCGCGCAAGCCTTCAACCAATTCGTCAGCCAACTGCAAAACTTAGTACAAGACACCCGAGACTCAGCCGGCAATGTCAAAACTCAAACCGAGGAGGCGCAAACCTCAATCAATCAGTCTCAGCAACACATTACTAGTCAGAAGCAGCAAATAGAGTCTGTTGCGAGTGCTGCAACGCAGACAGCACAAACCTCTGAGCATGTCTCAACACGTATTGGCAGTGTTTACGATATTGCGCAGCAAACTGATAGGCAAGTGCAAAGCGGTCTTAAGGTGGTGAGCCAATCTGTACAGGGGATTGAGCAACTAAACAACCAAATTAGCCAAGCTTCCGATGTGGCTAGTCATTTAAAGGCTGAAACAGAGAATATCTCTGAAGTGCTAGATGTGATTAAGGCCATTGCCGAACAAACCAACTTATTGGCACTTAATGCGGCAATCGAAGCTGCAAGAGCCGGAGAACAAGGGCGAGGTTTTGCAGTCGTGGCCGATGAAGTACGTTCTTTGGCATCAAAGACACAAGATTCTACCTCTCGAATCCAAGATATTATTGTGCGTTTGCAAAGCAGTGCAAACGACACTGTAGAGGTAATGAACGCCAGCCAACAAGACACCCGCCAGTGCATGCAGCACAGTGATGAAATAGCCGATACCTTCAATGCAATTACCGATGCACTGGGTCAATTCCAACAACAAACCAATGAAATTGCCAGTGCCATTACTCAGCAAACTGCAGCAGCGCAGCTGATCAGTGAAAACATTTGCGCTGTTAGTGACAAAGCCGATGAAAGTGTCAATCAAATTCAACGAGTGACACGATCGATTGGCACCGCTGAATCACAAGCCACTCAATTGCAACAGTTGCTCGGCCAATTTAAGGTGTAACACACTAAAACATCATCACCAAAGACAATAGCAATAACGCCGCCATGGTAATATTAAACCCGCGTAAACGCTGGTCGCAACTGAGCCAGCGTTGCAGTTTTTGCCCAGCGTATGCCCAAATACTCACCGAGGGGATATTCACCAGTGCAAAGCACATTGACACAATCAATACCCCTTGCCAGGTGCCACTAACGTTATAAACACTCACCGCAGTCAAGGCCATTGACCAAGCTTTGGGATTGATCCACTGAAAATTTGCCGCCGCAATAAAGCTCATTGGCTTATAGGCGCAATCATGACGACTGGGTTTGCTTAAGGCGATTTTCCCTGCCAAATAGATAAGATAACCAATACACAATACTTGCAATATTTGCTGTAGCAGCGGCCACTGCTGAAACAACTGCATCAGACCGACGCCAACTAAAACCACCATAAAGCTAAAGCCTAGGGTGATACCCAACATGTGCGGAATAGTGCGAACAAATCCCACATTGGCACCCGATGTCATCAACATAATATTGTTGGGGCCTGGCGACACCGTTGAGGCAAACGCAAAAGTTAGTAGTGCAATGAGACTTTGTAGCTCCACAGTGATTCTCTCTCGGTAAACAGTAGAGATTGAATTTTACCGCGTATACAGGTAAATTTTATGCCTTATTGACGACAATTACGTGCTTTTAAGCAACAAAATAACATTATGGATAGATTTGACGAAAGAATATTGCAAGCGCTAAAAGTGAATAGCAAATTGTCTAATGTCGACTTAGCTCAACAAGTGGGTTTATCGCCATCTGCAACGTTAAGAAGAGTGCAAGAACTCGAACGCAGTGGTGTGATAAAAGGCTATCGGGTTATTTTAGATGCGGGGAAAATGGGCATTGGCTTTATCGCCTATGTCACCATTGGTCTGTCTAATCACAGCAAAGCAGCGCAAAAGGCATTTGAAAACGACGTAATGCGAGCAACTGAAGTCACTGAGTGCCACAACGTCACCGGCGCCAATGAATATTTACTTAGAGTTGAGACCCGTGATCTTAACGCCTATAAACATTTTCATACCGACATTCTCGGTGATATTGCTAACGTGAATGCCATCACCACATTGGTGGTAATGGATACCCCAAAAGATGAGCGCTAAACCCAAAAACGCTGAGCACCCCGCCATTGTCTTTTTTGATTTTGACGGCACTATCACCGATACCGACTCGTTTACCGCATTTATGCGATACAGTGCTCAGGTATGGCGTGTTGTCTGTTTTGGTCCTCTGCTTTTGCCACTTTATCTTGGTTATAAAGCCGGCTTTGTTCCAGCCAGCCCACTGCGCCGTTTAGTATCACTGCTCGCACTGCGCGGCCGACACTATCGAGAGTTACAACATATTGGTCAGCAATATGCCGCGCGTTGCCTGCCTAAGTTTATCCGACCAACGATGTTGGCTAAGATAGAGTGGCATCTAGCTCAAGGCCATGAAGTGGTTGTGGTCTCTGCCTCATTAGATTTGTATTTGCAGCCATGGTGCCAGCAACATCAGCTGGCGTTACTGTGCAGCGAAGTTGAACAGCAGCAACAGCGACTTACCGGCAGCTATGTCAATGGCGACTGCTGCGCACAGAGAAAAGTGAGTCGAATTCAGCAGGCGTATAACCTCAGTCACTACCAAAAAATCTATGCCTACGGCGACACCGATGAAGACCTGGCGATGCTAGCCCTCGCCGACGAGGCGTATTTAAATAATAAGCTTTATCAATCCAAAGCTTAGCGCATGGTATTGCGGGCAATGTCATTGTTAAGCTGGTCATATTCTGTGACGATTATTATTTTGCAAAACCAGCCCAATTCGCTAATCTGACTGCATAGACCCGCACTTTGCTAGGATTTGACTCGGCATGACGCCAGATAATTTACCACTTATCATTGCAGGCCCCATTTTACGTCACTGTGATAACCATCATTTTACTTTGTGGTTTGTTAGCCGTGAGCCTCTTAGCAATTTAAGTGTCGCGTTAACTCAACAAGGCGATACCCCTGTTGAACTTTTTCAACAAGCATTGACCGAACAGCAATATTTAGCTCTTCCCTTGGGTCAGCGAGCCTACCAGTATCTGATTCAGCTCGAACAACCTGAGTTACTCCCCAGCGATCAATCGATTGCTTATCAGGTTTATGCCGATGATGTTGCCTTGTTTGGCAACATCGAGGACATACAGTACGATGAGCAAACACCAGTCAATTTTATAGTCAAACCTAAGATTGAGCATATGCTGCATGGATCTTGTCGCAATGCCCATCATCACAGTGGTGATGCTTTGGTGGCCGCCGATACCCAACTAGGCCAAGATTTAAGTCTAGCCGCCAGACCAAGTTTGTTAATGATGAGTGGCGATCAGGTCTATGTGGATGATATTGCTGGGCCTATGTTATACGCCATTGGCAAAGTCATAGAACTACTCGGTTTGCATGATGAACATATTGACGCGCAAATGCTTACCCACAGCAAACAGATTAGCTATCAACCTGCTGCACTGTACCAACGTCATCAAAAGCTGTTACCCCATACAGAATATCCTGCTAAAACAGCCCTAGGTCGCTGGTACCGTAATCACCCAGTGTTCACTTCATCACTGGCCGAAAACCACCTTGTCAGCCTGTCAGAAGTGATGGCGCTTTACTTACTTACCTGGTCACCTGAGCTGTGGCAGCAAATTGATATCCCCAAAGAAGTGGCAGGATTAAGCCCGAAGTTGCAGCAACGTTGGCAGCAGGAGTGGCAGCATTTATTTGAATTTAAAGCCGGCTTACACCAAGTCAGACGTTTGCTTGCCCATATACCCACCTATATGATTTTCGATGACCATGATGTCACCGACGATTGGAACCTGACGGCTAAATGGGAAGAAGCCGCCTATGGCCACCGGTTTTCTAAACGGATTATCGGCAATGCACTGATAGGCTATACCTTGTTTCAAGGGCTAGGTAATGCGCCAGCCGTTTTTCAACCCACAATAGCTGCCAAGCTAAAGCAATTTCTTAGTGACTATGATGAGACCAGTCACGACAGTCTGATCGACGATCTACTTAAATTTGAAAACTGGCACTATCAACTCAACACTAGCCCCAAAGTCGTGGTACTTGATACCCGCACCAATCGCTGGCGCAGTGAATCTAACTTGGCAAAACCTTCCGGCTTAATGGATTGGGAAGCCTTAATGGAGTTTCAGCAGCAATTAGTCGGCGAAGACAAAGTCATTATCGTCTCTGCTGCCCCCATGTTTGGGGTAAAACTGATTGAAACAATACAAAGAACGGCCACAGCTTTTGGCGCGTCGTTACTGGTTGATGCTGAAAACTGGATGGCCCACCCCGGCACCGCAAATACCTTGCTTAGTATTTTCCAGCACCGCAAAACCCCACAACAATTTGTGATTTTGTCCGGCGATGTACATTACTCTTTTGCTTACGACATCCGCATCCGATTCCGCAGAGGCGGACCGAGGATCTATCAAATTACCAGCAGTGGTATTCGTAATCAGTTTCCTGAAAAGTTACTGCCCTGCTTCGATAAGCTTAATGGATGGCTTTACGGGCACTTCTCACCACTTAACTTCTTTACTAAGCGTAAACGCATGTCTATCCGTGGGCGCATACCCAATGGTGAGCGCAGTCAGCGCTTGGTGAACAACAGTGGTATTGGCCATGTCTATTTTGGTGAGAATGGTGAACCAACAAGCATACGAGTTTTACATGCTGATATGAGTATCACCCAGTTTGATCCGCCAAGAAGTAAGCGCTAGTCCTTTTTGGCACTAGCGCTGCTATCAGAGATAAGTAGACTTACTGCTCTGGCTTAGGCATAGGGCGACTAACAGGTGCACTGGTGGCTTGTTCACTACTTTGATGCTTGTGATAAGCGTAGTCTTCTGGGCTATGAGGTGGTTGAGTTGGTGCCCGCTGAGCACTAGGTGCATCTGGACGAGGCACGGGTGCTTTATGTTGACGCTGTTGCACCACTTGTTGCTCAAACCCATCTTCATTAACCACTCGACTTGGACGCTGCTCAACCGGCGCAGTTTGCGATACCGGAGCGCTAATAACCTTGGCCGCCACTGCAGGGGTTTGTGCAGTAGGTGCTGGCTTTTGGGCACTCGATACTGGCGAGTCTACAGTTGAGGATAGCTCAGCGGCGGGGTCTTGCTGGCTATAGAGTGCCACGGCAGCTAACGAAACGGCCACCACGGCAATAGAAATCAGTCCTGTTTTATTCATATTATTATCCTTTTTATAGGCATAAACTCAGGATAGCGATGCCTTCAGTGTCAAATCAGCATAATCTGATATGGTCTAAAAAACAACAATAGAATATTTTATACAAAATTACAAAGTCAACGGCTCACAGCTGACATCGATGGGTTTAGCTGTGATAGGGTCGTTAAATTGTAGACGTTGGGCCAATAGTTGTAGCGTCTGATTATAGTCATCATCCTGCGCAGCTTGTAGTTGCGGATAGCATAAATCATTAATAATTGGAATACCTAAGCTGTGCATATGCAGTCGCAATTGATGGGTTCGACCAGTGATTGGCGCTAGGCTGAATAGTCCAAGTCCTGCCATCACTTGTTCAAGCGTAATGATCGAATGGCTATTGGGTTCGCCATCAACCACTTTGCGGGTAAAACTCGGTGTGGCTTTGACAATACGATTACGCACCTGCCACTGTAGCGGCAGTGTCAAAGTGTTATTTTGCCAGCACTGAGATAACTGCGGCGTGAGTGGCGCAATTGCCTGATAGGTTTTAGTAATTTCACCGTCGCGAAATAATCGGTGATAGGCATCACGCCCAGAAGCGGTTTTACTCAGCAATACTAAGCCACCTGTGGCCCTATCAAGCCGGTGCGCCGGTTCAATATCCATTAACCCAGTTTGCAGGCGTAGTCGGTTGACTAAACATTCGTTGATCACCTTACCACTTGGATGCAATGCCAAAAACGGTGGTTTATAAGCAACGATAATCTGCTCATCTTGATAAACGATGCGATGTTGCAGCGGTATCTTGGCTTCAACGGCCACTTCTCGGTAGTAGTAAAGGCGTTGGCGACGACGCACCAAACTGTCAAGCGTAACCGGCTGTTTATCGTGCCAATACACGTTATTGGCCTTGATTCGCGCGCGCCATTGTTCTACATCGATATGTGGAAAGCGCTGACACAAAAACTCCACCACAGTTAAAGAAACTGACGCGTCGGCTGGCACCGCGACATAAGATGCTTGTTGGGCACGCACAGTAGAAGGGGTTGCTGCAGGGCTAACAGGGGAAGACTTAGACATGACTCGCTCAAATAACCATTAACGCCAATATTGTAACAGCAATCATGACATTATGATCTGCAAGCAGAGGTACTCGTTCAGTCAATGGTTTGCAACAAGCCAAACCAGCTAGGTCGCGTGAGATTTGATTAACTCTAAAACGAAATCCATCGTCTTATGACAATCAGGTTGGCTCAGTAATAGCTGCTTGTCTTTATTGTACAGAGGTAACACCTCTAGCCAGCGCTGACTCACCCAAGTCGCATCATCAAGATGCAAGTGCACATACAAACCGAACAACTCAGGATTCACTTCATAAAACTGCGCTAAAGCCTGACTAATGAGCTCAAATTCGCCTTCAATAGGCTCATGCTGCCAATTATTAGATGCCAGTGTACGGGCAATCCATGCACCATCACGGCGCTGGGCGGCAGACAACACTTTTACTCGCTGTCGTCCCTCAAGCACTAAACCTAAACTGTCGTCATCAAGTAAATTAAAGTCGATAATATCGCACTCTGTCGCCAGTGGATAACAGGGTATGACTTGCTGCTCTCGTTCCATAGCAAAGGCTAATCGGTAGTCGCCTTTTAGCACTTCGGCTATCACCGCAAGCTGGCCGGGTTCGACCACGCGGATCTCGATACGACCGCCAGGCAATAGCAGATCATCTCGCGCTATTAGCGCCATCTCATGAGTTAGCATCACTACCCCCTTCCCGCTTTGGGTCGGCTACAGTGTATGAATTAATCGCAATAAAAGTTGCTTAGCTCAGCCTTTGTTTGTCGCTTTGCTATGACAGCGATAGTTAATGCAGCCGCTGCAATTGAGTCAATCATTGCAGTCCTTGGCCTCGCAAACACGCCATTACTTAACCAGCGGCACTTTTTAACGATTAGTACAAAAATCAGACAAATTTAATCGATCATGTAAAGTGTAGCAGCTTCATTCAAAGCTGCTTAGACACAGTAGGCCAACGATATCGCCGCGGCGATCATCCATCGTCACTACTTAATTAGACAGGGGATATCACGATTTCATTTCATGATGCAGCGTGAGCGCTAGTACAAGTCCTCTAGATAATCACTTACATTGCCTTTAACTACGACTTCGGCAAACTCATCGGCAAGCTGCTGACTCATTTTTAGTGCCATTTGCCAGTATTGAATGCGCTCATCGCTACTGAGGCGGCTAAAGTCTTCACGGTCGGGAAGCTTGCCATAAGGCAAACTGTCGATAAATCCTTGGCTGGGCGCTAACACCAACGCATCGTGATAATTGCTTGATGCACGGCGCCAACCGAGTGCTTTATCAAACCAACCGGGTTTCATATGGGGATAGAAATGCGGATATAAGGTGAGTCCATCGCGGCCGGTATGGGGAATATCAAAATGATAGTCACTGATACCACCATCAAAATAAGCCCCCGCTGGTGCGCCACTGATATTGTGTACTGGGGCAATCACCCAAGGTATTGCCCCGCTAGCCACAAGCACTTGCTGTACATTGTCTGCGGTTAACGCGACCGTTGTTGTCGGTAGATCTGCCAATTGGCTAAACGGCGACGTGTTAGGGCTAGTGGCAAACACAGTACGCTGAAAATGTAGCGCGATACTGCGGCGGCTCAACAAATTACTTGCTGCCGCCCCCAGCAAACCCGCTGCCAGTTGCGCTCGATGCTGCCCCCCATTTAAATGCCGGCCACGGCAGGCAATAAAATGGCTATTTACCAGCGGCTGAGTCACGATATCGGCCCCGGATTTAACGCCCACGATGCCACTAATAATCTTCGCGACATTAGCACTGATTTGCTCCGGTGAGGGTTTAGTATCGTAACGCTGATTAATGTACAGCGCCTCAAAGCGAGAATAGGCAGCATCAATGTCATCTTGGGCAAAACAGCATAAACGCCACGCGCCAGATGAAGCACCTAAGGTATCGATAACATGCTGACGATTAGCTAAAAACTGACTAAAAATATACCGATCTAGCGCGGCAATCCCTATCCACTTAGGCCCACCAGATGCGGCTAATAGTCGGGTAAACAATTGCGGATTTAAGCCTTGTTGTTCAATGACTTTTCGCGCTGTCGGTCCAACTAAAAATCGTAAACAGCTCACATTAACTCCCTTAGGTGACGTCAAAACGCTGAGGCATTAGTGGCATTTGCGCTTGCCAAACAAATAGCTCAGTGTACACGGCAGATAGGAATAATCTACGATTTTTAATCACTTGATAATTGCATGAAAGGCAACCCTGTTGAGGCAAGCACTATTTTCAACAGTCGTTCAAATTAATCTCGACCGCTGAATGTAATCACACTTTAAGCTAAGCTTTTAATCCATAGTCGAGACAAATTGCGGCTCAAGCGCCTCTTTTATTAAGTTTCGAAGCCACCGATGCGCAGTACTAGTTAAAGTTCTACGATGCTCAACTAGATAAACATCAACCAAGAAACTGGGCTCATTGAATACCTTTATTGTGGCAAATTGTTGATTTATTTTACTGTCACGAGACAAGAAATGGCCACCAATAAGCAACCGATCACTATTTTGAATTGCAGTAAGTAGTGTCGATAACTGGCCAGAACGCAATCCAATATGACGCCGTATTCCTTGCTTGTGCAACAGTTGGTCAATAGGGTTTAAGTAACTGCCAGAGTCCCTGACGTCAAAAGATAAATCTGCAAAAGAATAGTCTAAGCATTCTAACAGTGTGACCTGCTCTTTCTTGGCCAATGGGTGATTTTTCGAGCCGTAAATCACTGGGTATGTGTGACCAAGCTTTTCAAAGTCGTAGTCAACATATTTCAGGGGCTCTTGAACATGAATGGAAAAATCAACTAAGCCATCCTTAAGTAGCGTGGTTGAATCCATCGATGCAGGATATTCTTCCAAAGCCACCTTGGGCGCCTGTTTGTATATTTCGGTCGCTAATGTAGAAATCAACCAGCGACTCATCAAAGGAGGGGTAGAGATGCCAAATGTTCGCTCGCAATGTTGCGCCTCAAAATGGTGACTCGAAATTAAGCCCTCAACCGACAATAGAATACTCTCAAGCTGGCTGGTTAAACCAAGTGCTTTATCAGTTGGCTGCAACCCATTTGCAGTTCGATAAAACAAAGGGTCATCGAACAACAAGCGTAATCTAGCTAATGTACGACTCATCGCAGGTTGCGTCACATAGAGCTTCTGTGCCGCTTTTGATACATTTTTCTCTTTGAGTAAAACACTTAGCGCGATCAATAGATTTAAGTCAATTCTGCTTAAATTTTGCTCCAAGGTCTTCATCGCATCAACCCCCAGCTCTCACAAGATATGATCAAGAGTTATATTAGATATCAAAATAAATAATTTCAAATTATAATTTGGGTTATTTAATATCTCCACTGATCGCTAAATAAGCACTTGTCGAACAAACACTCAACATTTAGGCTAAGCATGTTGTTCTGTGTGCTAACGATAAATAGATAACTATTTCATAGCGTATAGAAAAAGGACGTTCTAAACGATAATTTGATTAATAACCAGAAGGGCAATAGCATGATTAAACTCACATTAGCAGCAACAATCGCCTGCACATTTCTCTCTGCTTCAGTTAGCGCTGAACAGCAACAACACATTCAAATTACTGAGCAGAACTTTAGCCACGCAGAAACTGCACGCAACTATCGAAACTGGGCAAGTAAAGGAGCTACTGAACAGTTTGCAAAAATGGCAAACCTTCCACCTCGCGGTAAAGCCGCACCGACAGTACAAATGAATGACGATACGCTTTATGGTGTGGCCATCGTCAAATCAATTGATGGCAAGGTGACGTTCTCCATCCCAACAAGTGATAACTACCTTGCAGTACAAGTCATCACTGAACGTGGTCATGGACAACATTACGTTGTGGAAGATGGAGATTATAATCTACCCGTTGAAAGTGAATATGCCTTCCTGATTTATCGGTCTGGGACAGAGCATGGAATAGCGGCCGCCAAAGCGGTTTTAGATACTGTTGATGACACTGATTTCAACTTTGCAACCGACTATCAGGTACAGCCATATAACTACCAAGAAGTCGAGAAATGGGTCAGCAAGTACACCGCTGAAGTGAATAGTAAAGAAAATTTCACCTATACCTTCCCACGCACCAGTGAGAAAGTCACTGACCTTCATCAGTGGAACCTAGAAAATGCGGCAGGCTGGGGTGGAGCAAGCCCAGAAGCTTTTGTTGGGAATAAATATGCCAACAGCCCTAAAATGAGCGCAAACAAATGCTATACAAGCACCTTTGCTGACCCCAACAATAAGTTCTTCACTTCAATAACTGCTTATGATGGCGACAAGTACCTAATTGAAGGGGTAAAACATATTAGCTCTCATTCTTGGGAAAAAAACGCAAATGGCAGCATTACTGTTTCCTTTAATTGTGGCAACAAAGCCAAAAACAATATTGATACCAAAGGCAAAGACTTCACTTTCACTAGTAGACACTATGGTGTGAACCCAAAGGTTATGAATAGCGAGCAAGATCCCATCATATCAGCCGTTCAAGTCGGAGAATAATCAGTTTTAGTGATGACAGTTTTTAGGTTGACTATTTTGGCAACCTAAAAACTGGAATCGGAAATTTCATAACTTCCTTTCAAACGCAGATAAATCAAAGTCTCTGTAGTCGTATTGATATTATGAGTGAATTCACCTACCGAAGAGAAATAGCTGCCGGTATTTAAACTAACCGGTTCACCAGTTTCATTTGATTGATACTCAATCGCCCCTTTAATCACAACAGCTCGAAACTCAGCAGCATTGGCCATTAGCTGACCGCGATACCCTGCCGGAATACGAAGCAATGTGCCACCGAGCTTACCAAGCAATGGGCTACCCCATAGCTGAGTAAGCTGCACTTGTGGACTGGCAATGAAATTTACATCCTTACCCGATTGCCACACCATATTGGCTTGATGAAGATTTAACGCATGTTCACCATTGTTAAACTCCTCTGCAGATGGTTTAACCAAATAAGGCCCCGCGTCGATTTCTAAGTAAACTAGATTACTGTCGCTGTTTGCAGCTGTTATATGGTTCTCACCCGCTGGCTGGGTCCAAAAAGAGCTGGCTGGCATCCACGCTTTAGCCGCTGCGGGATCATCGTTATGTAATTCACCTTCAATCACGACACCTCGGTAGCTGATATTATGAATGTGTGGTGGTGAAGCAAAGCCACGATTAAATCTCACCAACATACCCGTTGCTGCATTCTGGGTGCGGTCTCCCCATAAATTAGCAGCCGCGGGACTTTTATCTCCTCTTAACGGATTAAGGTATCCCCATTCAATCGCATCGCTGCTTAGCCAGGATGACTGCTTATACTCGCCGACAGGAGCAGCGTCATTAGCAAATGTTAACTGGCTGCCAAATGTCACCACCAACAGCACAGCTCTAGCGAATACGCGCCTAATCTTCATCATTCCACCTTAATCTCATCCCACATATTCAAAACAAACAACATCATAAGCGAACCAAAACAGTTGATAAATGCCGCCTGACTTTAAACACTATCAATAAATTATTGATAATTTCCCTGGCTCAAACCACTGTCAACTTCCGTTGCCATACACAGTAAATGTGATCTTGATCAATATCACCAAACTGCCAATATAACCAAATCGAATTAGTTATCACCAAAAGAAATAAAAAAAATAGGTGATGAATTGAACCCACATAACCATAAGAATAAGAGTTACCCATGAGCCAAAGCCAATCACTGAGCCAAATTTACCTTGATGCTAACGCTACCACCCCGGTGCTCCCCCAGGCAGCAAACGCCGCAGTAGCAGCAATGCAGGAGTTATTTGGTAACCCAAGCAGTAGCCACATTACGGGCCTGAAAGCCAAACACTTGATGGAGCAAACTCGCCAAAAGGGGCAGCAATTACTCGGCAGTGGCAATGGCAAATTGATCTTTACCAGTGGGGCGACAGAAGGTATTCAAACCGCAATCCTGTCGGCACTGATAGCCGCCAAACAGCAGATGCAAGCCGACAAAAGCTATTGCCTACTTTACGGCGCGACAGAACATAAGGCGGTGCCCAACTCACTGGCACATTGGAATGAGATCCTTGGCATCAACGCTGAAATAAAAGCCATCCCGGTAGATAAAATGGGTAATTTGGACAATGACTTTATTGCCGAGCATGTGCCTTCGGCATTGATGATTTGCACCATGGCGGTCAACAATGAAACTGGCGTGTTCCAAGATCTCCCCAAACTCGATCGCTGTATTCGTCAGCATAACCCTGGCGTATTTTGGATGGTCGATTGTGTACAGGCATTAGGAAAAAGATCACTAACACTCGCTAACACCAGTATCGACTATGCCCCATTTAGCGGTCATAAGCTCTACGCGCCTAAAGGCATTGGTTTTGTATACATCAGAGACAACGCCCCGTTTACGCCTTTTATTGCCGGAGGCGGTCAAGAAGGAGGGTTACGCTCCGGAACTGAAAATCTGCCAGGTCTAGCAGCATTATCGGTGATCTTTGATATGCTACTTCAGCCAACAAATAGCCCTTTTGCCGATTTGCAAACTCTTGATGGTTTTCGTCAGCAGTTAGCTGATAGCCTCACTCAGGCTTTCCCTAGCATTGTTTTTAATCACGACTTTAGCAACAGCGTGGCAACCACATTGAATTTCGCGATTCCTGGATTCAGTAGTAAAGAGATCATGGATCTTTTTGATGCGGCCCATATCCGCGTCAGTTCTGGATCAGCGTGTAGCTCAAAAGTCACCCGCAGTTTCGTACTTGATGCCATGGGACTGCCGACCTGGCAGAGCGAAAGCGCGATAAGAATGTCTTTTGGACCCGCCATTAACCAACAAGAGATAGACGCTGCATGTGCTCGCATTCAAACGGCGGCAAATGCGTTAGGCCAAAGCTGCCTGCGGATTAACCCTGAGCAAATCGATGATAAATCACCACTCAACGGCCTAGTAGAACTGCGTGCAGGGGCGAATTGTTGCTGGGTATATGCAGACCAAGCCAGTCAACAAGCCGTGGTTATTGATGCCGTGCCGGAGCTGGTTGAGCGAATTGACACGTTATTGCAATGCCAGCAGCTACAAGCTGTTGCCATACTCGATACCCACGGCCATGCCGACCACGAATCTGGCCGCGTTGCGCTGGCAAAGTTACACTTAGCCAAGCAAGATTGTGATCACTTAGGTTGGCCAGCAGACAGCGATAAACTGGATTTACAAAACAATCGTTTTGACATGATGAAAGTCGGCACCTTAAATCTAATTAAGGTGCCCACTCCCGGCCATACCGATGATAGCGTGACATTCCTTCTAGCCAATGATGAACGGATTCACTTTGCCTTTTGTGGTGATACGGTATTGATGGGCAGCCTTGGGCGCACTAACTTTGATAGCAGTAGCGCCGAGCAGATGTTCGACAGTCTCAAATCTTTGTATGCATTGATAGGCCAAGATACTTTGCTGTGCGCCAGCCATGATTATCACAACGAGTTCACCACCAGTTTCGCGGCGGAAATGCCCCGAAATGCGCTTTTAAAAGCGGTGTTAACCGAATCCATTGACCGCAATGAGTTTGTCAGTCGTAAGCAGCAACTTGATGCCCACCTATGCGATGAAGTTGGCCAAACCATTATGTGTGGCGCATACACACAAGATTGCCAGCAACAACACATCATTGAATATACCAGCCAGACGCTAAGACAGGTGTTATCGCAACCTAACGATCTGAAAATTGTTGATATACGTGAGCCCCATGAATACGCGTTGCAACATGATCTGGCCGACTTAGATAACTGCGATCTCAACATCCCGCTAACACGCCTAGTGCAATTCATTGAAGAAAATAGCAACGCTAAACAGCAGCAGTGGGTATTAGTGTGCCGTAGTGGCAGCCGATCAATGGTAGCGGCACAGGCCATGCATCGCCTTGGCTTCAGTCAAGTGGCCCATTTGAAAGGTGGCTATGCCCTAAGCGCTTAACCCTATACAGCTAAAAAGGGCTAGAAGCATTCAGGACAATAGGTGCTTCGCCCTAATTTGCTTTCTAAACTGGCTAGGCGTACAGCTCTTTATCGATAAAAACTGTCGGTTAAAATTGGAGATGTTGTTAAAGCCACATTTGTCACTGATAACAGCAATGGGGTGATTAGAGGTGATCAGTAATTTACAGGCTTTGCCGATACGCAGTTGATTGATAAATTCGGTCAATGTGCGTTCGGTGCGGCGTTTAAAAAAGCGATGAAAATGATTGGTGCTCATATGAGCAAGCTTGGCCATATCATCAGCATAAAGCGCTGAATCGAAGTTCTTGTAGATGTATTCAATCACCCTATCTAGCTTATCAATGCCGGCATCGGTTTTATCCCCATAGCTAAAAAAGCTACTCGATAACGGCTGAGGCTCTTTATCTTGCAGCATGATATTAAACAGTTCCAAGAGTAGAATATAACGCTGGAATGTATCTTCTTGGGTCATGCGCTCAAACAAAACCTTAGCACGCTCACCGCTATGACTAGAGAATAAAAGACCGCGTCCAGAGCGCTTCAGCATGGTTTCTAGTGCGGTCATTTCTGGATGATCTGCACTTAAATTTTCAATCCAAACTTTGGGAATTTGCGCCACATGGACAACTTGCATAGAGCCATCTTCATTAGGGCTACTATGCCAAGTATGGGGCATATTAGGCCCCACTAGCACTAAGTCGGCATCAGCGTAATCAGCAATATTATCACCAACATAGCGTAAGCCTTGACTGTTAAGCGTCAAACAAACCTCGTACTCAGGATGGTAATGCCAATTAAAGTCAATTTGAGGGATATCATACTTAGCGTACCGCCAAGAGCTATTGGTGGACGGTATCACCTTCTCGCACATGGGTTTCATCGTAAAAATCCGTTTATTTGTAAGCCGACCTTGGTGCTAATTCAATAAAAAGTGAAGCGCTCTCTCCAGAAAGCTTAGCCAGTTTATCTAAATACCAAAGCAATGATATTAGACCTTAATATTATATTATTCTACGCTGTTCGCCAGCCTGCAACTCATCGTACCAGAACCACTTTATAGATAATTTGACATATTTAACTGTTATTTAAAATATACAAAAAACCACCAGTAAAAAGTAACATCAATAAACCTAGAGCAGACAAGCCATTCAGCGATAAAATTAATAAAATCCCGTCAAAGTAACAAGTTTATTATCCGATATTTAAAAACACTGAATGACAATATTTAATATAAGAACAACTTGATAGAATAATATACCAACAACCTTGATTCGTATAACTGACCCTCACATAAGTCGATAGGTTATTTATGGCCAAACATATAAAAACATATGGCAATGAATAATTACCCTGAAAAAAATAAGGACGATTTACTGTGAATATAAAACCCCTAGTGACCGCACTCACCCTTGGCTTAGCAACAATGGGCCAAGCAAACGCCGCCGATAAAACTATCTACCTCACTTTTGACGATGGCCCAATGAATGCTACGCCAGCACTGCTTGATACCCTCAATGCCGGTGGCATCAAAGCTACATTTTATGTCAATGCTTGGCACTTAGACGGGATTGGTGATGAAAACGAAGATTTGGCTTTAGTCTCTCTTATCAATACCTTAAAAGGTGGTCACGTGGTTGGTAACCACAGCTACGATCATATGATCCACAACTGTGTGGAAGAGTTCGGCCCCACCAGTGGTGCAGACTGTAATGCGACCGGGAATCATCAAATCAACTCCTATCAAGATCCTGTGTACGACGCATCAATGTTCGACAAAAACCTAACGGTGCTTGAGTCATACATTCCTAACATTCAGAGCTACCCTAACTATAAAGGTGATACGTTAGCACGCTTACCGTATACCAATGGCTGGCGTTCTAGCGGCGAGCTAAAAGGTGATGGCTTATGTGCCACCTCTGATGACTTTAAACCATGGGAGCCAGGTTATGTGTGCGATCCTGACAACCCATCAAACAGCTCGGCAGCAGCCATTGAAGTGTCTAATATTCTGGCCAATAAAGATTATCTCATCCATGGTTGGGATCTTGATTGGGCGCCCGAAAACTGGGGGATTGCTTTCCCCGCTAACAGCTTAACGGAAGCATCGGATATGTTAGCCTATGTCGATGCCGCCTTGAATGCTTGTGCACCGGTCACGATTAACCCGATTAACTCTAAAACTCACAACTTCCCATGTGGCGACGCGTTGCATGCAGATAAAGTGATCATTCTTACCCATGACTTCTTATTTGAAGATGGCAAACGTGGCCAAGGCGCAACGCTTAACTTACCTAAATTAGCAGAGTTTATTGAACTGGCTAAGGCTGCTGGTTACGCCTTTGATACCATGGATAACTATGCTCCTAAATGGCAAAACAACGTTGACTACCAAGTGGGTGATTATGTCACATACCAAGATGTGGTCTTTAAAACAGTGATTGCCCATACCGCACAAGATAACTGGGCACCCACAGCTAACTCTAACCTTTGGGTGAAGAGCACACCTAGCGCGGTTTGGTCGGCTAATGTCAGTTATCAAGCAGGTGATTTAGTGACTTACATGGGAACTGAATACACGGTTATTGCAGATCATGTATCTCAAGCGCTTTGGACACCGGCTGCGAGCGATACACTGTTCGCAGTTAACTAAGTCCCAGCGTTTTAGCGTACTTAAAGTAAAAAAGGCCAACAGTTTTCGCTGTTGGCCTTTGTCTATTTGTCTATTTGTCTATTTGTCTTGCTAGTTGCTGCAATAAGTTTGTAGACACTGTTGATATAAATGATTGAACAGTGGCTCACTAGCAGCACAGGCTGATTGTTGACCTGAACACATGGCAATTTGCTGTTGCTGAGCGGTTATAACACAAGAGTCAGCACATGATGCTGCAAACGCGATACTTGCCTGTGCGCCTAAAAACAACCCAAAAGAAACCAGCGTAAGTTTTAGTCTATTTATATTCTTCATTTTATTTCCTTATTAATTTAGCTTCTTCATGAAGCATAAAAAACTTACATTCAATATTTTACAAACATCAACCACTAATATTAAAGTTGATATTTACCCATCAGCAATCAATAGAATAATACAACTCGCCGATATTAATGTTGGTGTCATTTTTTGCAGCAAGATGGCTGCAATAGAAAAGTATTAGTATTTGATAGTTGTGTATATCACAGACTCAAGAATCCTGTGCACACTAAGTTTGCTAGTCAATTAGCGTTAATAACTATCACTAGGAACTGTCACTAGGTAGGCAAGTGTTTTGCTAACTTAGCTTGCTCAACCAAGGAATTACGGGTCATGAAGACAAACAAATTTATCGTAGCGTTAGTGCTAGTCACTTTTTTTGTAGTGTCTTTTATCACCAATATTCTCGGCCCAATCTTCCCGTCACTGGTTGCCGATTTCGACATCAGTCTCGCCCTCGCTGGCTTTTTACCGTTTTCCTTCTTTGCCGCCTATGGCGTCATGTCGATTCCGGCGGGTATTTTAGTTGATAAACACGGCGAAAAACCTGTCATTATTGGCGCATTTTTGCTGGCTTTCAGCGGTTCCTTACTGTTTGCACTGCTACCGACTTTCACTATGGCGATGTTGTCGCTCTTTTGCATCGGCATGGGCATGGCCATGCTTCAAGTGGCGATTAACCCGCTATTGCGGGTAGTGGGTGGAGAAGAGAATTTTGCATTCTATTCAGTATCCGGCCAACTGCTTTTTGGTATAGCAGGCACCTTAAGTCCCATTGTTTTTAGTTACTTTGTCACAGAACTCAATGCCCCCGCAGCAAACGGTTTTACCTCAGTTGCCCAATCCGTTATTCCTAGCAATATGCCTTGGTTGTCGATGTATTGGTTGTTTGCAGCAATGTCCATTTTTATGGTGGTGTTAGTCAGTAAGGTACGTCTGCCTAAAGTCAGCCGTAATGATGAAGAAGCGACCGGTACCTTTGCTGTCTACAAACAGTTGCTGAGCAACAAACAAGTCATGCTATTTTTTATCGCCATTGCCGCCTATGTGGGATCAGAGCAAGGCATTGCTAACTTTATGTCACTGTATTTACAACAAGCCCATGGTATTGACCCTCTCACCCAAGGTGCCGGTGTTGTCAGTCAATTTTGGTTGATGCTCACAATCGGCTGCGTGTTAGGTTTAGGCTTAGTTAAAATTCTCGATAGTCGCATCGTACTTATTCTATTTTCAACTGCAGCAATTGCTGCACTCTGTTTCGCCCTCTTCGGTTCGGTAGAAGTAGCCTTGATCGCTTTCCCTTTGACAGGCTTTTTCCTCTCCGTTATGTGGTCAATCATCTTTTCACTGGCACTTAATTCAGTAAAAGCGCACCACGGATCCGTTGCGGGCATTTTATGCACAGGCATTATTGGTGGTGGCCTTGCGTCACCGCTAGTGGGCCTGATTATTGACCTCACCGGAAACTTAAAATCGGGGATGGTCGTGGTATTTGTGCTACTCGCCTACATCTGTAGCATTGGCTTTTGGGCTAAACCATTAGTCGCCAACAAAACCATTAAACTGTTCAACAAACGCGCCACACCGGTCAGCTAGCTACCTGTTATATAGCGCTAACTCTATAGGTTCCCTATGCGATCATCCCCTATTGTCACTTTAGATATCGGTGGCACAACGATCACTGTTGGTCGCTACGACCAACAGCAAATTACCGCTAGCGAAACGTTGGCTTTTCCGGCAACGGCTGAACTCGACACCATTACCGAGTTCATTATCCACTGTATCGACAAGTATTTTGAGACCGATACCCAAGCCATCACGATTGGGGTGCCCTGCATCGTTAATACCCAAAAGGGCATCATTTACGATGCAGTGAATATTCCTGCATGGCAAGAATTTGCGCTCAAGCAGGTCTTAGAAGGTCACTATCACTGCCCGGTTTATATCAACAATGATGTCAATTGCTTTACTGCTGGTGAGCACCGCTTTGGCGCAGGAAAAAGTTACCACGACATTATCGGACTCTGCTTAGGAACCGGTGTCGGATCGGGCTTTATCATCAATAATCGACTCCATGAAGGCCATAATTGCAGTGCCGGCGAAGTGGGTGAGGTGAGCTATAAAGATGCCACCATCGATGATTATGCGTCAGGGCGTTTTTTTGATCGTTATATCGGTGATAAAGGCGCAGTGTTAGCGGATAAAGCACGCCAAGGAGATGCTGACGCTCAGGCAGCCTTCGAACAATTTGGTGAGCACGTCGCTTACGCTATATCGCAGTTATTACTCATACTCGACCCACAAGTGATAGTGCTTGGCGGATCTGTGGCCAAATCTTTTGATCTGTTCAGCCACAGTGTATGGCAGTCGCTCACCCAGTTCCCCTATCAAAAGGTGATTGATAACCTGCAAATCGTCACCGCCAGCGAACCCAATAGCGCGCTACTTGGGGCGGCACAACTGTATTTAGATAGTCAGTCAAACTCAGCGCCAGTATCGATGGCGAGCTAACAATAACTTATCGTTAAAAATAACAATAAAGAGATTAAGATGATAAAAAAAACACTCACACTTATCGCCAGCTTGCTCTGTTTGCCCGCCAGTGCACAAACCAGCGTCACGCTACTCAGTGAACAACTGGACATCGACTATCAGCTGGTTGATAGTCAGCCGCAGCAATGCCCCGATGCAATTTCTCAATACCATGGGATCAGCAGTTGCTACCAATCAAAGTTGCACCTCACTTTGCCTAACACACTTACAGCAACCAATTGGGACATTTACTTCAGCCACCTCATGCCAGTTGTTGAAGTGCACTCTACAGAGTTTACCATTGAGCACATCAACGGCGATTTACACAAAATCAGCCCTAAAGCGACATTCAGCGGTTTTAATGCGAAGCAAACTTACACCATCGACTTTGTCAGTGGTGGCAGCCAAATTACCCGCAGTGAGTTTATGCCTAACTTCTTTGTGCATAGCTCAGGTCAGCCAGCGCAAATTATCGATAGCACCAGAATCAGCATCGACCCTGAAACGGGACTCGAACTGCAACCCTATTTGCTGCCTTTTACCGACAGAGAACACCAATTTAGGCTCAGTAGCGATGACAGGACCACTTGGGCCGATACTCAAACAATCTATCAAACTCAGCCTCAGTTCAAACAGCCAATCGATGTTCGTCATCGACTCATTCCTACCCCCAAGAAGCAAGCTTTACTCAGCGATGTTAAAGCCGGCGACTTGAGCAACGGCGTTGCCGTGCACGTAACGGGTATTGACCAAGCAGAGCTACAAGTCGCTTTAGATCGCTTGGCGAGCCTTGGGGTGGTGCAACATCCACAAGGGCTAGCGCTCAATGTCATCGTTGATAGCAAAGCCAACATTGAAGCTGAAGGCTACCAACTGGATATATCTGCAGATGAAATCAACATTCGCAGTAATGACAAAACTGGTGTTTTCTATGCGCTGCAATCGATATCAGCCCTACTAACTAAAGGCGACTTAAGTCTGCCAGCAATGAGTATTGAAGATGCGCCACATTATCCGTTTCGTGGCCTACATGTCGATGTGGCACGGAACTTTTTAAGTAAAGCGTTCATCTTGCAAACTTTAGAGCAGATGGCTGCTTATAAGCTCAACAAACTACACTTACATCTCGCTGACGATGAAGGTTGGCGCCTCGCGATTGATTCATTACCGGAACTGACTGAAGTAGGAAGCCGCCGCTGCTTTGAAACCACCCCCAAAAACTGCTTACTGCCCCAATTAGGCAGTGACATTGAAACCAGTGATAAGCAATATTTCAGCCAGCAAGACTACCTAGAAATCCTCGCATATGCTAAGGCTAGGCATATCCAAGTAATCCCATCTTTAGATATGCCTGGTCACAGCCGTGCCGCTATCCATGCAATGGAAGCTAGGTATCAACATTATTTGCAACAAGGCGATAGCCATAAAGCCAATGAGTACCGTCTGGTCGAGCCGCAAGACACCACCCATTACTACTCTATTCAGCATTACACCGACAATACTTTAAACGTATGTATAGATAACACTTATAAGTTTATCGATACCGTGATAACTGATGTTCAAGCTATGCATCAACAAGCCGGTATGCCACTGGATATTTATCATATTGGCGCCGATGAAACCGCCGGAGCATGGCTTGAATCACCGGCATGTAACCAGCTAAAAAAGCGCCTAGGGGACCAGCTCGCAGGCCTAAACACCTTGAACGGTTATTTTATTGAACGAGTCGCCACCATGTTGCAGCAAAAAGGCATTCAAGTTGCTGGTTGGAACGACGGTATGGGTGAAACTCGCCCTGATAACATGCCTGCTAAAGTGCAAACCAATTCTTGGTCACTACTATACAGTGAAGGACATATCCCAACCCATGAGCAAGCCAGCAGAGGTTGGCAAACTGTGGTATCAACCCCTGAAGTGACCTACTTCGATTTCCCTTACCAGGCACACCCCGAAGAGCCGGGTAACCATTGGGCGGCTCGTCATATCAGCACCCAGAAAATTTTTGAATTTATGCCGGACAACTTACCAGCCCATGCGGAGATTTGGCGAGATACTAAAGAACATGCTTACCAAAGTGACGATAGTAAGACACAGCTAAAACAAGGCAACGAATTTAAAGGCATTCAAGGGCATTTATGGAGTGAAATGATCCGCACCGACGAGCGGGCGCAATACATGCTCTACCCACGTTTATTAGCGCTTGCAGAGCGGGCTTGGCATCTACCCGAGTGGGCATTAGCCTACGATTACCAAGGCAAGCACTACCATGAAAAGTCTAACTATTTTAGCCAAGATTCACAAAAGCGACGTGATCAACAATGGCTGGCATTTGCTACCACGTTGAGCCTAAAGGCATTGCCTAAATTAGAGCAAGCTGGGGTGCTATATCGTATTCCAACCGTGGGATCGCAGCGTGAGGGTAACACGCTCGCCACCAGCACCAGCTTACCGCAGCTACCTATTGAATATCAGGATAAACAAGGCAAGTGGCATCAGAGCCCACCGCCACTAGAAACTATTCAAGCTGTGCGTGCCACCAGCCATGATGGTTCTCGAAAAGGACGTTCACTCGCTTTATAAAATCGCTCCCCTCTACAACAACCAGTTCGCAGGGTAGTTGTAGAGGTTAATCATGCTACATAGTTCTTCATTAGAGTAATTATCAAATACAGCGTAGGCTAACTTTCTTCTGGCAGGCCAACATGCATATGGCCGGACTTGTAGTCAATGGTTAAAACAAAGTGCTTTAACACATCATAGCCAATCAACCCTTTGATATTCTTGCCTTTCAGTCGTACCATAGAACCTCGCTGTTGGCCACTAACAGACTCTCTTTGCCCTTTTGCCGGAACTGTGGACATTACGTTTTCAACAATATAGGGGCCAAATTTGACTCCCGGTAATTGAAAATGCTCAACTAACCCCAACTTATTTGCGCCACGAGACTCACCAGATATGGTGGCATACTCCTCTAACCAACCTAAATCATCAGCCATACTTCGCTTTAAAAACAGGCCACCATTATTGCCTGTATCCATCACTAACCACACCGATTTCTGACCATTCAACTCCACTTTAACAATAGGTTGACCGTCACTGCGGTTAATTTGCATATCAATATTTTCAAACTGGGTCATATCAAGGTTATCGCGCTCAAATAGACGCAATCGACTATTAGGGTAATCAATTTGAAAAATAAATCGCTGCATTAAACTTGCACCTAAAATAAGCTGCGTCTCATGATGGCCAATCCGCATAGATGCGAGTTTATCAAGTTCTATTTCTGCACCAAATAAGGTCGCCATAACATCACTGTACATTTGATGCCGCTGGGTACCATATACCCCTTGAACATTGACTTTACCTGACTTTTTAAAGCTTAAGTTATGTCGATTGATAAAGCTGGTATTAATCGCATTGATTTGTGCACCACTATCTAAGATGGCTTTTCCTTCAATACCAGCTATTGAGACGGGTAGATTGATATGACCATTAATAAGTTCAAAATCAACCCAATTGGTCACGGCGTACGTAGCGCAAGGAAAACTAACAGAAACAACAAATAAAAGGCGGTAAGCATAACGAAATAACATTGATCATCCCTAATCAAACAAAATCCAGCCTACAGCTTAAACAAGCATGCAGGTCATGTGCAAATTCAACTACAATTCAATTAGTTTAAAAGTTGCCCCTTCACAGACATAATATATATATCAATTAATGAGTTAATATCTTTTTGCACTGCGGATGCAGCACTTTTACCACAGGCTTAACTATTTTCTTAGGTGAATTTTCGACCGGCTTTGGGGCAGTGATTTGTTGCTGCCACCAAGCTAAATCGTCACAACCGTTACCCGCCGATATCTCAGCTTGATTTTGACATAACGCATCACCAGCAGGACACCGCAGCCTCACGTGCATATGTAGTGAATGTCCCCACCATGGCCGTACTCTTTGCAACCAACTGTCATCTTGCCACTGCATAGAACATAACTGATGTTTTATCGCGGGATTAACAAATATTCTGGCAACTTTTGGATTGAGCGCCGCTTGGCGAATCATATCCGCATGCGACTGATGCCAGTATTGATTCACATTAAAAGTACCGGCTTGCACTACATCTAACTTGCTGGGCTGCTCTCGCTCATCATCGGACAATAATCCACCGGCCTGACGAAACCATATATCAACATCTAAACCACTTTGATGACTGCGGTGCCCTGACTGAAAGCGCCCACCTCGAGGCATCGACATATCACCTATCAATAAATATCCGTCATTGCTTTGATGTAGGGTTTTACTTAATTGCTCAATAAAATTTACCAAGTCTGGGTGACCATAGTAACGGCCTCGCTGTGTGCGAATTACTTGATAACCCTCCCCCACCAATGGCAACGCCTTAGCACCTGTAATGCAGCCGTTCGCATAGCTGCCGATACTCGCTGCCTCGCCGCTTACAGGCGTGTCAAAGGTATCCCATGTTCTCGCCGTGACGTGTGAGGGCAATAAACCTGTCGGTAGCATCAATAGCATTGTGCAAACAAGCGCTCGATATGAGCTGATATCAAACATACAGGGCTCCTGTTGTTCAGGCAGAGACTCTTCAAAATGCAACTTATCTCAGTACGGATGATGAGCAAAAAAAAGGCCATCTCAATGATGGCCTTTTTCTGTCATAAACTCAAAATAGACTTGAGTTCAATACCAGATTATCTCTGGTGAGTCGTTAACTGCTTTTTAGAAGTTAACCACTTGCTCGTTAGAACATGCACCTTCAAGCTCGCAAACTTGATAAGTTACGCTGGTCACGCTCGCGTCTCTGAAGCGGTCGGTATAACGAGATGAACCCGTAGTACCCACTTGTACGCCATCGCGTAGCACAACGACATCACCTGCAGCGCCGCTCCACTCTAGGCTCACACGGACTGAACCGCGACGAGACTTGTTCGCACGCGTCACTTCAAGATCAACGGTCATTGCAGGTACTTCGACATCATATGCCGTAGTCACTGAATCAGTTGCACCATCATCATCGGTCACGGTTAGCGTCACGCTGTAGTTACCAGACATGGTGTACTGGTGCGATGCCATTGCGCCGCTGCCCATGCTACCGTCACCAAAGTCCCAGCTATAATCAACAATCGTACCGTCACTGTCAGTACTTGTGCTAGTAAATGTACCAACACCTAGCGCGAACACGGCATCAAATGACGCCTCAGGGCCCACATTAGGTACTACATCACCAACAAAGCTACCAGTTAGAGTGGTATCAGCATACGCTGACCAACCGTTTAGCATTACCCAGTAAGTACCGGCTTGAGCAGGGTCGATATCACAGGTTTCTTCGTTACCCGCAGCAAATGGACGGCAATCGTAATCACCTGTAGTCGGTGCTTCACCAAAACGTACGTACATGTCAGCGTCACCGCTACCGCCTGTCATAACAAAACTAAGATCCGTTGCGCCAGCAGGAACCTCAAGCGTGTAATAAGATTTTTGACCTGTGCCACCCGATGACATTACGCCTACGCCATTTTCAAGAACCGTTGGCTCCGGTAGTGGCTCTGGCTCAGGCTCAACACAAGCCTCAACACCTACGGCTAAGAATGCGGCTTCAACATCTGTGACCGTGTAACCTAAATCACTTGCTGCTGTAGTCACACCACAAGCACCATCCCAAAACTCACTGTTAGCTGTCCAATAAAGTTGGTTAGCAAGTACCATTACGTCAAAGGCTTTACGCGTATCCCAGCCCGCTGTGGTAGCCAGTAAATAGAAGGCTTTATTGAATACACCCGAGCTGTAATGCACATCTAGACCATCATAGTAGTCATCTGCATGGCCAATAGATACACCATCTAAAGTTGGATCATCCATGTAGCGCAATGCACCAGGCGCTTTAAAAATATCCGCACCCACTTGCCAGTCATTCACACCGTGCATGAAGAACTCAGCAGCTTCACCGGCCATATCCGAGAACGCTTCGTTCATACCACCTGACATGTTGGAATAGATAAGGCCAGAGTTTTGCTCAGTGAAACCATGGCTAACTTCATGTGCAGAAACATCAAGACTTACTAACGGGTGGAAAGTGTTTTGACCATCACCAAATGTCATGGCCGCACCATCCCAGAACGCATTCTCATAGTTGTTGCCGTAGTGAACACGCATGGTCAATTGGAAGCTCAGCGGCGCGGTGTTGTACCACTCGCTATACATGTTATAAACCACATTACCAAAGTAGTGCGCATCGTTTAATGGTGAATATGCACCATTAATTTCTTTCACTGTGTTACGCGGGCATGTGTATTCAAACGCTGTTGTACCGCTAGTACCATGATTCAAGTTAACAGTTTTCACGTTAGGCGAATTCATAGTACAAGTATCGACGTTTTGCTCAACGTCTAAGAAGCCAAAATCAGTACCGTATTCATACTGACCTACTTTCTCGTTACCACCTGGACCTGTACCAATTTCAGCATGGGCGATACCATCCCAACGTTTTAGTACTTCACCACTGTGTGCATCAACAATCGTAAATGGACGTGATGGTGAATCACCGTACTCAACATAAGAGGTGATATAAACTAAACGTGCTTGACCCGCATCGTCTTGATAAACGAAAAGTTCGGCCTTTTCATTGTGACGTGCTTTGCTAACAACGTTTTTTTGCTCACGTACCGATGCGCGCATGGCATCTTCGGCTGACAATTTAGCTTGGACAAACGCTTCACCCTTGCCAATGTTGTTAAGTACTTTACCTTTTAAATCACTGTAAAAACCCATTTCTGACTTAGCAGCGCTAATGCTGTGACCGTATACTGGCACACCATGAAAATACTGTTGTAAACGCTGTTTGCTACCAGACTTAAGCTTAACTTCTTTTGCCACTTTAAAATCGCTGCCCGCTTCAAGAGAAACGACGCTATTGATGTTGTTGCTTGCAGAGAGGTTTCTCAAAGACGATACGTCTGTACGGTCAGCTGCCATAGCTTGTGAGCTAAGTGCCGCTGTCACCGCGAGAAAAACCAAAGATGTTTTGTTTTTTAGCATCATGCTGTTTACCCATTATTTTGAATAATCAAGAGAGTGTAGAGCGGCTTTGCCGCACTATGTCCTTTTCTCAGATGACTTCCATGCCACAGACACAACGTAAAACAGACTGTTGAACACAAATTCCATCGATGTCCCCCACTCACATCCTCATCACTCATTGACGTAAATGTTAGAGATTCACTCATGCTATAGAGCTAAGAATTACCAAACAATTAGAAGAAGGAACTAACTTAAGGGCGTTTTACAGTGCGAAATATAAACTTTTGGGTAATGACAATATTTAACACCGCTATAACATAGCTGTAATGGGTGTTTGCATTATTGACCGTCATGACTTGTTTGATGATGAGCAAAACTAAAGTATGACTCACAGTGCTAACCAATAGCTAAAAAATTGGCCAAGTCACACCGGCTATTACAACAAAAAGCCCATATCAATTGATATGGGCTTTATCAGTGCTAACTTAAGCGTCATTAATAGGTGTAGCTAAACTGCAGCGTGTACTCAGTGCCAGGATCTTTGGCGTATACTTTGATGCCTTGCTGCTCATACTCGGTTTGTTCACCTAAGATATTTTTCGCTTTAAACTTAATCGCAAAACTCTCTGCGGGAAAAAAGCTATAGGTAAAGTCCAAACTATGAAACGGCTTTTCATACACATCATCAAGGCCGCCGCGACCGCCATAGGCTATACGTTCACCAAACACGTTATACACTAGCGTTGCACTATGATAGTCATCTGGTGAATCAAAGCTAAGCTGCAAATTAGTCACCCATTCTGAATGGCCCGTCATGCGACGCGTTTCATTGGTGGGGTCAATCTCACCATTAGGTGAAATATCAATTTCAGAGTCACTTAGGGTTAAGTTACCGGTAATGAAAAAGCTTTCCCAAACACTACCATCATCACCAAAGAAGCTCAGATCTTTAAGGAATTCAGTTTCAATACCATAAATATAACCCGAATCGGCATTGTAGAACTTAAGTTGACGACCCGCCTCTGAAATACGTTGAATCGGCTCAATCGGTGCAGCAATGTCTTTATAGAAACCGCCAACACTAAGGTTAGTACCCGACTCGGCATACCACTCCCAACGCACATCAAAGTTGTAGATATCCGAACTTTCCAGCTCTGGGTTACCAAAGAAATCGAAACCTGTGACTGGGTCTTGAAAACGCACTGGCGAGACTTCACGTAAATCTGGACGCACAATGGTTTTACTTAGACCTAAACGCCATTGGGTAGTATCGGTATCTTTCCAAGTTACTGACAACGATGGGAACCAGCCATCTTCGGCAATGGCATAGTCACTCATGTCGTAACGGCCGCCCTCATCGGACACTTCGCCTTCTGGATCTATGGGTAACGTGACTCGTCTAAAGTCTTCATAGCGTACGCCAGCATAAAGTCGCCATACATCATCAAAGTCGATATCCACACTCACAAACGCGGCATCATTCTTCTCTGCGGCAACATAATCTTCGGTGTCGGTAGAAGCATCTTTGAGCTCAATATCTAAGGTATCGTTGGCAATATTTTCATCGCTGAAAATCTGGTCAAAGTCACCTGATAGAATATCGCCATTGGGATCGGTTGGGCTCAAGCCCACATCGAAACCTAAACGAGTGGCATAGCTCTCACGCGTGCGTTCAAAATACTCATAACCCGCCTTAATGGTCGCCACGTTATAACCAAACTCGATAGGCAGCGCCGCACTCCAGTTATAGTTGACCGTATCATCTTCAAGCTTGCTATAGACATACTTAGGCGCATCTTGGGTATTGAGGTTACGCGAAGTGAGATTGCCGCCATCATCAAACAAGACATTGTACGTGTAAGACAGCTCGTTTGGCGCGTAGCGCTCAGAGCTCGCATCAGAGTACATCCACTCTACTTGCAAGTCCCATAACATCTCAAAGAAATGATGCCCTTTGATCTGATTACTTAACAGTTCACGTTCTTCGTAATCAACTTGGTAAACCTGCAACGCGTTAGGCTCACCTAGGGTGTCAATGGTCTCTTCAATCGCCACCGACACATCATCAGAAGTGTCGCGTAAGTAGGTAGTGAAAGTCTCAATCTTATGGTCTTCGGTAAATTCAAAACCTAAGTTCAGCATCCCAGATAACTGCACAATAGAATCGGTGCCCACCACATCTTTGGCATTTTCTACTTGTGCTTGAGACTCATCACCGTCAAGTTCCACATCTAACTTAGTGTAGTTTTCCGCTTGCTCTTTGTATGAAGCAGCCGCCATCACGCCAAAAATGGCATCTTCACCGATGTCCCAGTTACTACCTAGGGCGATATTGCCGCGAAACCCTGGATCGGTTGACTCGGTTTTTACCGTCATATCACGGTAAATGTCACCGGCCAAATCACGGTTCATCTGTTGCGCCGAAGCAAAATCAATCTGGCCATTTGAACCAGTTACAATATCAATCGGGCTAATGCCGCCATATTGATTGACTGTTTGAGTGATGCTCCCTGGCATTGCTCGGGTGCCATCATCTTTACCTTGCCAGTCGTCACCGCCACCATTGTAGGTGTAGGTATCTTGACTGTCGTTGGTATTGTATCGGCCACCTACCGACACCTTAAAGAAGGTATCCGTTGGAATCGATTTGGTACGAATGTCCACATGACCACCACCAAAAGCAGCAGGCATATCAGCTGTACTGCCTTTTTGCACCGATAATGACTCAATAATAGATGCTGGGAACATATCCAAAGGCACCACATTACGGGTCGGATCCGGAGACGGAACGGTAGCACCGTTGAGTGAGGTGCTCGAGTAGCGCTCACCCAATCCACGTACATAAATAAATTTGCCATCTTTGAGGGTTAAACCGGTTACACGTCGCAGTGCTGCGGCAGCGTCGCTATCACCCGTTCTCGCAATCTGTTCTGCGCCCATTAAATCGGCTACCGCGACTTGTTCGCGACGCTCTTCCATGGCGGCTGAAGCATGGGCACGCAATCGGCCAGTAACTTCAATGACCTCAATAGGGAAATCTTCACCTGGGTCAACATTGTTTTCATCTTGTGCAAAAGCAGGCGAAGCTGTAAAAAGCGTGGCCGCTGAAATCGCCGATGCTACAGCTAGACTTAGCTTACTTGCAGTAAAACGCGGCTGAGTTTTCATAGAATTTCAATCCTGTAGGAGTTCAAGGAATAGAATCAATAAGTGCAACAATAAAGGGGGGAGCACTGGCTCCCCCGTGCTATCACTTATTGTGGGTAGTAAGCCCAACCTTGACGCCAGTCAGTCTGACCATCGAATGCACCAATGTAATCAGTTGACTCAAAGAAGCTATCTGCCGTGCTCATGTCAGTACCCGTACCTAACAACACAGTATCGGTGCCTGCTGGCATACCATCAGTTAAGCTCACAGCACTCGTGCTGTTACCAGTCTGACCAAGGAACCAAGTTTCAACGTTTACCGCATCTGCTGTTTCAGTATTGTCAGAGCTATACTTAAATGGCTCATTACAATCGATGATTGAGTGGGTCATCACCAGCTGGGCATTGTTAACGTTATCAACCAAGTCAGCATAAGTACCATCAAGCTCTAAACACTCACCTGTTTCAGTCTCAGCAGTCGCACCTTTACGGCCTTGTACTAGCACATTGTGCAGTTCACCCGCTGTTGCTACGCGAAGTAGAATACCTTCGCCTTTGTCACCGCTGGCATTTTCGATATCCATACCAGGTAAAATAGTCACGTTTGATAGCGTCGGTTTAGATACTGGCGTATCACCGCTGCCTTTATGGCTGTCCGCTTCAATACCACGGTTAGCAGCACCGTCTTCGTGAGTGATGTAGACAAACTGCGCCTTACCTTGCCAACCGTTAGTCCAATCTAGGCTGTCATCGAAGTTTTCAGTCAGGTAGACATATTTAAGGTTGACCGCACCACCCCAGAACTCAACACCGTCATCGCCGTTGGCGTGAACTTGGATATGGTCAACTTGTGTGCCGCTACCTACCGCTGCAAACGAGATACCGTTCATTTCTTGAGTATCGTTAACTTTGAAACCAGCGTACTTAACTACGACATAACTTAGCTGACCACTGCTGTCGGTGTTGTCATTACCACCATATGGGAAATCACCCACTTCGAAAGCAACATCACAGCTGGTGGCATCTTCACACTTGTTTGTCAGACCATTACCCAGCAGGACTAGACCGCCCCACTGACCACGTTGACCTTCAGCCCCCATAATCACATCTTGCTCAGAGGTCATCACAATAGGATGTTGTGCATTACCCTGTGCCATGATTTTTGAGCCGCGGCTCACTGCAATGTAGCTGTTATCTGTGGCAAACAACGAGGCACCTGCCTGAATCCCAAGTGTTGCTGAATCCGTGTTGTCACCGCCAACCACGACAGCTCCGCCATCAATTTTGTACATGACGTTTTCACCGGCAAGCAGGGTGATATTTGAAGTGACGTTACCTTCTAAGGTACATACTAGGTTAATGTCTTCATTCTTGTAGATACCCGCTACCACGGTTTCAGCAGCGGTGCCTACTGGGCAAGAGGTCAGGGTCGGCAAACTTGTTACCGGTGGAGTCGTATCGCCATGGATGGCGGTTGTCCAACCGGTAGTCCAATCGTTGCTGCCATCAAATGCGCCAATGTACTCGGCATCCACTAAACGGTCATCCATATTGCTCAAATCGCTTGCACCACCAGTCAGGGCGACTGAAGAAGCATTTGGCATGTAACCGTCAAGGTCAGATGCACCGGCTAAGTTGCCATTTTGCTCTAAGAACCAAGCTTCAACATCTAACGCTAATGTGCGACCTTCTTCAGCATCAGGCTTAGCATCTTTAAATGGCTCAACACAATCAATTAAGCTGTTTTGCATGGTCAAGTTAGCATCTTGCGCACTCACGACTGTGTTGTCATCGTTGATTTCTAAACATTCACCTGAATCAACGCCACCTTTAACCAGTACGTTATAGGCATGTGCGCCAGTGCCTTTACGGAACAAAATACCTTCGGCAGCATCACCACCTGCATTTTCACCGTTAGCCACTTCAATTGTCACGTTAGCCAGTACCGGCATTGACTGTGGAGTCGCGTTAGCATCACTGTTGCTATCCGCTTCGATACCACGGTTAGAACCGTTATCGGCTTGGCGGATGTAAACGTGCTGGGCAGTCCCTTGCCAGCCGTTTGTCCAATCGAGAGAATCATCAAAATTCTCGGTGAGAACAACGTTAGAAATGGAAACGTTACCGCCCCAAAACTCAACGCCATCATCGTTGTTCAAATGCACTTGGATGTGGTCTACAACAGTCCCGCTGCCAACCGCACCAAATGAGATACCATTCATTTCTTGGGTATCGTTAATTTTAAAACCACCAAACTCAACGCGAACATACTTCAGCACGCCAGAGCTATCTTCAGCGTTGTTACCACCATAGTTGTGGCTACCAACCTCAAAGGCCGCATCACAAGCATCCAAATCTGGGCAAGTGTTAACTGGCGCATTACCGAGTAAGACCAAGCCACCCCATTGACCCGCTTCACCAGCTTGGCCAATCGCGCTCTCTTTTGAGGTAAATACAATCGGTTGAGTTTGCGAGCCTTCAGCGTGAATGCTTGAATCACGGCTCACTACCAAATAAGAATCGCTGCCGCCGATAACTTTTGTACCAGCTCGAACTTCAAGCTCAACGCTGTTTTCTTTGTCGCCACCAGCAACAACGGCACCATAAAGCTCCCAAACCACATCGTTGCCTAAAACGATTTTGGCTGCATCTTGTCCACCGGTGTCGCCAGAACCCATAGTTGAAGCATCGGTTGTTGGCAGTAACGAACCTTTCAACGTCCATACTTCTTTACCATCAACAGATAAACTGGTGTTACGCTCAGCAAATCCACTATAAGCGGCCTCTTGGTCACTTACCGTAGGTGTAGTTGGGTTGGTTGGAGTGGTCGGCGTCTGCGTTTCTTCATTGCCAGTATTGATATTAATATCACCACCACAACCCGCTAAGGCTAATGCTGTAGAAAGCGCACCAAGTTTAAAAATATTTTTCAGGTCCATTGTCATCTCCGGGGACGGATTAAAGCTATTGAGTAATTAGGCAGCAAAACCTAACGATCAAAAATGACAAAAAGACTGCGCCAAGGTGTCAGAAACATTTCATTAACATGTCAAAAATAATAAATCCTTATTGAGCAAGGGATTGCAAGGTGATCGGCAAGTAAAAAAAACAGCAATTGATTAACAAAAGTTTCATGGCGTGCAAAAAAAAATCAGCTAACAACTCATTATATACAGTTTATTTTGGCAACTATTAGCCGTTCATAGTCCTAGTTGGTGATGCCGGTTTACGGTCTAATTCAAGCCGGTTATGCATAGCTAAACACCACAATATAACCATGGCTAAACCAACCTATGTGACAGGGTGAATGACTACCTAAAAGCAGCATTTATGGCCTTTTTTGCCCACCAAAAGTAGGAATCATTGCACCGACAATAGCCTTAGCTGTAATCACTAAGCTACCATCGCACTCCCTGAGTAAAATCGTTTTAAATATAAGGATATATAATGAATAAACCGACTCTCCTACTTGCTGCCATTGCTGCATTATCACCTCTTTCTACAGCGCAAGCTTTAATGTGTGCGCCTGGTGAGCAATATTTACTATCAGCATTTGCAGTAAATACCCCCGAGCCGAGCACGCAGCGCAGTAGTTTTAGCTCTGATGAGCCTAATGGATTTGTCAGTGAGTTTGGTCAACTCAATTTACATATGATCGATTGTCATACCGTGGAAATCACCACTTTCGGTGAACAGGAAGAAGTGTTTACTGTCCGCTCGCCTAAGCTAGATTTGTGTGACAGCAATAACATGAAAGGTAAGATCACCCTAAAGGGCAAAGACGCCAAGCTCACCATTGATGTCGCCAATGGCAAACAACCGCTATATCAATTTAGCTATCGCTCTTATACCGATGAACAGCAAAAGCACTTATTTGCCAACAATGTCATCAAAATCAGCCAATAATGACAGTTGTGTGACAATAACGTCGCTCAGCCACACGCAAGAATAAATAGCTAGACGCAGAAAAACCCAGCATACGCTGGGTTTTTTTATCGTTATTTAGCAGCCATAAACCAGTTAGTTTTTGGTTACCGTTAGTCGCGGAGCTTTAGCATCCGGCCCAGTCACGGTGAAGCGATAACTGCCCGCTTCAGCAACATCAAGGTGCATGTTCGCCCCTTTTACCGCTAGGGTTTGCCCAACATTCAAACTGACATTTTCTTGCTCGGCTGCCGCGCCCAAATCAACCGTGCTCCAGTCACCGGTGGCAATTTTGAACTCATTGTCGCCAGCTGCTAAGTCAATATCAACGCTATACACTGACATGCCTTGGTAGCTCAATGCATCCACCTCACCCCAACCGTTCATGCCACCGCGCACATAAACTGTATTGCTACCGAACATTTCCGCTTCATACACGGTCAAGGTCGGCTCATTGCGGTTTGATGCATCAAAGATGAACGCATAAGTGGTATCAATCGGCGCATCAAAGGTCATATTTGCGCCGCTCACCGCCAGTAGCTTCTCTTGCATCAAGGTCACCACACCATCGGCTTCACCTGAGCCGTAATCGACAGTAGACCAGTCGCTTGACGCGATTTTGAACTCCTGTGAACCTGCCGCTAATGTGATATCAGCACGGTAAATACCGCCGCCCATATAGCTCAACATGTCATCGGTGCCCCAGCCATTCATGCCACCACGCAGGAACACCTCAGTGCCAACAAACGGCTCTTCATTGAACACAGTTAATACCGGAGCTTCTTTATCTGAAGCATCAAAAGAGAACACATAAGTGGCGTCGATTGCTGCGCTAAAGTGCAAGTTAGCCCCCGAGCGAGATAACGGCTCGGCAACTCCCTCTTCTACCTGAGCTTCAGCCGCTGACAGGCCACCAAAATCAACACTGCTCCAATCGCTCGATGCAATCTTAAATTCATAGTCTCCGGCAGCTAAGGTAATAGTAATGCGATATTCACCATCACCAACATAAGTTAGCATGTCGGTTTCGCCCCAACCGTTCATGCCACCACGAACAAACACCTCGGTGCTACCATAAGGCACCACATCCGGCGCGCCAACTGTTGCATTAGCATCTAGACCATAGCCGCGCTCCGCACCTTGCGGTTTAATAAACACCGCAGTGGTATAAGCTGGTACGATAAAGGTGCCTTCATCTTCGCCGGCACTAAAGTTAGCACCTGTGACAATGGCATCAATAGAAGCGCTTAACGTTGGATGAAGCTCAAAGCCTGCCGCTGTGGGGATCGTATGGCTGACGGTTTCGGCGCTAGCGTTAACCATCACCACCATGGCATCGTGCATCATATCAACGTCTGCTAACTGATCGCCGTCATCAATACTCATGACAATGACACCCTGAGTCTGGCGTTTACCGACATTATGGAAACCAACCCGCTCGATAATATCCATCTCATTGGTGAGACGCATAAGTGGGCTATCGCGGCGAATACTTAAGAACTCATTGAACACCTTCGATGCCATCTCAATCTCACTCATTGAGGCAGCAGCATTAGGGTTAGCGGAAATGCCCGCTATCATGTCCCACTTTTCACCGTTGTCTTGCTCACGCGGTAAGCCAACATTCCAGTTATGGCTTTGTTTGGTAAAGTCGACCCAGTTAAACCAATCGCCCGAATCATAGCTGTTACGATCCATTGATTTAGAGCGCAGCAAATCGCCGCCCATTTGTAAGAATGGGATCCCTTGGCTAAGCAGTGGAATGGTGGCGGCTATGTTCTGCACCCGAACGCGCTCATCTAAACTCATGCCCACTGGGTTTTTATATTGCAAGTTGTCCCACAGGGTTTCATTGTCATGTTTAGAGACATAGTTGATGCTGTCAGCCGGGTCCGCTGCATAGGCGGTTGGCTGACTGTTCCAACTAAAGCTACTGCCTTTAGCTGAGTTGCCATTAAAATCTTTTAAAATAAAGTTTTTAACGTTACCCGCCATAGAAAGGCGCAGGGTATCTTGATCGCGAAGTGCTTCATCACTGGCCTCGGTTTTAAAGATATTGGCGCTGCGGACACTTTCACGAATACGGTCATTGAAGGTACCCACTTCACTGCCTGCCATGTTGGCTTGTGTGGCTTGTTCAAACAAACGGTTATCGGCCACTTCGCCAAAGTTCCAACCTTCACCATAGAAGTAGTTATCTGGGTCGACTGCTTGCACTGCATCACGCGCATTTAAAATGCTCTGTTTAGGCATATGCCCCATCACATCAAAACGGAAGCTATCAAAACCGTACTCTTTGGCGAGTATCACCATAGAATCACTGACAAACTTATCCATCATACGATGTTCAGTGGCGGTGTTTTCACAGCACGTAGAGCGCTCAATATCACCACTTTCTTCGTTATACCTGTGGTAATAACCCGGCACCATTTTATCCAGTACGGAGTTGTCCCACAGCCCTGATGAACTGGTATGGTTATAGACCACATCTAGCACAACGCGTAGCCCCATATCATGTAAAGCCTTGTTCATTGCACGTAGTTCAAGCACTCTTGCGGTACCTTCTGGCGAGCTAGCATAGCTACCTTCAGGGGCAATGAAATGGTGTGGATCGTATCCCCAGTTAAATCCATCATAGCCGCGCATCGCCTCTACAATCGCTTGCGCATCGGCCGAGCCAGGCAAGGCATCGGCCAAAATGCTCTCAATGGTGGCCGACTTATCTTGGGTACTGCACGCATCTGCATTGTCTTCTATCTTGTCACACAACATGCCTAGCGTATCGGTCATTTCGACCCGCTCGCTGACATCTTCATTGATGCTAGCAATATCGGTTACTGGTAATACGTGGAAATGAGTTAAACCATGTTCAACCAAAGATTTCAAATGCATCACTGGGGCGCTGTCCATCTCGGTAAACGCTAAGTACTTACCGCGATTAGCCGCTGAAGTGCTTTCATCCCGAACACTAAAATCTCGTACATGGCCTTCATAAATCACCGCATCTTCAGGGTTAGTGATAGTGGCGACTTGATGACCATCCCAATCTTCTGGCTTGAGATCTTCATCGGCTAAATTAATGAACTGACTATAACGGCCATTAGTTGACACGTTTAGCGAGTATGGGTCGGTGGACTCTATGGTTTCGATCTGCTTGCTGACTGGGTGATACACCGTCACTTCAAAACGGTAATACAAACGATCGACACTCATATCAGTGCTATAACCCCAAATGCCGGTGGCCTCATCTAGGCTCATCGCTTCACTGCGGTTTAGTGTCTTGTCACTGTTATAAATATTCACACTGACGGATTTAGCCGTGGGCGCCCACGTTGATAACATAATGCCATCGTCGCTATACACCACACCAAGGGTGGCTTCGTCAGCGTCATTTTCGCCTTGGGTATATAAGGCATCTAACACCTTGGCGTGCTGCACATAAGTCGCCGCAACAGGCGTATCGTCGCCGTTGTAAGCGGCGACCACTAACTGAGCTTTTGCCACGGCCTTGGCCTCATCTTGGCTCAGGCCAGTGCTATAAGCGGGCCAGTCGGCTAAGTGGGGTACCCGCGCTTTTTGCTCATCAGTTAATTCAACTGCGGTGAGCTCCACCGATTGACTGTTAACAATACGGTCTGGCTCAGCCTCAACGGCTAAATCACCATTTTGACTATAGTGCAGTTTGAACACGCCAATACCGGCATCGTCTTGATTCCATACGAGTGTATCGGCATCAAGCCAGTGAGCACTCATACCACTAATAGATAATGGTTGCGCACCTAAGCTTAAGATTGGATATTCGAAAACCGAAGGCTCGCCATGCAAGGTAAAGTTCATACGCACAAAGGTTTCGTCATCTTGCATTAGGGGCATTTTTAAATCGACATCCCCCATGGCTTTACCCGAACCTTCAGTGCCAATATGGACAATAAAGTTAGCACATTCGTTGTAGCCATCTTTTAGCTCAACAATCCAGTAGGCGCCGTAGTTAGGATCAATCCCATCAAACTGATGACCATTGGCCCAATCTGTTGCATCAAATGGCGCCGCGTAAGCATCACACTCGTCGTTATTCCAAGTATGTAATTTATAGCCGTCATAAACGGGATCATTTGCACTGTTAGTCGCGTCATTAGGGCGGTTGTAGTACACCACAGCTTGATTGTCACCGGGAGTAAACACCGGGTCGGGCAGCGTGGGATCGGCGCCGACGATACATTGCTCATTATTTTCATCGGGCACGGTAGGAGCTGGGCAGCTTATTGGCTCCGGCGCCACACAGCTTGTGCCCGCAGCATTGGGCACCATAGGCACATTACAGATCAGTAAAACTTCGCCAGGCTCTGACGAATCGCCGCCACAACCGCTTAAGGCCACAGCACTGACAGCAAGCGCCAGTAAAGAAACCGAATTAGAGATCCTCATCATGAGTGATGTCTCCTAAGTAATTAATTAAGTTAAACAACGGACTGTGCTTTGTATTTATATGCAGTGCTCAGTCCGCAGAAGCTGATGTTCGTCGCGTTTATAGTGCGAAGGTCATACCGAGATAGAATTCGCGTCCAAAGTACTGCAAGGTGCCGGTTTTACTTTCGGTACCAAAGTAACTTTTAGTGGGTTCATCGGTGACGTTATTCACTTGGAACAACACGCCTAACGCGTCGGTTATTTGGTAAGAAGCTTGATAATCAATCACCGTCTCTTCGGCAAAATTGACCACCTGCTCATTAATGGCCACTTGCTCAGAAACAAACTCGTCACGATAGCGGGCACTGACCCGGGTTTCGAAACCTTCATAGGAATAAAACAGCGTGGCACTGGCAACGTTATTTGATAATCCAGGTAGCGACTGAGTCACGCTCTCACCACCTAAATCAGTTTGAGACTCAACTTCACTTTCGGTGTAGGAATAACTGAGGTTCAAACCAAGGCCAGACCAAACTTCAGGCAAACTAGTAAATACTTGGGTGTAAGCCAATTCGAGACCACGAATATAGCCACCCTCAGAGTTGTTGACTGCGGTGGTATAGGTGCCATTAGTGGTTTCGATCTGCTCGCCGCTGACAGGGTCAATGATGTAGTCGGGCACGTTGAAACCATTGCCCTTAAAGTCAAAGTTTTCTATGGCAACGGTATCGATAAACGAATCGATATTTTTGTAGAACAGCGCCGCGACTATCGCACCATCATCAAGGTAGTACTCGTATGAGATGTCATATTGGTCAGCGTAGAAAGGACGTAGGAATGGGTTGTTAGTACTTGAACCATTGATTTCACCATCATCATTGACCGAAGCGCTCGCATCACCCGCTAAACGGTTAATCGGTGGACGAGACATCACTTTAGCCGCAGCAAAACGAATTTGTGATTGATCGGTGATTAAGAAATTAAGGTTTAATGAAGGTAAATAATCGGTGTACTTCTCACCTTTAACCGTCGGTGCATACAAATTATTAATGATGCCCACTTCATCGATGATATTTTGCGAGCCTAATTCAGGATCGCCACCGACATTTTCAAGCAAGGTTGCAGATTGATCGGTTTCTACCGCACGCACACCAAAGTTACCCGTGACCGGAATTCCGCCAATTTCAGTATCAATATTAACCATCACGTAAGCAGCAAGAATTTTTTCGTACACTTCACCACTTTGCAGTACCGACCATGAATAGTTGCTGGTGTAACCTTTAGCATCGCTCACGCCATCGGCATTACCCCAAGTTTGTACCGGCTGCGGCACGCCTTCTGGGAACCACGCCGCCAGCGCTTTATCGAGATCAACCGCTAAATAGTCAGGGAAATAATTGAAATCGCCTTCCCAGCCAACCACGGTGGTCATATCGTCGGTTAACCTTAATGGTGGCTCGGTAGATGAAAAGTCGCCATCATTGCCGTACTCGAATACGGAGCGGTCGTTAGAATAGGTGCGATCAGAATAGCGCGCCCCCACTTCAATCGACGCAATGTAGTCGTTATCCAAATCATATTTAAAGTCTAAACGGTAAGCATTGACCTCATCTTCATTCACAAACGGGTAAATACCGTATTTACTGACCATGACTTTATCAATATCAGAAAAAGCCGCCGCCTGATTGAAACCGACATTGGGCAAATCTAAGCCGTTAAGCTGATAGTTAATCGCCACATTTTTATCAAAGATTGGCGTTTCTGCAGTGGCATCTTCCGCAACATTGGCCCACAACAAACCATTGCGAAAATCACTTTTGGCTGACGAGTAAGAGATATCGGCAGACACACTTAAACGCTCTGTTGCTTGCCATGTGCCGTTAATACCAAAGCTGTCGACTTCATCAAAGTCTTGATTGTCATCGTTAACAATCTCAACCCGAGTAAAGCTTTGCGAGGTGCGGTTAAAGTTGCCACCAATCACCGCATTTCCATCAAGCACGGGATTGGCAACCGCTGCAGACGGGCCGCCCAATTTTACCCGATAACCGCGGGCAAACGCTTCACTGTCAAAGCGTGAAATGAATGCATCGGCCTTTAAAGTAAAGGTATCGGAAGGTGCCCATTCAAGCGCGCCCATATAACCATTACGGGTTTCAACGCCGCCTAAATGCTGTACTTCAAAGCCTTCACTGATGTACTCATTTGCAGGATTATCTTCTGGGCCGTTGGTATCATTCGCTAAGCCATCAACGTCTTTATTGCCGTTGTAAGCCAGACCAATAAACTGGGTGGCAACACTCGGTTGCTCTAGCCTTGCATAGCCTAATGCCACACCTAAGGTGTCATCCAAGTATTTGCCTTGATAAGAAAAGCTCAAGCGGTGGCCGTAGTCTTGTGCGCCATAGACTTCATCGGCGCGGTCGTTATACATACCGCGGGCGTTGGCAATAAAACTGTGCTGTTTATCAATCGCTAACGGGCTCGCTGTCGCCAGCTCAACGGTACCGGCCACGCCGCCCTCAATAAGCGATGCTTTTGGCGATTTGTACACGGCTGCTGAGGTGATTAACTCTGAAGGGTATTGGTCAAACTCGATACTGCGGCTACCACTGGTAGAAACTTGCTCACGGCCATTTAAGGTAGAAAAAACAAAGCCACCTGACATACCACGAATATTAATTTCAGCGGCTTGTCCACCGGTTCGTACCGCCGAAATACCGGGCAAACGTGTCAGTGCATCAGCCATCGACACATCCGGCAATGCCCCTAGATCATCGGCACTTAACTGCTCAGAAACCGTATCGCCATAACGTTTTTGATTCAGTGAATCTATCAAGCTACGGCTATAACCGGTGACCGCAATCCGCTCGATTTCTTGCTCACCTTCCTGAGCGTCATTGCTCGCTTCTGCCGCTGTAGCGTCAGTTGCCTTGTCGTCGGCAGATACCGTTTGCGGCGTTGGCTCTGCGGCAAGTGAGTTCAGTGGATAAAAAAATCCGCCTAATCCTGCCGCTGCTAGCGCTAAAGTGAGAACACTTGGTTTAAAGTGTGACATTGGTTTAATCCCCTTGGTCTTGCGACTTTTATTACCCAATATCCACTTATACGGCTCGGACTAATCTGACATTAGGCTTATAATTTATCAGCCATACTAGCCAAGGTTGTTTTTTGAGCACAACTTAATGCATACGTATTCATAACATAAGAATAACATTGTGCGATCACAAAAACCGACTCAAACTATTGATTGGAAATGCTTTATACCAGAAATACAGAACAAGTTAATTGTAACCAAGTTGTGAATGGTGAATTGGACTACTGACATCACACGAAGGGAAGATTGTTAGAATGGACGCTTATAGCAAAGAGAGCGAGTAATAAACTGGGAGTTAAACAGCTGAGCCTCGCTAGCAGCGCAGTAACTTAATCGCATTGTTTATGCATAGTTAGCGCTGTTAAAGGTCAATAGTAAATGCGATTTATGACTTTAGAAAAAGCTAAGCGTTAGACGCTAAGTTTATAGGCCTTAATTAATCGCAAGTACATATTGCACTTGCGATAAATAACTAAATTAAAACGCTGCCAGCTCTTGCTTAACCGCCTCAACCACGGCTTGCGGATCATTAAGGTATTTAGAGTGGTCGATAAATATCGCATTATCATCTTGAGTCATGATAAGTGCGGGGAAGTGCTGGGTGCCAATCATCTGCTGGATTTCAGCAATATCACCTAAGGTGATTTCTGCATCGACACTCAGTTCATCTTTAAAAATTTTGTTTGATGGCGACAACTTAAATTGGCTGACAATGTCATTAAAGTTGTGCTTACCTTCCAGTGGGTTACCTTGGGTAAAATGGGCTTGCTGCAAGGCATTAAGCACAGTAAGTTGTTTTTCTGGCTGTTTATTTTGCAGCCATTTCATTAAGTTGGCAGTTTTAACCGAGTTTTTCGGGCTATTCACATAGCGCATATGCTCATCGGTAAATTTGACTCGGCTGACTTTTTTAACCGCATTAACTTGCTGCTCACCGGCACAATCCTTACCAATATAATGAGCCGCATGTAGCAAATTAATCGCCATATCGGGAAAAGCTTGCTGCAGTGCATTGACCAATGGGGTTGTTGCGTAACTCCATGGACAGTGAGAATCGTAGATAAAATAGAGCGCTTGAGTCATAGCCTATACAGATATTAGCTTACAGATGGGCCGATCCTAATGAGTTTGCCGCTAATATTCAATCACGGCGACGCTTTTAACAGGCTGCCAAGATGCAGCAGCCTAACTCATGGTGACTAAACTACAGGCACAAATATTGGTACTGGGTAGAAAATACAGTAGCGCGGTATTGTCAGCCTCATTACGACTAACAATTTGCACCGTGAGATTGTGCACTCCTTGCTTACTGATGTTTCGATTGGCAAAAGCTTGCAGGTGTTTGGCATGCATCGGCAAAGACAGCTGTTCATGGTGACGTACCAGTTCACTGCTCACTAAGTTGAGAATGTAGGTATCTTGCCCCTTATTGGCACTTAAAATATCGCCACTGAGGTGTAAAGTCGCTATGGGGACACCGTCGGAAGTGAAATAACGATAGCTGATACTAGCCGAACGCTTTTGTAACGCAAAATCAGCAATTAAGGCATGGTGCTCTATCTGCTGAGTTTGTGGGTTGGTTGCTACCAGCTCATTACGGCAGGACAGTACAATGTCTACCTCAGTGGCGCGAATATGTTGATAGATAATGATAACCGCAATCACCAATATGCCTATCGCGAGGCCGCTTTTAAGTGTCGATTTAGTCACAGAGCGATACCTCACTCAGCCATTGCTGACTGATAAATTTTGGATTTAAGCTAAAGTCACTGGTTTTGATATTACGTACCAGCAGCTGACCTTGTTCGCCTTTGCCCATCATAGAAATATTGAGAACTTGCATGTCGTTCGACAACGCCAAGTACACTTGCTGCCACGTGACCTCAGGGCAGGTATTGATTGCCGCCACCACCTTAGCTTCAATGGTTTTCCCTTCCCGCGGTTGAATAGACGGCGACTCTAGCCACGTCACGGTAAGTGGCTGTGAATTATCCAGTATCACCGCTTTGTGATGCTTAATCGGCATGGGTTCTTTTTTAAACCAAATATACTGATGCATGGCCATCACGCTGACTGTTAGCAGCAAGATAGCCATAGTCGCAAAGCCAACCAGCATGCGCTTACGTTGCTGCGCCTTAATGGCCCAATCACTTTTTGGGACTTCAAGATTTAGCCGATAACCTTTACGAGGTAAAGTTTCAATCAGCTCAGCATGGGCTTCGCCAAAATGTTTACGTAGGGTAAACACCGCCTTAGCTACCGCCGATTCGCTCATCAAGGGCTGTTGTGAACCGGCACAGGCAAGCTGACTTTTAGACATAACTTGATTGGGGTGCAGTGCCAATTGCTCAAGCACCTGGCATTCTGTACGCGTAAGATGAAACAAAGATTGAGTTTCACTGTTGTATAGCTGGCTATTTGCTATATCAAACTCAAAAATTTTTAACCGCATGTCTAAGATGCCTAACAAGAATTATCGTCATTATTTTACGCCAATTATCAACCCGCAAATATCAAGCTAGTCACGTTTTAACTATAACAACACCACATCTATTATCAGTTATTAACCCTGCATGCTGACCACTAGCCGTATACCTCATGTGTTGATTGCAACAAAGCAAGCAACTTAAAAATGTCACCATTTGGCATTAGTTTGATTAACATCAACTTTAATTTTGCATAATCGCTTTCGTAAAAAGCCGTAATTAGCATTACATACCGCAAAACAATAATTCCCGATATATCACTTCAAAAATCAAGCAAAATAAAGACAAAAACCCTAAAAGCATTGCATGCAAAAAATCTAATCTTAGGTGCAAAAATTACTTTGATCTCGGTCTCAATAGCGCGGCTTGCCGTCTGTCATTGTTAACTCAAGCCACATCGCGGCAAACATGCATCACCACCCACACTATTTGGGTATCGCACTGATGAAAGTGTTGCCAAGCGAGCGGTAAAAAAAAGAAAACACTAACTTTAGGATGTGATGACAATGAAAACCTTAAACAGAAGACAAGCACTCAATCGTATTATCGGCATCTCTTCTGCTGCGGCAGGAAGTGTATTAGTCGCTAACCCATTACTTGCAGCCACCGCTAGCGAAGGAGATTGGAAACTCGAAGTCGGCACTCGCCTAGCTTACGCCAAATTAGACCCGATGACCGTTGCTAAACTCGCCTATGAAACCGCAAACGGCTGTATGTACCAAGTATTTGATAGCATCATCAAAAGCTTAGCTGCGTCAGATTCAGTCGATGCCGATAAGTTTGCCCAAGTGCCTACCGCAATGGCGCACTACGGTTACGCTGGCATCCTCGGCGAGGGCACAGTATGCGGTAATATCAATGCCACAGGTATGCTCGTTAACATGCTGTCCATTAATGGTGAGCCAGCCAACGCCTTACTTAGCCAAACCATGCGCTACTACGAGAGTGAAGCCCTGCCCTTACAAACAGCAGAATTTATCAGCGGTATTGGCGCGGATATGACCGAAACGCAGACGCAAGTGGGCACGCCAACGGTGGCCAATAGCATCCTATGTCACTCTTCTATCAGCTTATGGGCCAGTGAAAACGGCAAATCATTTAGCCAAAAAGGTATGCGTTGCAAACAGTTATCAGCATCAATTGTGTATGAGCTTGTGACTATGCTCAACAAAGCTTTCGATGGTGAGACGGTTAACGATCACCCGGTTTCAGACACCGTTGAAAGTTGCCAATCTTGTCACACTGCAGAATCAACATTTGCGCCAAGTGTGAAGACCAATATGTCATGTGATACCTGCCACGGCGGTCATTAATCAGTAGGAGGATTCACTATGAAACCGACGACACGCTATTTAGCTGTGGTACTAAGTTCAGTATTATTATTTGGCTGTAACAGCTCAGATGATGATGACAACACCACACCCGTACCGCCACCAGTGGATGACACTATTGGTATTAGTGACACCACCACACTAACCGCCAGCATGCAAGCTGCTAGCGATTTAGAAAAAGGCCAAGTCACTGTGCAATTGCTGGGTGATGGCGACAAAGCCGTCACCGACGCCAGCGCATTTAACCTGATTGTGATGGGCTATCCAAAAGATGGGCAGACCACCAAATACAAATTAGCATGGCATCAAGCAGAGCAAGGTAACTGCATTGATACCGAAACCTGCAGTTTGGCCATTGATGAAACCGATCCTGGCATATATCAGTTAACCTTAGACAGTGTTGATTGGAGTCAAGATGTTGAAAGCTATCGCGTTGCCATTGAAGTGAAGGGTGAGCAAGCTCATCTACCACTGGACTTTATGGAGTAAAGTTCAGCGCCGCAGCCGCGACAAAAAAGCACAGTGTTTTTCATCTGCAAAACACTGTGCGTACTAAAGATGTGTTCTCTTTGGTGCCGCTAAAACCGGCAGGTTAGGCAAACTGTTTTAGCTCATCTCCATGACGCAAACAACGCCGCTGGCGCACCACTTTTTAGGCCACAAACCGTAACTAAAACTCGCGAATTCATGGTATTTATTTGCCATGAATTCGCACTTTTTTTACCACATGTTACCGCTGATGATGGCGGTCTTGGTAAATCCAGTGATAAACCGTCGGCAACACCAGCAAGGTCAACGCCGTTGAACTGAATAATCCGCCAATAATCACCACCGCCAACGGCTGCTGGATCTCGCTACCAACTCCCGATGACAGCAAAATGGGAATCAAGCCCAATGCAGAAGTCAGCGCCGTCATCAGTACCGGCCGCAAACGGCCCACACTGCCCTCATAAACACTTTGACTCAGCCCTTCACCGGCGGCGCGGCGTTGATTGATGGCATCCACCAGCACCACACCATTTAACACCGCCACCCCAAATAGGGTAATAAAACCAATGGAGCTAGGGACTGACAAATAGGTACCGCTAACAAAAAGCGCCACGACCCCACCAATCAAGGCCAACGGCACGTTGGCCATAATTAGCCCTACCTGCTTAATCGAACCAAACGATAAAAACAGCAGTAGCGCGATCAAGCCGATGGAAACCGGCACCACCAACATCAGTTTTTGCTGCGCACGCTGCTGATTTTCATATTGGCCGCCCACCACAACGGTATAGCCTGGAGGCAACTGGGCTTGTGGCACCGCCGCATAAATGTCTTCAACCACCGAGCCCATATCTCGCCCTGCGACATTGGCCTGCACCACAACTCGGCGCTGCACATCATCGCGGCGAATATTCGGCGGTGCCATCTCAATGGCAACTTCAGCCACTTCGCCAAGGCGAACCGTCGCCCCAGTTACACCGCTTAACAGCAGATCTTCTAACGCATCTGGCGCATTGCGATAGCGCTCGGCAAGACGAACATTGATATCATAACGAGCATTGCCATCAATCACTTGCCCGGCGCTAGCCCCGCCCACACCTTGGCTCACAAGACTCATCACCTCATCAACGCTAATGCCATAACGCGCAAGTTGATCGCGTTTAGGGCGCACCACCAACTGCGCCTCACCGCTCACCTGCTCTAAAGACACATCAACCGCACCGGGGATTTGTGCCACAATATCGGTAAGCACTTGGCCGCGTTCAGATAATACATCCAAATCTGGACCGAATATCTTAATAGCAAGCTGCGCCTTTACCCCAGACAGCAATTCATCCACGCGGGTGGCAATCGGTTGGGAGAAGGTAAACAGTAACCCGGGAAATGCGCTGAGTTTCTGCTCCATTAACCGTTGCAACTCGAAACGATTTGCGGCGCTCTGCCACTCGCTCACCGGTTTTAGGCCAATGTAGATTTCTATGTTACTGACAGGCTCGGGATCGCCGCCCAGCTCGGGCGCACCTATACGGCTAAGCGCATAGTCAACCTCTGGAAATTGCAGCAGTATTTGCTCCAGTTTCGGCGCCACATCAAGTGAGGTAGCTAAACTGGCTGTGGGCGCTAAGGTAACTCGTAAATTGATGGTGCCCTCTTCCAGCTCAGGGACAAACTCAGTGCCTAGGTGCGGCAGTAACGCCATACTCATAACAAACAGCAACGCCGCCGCAGACATCACCGGTCTAGGCTTAGTCATCACACTCGTTAAAATGGTGCGATACCCCGCCTCAATAGGTCGCAACACTAGACTTGGCTTCAACCTTACACCGCGGTTAAACAGCAATACTGCTAATGCCGGCACTGCTATCAAGGCCACCAACAATGCTGAGATCATCGCCAAAATAATACTTACCGCCATCGGCTGAAACAGCTTGCCTTCTACGCCCTCTAACGCAAACAAAGGCGCAAACACCACAATGATGATTGCCGTAGCAAAGAAGATAGGACTGCACACCTCCTTAGCCGCCAGCTTAACTCGCGTAACAATGTCACTACTCAGCGGTTTGGCCGCGCTATCGCTGTGACCACTGCGGCGCTCGGTTTGGGTGAGGTGTTTAAAGATATTTTCCACCATCACCACCGAGCCATCGACCAACATACCAATTGCCACCGCAAGCCCCCCAAGGGATATCAGGTTAGCCGACATACCAAAGTAAGCCATTACCATTAACGCTAAGCCAATCGAGACCGGGATCGACAACAACACCAGTAACGTGGCGCGGATGTTGACTAAAAACAGCGCCAAAATCACCACAATAAACACAAACGCCATCAACAGCGCATCGCGAACCGTTTTAACTGCCTGATTGACTAAATCCGCTTGATCGTAAAACACTTCAAACGACACACCATCAGGCAAGGCTTGTTCTATCAGTGCGCTGCGCGCGTCAATATCATCAATGGTCGCTTTAGTATTGGCGCCCATCCGTTTTAGTACGACCCCAGCAACCACCTCACCAAGCGATTCAAGCTGGCCATCATTGCCGCGGCGAGTCATGGTCACTGCGCCGACACGAATTTCACTGCCGTAAGCCACATTGGCGACATCAATCACTCGTACCGGTGTACCACCCGCTTGAGTCAATGGGGTTTGGCCAATGGCTTTTAACCCCGCCTCACCGGCTGGCAACAGGCCATAGCCACGTACCACAAGTTGCTCTTGCCCTTGGTCCATAAACCAGCCACCGGCATTACGGTTATTACTCTCTAATGCACTGGTCACCTGTGCCATCGATAAGCCGTAACTTCGAAGTTTATTGGGGTCTATCTGCACTTGGTATTGGCGAACCTCACCGCCAAATGACAGCACTTCGGTGACCCCAGCCACCGGCATCATAATCAGCTTCACCAAGTAATCATTAAGACTTCGAAGTTCAGCCGCATTGACACCAGATTCTGGCGTGGCGCGCAATATGTACTGATAAATTTGTCCTAAACCTGAAGTATTAGGGCCAATCTCAGGCACACCAACGCCATCGGGAATCATCTCTCTGGCGGCTTGTAACTGCTCAAACACCTGTTGGCGGGCAAAGTAGATGTCAGTCCCTTCATCAAACACCACGGTGACAATTGATAATCCGGTGCGCGACAGTGAACGCACTTCATTCACCGCAGGCAGCGCATACATCGCCGACTCCACCGGATAACTGATCAGCTTTTCAACTTCTTCAGCCGCCAACCCTTCAGCAGCAGTATTCACCGTCACCTGAACGTTAGTCACATCAGGAAAAGCATCAAGGTTGAGTTTAGGTAACATCGCAAGACTGGCGATCACCGCGCCTAGCAAACCAAGTACCACCAGCAACCGCTGCCGCAAGGCGGCATCTATGAGTTTATCTAACATGCTTGCCCCCTAGTGATTGTGAATATCAAAGCCAGATTTCGCTTGCTCTGACGCCAGAAAAAATGCCCCCGAAGTGACCACCTGGCTGTTGGGCACAATGCCTTTCACCAGATTCATCCCCCGTTGACGTTCCACCACTTGCACCTCTTGGGCTTGATAGCCTTCGTCCGTTAAAACAAAAACTTGCCAATCGCCGTCACTGCTTTTGGTTAATGCAGCATCGGGTAATATCACCCCGCCACCAATCGCACTCGGCAAATACAGCTCGGCAAACTGACCGGCATGGATAACATGGCCGGGATTTTCTAGGCTGACTAAAATTTGCTCGGTGCGGGTGACGCTATCTAACTCATGGGAGCGACCAATCACTGTGGCTTCCAACATGCGACCATTGATGCCCACCAACGCTTTACCACCCACTTTGACAGATTCAGATTGCGTCGGTGTCACTTGGGCTTCCACCCATAAGTGCGACTCATCGGTGAGTTGCATCAGCGGCATTCCCGCAGCAATCACTTGGCCTAACTTGGCTTGATCTTGCTGCACTCGGCCACTGATGGGGGCAAGCAATTGATAACGACCAATGGTTTCAGGCTTGGTAGCAAGCTGCGCAATCTGCTGTGGGGTCATTTTCATCGCCTCCAGCACCGCCCGTTTTAACTCAGCGTCAACTTGCGCTTGTAAGCGCCTACTTGCACTAACAGCGCTTTGGCTCATACGTTTGACTCGGTCCCACTCTGCTGCCGCATTAATAAAGTCCGCCTGCGCTTGTGCAACCGCTACGCCACCTAAAGTCAATAATGGTTGGCCGGCGTTGACCTCTTGTCCGGGGACCACATGTCGCTGCTCAACACGCACATCGAGTTGAGGCACTAAGGCCATGGTTCGGTCACGGTCAACCACCATAGTGGCAGTGGCGACAGCCTCAAGGTTGAAGCTTTGCTCAGACAAGGTCGATACTTTAATACCAGCCAACTTTTGTTGCGCAGCTGATAAGCTGATGCCATGAGACGCTTCATCACCATGATCATCAGCAGGGCTATTTTCAGTACCAGTGACCACTGCACTTGGTTGGTGTGCATGGCCCTCACCAGCACGGGCTTCACTGGGCACCAATGCTATTACCGATAAACTGACCACAGCGGCAAATCCCAGTGCTCGCAATATGGCAGAGGAGACGGTGTTCAAAGCTTGAGGATATTGACTTATTGATTGATTGTTCATGTTACTCACCTAAATTATTCATCAACACTGCATCCGCCGCTGATGGCGTACCTACAGTGGAAAGTTGTGACTTGAGAAAAGTTTCTAACTGGCCACTTTGTCCCATCCAATCGAGCCAGCTGCGATACAGCGCCGACTCCAGCGATAGTCCAGCCAAATAGCTGCTGGCGAGCTGACGCTGACCCGTCAAATAGTCACTGGTACTGATATCGCCTGACTGCCACTGCTGATCCATTGCTTGGTCGGCGCCCTCAATCGAAGTGAGTACTAACTCTCGCCAATCACTATAACGTCGTTGTAATCGCGGTAAGCTCAGAGAAAATAAAGCATGCCCTTGGGCAATTCGACGTTCATCAATCAGGTAGGTGTGCTCTGCCACTGCAATACCTTGGCTTGCCACGGCGACATCTTGCTTGTAGGTGTTACGAAATTGCAGAGGAATAGACACGCCAATGCCAATCTTATTCTCATCACCTTCGCGCTCAGCACTGAGGCTCAGCGTTGGATCGGCTGCGGTATCGGCTTTTGCTTGCTCTACAGCGAGTCGGCTCAACATCACTTGTTGATAAGCGCTCTTTAACGCAGGCAGCTGTGCGGTGACCTGCGCGGCAGAATCAGACAACGACAGTTGCTCAATAAAGTCATCAAATGCGATATCTTGACGGCCAAAAATCATCACAACTTGAGAGTCAGCACTAATAGATGCTTGCTCGGCGAGGGCAAAATCAGCCGCTTTACTGGCCAAGTCAAGTTGCATCATTTGCAGTTCAGCCAGCGATAGATCGCCCACTTGCACTTGCTGCTGAGCAATATCTAGCTGCTGCTTTGCGGCATCAAGCTGACCTTGTTGAAACGCCAATTGCTTGCGGCTCTGTGACTGCTCGACCAAGGCGAGTAATGCCTGCGCTAATGACTGGCTACGTGACACTGCAATCTCAGCTAATTGGATCTGCGCTTGTAGCTGCGCGCGACGAGTAGCGATACCGCGTTTATCGCCCCAATCCAGCGTTTGGCTTATATCCAGTGAATAGGTGTCTTGGTCTGCATTTTGGTAACCCAAACCTAGTTCAGGGTTGTAGACAGCCTGATCGGCGGCCTGCACCATTAACTTAGCTTGTTGGTACTGCGCTTGCTGCGCCTTAATTTCAGGTTGCTGCTCAAATTGCTGCAACATTTGTGGCAACCAGCGCGCAAACGTTGGGTTAGCACTGTGTGCCTTAGCAGCGATGGGGGGCTCAGCTGCTGCAACGGCGACCGACATACTTGCCGGCATTAATAGGCCTAACATTAGGCCCGTGATGATAGTGTGTTTCATCATAAATCCTAGCGCTTATATTGCCTTTTAAATCACCGCCACAAAGGGCAGTGGAAGATAAAAAGCAATCAATACGAGATATCACCGCAGCTAAGCACGCACGCGAACGCGCACATGACCGGCTAAGGTAATAGTGGTTTTTTAGTTAGGATTTAAGCTATTGGGGGGCGGTAAGCAGGTTGCTGCTCCGGCGGGAAATAATCTTCAACTAAATTATTGTGCCCCTGCGACAGCGGTACCGATGGCACCACAACCACTTGGGAGATCAGTGTCAGATGACCACCGTGGCATTGGCAATCTAAACATAAGTCGAAGCTTTTAGTTTCGACTTTAGTCACTAGATGTTGATGCTGCTTGGGTTCAAGCTCTGTGGCTTCACAAACGCAATCAACGCACTGCTGCAGGCTTTCCACTTGTGCTGTAAATTGCAGGTGTGGGTGATTGTCTTCCTCTTGGTCATGGGTTCCCAAATGCAATTGATGCGCGCCTAAGTTAGCACCAGCAAATTGCAGTGCCACTATCGCGACCATAGCAATGGCGATTTTGTGGAATAGTTGACGCAAAAAGTAGCTCAAACAACACCTTTAAGGAGTGGTAGTAACTAATGAGTGTTCATTAGCAAGTTATTCAATCTGACAGGTAGTGTAAATGTAAGTTCATTTAGCGCAAACAAATTTGCGCTGAAAGTGCCAATTTGTGATGCAATTGACACTTGCACATCAAGCCACAATCACTGTGTTAAAATACGCAGTGCTTGGTGTAATCAGCGGCCTCATTGGCAGTCCAATCACCTTTGGGCTTGTCATCCATCTGCTTACACCACTTCTCGCTGCCGACTTCAGGTGCGCAGCCGCTTAAGCTCAGCGTTAACAGCGCGGCAGAGGCTAAAACTGTAGATTGACGTACAAACGAAGATAAACCTGACATGATATTCCCTTAATACTAAAAATTGTCGCGCAGTAACGACTGCGACATACTAGACGAGTGGCTGTTTAGCACTGATCCAATCGATGGCGAGCTGCTTGTCATCCAGTGGATACCAAGCCACCTCAGCTTGCATAAATGGCCCCATTAATCTGACCGCATTACCAAACCAGTCGGGCCCACCGACGAGCACCAATGCATCACATGGCGGCAATTGTACCTCACCTACACCAGAAAGTGAGTCACTTTGCCAACCTTCTAACAAGACGTCAGCCTCAATATACAAACACACCTTACCGTGCTCTTGTCGATATTGGTCAATAATGGGCACAATTTGCTTACCATAGTCTTCGGTCGACAAACGGCCGCTGGCAAATAAACTCAGCACGCCTTTGGTAATATCGGCGATTTGACATAACATAGCTGCACTCCCACAGGGATAACGAAACGGGCTGCCCAAAAGCAGCTTAACCGGCCTTAGGTCAAACAGGGTAAACTAAAACCGACATCGAACACCATGATAAAAATCACTAATCGAGTACAACTGGCAGACAATGAAATCGAATGGCAGTTTATTCGCTCAAGCGGCGCAGGCGGCCAGCACCTCAACAAGGTATCGACGGCGGCGCAGCTGATTTTTGATATTCGTCAATCGTCACTGCCTGAGTTCTATCAGCAAGGTTTACTCAACAAGGCTGACCATCGCATCACCAAAAGCGGCAAAGTGATCATCAAGTGCCAAGCCAGTCGTAGCCAAGATGCCAACCGCCAAACTGCCCTTAATCAATTTATCGAACTTGTCGCCAGTGTGGCGCAGGTGCAAAAAAAGCGCATCGCTACTAAGCCAACCAAAGGCAGTCAAAAACGCCGAGTAGAAGCCAAAAAACAACGTGGTGCCACCAAAGCCTTACGACAAAGTAAGCCAAAGTACTAAACCGCTACTTGCTATCACCACGAGTTGCGCCGCCCCACTGACGTCAATATCCCTTGTTATGATAAAAATTCAAAACCTGCTTGAAATGGCTGCGATTTATTAGCAAATAACGTACATTAGGGGTAATACTAGAGTTAACTTAATAACGTACAAAGGGATGCACAATGAGCAGTCAGGCTAAAATATTATTGGTTAATGGCCCAAATTTGAATTTACTTGGCCGACGTGAACCCGATGTATACGGCCACCAAACCTTAGATGATATTGTTGAAGAGCTAAAACACAGTGCCCGTGAACGCGGTGTGGTGCTTGAACATATACAGTCTAATGCCGAACACATGCTGATTGATGCCATTCACGGCACCGATGCGGATTTTGTCATTATTAATCCCGCCGCCTTTACCCATACCAGTGTTGCCCTGCGTGATGCACTGCTGGGCGTTGCTATCCCGTTTATCGAAGTGCATTTATCTAATGTCCACGCCCGTGAGCCTTTCCGCCACCATTCCTATTTATCTGATAAAGCCATCGGAGTCATTTGCGGTTTAGGGGCTAAGGGTTATCACTACGCCTTAGATAGCGCAATAGGCCAACTTGATACAGCACCAACGTTAACGGCGCAAAGGTAACTCCATGGACATTCGTAAAATTAAGAAACTCATTGAGCTGGTCACCGAATCAGGGATTGCCGAGCTAGAAATTACTGAGGCTGAAGGCGCAATTAAGATTAAAAACCAGCCCAACAGCGCCCCACGAGTCACGCCTCAAAGCGTGCAGACAAACACTGATGACCAACTTCAAGAACCTGAGTTCGGCAGCAAACAAGTGAGCGTGGACGATGCCAATGTGGTGGTATCCCCTATGGTTGGCACCTTTTACCTCGCACCAGAACCCAACGCAGAACCGGTAGTGGCCATTGGTGACAGTGTTGAGATTGGCGATACCCTGTGCATTATCGAAGCCATGAAAATGATGAACCAGATCCAAGCCAAGTATGCCGGTACCGTGACAGACATCTTGCTACAAAGTGGTGATGGCGTAGAGTTTGACCAGCCACTGATGATTATCACACCACGTCAGTAGCAGCGAATATTGCATGGATAGCTTAGCACCAATCAAACGAGTACTGATTACCAATCGCGGCGAAGTGGCTTTGCGCATTCTACGCACATGCCACCAGCTCGGTATCGAAACGGTGGCGGTGTATTCAACCGTTGACAAAAACCTGCCCCATGTGGCGCTGGCCACATACTCGGTATGTATTGGTAACGGCCCCAGTCAACAAAGTTACTTGAACTCGCAAGCCATTCTCGCTGCGGCTGACTTACATCAAGTGGATGCCATCCATCCGGGTTATGGCTTTCTGTCAGAAAATGTCGAATTTGCTGAGCAAGTCGAGCAATGTGGTTATCGCTTTATCGGCCCCAGTAGCGATGTGATCCGCACCATGGGCGATAAGGTCAGTGCCATTGCCACAATGCAAGCCCATGGCGTTCCCACCACACCTGGCTCAGATGGTTTACTAGGTAACGATTTAACCAGCAATAAGCAGTTGGCAACCGACATCGGCTATCCAGTGATCATTAAGGCCACTGCAGGCGGCGGTGGCAAAGGGATGCGGATTGTTAACCACAGTGATGAGCTCGGTGCGGCCATTGAGCTAACGCGCGCCGAAGCTGACGCAGCCTTTGGCAACAAGGGGATTTATTTAGAGAAGTACCTCACCCAGCCTCGCCACATCGAACTGCAACTGTTAGCCGATAAACACGGCAACGTTCTGTGTTTAGGGGAGCGTGACTGCTCTATGCAGCGCCAGCAACAAAAAGTCATTGAAGAAGCGCCCGCCATCAATTTTAGCGAAACACTGAGACAACAGATCAGTGAGCTGGCCATCAAAGCGTGCCAAGCCATTGGCTATTGCGGCGCAGGAACCATAGAGTTTCTCTATCAAGATGACCAATGTTTCTTTATGGAGATGAATACCCGCCTACAGGTCGAACACCCAGTAACTGAGCTAGTGAGCCATATCGACATTGTTGCCGAGCAGATCAACATTGCATCAGGTAAGCCATTAGCGTTATCTCAGCAGCAGGTCAGGCTTCAAGGCCATGCCATTGAGTGCCGCATTAATGCCGAACACCCACAGAGCTTTTTACCCAGCAGCGGGAAAGTGACTCACTTAGTCATTCCCGGCGGAATAGGCGTACGTTGGGACAGCCATTTATATACTGACTATGTGGTGCCCCACCATTATGATGCCATGGTGGCTAAGTTAATCACCTACGGTGACAGTCGTCAGCAGGCCATCGAGCGTATGCAACAGGCCTTGAGCGAATTACACATCGCCGGAATAGACACCAATATTGCCCTACTACGCAATTTACTCACCGACCCAGGTTTTATTGAAGGTGGGCAAGCTATTCATTATTTAGAGCATTGGTTGGCAAATGTTACTCACGCTTAACCACCCAGGCAGCCTTTTGAGTTGCAGCCTGCTGAGAAACTTAGCTGCAGTGTTGCTACTGTGCATGCTAATAAGCTCGCCGCTATCGCTCCACGCCGCTGCTAATAAACCCGACCCACTGCAACAACTCAAAATCAGCGCCTATGATGGCGCGGCTAAAGGCTATGTTGATGACAAGGCCTGTGCTACCTGTCACGCCAAACTGTTTGAAAGCTATCAAGATGTAGGTATGGCGCGCTCTTTTGCTGCCCCCGCTGATGCGGTGTTAATGGAGCGCTTTGGCGAAGAGTATTACCACGCTGAGTCATCACGCTATTACCGCATCGACAATCAAGACCGTGAGCTTATCTTTCACCGCTACCAAAAAGATGACCAAGGCAATCGCATTAATCACTTCAGTGTTGGCATTGACTGGATTTTGGGTTCGGGGTATCGCGCCCGCAGTTATCTCTATCAAAATGATGCCGGTGAGCTGTATATGTTGCCCCTAGGCTGGTACGCACAAACTCAGCAATGGGCCATGTCGCCAGGGTTTGAAACCAAACACCATTTTGGCGTGCAGCGCCAAGTTAAGCGCGAATGTATGTTTTGTCACAACGCTTACCCCGATGTCGAGGCAAAGAGCGATAGTCCATTCGCCGCGCACTTGTTTCCAGAGCAATTGCCACAGGGTACAGGGTGTCAACGTTGCCACGGTCCTGGCGCCAATCACATTCGCGCCGCATTAAACGCACAACCAATTAGCAAAATCCATGGCAATATCATCAACCCAGCAAAGCTGGCGCCCGAGCAACGTGACTCGGTCTGTTTTCAATGCCATATGCTACCTGCTGTGAGTATGGTCGGCGTACGGGATTTCGACAGCCCGACCTACAGTTTTCGAGCCGGTGACAAGCTCAATGATTACCTTGCCCATGTGGAAGTGACCCAAGCCAATGCCGACAAGAAACAGCATTTTGAGATTAATCACCATGGTTACCGTTTTTGGCAGAGTGAGTGTTACCAACAAAGCCAAGGACAATTGGCTTGCATCAGCTGCCACGACCCCCATGTAAAACCTCAGTCACAAGCCTTTCGAGCCCAAGTCTCACAAACCTGCCAACAATGTCACCAAGGCATCGAAGCTAAACACCCTGCTATCAGTGAGCTGAAACACATTAGTGTCAGCACCGATTGCGTCAGCTGCCATATGCCAACAACCAGAACTCAAGATGTGATCAACGTGACCATGACCGATCATAAAATCAGTCGCGGGCCGTTTGATCTTAATGCGCTGATCGCACCAATTAACAAACAAGACCCGATTATTACTGATATCAATTTATTGCCATTTGGCGAGGTGGCAACAGGCGTAAACGCGCAGTTAATCCGGGCCACAACCGTACTAAGAACCAAAGCCAACGCAGATGCGGCGGATGCGTTAAAGCACTTGTTAGTCAAACACCAGATTGACTCGTTTGTCCCTTATGTCGATTTATTGGCTGCTGAGGTAAAACTTGAGCGCTATCAGGCAGCTATCAACACCGCCAAGCACATATTAAACCAGCCCAATGCACCGCAATTTACCACGCTATCTTACCTTGGCATCGCCCTACTTGCAGAGGGGCAAACTGAGCAAGCCATCAAGGTGCTGTCACACGCCATCACCTTAGAGGACGATCCTAAAAACAACTACAATTTAGGCATCGCGCTATTTAATCAGCAGCAATATACTGCGGCAAAAACTCAGTTTGAACGTACTATAGAACTGCGCCCAACCATGCACAGCGCCTGGCTGTTTTTAGGTAAAGTACACCAGCAACAAGGCCAAGTCGCATCCGCCATAGCCGCCTTTAAACAAGCCCTGGCAATTGCACCCGACTTTGAAAAAGCCTACACCGAACTGGTTCAGCTTTTAATCAAACAACAGCAACTGAGCGAAGCAAAACGCTACCTGCAGTTGGGGCTGAAATCAGCACAATCAACAACTAAGCTGCAGGCTCTGCAAGATAGCCTTTAACTAGGTTTCACCAAGGTGAGATTATCCATGGCCTCATGGATAGTTGCAGGTTTTCGCCTCCAGCGGGGTTTGGTAGTCATCTACCTGATGGATAGTGGCAGGTTTTCGCCTCCAGCGGGGTGGGGTTATCCATGGCCTGATGGATAGTTGCAGGGTTTCTCCTGCACGACGGGGAGAGTTTTACCCATGACCTGATGGATAGTTGCAGGTTTTCGCCTCCAGCGGTGGGGTTATCCATAGACTGATGGATAGTGGCAGGGTTTCGCCTGCACGACGGGGAGAGTTTTACCCATGATCTGATGGATAATTGCAGGTTTTCGCCTCCAGCGGGGTTTGTGCAGATACTTGCTCGGCACGCTGTAAACCCATCCATGGGCGCTCTACGACAGCATCCATGCTGTCAAAGGCCTCAACCGCATCTGCACTTGGTTATTTTGTATCTTCGAAGTAAACCGTTCTAATTAATAAGATCTTTGACCAAAAGACACTTAACCCTAAAGCCAATAACTATTTCTGGCCATGTTACTTCTAACTTAAAAGGCGACTAAACGAGCTCTTTGACTATTCTAAGGTGCTGCAAAAACTCAGGAGCTTTCACTAACCCTTTGTTCCAGAATAGCCGAGACGTTGACATTTTATCTGCAAGCTCAGAAGTTAGGTATCTATAGCTTTCTACTAGCCTATCGCTACCAATAGGAGAGTTTTTCTCTGATGCTAGTTTCGCTGCATATGCTTGGATGTGCTGACGCATCTCAAATTTAGCAGTTTCTGGTGCTTCTTCCTCAATGTTACAAAAATCCAAAAACTCACTTACTTCGGTTTTAGTCTCATTGCAAAGCGCTAGTATTCCTTCAAGATCAGCAACACAACAGAAGTGGACGTTTTTCAGAGGTATATTGCCAGCAACCGCTTCATCAATTCTTTGCCTAAATTCACCCCCTAAATAGGAAGCGAGTTTAACCCCATTGCCAAGGTAGAAGTCTTGATGAGTCACTATGAGAGCATATCTGTTGTCAAAATCAGCAAGCTCATCAAAACCAACGCTACTTAACTTTTCTGCACATTCACCCGCTTGTTTAATACCTTTCAGGTGAGTATCCCTTAACTTGTCTTTAATAATGTTGCTCTGGTCAGTCACTAGAATTTTTTGGTTGGGTTCTACACCCTTTGCATCAATAAATATCGAAGTTCCCTTTCGCTGATGTAAGAAGTCGACAACCTTGCCTTGGATTTTGTTATCTCTGTAGACTTCTTTCAGCAGCTCTTCTCTTGTCGTCTCAAAATCATATGCATCAAAAACATATGCTAAATAATCTTCAAACTCTTTAGTAAACTTGCCTCGAAAACCACTAGAATCAGCAGTTCTAAGCGTTCTGAGAACAAACTCGCTCAAGCCGATACTTGCAATGTATGGATGAGCTGTTGATATACCCTCAGGTAGAATGAGTATTGGTTTCTCAAGTAACAGTGGTTCAGAAAAATACTCTTCAACTCTTACATCTCCATCGCCTCTAGTTTCTCCCCTTCGACTTTTCATCAATTGTTGCAGCTGTTCAAAGTTTGCCCCAACTAAACTGAGATATTGTTTAATCACAGCGACTGGATATGCAGGTGAGAGTTTAGGCAAAAACTCTCTGTACTTAATGACAGGACTTTTAGACGAATCGAATATAGAAAAGAAAAACACCGATAAGACAAAAAAATCTTCCAAATCAATATCCGTCTGAGCTTGGAAGCTATCTCGAAAAGACCGACTTGCACCTTCATTGCATATTATTGAGAACAACCTTATCAAAAAATAATTGTGTACTATCTGGTTCGTTTGAAATCTTAATTGAGGTAGTAAGAACGCTCTTAGAGACAACCAAACATTATCTTCATCGGCAAATTTTATAGCTTTTCCCTGGAGCGACCAAATTTTGTTCAATATATTCCAAACATCTTTTTCATTAGCAGGAATAGCGCTTTGATAGGGTTCTAGCTCTAATGTCCACTCAAGCATTAGGCAAACTATCCAAGGTCGAGCTATTGCTTTTGGTTCATCAGGATATACGGTGTGTAACCGAGTCAATAAATGTTGTACAACAGATTCTTTTGTGTAGCGTTTTATCGAGTTTCTTATCTTATGAGCATCTTTACTAAATGACATTAAATAACTCCATGATGACTGAATTAAGCCACTATAAATAGGAGCAGAGTAAACTTAATTCATTGAAAAGACACTGCTGATTTCAAAGCTACTTAGCTCTCTTTAAACTAGCTTCATGTTTGAAAAAAAAGTTAATCGAAGAGACATTTAATCCAGTGTAGATGCGGCTGAGGCCTTCGACAGCATGGATGCTGTCGTAGAGCGCCCATGGATGGGTTAACAGCGAGCCGAAAAAGCATCTGCACATAAGCCTGCTGCAGGCAATAATTATCAATAAAGAGAGCTACCATCAAACACCCCCCCCACTGGAGGCGAAAACCTGCCATCCCCATCAGGTCATGGGCAACCTACCCCATCTACAAACCAAACACTTAAGCACTTTTGGCCACAGGCAGTGGTTGCAAATACTTATCAACATCCACCTCATCAATTTGGCTGGGGTCTAAAAACTTATGGGCATAGTCGAGGTAAATGCCACTGCTGAGGAATAGCTTAAATAAATCCATATCTAAGTGTTGATCGAGCGCCATCTTGTGCAAGATATCCACCGCGACACTAATAGATTTGGCTTTCTTATAAGGTCTGTCTGCGGCGGTGAGTGCTTCAAAAATATCCGCAACAACTAAGACCCGCTCTGGTATCGATAGATCATCAGCGCTCAACTTACGCGGGTAGCCAGTCCCTTTTAGCGTTTCATGATGGGTAGATGCGTAGCGTGGCACCCGCGCTAGCTCTGGTGGGAACGGCAGGTTTTCTAGCATCTTAATGGTACTGGTAATGTGTTCATTAATTTTAAAGCGATCTTCGGCGGTTAAGGTACCGCGGGATATCGCTAAATTATGTAGCTCACCTTGGTTATAAAGGTGTTCTGGCACCTCCATTTTAATGCCAAATTTGGCATCAAACTCCACCGGAAAATCACGTTTAATAATATGCTCTGGCTTGTTACTTAACAGCATTTCAGTAACCGGCAGCGGCTGGGATGCCTGTTGATATCGCAGCTCTTCCACCGGAGAGAGGCCGAGCTGGTCGTCAAAGTGGCGCTGCCAGGTTTGCTGCGACAACTGCTGTAACTTGTCGACATGCGCTTGGCTCATAAACTCGCCTCCCACATTGGCGTTAGCGATAAACTCAAAGTCCTCATTGAGTTGCTGGTAACGCGCCTGCAACTCAGTATCGAGTTGTTGGCGGTTATCAGGGTTTTGCACCAATTGCTGTAGGTAGTCAATATGGGCATCGCGTCTTAGCACTTCAAAGCGCATCCTGATCTCATGAATGCGGTTATAGATGGCCTCTAATTTACTGCCCTTATCGACAATATGTTCAGGTGTGGTGATTTTTCCGCAGTCGTGCAGCCAAGCGGCAATCCGAAACTCGCGCTGTTCATCTTCGCAGGTAATTTTAAAGTCTTTAAACGCATCTAGGTCACTGTCCGATGCCTGCTGCACTAACATTAAGCCCAGTTCAGGTACGCGGTTACAGTGTCCGGCGGTGTAGGGAGACTTATCATCAATCGCTTGTGCAATCAGCCGGATAAAGGCCTCCATTAACTCTTTCTGGTCGGCTTCATATTGCTGTATCGACGATGACATAGACACCATTGAGCTTGCCAGCTCATCAATTTCAGCAATATTGGTCTCTATATGTTTAACGCTTTTAAATCGGCGGTGCTTAATTTTCTCATTTTCAACCGCTAAGGCATTGATGGGGCGAATGATGGGCGAGGCAAACAGCCAAGAGATGGGCATGACGATAAATAAACAAGCGACGGTTATCAGGATTGAAGTGCGAATTTTTTCATCACTGGAGGCAAACAGCTTACTTGCCGGCACAACCACAGCGTACTTTTCACCACTTTGTTCGCTACCAAACGAAGTGACATAGACAAAAGTATCGACGCCGTTTAGCTGGGTTTTAATCAGCTGGTTTTGCTGAGACTCATCTTCTGCAATCGCAATTAACTGCTCGTAAGGCACGGTCCCTTGTGGTTTAAAACTATCTTGGTCGCCTTTAGCAAACCACTTGTCCGCCAGTGCACGACGTTGGCTATCAGAAATATTGTCTATAGCGGCATTTAGTATGGGAATAAGCGGGGTGTTTTTGCCTTGTAGCACCATGTAAAGGCCTGTCGGCGGCACTTGGTCACCAAAACTCACTTGTTCGTGATACTGCAAATTATCGATAAAATAGCTCTGAGCGGTATAGTGCAAAATAATGCTGTTATCTAGTGCAGCAAACACTTCACCGGCCTCAACGGCTAACAAAATGGCTTGAGTAGAATCCAATTCGACGATTTCAATCGCGGGAAATGATTGCTTAATCACCTGAATAATCGACCATCCCCGTGGTATGGCTAGCTGCTTGCCTTCAAGTTGTGCTAAATGGGTCACCTCGGCCTCGTTGGGCTGGGTGACGACCGCATAATGTAAATCGAGAAAAGGTTGCGTAAATTCACCTAGGCTTTCATTTTGCTCAGTTAGCATAATGGAGTGCAGCATATCGAGCTCTTCCAGCATGTAACTGTCAACCAGCTCGTTCCAGGTATAGCCATTAACAAAGTTAAACTGCAGCCCAGTCATTTCCGCGACCATTTTCAGCAGGTCAATACTGTAGCCCTGAGGCTCACCCGAAATAGTAAAGTCGATGGGCGCCCAATCATTCTCGTTGGACACCATTAGCTCACCGGTGTTGAGTACAACAGCTTGCTGCTCGACACTTAGCAGAAGCTGTTGGCTCTGCGGCAATACAGTGTTGAGCTGCGGTTGGCGATTTGAAGCGATAAGCTCACCACTGTTTTTGTACAAGTAGCTTTCTAATTGAGTTTGATCGCCTTGAGAAATGAGGTAATCACTTAAAGTAGACAGGGCAATATCAACCGCTAATACGGCGCCCGAGTCGGGCAGTTTGATGGAGTAAGTTTGCCCCGGTGCTTGCAGGTTTTGAAACAGGTAGGGTTCGGTTTTGTTCACCCTGTCACGCAAAGCACTGCTAAACCACGGTCGCAGGCGGGCGTCGTACTCTGTTACTTGTTGATGACTGGTGCGCGGCTTAAATTCACTGTCTAAGTATTGATAATTCTGAATCCGTTCACCGCCGTCTTCGGTTACTGTGATCACCACCCAGCGGTCTAAATGCGACGCTTGCAACTGAGCGCGTACAATCGGATGCGCATCAAGGTTGATCAACTCATAAAAGCTGCCGTCCGCTAAGCCCACATATATGGCATAAAACAGTGGGTTAATGGTCATCACTTCTGCAAAGGTATGATAGGCTTCGAGGTTGAAGTTACCGTCGATCACTAGGTTATCAACACTGGCGAGCAGCTTAGCGACGTTATTAGCCTGAATATCGATTTGGGTAATGTACTGACTGGTGCTGTCTGCCGCTTGGTTGTAGTGCTTTAATGCAGACTCAGTGGCCATCTTGTGAGAAAAGTAATACTGTAAACCGATGGCGATGGCGGCCGTCATACAGGTGGCCAATACAAATATCCCTACTACGGTAAACCGAATGGTAAACCGTTTACGCTTGCCGTTCCCCTGCACGCTCATGTTATCTCCCTATAGTTCAAGGCAATCCTTGAATGCTATTTAGTCTATTGAAAGAATAACATTTGGTCAATTTAGCCTTTATTCGCGTAATTATCCAAAAATAAGCCGATTTAATGCAGTTTTCAGTTGGTTCAACTACCCCTTGATTCAGCCAATACTACGGACTTTTTTTGCGCCAGCTTTCAGGTAACTGCATCTGCCCCCAAAGCGAATCACACAATTGCTGACGTTCGTGCCAGCGCCCTTGCAATAGCCAAGGCACCAGTGAATCTCCCACTTGCGGATAATCGATTGGCGCTGGCATGGGTGACTTAAGCCAGCGCCGCAATGCTTGGCTGTCGAGAAAGGTCATACTGTCTGCGGCGCCTAGTAGCTCTAGCGCCGCCACATTTGAAAGCTGTTCAAACTGGCCATGTAGTGGCTTCACCAACAATTTTTTGCCCAAAGTAAGCGCTTCGCTTGCCAATTCGAACCCAGCGCTGCTAATCACGCCACCACTTTGGGCCAGTTTGTGTTTAAAGCCATCGCGATTAAAACCCGACCACTGAATATGTTCGGGCGGCGCCTGACTAGGTTCACTGCCATGAAACACCGCAAACTGATAATCATCAAAGGGGCTTAATAGCGCCACAATATCGTCGGCCGCCTCAAAAGGCAGATAAACAATGATCTTTTGCAGGCAATGACTGACATCGCCATCAACTTCAACAAACGGCGGTAAGATAGGAAAACCAAAGTGATGCCAATGACAACCTAGCGCGATATCCACTGGGGCAAAATAGTTCAGCAACATGTCGTTAAACCAGTTGTCGCCAACTTTAGGCACTGCAAATTTCAATGCCGCCTGATGACTCACACCAATAGAGGGTATCCCCTGACGTTTAGCCGCCCAGGCAGAAACAGGTTCAAAGTCATTGAGTACCACATCATAGCGGCTCAAATCGAGGGCGCGAATATCATTCATTAATGCCAGCAACGAGTTCTGCATTGCGGTTTTGGGCACACTTACTCGACCACTTTGGGTAGCAAAGGTCAGCCCAGATTGCACTTGATAGTCACCAAAACATTGCATATCAAAAAATTGTGACGCTTGGCGACCAGAAAAGAAGAAATCGACGTCAACGTTATGTTTCTTCAACGCTTTAGCCATCACTCTGGCGCGACTTAGATGGCCATTACCCGTCCCTTGTACACCGTACAATATACGCATAGTTACAGTCCTGATTATGAAGCTAGAAAGGGAAAAGCAAGATAAACGCTAGTGATGCCTAATAGCGCACCGGCAAGGATATCTAATGGGTAATGTACCCCTAAAATAATGCGAGACAAGCCAATGACTGCAGCCCAAGCAAAGGCTAGAACGCTCCAATCTGGATAGATCAGAAATACCACGGTAGCCATGACAAATGCCGCACCAGTATGACCTGAAGGCAAACTAAACTTATCTGATGGTTCAAATGCGGCTAGCTGCACGTCAAACTCATCTGACATAGCAGCGTGGCAAGGGCGAATTCGTCTGATGCTATTTTTTAGCAAAAAGTACAGCGGCAGCTCCAACATAAAAGCCGCGAGGGCTAAACCGAAGAAGTTTTCACCTTGGTGGCTGAGCAGTAACAGTACCGTACTGATATAGAGATACATAGGTCCATCACCGGTCGATGAGATCCGCTTGGCGAGTGGACGTAACCCATGGCGTAAGCCAATTTGAGTTACTTGGCAATATATGTGTCTATCAAGCTTGGCGACAGACTCAAACATAAAAGGCTCTCAACTAATTGCAGTTATTAGTTGAGAGCCTAAAAAATGACCGTGACGCCGAGGTGACAGGCAGTCTAAAGTTTTGTGACAGTCTTTACGCCGTGGCGACGGCTTTATGTGAACGCTCGCGATACAACTTGATGAGATGATAGATATTAATGCAGGCAACAAAGGCATTCATTCCCGCTACAGGCCATGCTGAGATGTAGACTCCGTAAATAACGAAAAGTGTACAACCAGTAAAGTTAAGGCAACGTAACCAGATGATATCTTTCATCATTAACGAGATAGCCACCATCACTGACGCAGAATAACCAATGAGTTCGATTGTTGAAGCTTCCATAAGGCACCTTTTTCGAGGCCCTCTGCCATCCCTAAGCTAACTGGGGGATCCGTGCCCCTAAAGCGAGTAAGTTAATTCAAGACTGCAAACATTCTAACAAACGATCAACTAAGTTGTAATTAAAATACGTTATTTAATGACCTAAATCATGTTTTTTGCCCAATTAAACACCAGTGGGTAAAAGTTAACAACATCGAGGCAAAACTCAGGGTGGATCGGCCATAGCGTGATTGATAACGCTTTTCTTTTTAAGAAACGCTTATATACTGGCAGTAATTAAAGAAATACTGCGAAAACTCAGTAGATTGCCTTTCAACAGGAGTATGACTTATGGAATACAACACCTCAGAACTTTGCGATAGCAACTTAGACTCAGTCGATGTTGTCGAACCCATGTTCAGTAATTTCGGTGGTTGTAGCTCTTTTGGTGGTTCTATTAGCACAATCAAATGCCACGAAGACAATGGCCTTATTGCCGATGTATTAGAGCAAGAGGGCGAAGGTCGTGTGCTGCTGATTGACGGTGGCGGATCTCTACGCCGTGCATTAATTGATGCCTCTTTAGCTGAAATAGCAGTGAACAATAACTGGGAAGGTATTATCGTTTATGGTGCAGTGCGCGATGTTGATGCCTTGGAAGATTGCGATATTGGCATCCAAGCGTTAGCTTCTATTCCGGTTGGCGCTGATGGCCATGGCATTGGCGAATTAGGGATTCCGGTTAACTTTGGTGGCGTCACCTTCTTGCCGTTGGACCATGTCTATGCAGACAACACAGGGATTATCCTGTCGCAAGATCCGTTAGATATCGACTAATCTAACCGCAAAAACAGTAAGGATGACGGCTTTTTCAAAGCTTAGTCATCCTTTTTTTGCACGATGATTTTAACTATAAGTGCTTACTCAAAAACGCTTCAAATGCTTTTAGCGTGGCCATCCGGTTTTGCTCTATTTCTAAATAGTGATTGCCATTTTCCAGCTCGATGTATTCAACCTCTTTGTCATAGTCACTTAGCTCATCAAACATTTCCCGACTATGGTAAACATCCACGACTCTATCTTTATCGCCATGAATTAACAGCATAGGAATATTAACTTGCTTAGCAAAGTTAACCGGGGATTGTTGCTCTAATTTATCAGAGTCATCGCCTAGCTGCTTTTTAACCACTTTATAGTTAGTGAATCTGCGTGCTTTACGCACAATATGCTCCAAATCGGAAACCCCTGCAAAGCTGGCGGCACATTTAAACGGTTGTTGTTGGGTCACCGCGGCTTGCATGGCGGCATAACCACCGTAACTAGCCCCAAGTATACAGATCTTATCTTTATCAATGGGGTAATGCTCTGCTAACCAGAATGCCGCATCAGCAAGGTCGTGCTGCATCGCCCCGCCCCACTGCTGAATCGATGCCATTTCAAACTCAAAACCATAACCCGATGAGCCTCGAAAGTTGGGTTCAATCACGGTATAGCCACGACTGGCAAAGAACTGACTGAACCAGTCAAAGCCGCCGTAGTTTCTTACCATAGGGCCACCATGGGGAATCACCAATGCTGATTGCTTAGCCTTTACGTTGCTTGACGGCAGAGTGACATACGCTTCCAGCTCAAGCCCATCACGGGCCTTAAACACCACTTTTTGCTTGTCGGATAACGGCTGCTCCACCAACAGCGGATATTCATCAAGAATGTAATCAAGACCTTTCGCTCTACGGTCACCTAAGTAATAGGTGCCTGGTGATGTAGGATTACTGGTATATAGGATATAACGATTTTCATCAGCACTTAAACTCATGATGTTGTTGTAAGCATCGGGAATCGCCTTATTTAAGGCTTGTTGAAAGCGTGCATATTTTTCATCAAAAAACACTTTACCGTTAGCGGCTTCGCCATGGTGAACACCAATAACATCTTTGCTAATCTTCGAATAAATCAACGCCCCTTCAACGTCGTAATTATCATCGGCATAAACCAATTCTCTCGGTAAATCGGCCTTAGCTAAGTCAACGGTAAAGATGGCATAACGGCCGTTATGCAGCGAGCGGATATACAAGGTGTTTGGGTTTACGCCGAAGCCTAGTGGGGTAATATCTGGGTTATCAAATAGTTCATATTCCCAGATTCTACGCCACTTTTCGGTATCGATATCAAAGAGTAGAAAAAACACTTTGGTGTCGTCGATACCATAACCGAGTCTGAGTCTATGTTGTTGATCAGTTAGCCAACTATGGATACCACTTCGGCCCTTTTGAATCAGCTTACGTTTAAGCCTGGAGTTCAAATTCACTTTGTAAACATCAGGCTGGTTTGCCACTTTAAGATCAAGCGCCATCAAAATGTAATCTGGCTCATCTGGCAAAATATCGACAATAGTGTCTTGGAATTGGGGACGATGTTCACGTTCTCTTAATTTGAGTACTGAACGAATATCACTGGGCTCATTAAGATCGACCTTTAACAATCGTGACTCAGAATATTTCATTCCTCGCCTATCAATCGGGTAATTGGCGCTGACCAGCAAGGTATCGTCATTGGCCCAAGTATACCAATCCATCTTAAATTTTTGATTGTCAGTCGACACCAAATAATCCACTTCCTGCTTACCCACAGCCTTAACACCGAGATAACTTTTGCCTTCATGATGAAGTATAAAAGCGAGAGAATTACCGCTTGGAGATAATTTAACTTGTTCAGACTGGGGCAATAAGCCAAAAGCTTCGACGGGGAGCGACTGAGTGTTGACGCTCAAACCAGTTACTAGCAACAGCAATGCAAAAAATCGGTGCATCCATTCCTCTTATTATTGTTCTTCCAATGAAACAACCATGTTATCAAAACGCTGTAATTAAAAAAGTACCAAAAACGAAAAACTGATTAGTTACAGTAAACTAGATTAGTTTTTAGCGCCAAACTTTAAATGAATTGCATGGCAATAGTGCTATAAGTCACAATATGCCCACTAATGCTAATAAGAAAACAGAGTACCTATGCCACTATTTTTGCCCTTTACCGACACTGAAATCACGACGCTACTCAGTCCAAGAGCCGGAGAGCAAAAACTTGGACAAACCTTGCAATCATTTGCTGATCCAATCTCGACTGCGGACCAATATGTCGCTGGGTTACAACATGCTAAAAATCAGGGAGTACGATTCGTCATAATTGGTATTGGCGAGGATATCGGCCCCAGAGCCAACTTAGGACGTGGTGGCGCTGCTGACGCCTTTAATGCCACCATGGCACAGTTACTCAATTTGCAATCCAACCGTTTTCTTAGCGGCGAGCAACTCCTTGTAGCTGGGCAGCTAGACACAACAACAATTGCCAGTGAAAGTGATCTAACCACTACCAATTTACGTATTGAGGTAGAGAAGCTAGATGAGCTAGTAATCAATGCGGTAACGCCAGTTTTTGAGGCCGGATTAGAGCCCATCATTATCGGCGGCGGCCATAACAATGCTTTTGGCCTACTGACTGCCGCTAAGCAAGCAACAGCGAAAAAAATAGCCGCGGTCAATTTAGATCCACATTCAGATTTCCGCCCCCGTGAAGGGCGACATAGTGGCAATGGCTTTAGCTACGCTGCAGCGTCTGGAGCACTGGGGTTTTATCATGTACTAGGCCTACATGAGTTGAAAAATAGCGAGCAGACATTTGCACAATTGGAAGCATTTGGTGGTAGCTGGCATTCATTGCAATCTATATGGGTAAGACAAGAGTTGAGCCTTAATCAAGCACTGGATGAGATTGTCGGTATTCTCAAAGACAGTCAGTTACCCGTCGCGATTGAGTTAGATTTAGATGCCATAACCAATATGCCAAGCAGCGCTGCTACCACAGCAGGCATACCTTTACTGGATGCACTGAGGTATGTGTATCGCCTTGCTAATGAAACTGGCGCCCATTACCTGCACCTCGCAGAAGGCGCTCCACAATGCCATGCTGCGGGCGTTGATGCAGGCTATAGAGAGGTGGGACAAAGTGTCAGCGAACTGATATTTGCTTACATTCAAGGCCGCAACGCTTGCCAATATTTAGGCTAGCACGCAGTTATCCATCAACTGGATTGGCTTTATCACGTTTCTATGATGTAATGCGCAGTCCAAAAATTTGAAACTCTGCGCTAAGCCGCATTTTTTCAAACTAGTTAAGGTTTTTATTAACTTCGATCACAATGTGACCGACAACAGATTCAGTAGGGTGTATCAATCACATACACTCGCTACTTACATTTGCCATATACAGGAATACATAGATGTCTGAGGGTCCACAAAACAGTACACATTTTGGTTATAAAACTGTCGACACTGAGCAGAAAGCCGATCTGGTTGCTGACGTATTTCATTCTGTCGCTGCAAAATACGACATTATGAATGACGTGATGTCATTTGGTATTCACCGTATGTGGAAACGCTTTACTATTGAAGCGGCCGGCGCACGTCCGGGCATGAAAGTATTGGATCTTGCCGGGGGGACTGGTGACTTAACGGCAAAGTTCTCTCACCTTGTTGGCCCTAAGGGCGAAGTGGTATTGGCTGATATTAATGATTCAATGCTTAAAGTAGGCCGTGAAAAGCTACGCAACAAAGGCGTGGTAGGTAACGTGAACTACGTACAAGCCAATGCCGAAGCACTGCCATTTCCAGACAATCACTTTGACATTATCACTATCGCGTTTGGCTTGCGTAACGTAACGGATAAAGATTCGGCGATTCGTTCCATGCTACGTGTACTCAAGCCGGGCGGAAAGTTACTTATCCTTGAGTTCTCAAAGCCTCAACACGAAGTGATGCGTAAGGTTTACGATATGTATAGCTTTAAAATTCTGCCAAAAATGGGCGCATTAATCACCCAAGATGCAGACAGCTATGAGTACCTTGCTGAATCGATTCGTATGCACCCAGACCAGGAAACCCTTAAGGGCATGATGGTTGAAGCGGGCTTCGAGCAGGTGGAATACACCAACATGACCGATGGTATTGTCGCCCTTCATAAAGGCTACAAGTTCTAATTTGAGCAGTAATATTGGGTTAACCATGAAACGCGACTTATCTTTACTGGTCTGTGGCGCTATAGAAACTGCGCTCGATAAAATCTTAACCCAATCCCATGAAGCCTATGCCAAGTCGCATACGCTTCATGGCAAAGTGCTTTGCTTGCAGTTAAGCCAATTAGATTGGCCAATCTACCTCATTTTCTCGAAAAACGTTCAAGTCTACAGCCGCTATGCCGGTGACGTGACCACCACGGTTTATGCCGATATCACCACCTTATACCAGCTTACTGAAGGCGCTAATCTTACTGAACTCATCAAACAAGATAAGCTGCGACTTGAAGGCGATTTAAACTTACTGCAAACCTTCAGTCATCTATTGCAGAATATCGACATTGATCTCGCTGAGCCTATTTCCAAGTATCTCGGTGATGCCCCCACCCACCTGTTGCAACACGGGTTTTCGCAGGCTAAGCAGACCTTAACGCAAGTTTTTGTCAAAAGTCGTGACCATGTAGGGCAATTAACCACCGAAGAATACCGCTTAGCACCGCATAAACTCGAATTTATCCATTTAAGTGATAGAATCGATGAGCTTGTGGCGGACGTAGATGCCATAGAGCAACGCATATCAAGGTTAACTAATAGGACGTAACTCTCGACATGACCACCACCAGTATCAAGCGCGCTTATCAGGTCGTCAAAATCGCCCTTCAATATGGCTTAGATGACATTATTCCCGCTAAACTTAAGCCTTGGTACTTCAAACTATTGCGTGGCTGCTTCTTTTGGCTAGGCAATAAGCATAAAGACAAAGCCGGTGGTGAACGTTTAAAGCTGGCAATGCAAGAGCTCGGGCCGGTTTACATCAAGTTTGGCCAAATGCTATCCACCCGCCGTGACTTGCTCAGCGACGAATGGGCTGAAGAGTTAGCCATGCTGCAAGATCGCGTGCCGCCGTTCGATACCGCCATTGCTCGCAGTATGATTGAAGCTGAGCTCGGCACAGATATCGATACCTATTTTGAAGACTTTGACGATGTGCCATTAGCATCGGCGTCCATTTCTCAGGTCCACACCGCGACATTAAAGTCCAATGGTAAGCCAGTGGTGCTTAAGGTGTTGCGCCCCAATGTGGAAGAGAAAGTTCATGCTGACATTCAGTTGATGTCTCAAGCTGCAAACTTTTTAGAAACCTTGCTAGGCCAAGGCAACCGCTTACGCCCTGCTGAGGTTGTTGAAGATTACCGCACTACCATTGAAGGTGAATTAAACCTCAAACTTGAGGCCCTCAACGCCATTAAGCTGCGCAACAACTTTCTCGATTCTGGCGCGCTTTATATTCCTTACATGTATGAAGACTTGTGCTTTACAAGGCTTATCGTCATGGAGCGTGTTGACGGCATTCCGGTTTCGGATCGTGCTGCACTGGAAGCACAAGGTACCAATTTAAAACTGCTGGCCGAGCGCGGTGTGGAGCTGTTTTTCACCCAAGTATTTAGAGATAACTTCTTCCACGCCGATATGCATCCTGGCAATATTTTTGTTAGCCGCGACCACCCAAATGATCCGTATTATATCGGCCTCGACTGCGGCATCATGGGCACGTTAACCGATGAAGATAAACGCTATTTAGCCGAGAACTTCTTGGCATTCTTTAATCGCGATTATCGCCGCATTGCTCAGCTATATATCGAATCTGGTTGGGTATCACCAGACACCGATGTCAGCGCGTTTGAGCAAGCGGTAAAAGTTGTCTGCGAACCCATGTTTAACAAGCCACTGGATGAAATCTCCTTTGGTCACGTGCTGTTAGAGTTGTTTAGAACAGCCAGACGCTTTGACATGGTGGTTCAGCCGCAACTGGTATTACTGGAAAAAACCCTACTTTATATTGAAGGCTTGGGGCGTCAGTTGTATCCGCAACTCGATTTATGGCAAACCGCCAAGCCGTTTTTAGAGCAGTGGATGTCTGAGCAAGTTGGCCCTAAGGCTATGGCAAATAAGATTAAAAAAGAGCTGCCATATTGGGCGGACAAACTGCCAGAAATGCCTGAATTGATTTATGACAACCTGAAGGTTGGTAAAAATTTCGTCAATTCACAAAACCAAATGCTTGACCGCTATCTTAAACAGCAGCAAAAAGCACATAAAAGTAACTTCCTTTTGCTCACATCAGCTGTTTTAGTGATCTGCGCCACTATATTGTTTAGCCAACAAGTTACACTAGTGGCCTCTTATGGCGCAGGTGGTCTTGGGGTCGTACTCTGGATACTCGGATGGCGATCTAGGCCAAAGAATCGCAAATTTTAGCTAGCACTAAATAACCAAAGGTTCATAATAGAACCAGAATCAAATTAATGAGGATCGTTTCATGGGTGGCATTAGTATTTGGCAACTTCTAATTATTGCTTTAATCGTGGTATTGCTTTTTGGAACAAAGAAGTTACGTTCGCTAGGTGGTGACCTTGGCGGCGCGGTTAAAGGCTTTAAAAACGCCATGTCTTCAGATGAAGAGAAAAAAGCACTAGAAGACACTAACGCAGAAAAAACTGCTCAAACTGAGCAGAAGAAAACTGAGTCCAAGGATAAAGAACAGGCGTAATCCCTTATGTTCGACGGTATCGGCTTTATGGAGCTACTGTTGATTGGTATTTTGGGGCTAGTGGTACTTGGCCCTGAAAGACTGCCAGTTGCAGTGCGCTCAATTACAGGCTGGATCCGCGCCATGAAACGTATGGCGAACTCGGTAAAAGACGAACTTGAGCAGGAGCTTAAAATTGAGCAACTGCACTCAGATTTAAAAAAGGCTGAGAATCAAGGACTCAAGAATCTTTCTCCTGAGTTACAGGATTCAATCGATCAATTAAAAGAAGCAGCTCAATCTGTGAATCACCCCTATCAGGTCGAGGACGTGGCTACTGGTGACAAAAAAACCAGTGATGACGCACCAACGACTCAGGCCGCGCCAACGAAGCAGAGCGCTAACTCTGATAAACCTAACGGGTAATTATGTCGCAACAGCAGCCCTTAATTAGCCACTTGCTAGAGCTCCGCAATCGTTTGCTTAGGGCGATAGGAAGTGTGCTTCTTGTTTTTATCTGCCTAGTCTATTGGGCAAATGACATTTATCACTACATGGCCACACCGCTGATGCAGGCGCTGCCTGAAACCAGCAGTATGATCGCAACCGACGTTGCGGCGCCATTTTTTGCTCCGTTTAAACTGACCTTAGTCTTGGCATTTTTTATCGCCATTCCTTATGTGCTTTATCAAATCTGGTCGTTCATTGCACCGGGGTTATATAAGCATGAAAAGCGCTTGATGATGCCACTGCTAGCAAGCAGCACACTGTTGTTTTATTTAGGTATCGCTTTCACCTACTACATTGTCTTTCCGGTGGTATTTGGCTTCTTTACCAGTGTTGCACCTGAAGGCGTTGAAGTTGCTACCGATATCAGTAGCTATTTGAGTTTTGTACTGAAACTGTTTTTCGCATTCGGCCTTGCCTTTGAAATCCCCATCGCGGTGATCTTATTGTGTTGGGCAGGCGTCACGACTCCAGAAGAACTCAAAGCTAAACGCCCTTATATTGTTGTCGGGGCATTTGTGATCGGCATGATGTTGACTCCTCCAGACATCATCTCGCAGACCATGTTAGCCATCCCTATGCTGATATTATTTGAAGGGGGATTGATTGCAGCGCGTTTCTACAGTAAAAAGGACGATGAAAACGAAGAGCAGCAGGATGTTCCTGAGCAATAGGCCCTAGCTTGGCACTGTTGTAGCGCTCTGATAATAAAATAAAAGGAACTTTTTATGCGCTCAGTTAAGCCATTGCGTCTACTTTTTATCGCTGTATCATCGCTAGTCATTACCGCTCAAGCCCAGGCCGGGCTTGAGCAAAATCTTGCCCAATGTGCCACCATCACCGACAAGTTAGACCGACTAATTTGTTATGATAATTTGGCAAAAACGGTGAAACCTCAAAAAGCTATTGCTGCTCAGTCAACTGTACCGACTTCAACAATCCAAACCACAAATAATATTGCAACACCTCAAACCAATGTTGCAGCCCCCGCTGCAGAATCCGTATCTACAGTAGAACAGCAGTTTGGTAACTTAAAGCCCGTTGAGGAAGAAAGCATCGACAAACTCTATTTTACAGTCAGTAAAGTTGAAAAAGATGCATACGGAGCGCTGAAAATTAGCTTCAACAATGGTCAGGTGTGGAAGCAAACTGATAGTAAAAGATACAAAGTAAAATCAGGTGAAAGGGTCTATGTTGAAAAAGGTGCCTTGACCTCATTTTTCCTCGGGAGCGACAATAAGAATGCAACCATTCGAGTAAAACGCCTCAAGTAATGTCTAGGTATATGGATATCGCTGTTAACTTAGTTGGCAGCGCACTTGAAAAAGATCTTCAAGGTGTTGTCGCTAGGGCGGTGCAAGCGGATGTGTCGCCACTCATTGTTATTGGTAGCAACATAGAAGAAAGCCAGCAAGCGCTACAAGTTTGCAGCGATTATCCGAGGCAGCTGTATGCTACAGCAGGCATTCACCCACACCACGCGAAAGAATGGGATAATCAGTCAGAAGCAACAATTAAGACCCTAGCGCAAAGTCCATCTGTGGTCGCCATTGGCGAATGTGGACTGGATTATAATCGCGACTTCTCACCCAGACCTCAACAACGCCAAGCATTTGCTGACCAACTAGCTATAGCGTGTGAACTCAATATGCCAGTGTTGATGCATGAGCGCGACGCCCATCAAGAATTTATTCGCATTCTTAGCGAATACCGCCCTCAGCTACCTAAAGCCTTACTGCACTGTTTTACCGGTGATCGCGATGCGTTAATGCAATATATTGATATGGATTTATACATTGGCGTAACAGGCTGGGTCTGCGACGAGCGCCGCGGACAAGAACTAGCACAAATCGTCCCAGATATTCCAAATGATCGTATACTAATAGAAACAGACAGCCCCTATCTACTGCCGAGAAGTATGCGACCGAAACCTAAGTCGAGTAAAAATGAGCCTCAATATCTGCCCTATATTGCCGAGTATGTGGCGAACCTTAGGCAGCAACCGCCAGCGGTGTTCGCCAGCCAAACGTATCAAAACAGCTTAGACTTTTTTGGGTTAGCACAATGATGGCAAAGTCTTGGTGCTGGCTGCTACTCTCTATCATTACGAGTGCCCTGCAACTCGCCCATGCCGAAGTGGTTTTGGCGATTGATACTAATGAAGAGCGCGGGCTTAACCTATCCCAGTGGGCCTATTACACCAATGACATACCTGAGCTTAATATCCAGCAGGTGTCCAGGCTAAGCTCCAGTCGTTGGCAAAAACTGACCCCAGATGTCACCAATCACGTTGGCAAGCCAGCCTACTGGGTTAAATTTACCCTATACAACCAAACACCCGATATCGTGCGGCGCTTTATATCGATAGAGAATCCGCATATCGATAAGCTCGATCTCTACCACCTTGTCAATGATACGCTGTATAAACAAATCGCCATGGGTGATAGCCTGCCATTTGATCAGCGGCCGATTATTAACAACAATTTTCTCTACCCGTTTGAGTTATCCCAAGACCAAATGCACAGTTTTTACATTCGCGTAGAAACCCAAGGCAGTGCCAACTTACCCCTTAATTTATACAGCCCCAACGAGCTTGCGAAACGCACTGAAACACAATCTCTCACCCACGGATTTCAATTAGGCGCCTTGACCGCCATTGGCTTGTTTAGTTTGTTTATTGCAATTACCACAGGCTCTTTCAGCTACAGTTACTATTCTGGCTATGTGCTCAGTGTGACTCTACTGGTGGCGACACTGCATGGATTTGCTTTCCGCTTTTTGTGGCCAAACTGGCCGCATGTGCAACAGCTAATGCTCCTGTTGTTAATCCCATTAACTATCATGTTTGCCTTGCTGTTTACTGAAAAAGTGCTGCAACTCAAATATCACGGGGTGAGATTACTGAGAATGTGCCGTTACGGCGCTGCAATTGCGGCGCTGATGGTTATCATCACACCGTTTTTAGATTATAGCGTCGCGTTAGTATCTTATATCAGTGCCGTGCTTATCTCTTCGGTTCTATTGATGGTCATCGCTATCATTCAAAGTTTAAAAGGTCATAAGCTGGCGAAGCTATTTACCTTAGCTTGGTCAGGATTGCTGGTTGGCTCTTTTATTACCGCATCTATGTATCTTGGGTTGTTGCACCTGCCAATCGCCCATCAAACTCCATTAATGATGGGACTGAGCTTTGAAATTGTATTTATGGCGGCGATTTTAGCTATTCGCTACAACGATGAACGCAAAGCCAAAATGCGCATACAGCAAGAGGCGCTTAAACAAGCAGAACATCTGCGCCAAAGCCGTGAAGAATCTTTGCGTATGGAGGCACAGTCCAATGAAAAGCTTGAGCAAATGGTTCAAGAGCGCACCCTAGAGTTAGAAATCGCCCTGCGAGAGCTCAATGAAGCCAATCAAAAGCTCACTGAACAAACCACCATTGACAGTTTAACCGGCGTCAAAAACCGCGCGGCATTTGACAAGCGATTGCAAGCCGAAGGCCGATTAAGCCGCCGCCAGCAAACGCCAATGGCAATTTTAATGTTGGATATCGACCGTTTTAAATCCATCAATGACAATCATGGCCATTTGGCCGGCGATCAGTGTTTACGTTTAATCGCCCAAGCATTAAAAGCAAAATTAAAACGCCCAGCGGATCTGGTGTCACGTTTTGGCGGTGAAGAGTTTGCTATCATCTTGCCTAATACAGCACAAGATGGTGCACTGCAGGTGGCGGAATCGATCCGTGAAGCCATCGATGAGTTGCCGCTAAGTTGGGATAACCAAACCATCCCTTTAACCGTCAGTATCGGCGTTTGTGCTGAAGTCGTTGAGGATGAAGACCATACTCAGCTGCTACTTGATCATGCTGATAAAGCGCTTTATCAGGCAAAGAACGAAGGCCGGAACAAAGTCGTATTATTCGGGTCTGAAGAAGAATAAATCACAACCCAACCGTGTGTCAGGCAGACAGAGTCAAAAATGCCATGCTGTCTTCACAGGGTATTTGCAGGAGTCAAAAGTGAATATAATCACCAGTGCTTTCCCGCAGCGTAGAATGCGTCGTATGCGTAAACATGAGTTTAGCCGTCGACTAATGGCTGAAAACCAATTGTCAGTTAACGACCTAATCTACCCAATGTTTGTGCTTGAAGGTAACAACCGCACAGAGCAAGTGGCTTCTATGCCAGGTGTTGAACGCTACTCAATCGATTTACTGCTTAAAGAAGCGGAAGAGTTAGTAAAATTAGGCATCCCACTGATTGCACTTTTCCCTGTCACTCCAGCTGAGAAAAAAACCTTACTTGCAGAGGAAGCCTATAACGCCGATGCACTCGCCCAACGAGCAGTACGTGCGCTTAAAGAGGCATTCCCGGAGCTAGGCGTGATGACGGATGTCGCACTGGATCCTTTCACTACCCATGGCCAAGACGGCATCATTGATGACGACGGTTATATTCTTAACGACATCACCACTGAGATCTTAGTTAAACAGGCTTTGTCTCATGCAGAAGCAGGCGCAGACATCGTTGCCCCATCTGACATGATGGATGGCCGTATTGGCGCGATTCGCCAAGCGTTAGAAGAAGCAGGTCATGTGAACACCCAGATCATGGCTTACTCAGCGAAATACTCGTCAAACTATTACGGACCGTTTCGTGATGCTGTCGGATCAGCCGGTAACCTTAAAGGTGGCAATAAACACAGCTACCAGATGGATCCTGCCAATAGTGATGAAGCACTACACGAAGTCGCCCTCGATATTCAAGAAGGCGCTGATATGGTAATGGTAAAACCTGGTATGCCTTACCTAGATATTGTTCATCGGGTTAAAACTGAACTCGCAGTGCCGACATTTGCCTATCAAGTTAGCGGTGAGTATGCGATGCACATGGCGGCGATTGAAAATGGTTGGTTAGCAGAAAAGGCCATCGTGATGGAATCACTACTGTGCTTTAAACGTGCAGGTGCCGATGGCATTTTGACCTACTTTGCTAAACGCGCCGCACAATGGTTGCAAGAAGAGCAAGCCAAATAAATTAGCAACCCAGATACATAGCCCCCTCAAATAGGGGGCTTTTTTTATGTCTAGCCTTTATTCACATGGCTTTCAAATAGTTAACTATACTTATTTCACTATCTCAAACAGCAAATTGAGTTGTAATCTTGGCAATTCCTCATAGAATAGACTTAAGCTGCTAGTTTTTTAATCAAAACTAATGCTGATGAGGATTTGTACACGAATAAGGAAGTGACTATGGCGTCAACCAATGGTGCGCAAGTATTGTACTACGTCCAATCAGGTGAACTGATTTGGGCAATCACAGCTGACGGCCGCTGGCTACCTGTTGATGCCAGTCAACTCTCTGATGCCATTGTTATTCACTTTGTCACACCTGAACAGTTAGCTGTCATCATCAATGGCGAACAAAACCAGATAACCATTGATGGCAATAGCATCGATATTTCTACCAGCACCGTCAATGAGTTACGCCAGTCAACATCTCATACGCCCGCACTCAATCCGGCAGCCAACCAAGTTGTCGGTCAGCAAGGTATCAATTTGGGCTTTCAGCTCGTTAACCGCGATGGTGAAATCTCACCTCCGAGTTCAGGTTTTGATACCTTTTCAGACCAACAAAACGCCACTACCGGTACCTTATTTAGCAATATTACGGAAGACAGTTTTGCGACACTCACACTGACAGTCAATATCAACAGTAACGGTGATATCTATATCAACCGCTTTGAAAGTCCGGCTGTTGATCTAGCAGGTCTCGCACTTGATGCAAGTGACGGCCAACAATTAACCCTGTCGTTAACAGACATCAAAGGCAAGCAATTACTCTTTGAAGTTAGTGTCGAAAACCAAGCTTGGACTCTTGCTGATATAGACTGGAGCCAACTTGAAGAAGGGCAAGTTATTGCTACAATCACCGCCCCGCTCTATCCCGGTGAGGTCAATAATGGGATCGATGACGCAATAAAAGATACCTTGGCTGATATCAGCATCACGGTAGACTACGGTTCAGATAATGTGATCAATGCCAGCGAGGCAACGGTGACTAGGCTCTTTGGCCAGGTACAAGATGTACAAAATGGTCAACCCGTTACGGTCGAATTAACCGATGAACAAGGACACTCGCAATCGTTTACCACCACCGTTAGCAATGGCCAATGGGAAATTATAGACGCCGATTTGTTGGCCTTTGATAGCAATACCTTAATAGCACGGGCAACGACCATCGATATTGCTGGTAACCCAGCAGTTGTAGAAACCACTGTAGCCCTCGATGTTGCTGCCAGTATCACTATTAATGTTGATACCGGAAATGATCAAGTTATCAATGCAGTCGAAATGCTGGCTACTGATATATACGGTGACGTCAGCGATATTGAAAATGGTCAAGATGTGGTCGTAACGGTCACCGACCAATTAGGTGCAACTCTAAGCTTTATTACCAGCGTTGTTGAACAATCATGGCAACTTAACAACGTTGACTTGTCTTCACTAGCTGAAGGCCAACTTATTTTTACTGCGACCTCGAGCGATCTTGCTGGTAACCCAGCTCAAGGTCAAATCAATTATCTAAAAGACAGCTTAGCCAGTATTACTATCGAATTTGTCGATGATGATGGCGTACTTAATCAGCAGGAACTTGCCCACACCCAAGTCCAAGGTCAAGTCGCTAACATCGAAGATGGACAAGCGGTGACAGTCACCTTTAGTGACGCCAATGGCCAGCAATCGAGTGCAACAACAGTAGTCGTCAATGGAAGTTGGCAACTTAATGATGTCAATCTATCTGATTTTGATAGTGCGACGCTGATTGCCACCGCATCATCAGCAGATATTGCCGGCAACCCTGCCCAAGCCAGCACCGATATACTTGTAGATAACCTTGCAGTGATTACCATTAATGTTGATACCGGTAATGACGACATCATCAATGCAATGGAGATGCTAGCTACCAATATATTCGGTGATGTTATCGACATTGAAAACGGTCAAGATGTAGTCGTGACTGTCACCGACCAATTAGGTGCAACTCTAAGCTTTATTACCAGCGTTGTTGAACAATCATGGCAGCTTAACAACGTTGATTTATCTTCGCTAGCTGAAGGGCAACTGACTTTTACTGCAAGCTCAAGCGACCTTGCGGGCAATCCAGCCCAAGATCAAATCAATTTTATAAAAGACAGTTTAGCCGAGATTACTATTGAGTTTGTCGATGATGATGGCGTGCTCAATCAACAGGAACTCTCGCAAGCTACGGTCCAAGGCCAAGTCAACAACATCGAGGATGGCCAGCCCGTTACAGTAACCTTTAGTGATGCGAGTGGCCAACAATGGAGCACCACTACCAATGTCGTCAATGGCGGTTGGCAACTGAGTGATATTGATTTATCTGCTTTTGCTGCTGATACCCTTATTGCTACGGCTTTATCAATGGACATTGCGGGTAACCACGCCCAAGCTAGCACGCAAATAAATGTTGATGACCTTGCTCAAATAACCATCAACGTCGATAGCGGTGAGGATACGGTATTAAATGCCACCGAAGTCGTAGCGACAGATCTCTATGGTGACGTCACTGATATTGAAAATGGTCAAATTGTTACCATAACCGTTACCGATACATCAGGGATTAGTTTGAGCTTTTCGACCATCGTGGTAGACCAAGCATGGCCAATTAACGCTGTCGACTTGTCAGAGCTTGAAGATGGGCCACTCATCTTTAACGCATCTAGCACCGATATTGCCGGTAACACTGCTATCGCAGAAACTGACGTATATAAAGAAACCAAAGCATTTGTTTCTATCAATGCTATCGATCTCGACCAAGTGCTTAGCAGCGCAGAGGTCAGTATAGCGACACTCGCTGGGTTGGTTCATAACATTGAAGATGGAAACCCGGTATCTATTACCGTCACCGATAGTCAAGGCAATAGCTTGAGTTTTAGTAGCACGGTGCGCAACGGCACATGGATTGTCGATAATGCTGACCTTTCCACCCTGGCAGACGGGACATTACAGCTGTACGTCACTAGTTCAGATTTTGAAGGGAATATCGCTGAAAACACTTCCAGTGTTCTCAAAGATACTCAAGCTAGCATCAGCATAGAAATCATTGATAACGATGGGGTTATCAATGCAAGTGAACTATCTAAGGTCAGCGCTAGAGGCAGCGTGACCAATGTAGAAGATGGTCAACAAGTTACCATTACCTTTATCGATTCTATCGGCAATATTGTCACTGCAGTTTCCGTAGTCGTCGCCGGGCAATGGCAGATTGATGATGTTGATTTAACCACATTGGTTGACGGCGCATTATCAGCCTCGGCCTTGGTTTCAGATCAAGCGGGTAACCCCACCGAAGCAAGCACTGATGCTGAGATTGATACCCTCGCGAGTATTGATATCTTTGTAGAAACAGGCTCAGATGTTGTCATTAACCAGACTGAAGTTATCGATACCAATATCTATGGTGTGGTTGATAATATTGAAGATGGCCAAACGGTCATTGTCATTGCCCGAGATATCAATGGCGATGAACTATCCTTTACCGCCCAAGTCTTATCTGGTCAATGGCAATTGCTTGGGGCAAACCTTGCCATCCTTGCCGAAGGACCTATCATATTTACCGCCACAACTGCCGATGTAGCCGGTAATCAGGCCAATTCAGAAACCGAAGCATACAAAGAAACCAAGGCCAATATTACCATTGCAGCAATCGATGCCGACGGTGTGCTGAATAGCTTAGAAAGTGAAGAAGCTTTATTAGCAGGTTTTGTGCTCAATGTTGAAGACGCCAGTCCGGTATTGGTAACCGTAACCGATGCCGCCGGCACGAGTTTGACTTTTGAATCAGTTGTGGTCAATGGAATATGGCGTGTAAAAGATGCGGACCTATCATCACTACTTGATGGCACGCTGCAGCTATTTGTTACCACTCAAGACTTTGAAGGTAACGTCGCTGAGGCCAATAATACGGTCGAGAAAGACTCTAGCTTTGTTGAGATACTCATCAGAATTGAAACTGGCGAAGACAATACCCTCAATCAGTTCGAAACGCCACTGAGTCAGATATATGGGCGTACTTTAAACATTGAAGATGGCCAAGTCGTCACAGTATTGGTCAGTGATATCAATGGCCAACAACTGAGTTTTCAAACTACCGTGACTGACAATCGTTGGCAGCTAGATAACCTCGATCTTAGCAGCCTCGCTGATGGCGCAATAACCGCCACAGCCAGTGTTGATGATATCGCCGGAAACTTTGCTACCTCAGTCGATATCAAAAACAAAAATGTGGTTGCTGATATTGATTTCAGTGAACGCTCTAGCGACAAAACTCTTAATGCAGACTCTATCAGTAAAGCCATCTATTTTGGTCAGACCAACGACGTTGAAAGTGGTCAAACGGTCAATATCGTGTTTACCGACAGCGCCAATAATAGCTTAAGTTTCAATTCGATTGTCGTCCTCGATCGCTGGCTATTCACTGGACTTGATTTGAGTAGCTTAGTTGATGGTGAAATTAATGTATCGGTCAATACTATCGACAGGTACGGCAATGTGGCATCACAAACCACATCACTTCAAAAAGACACACTAGCCACTGTCAGTATCCAGTTTGATGACAACGACAATGTCCTCAATAGCGACGAAGTTAGCGCGGCAGCCTTAAGTGGCGAAGTCGCCAATGTCGAAGATGGTCAAGTCGTCAGCGTCACAATAACCGATGGTACGACGGAGTTAACATACACTGCCGAGGTAACCGGTGGTCAATGGCAGCTGACAGATTTAGATCTATCCAGTTTGGCGCAAGGTCAGATCACAGCAAGTGCGGTGGTTACTGATTTGGCGGGCAACCTAGCCCAAAGTGATACCAGTATTGAGATTGATACATTGGCGCAAATAGCAGTCAGTGTGGATACTAATCAAGACGTTGTTGATAACATCCTCAATGCTACAGAAATGTCGCAAGTGACCCTGTTAGGCACGACTCAAGATGTTAATAATAATAGCCAAGTAAGCATAACCGTTACTGATATTAATAATATCAGCCTAACCTTCGTGACCACCGTATTTGGTGGCAGTTGGCAGTTTGATGGGGCTAATCTACAATCATTAGCCGATGGTGCACTTACGGTCACAGCGACTACCACCGACAATGCAGGCAATACAGCAGTTGCGACCACCCAAATCATTAAAGACAGTCAAGCTGAAGTATTTATATCTATAGGTAGCGGAGATGATGAGTTAATCAATGCTGCAGAACTCAGCGCGTTAGTGATATCTGGTAGCAGTAACTTCATTGATGTAGGCCGGCAAGTAACTGTCACTATTACTGATAGTGCAGGCACAACAATAAGTCGCACTGCAACAATCGATAACAACGGTAACTGGAGCTTAGCCGCTGAAGACTATCTAGCACTTGGCTTTGTAGATGGCGTGATTAGCGCCACAGCCACGGTGAGCGATAGCGCCGGCAATTCAGCTTCTGCAGTTGATACCGCGACCATAGATAGCCAAGTCAGTATTGACATCGACACTGGGGCAGACGGCTTCAACGCAGCGTTATTTATTTATCAAATTCAAAATAGCCTGTCAGGGAGCAGTAGCGGCGTAGAGCAAGGACAAGATGTCACTTTAACTATCACCGATGGCGATCAGACCTTAGTTTTTGTTTCCCAGATAGACAATGACGGTAATTGGTCATTTACCAACCTAGATACCAGTAGTTTGGATAAACTTGCTAGCTGGGATGTCGTCGTTAGCACCGCTGACCAAGCAGGCAACACCACCTCCGATGCCATGCCGACACTGGTTCAGCCCCACCCTGCATTGCTTTTTGAACTGCTACTCAATTTTCAGTCGACAACCAGTGTTAGCGTGCCGTTTGCCATAGACAACGCCGATGTCAGTATCAGTTTGGACCAAGCAAGATTGACAAGCCTCACTTCAGAAGGTCAAGCACTCACCGTCACGGTAGATGGCGATGGCCAAGCATTTACGCTAACGCGCACAGACGGCGAGATTGTCATGCAGGGACAGCTGGTGAACGATCAGTTGCAAATTACACTACTGCAGCCTCTCGATGAGTCATCCGGTGTCAGCACCACCACATATGTGCAGTTAGAAGCGCTACAAATTGACGATGACGGTACGCAAGAAAAGGTATTAACCTATGCAGTATTGACCATCACCGACACCTTCTCATATGTTGCCGACGACCAATACTGCGTAGCAGAGCAATCAATTACCTCGGGATCATTAATTGCCAATGATTACACGATTGAGGGGCCGCTCACGGTCACTAAAATTACGATCGATAATGTTGACTATCAAGTCAATGCAGCTGGCCCAACGGTTGTTAACACCGCTTATGGGCAATTGTCGGTCAGCGCCAACGGCGTATGGCAATTTGTCGCCGCTGGCAATCTAGATAACAACCTGACTCAACAACTTAATTTTGTATATCATGCAGTCGACATTGACGGCACACCAGGGTCGGCGAATGTCAGTATTGATATTGTTGATGGTGATGCAGGCTCAATGGCGACGGCGACAACGCAGACTGAAGAAGCCATAATTGGTAATGCGGTATCACAAACTAAAACCTTCGTCATTGAAGCGGGCTCAGATACCGTTATTGCCGATAGTGTCGAATTTGGCACACTAACCCCATTTAACCTTGCCAATATGCAGTTAACCAGCAATGGATTGCTAATTAAATACAGCTTATCGGCTGACGGTAAGACCCTAACGGCATCCACCAGTTCTCCCGAATTAACCATATTTACCATTGATTTATCCGCCGTAAATAATGGAGACGATGTCAACGTTAGTGCCATCCTTAATTTATTCAGGCCGCTAGATCATAATCTTGATGATGTCATCAACTTAGCCCTGACCATTGTCGCAGAAGATCTCGATGGCACAGCCATTAACAAAGGCTTACTCAACTGGCAAATCGCTGACGGCGACAACGCTAGTATCAGCAATATTACTTCGGTCAGCTTTGATGAAAACAATGTGTCAGCGACACCACTGAGTCAAACGGGCAACTTTGATTTGTTCGTAGGTAGTGATGCTATCAGCGATGTAAGAATAGCCAGTGTTGATGAGCAGCCTCAATTAACTGCGGCTAATCAAACTATTATTTATCATCTGAGTGCTGATGGCCTGACACTCACAGCTCATACCGGTGATGTTGGCGACCCAGTTTTCGTGCTTTCACTTTCTAATAGTTGGAGCAGTGAGACCAATAGCTTAAATCAAGACTATACCTTTACTCTCTATAAAGCCTTCGATCAGACCGATACTGAAAGTTTTGATTTTGCCATGGTCGCCACAGATAAAGATGGCGATATGAGTCAGGCAAACATTACCGTGACGGTACAAGATGCCGATGCGGCTAACATCGACGATATCAGCTTGACGGTCAGTGAAGACCCCAGTGTCAATGCGTTTGATGATTCAGATAGCGGCCAGTTTAATGTTAGTGCCAGTAAAGATCCCATTGTTAACGTGCTATTTAATCTAATCGACGGTGATGAAGTACAAAACAGCCTTGGCGCAACCCTCACCCATAACGCGAGCAAACTCTATTGGTCGATTTCTGACACCGGGGCAACAGCAGAAGCAAAAACTGCAGACGGCCTAGTAATCTTTAGTCTGTCATTACCCAGCACCATCCATATTGATGCTGAAAGCTCAGCAAATATAGATATTAGCTTTGATTTACATCACCCTATTGATCACCTCAACAGTGCAAACCTCCTTGATACCCTCAATGTGGGCGTCAGCGTCATCGACAGCGATAATACTGCCGCGACCGGGAATGTAGCCATTAACATTTATGATGGTCAAAACCCTAGCTTGCCAGACGCACTGACCCTCAACCTCATAGAAAGTGGCTTACTGACCTCGACACCAATAAGTACCACACAAATACTTGAAACCCTTGCTGGCAGTGACGATATCGCAACAATTGAACTCACACCGGGATTTAGTTTAGGCACATTTTACAGCGCCGGCCACTTGATCAGCCTCAACACCACTGCGAATGATAATGGCTGGTATGTCGCCAAACGTGATGGCGATAACCAAAAGGTGTTTCAAATTAAGTTCGACAGCAATGGTAAAGTTGAATTCAAACAGTTTTTGCCGCTTGATCATAGTTATGGTGACAATGGTGAGAACCTACTGAATATCGATTTTAGCGTAACAGCGATCGACGCAGATGGTGACCCTTCAAATAACCAGACCGTTACCGTCAAGATTACCGATAGTGTTCCGCAAGATACCAGCCGCGAACTCAGTTTCACCGAAGCAAGTAACGAGTCCTACAGTATTGAGCTGTTTAGCGCATTTGAGCAAGGTGCTGATGGCGCAACGGTCACTCAAATAGATTACCCAGGCGGCCCCTACTTCCCTGGTGATGTCATCGATTTGATGACCGATGCCAACCCCGATGCGGTCAAATATGGTGAGTTAGTGGTCAATAGTGACGGTACGGCCACTGTCTCCACTTTCATCTTTGAGTATGCGGCCCCCTCCTTTAGCGAAGATATCGTCATTACGTTTACCGATGCTGACGGAGACGTCGCCACCAGCACATTGTCACTAACCGCTCGTGATGCGGAAGGCTCAATTAAAATATTCACGACTGAATTTGTTGAAGACACCACTGCAACTGTGGCGATCCAAGCTTCTCCAGGCGATCTTGATGATGGTGAACTGATTACCAGCATAGTGTTTAACACTGCTGCACTACAAGGTGGTGTACTGGCATTAGATGGCATCGAGCTCCCCAAAGACGGCAGTGGAAATTATATTCTCCAGGGAAATGACCTATTAATCGATATTGAGGGCGTGGCAATTCCCAACGGCGATTTGACCTACACTCCGGCAGAGGATGCCTCAAACGCGACCGTTAGCGCCTCATTTGATGTCACCGTCAACATTGTTGGTAAAGGCGGCATCGACACATCGGTTGCGATTAATATTGAATCAGTAGCCGATACCCCTCAATGGGATGGCGACAGTGTCTTTAATTATGAAATGCTAGAAGATGCCGCTGCAATCGGATTAAATCTCGGGGCCAGCTCTAAAGACCAAAACGGCGTAGATCCGCAAGGCTCAGAAACCCTCAGTTACATCATCGACAATATTTCCGACGGGCTAAACCTAGTCGCCTTTGGCATCACCCTAACCAGCGGCACGAGTATTAGCCAAGTCCAACTTGATGCCATACAGCTGCATATCGATGACAACCTAGCAGGCGAGTTTAGTTTTACGATCCAAGCAAAAACCCAAGAAAGTGACAATGCCGATACGGCCTTGAGTACAGTCGAAACTGTATCAATCATTGTCACGCCAGTGGCAGATACTCCTAGCGTATCTGCGCGGGATATACGCAGCCAAGAAGATCAGCCCATCGCCATACAAGATATTGTTTCTGGGGAACTCAGCGATACATCTGGCAGTGAGAGTTTGAGCTTTGAATTTACTTTACCTGTAGGCTGGTCAATACAAGCGCCCTCAGCAATAGATCTTGGCAGCGGTGTTTGGACAGTCTCGGCCGACGATGTCGACGCTAATAATGCTTGGCTAATTCCGTTAAATGACGCCAGCTCAGCAAACCTAGGGACGTTTAACCTAAGCGTACGCAGTTTTGCTACCGAATCAAGCCAAGATGGCGTTGCACCGGACAACACCCCCGCACACCCAAATCCGGCCTATAGTGATAGCGAACAGTTAACCATTCAACTGTCGGGCGTGGCCAATGATGCGCCAAGCATAGTCGATAATCAGGGCAATTGGAGTATCGATAGCACCAGCAATACTATTAGCAACCTTGCCCAGTTTGATGAAGACCAAGATATTGCATTAGATTTCACCATCGTGAGTTCAGATATCGACGGTTCTGAGTCGTTAGACCTGCGTCTATCTGGCGTGCCTGATGGGGTTATTTTTGTCAATTCTAATGGCATGGAAGTGCAATTAGATGTGGTTGGCTTCAATAGTGGCCAACCTATATATGCCGTTTCAGCTGCACAATTAAGTACCCTGAGTTTGCGTCCAGTGGCTGATTTTAGTGGTACTGTCAGTTTAACTATTTTAGCCCAAAGTACTGAACTTGATGGCGATAGTAGTGACTACCAGATGACACTCAACATTGATATTACTCCGGTTATTGACGCTGACAGCCAATCACTAACCACCTTAGTTAACGGCCGAGAAGATCAAGCGATAATTTTAGATCTCAGCCCCAGCATGCTGGCAGACATGGATAGTAGCGAAACCGTTGTCGGCATCATCATTCCAGCGCAAATCAATGGCTTAATTTTATTACTCGATGGCGCACCCGTTGATATTGGTCCACAAGGTATTGATCTTGCCAATTTAACTGACACGACTAGCCCAACATTAGATGCGCTAATCAACTCAGGTCGGTTGGCTGTTTTACCACCTGAAGATGCGGATGGTATGTTCAACCTTGCTATTCAATACCAAGTCCAAGATACCTCAAATTCTGGAGAAGTCGTCACCGAGTTTGTGTCATCACAGGTGAGTATCAATGTTGATGCGGTGGTCGACCTTGCAACCAATTTACAGCGTGAGCAACGAGTATTAACCAGTGCTGATGGCAGTCCAATCGACTTAACCCAGCAAGTTACCTTTAATGAGCAAGATATTGATGGTTCAGAAGTGCTCGACTATGTAGTGATCATCGTACCGGATAGTGATGGCTGGTATGTTGAACACCCGAATGGGGCAATAAATGATGGTGACGGCCGCTGGATCATTCCACTATCCAACTTGACCAACGACAGCACTCAAGAATGGGGCTTATCTATCCTCGATGGCGCAACCATCAGCAGCGCGTCAGCGACTGGATTAGAGAAAATAACCATTGAGGCACGCGTACTCGATAGAGATGATGCCGATATCATCAGTACTGATTTCTACGTCCAATTTGATCAAGGCAGTGGCGCGAGCGATGCCTCTAACGTTAACAGCCTACAACTTTCTACAGTAGACGCTATTGAAGATAACACTATCGACTTTGCTGGCCACCTAAACGCTAATATCACCAACGACAGTAACGACATTGTCAGTTTCAAAGTCTTGGCGTCAGATCTCCCCCAAGGCGGCTACTTTAGCGGCAGCGATGTTATTGCCGTTTATGACAGCAGTGGCATGAATGTCGTTGAGTACGTTTTCACTAGCCAATCATTGGCTAGCCTGAAATTGCATAACATTAGCGATGATTACGCCGGTGACTTAACTATCCCAATTACTATCATTGCAACTGACCCAATCAGCGGTGATACCCAAACTGATACTAGCCAAAACTTAGACATCAATATCAGTCCTGTCGTTGATGGCGCAGAGTTAACGATTGCCAACGACACTATGCTGGAAGATCAGCCCATTCCTTTAGGCATAAGTTTGCTATTTGCAGACGCTGACTCAAGCCCCGCCAGTGGCGGACAAGAGCAATTGCTCATTGGTGACCCCGCACAGCCCATCACGTTGACCTTGCTTGATGGTGGCACGATTAACGATCCAACGGGTTTCTGGGTCGCACCGGCTGGCAGTAGTAATACTTGGCAATTTAAAGGATTTACTCAAGCTGATTTAGACGCCGCGCTTGGATTGGTAGAGTTTGTGCCGCCAACCCATTTAAGTGGTGATTTCCAAATTCAAATCAGCGGAACCATCGAAGACACCGCTAACATTGATGGCAGCCCAACGACAGCAACCGATACGTTTAGCACCACCAGCACCATCACAGTGCTACCTGTCGTGGATGCAGCCAATACGCCAGGTGGTATTGCTACTTTTGTGGGCGCCGAAGATAGCGATATCGACTTATCGGGGTTAAGTAGTAGCAATCTTGAATTGATTGACCAAGACGGCTCAGAAGTTATTTACCTCACCATTCAGGGCGTACCTCAAGGTGCCGTCTTGTACTATCAAGATGGTGGCAACTTGGTCCAACTGCCGAACAATGGCGAAGATGGCGGGACCTTCGCTGGAAAACCGACTTTTTCTTGGTCGGTCACCGAAGCACTGCTAGCCAGCTTAGTTCTGCGCCCTCCCTTAGACTTCAATGGCGATATTCCACTGACGGTACAAGCAATCACCCAAGAATTAGGCACAGATCAGTTTGCTACCACCACGACAGAGCTGATTGTGGGAGTCACTCCCGTTGCTGACGGCGCACAAATCATCCAAGCGCCTGATGCACTTTACAACAGCGTAGAAGATGACATTATCAGCATCGATTTAAATGCGGAAATTCTCGACACCAGCGGTGATGAGCTAGTGCAGTTAACGATAACCATTACCTCAGATCAAGCCAGCGCTTTGGTCGACCTTGACGGTATCGCCATCGGTGATCGCTTCGCCTCATTTACCTACAATGCCAGTGACGACAGCTATAGCGCGCAAATCACGACTAATAGTGCATCACTGTCTCAATTTGAACTGCACCCAGGACCACTGGCCTTTGGTACGCTCAATGTACAAATGGATATTAGTTCAGTCGACGCCGCAATCGTATTAGGAGTGGCCTCGATAGATACTAGCGATGCACAAACCGTGCATTTCGATATCGAGATTGAGCCACAAGTCGATCGCCCCATTTGGACTCAAGCAGCCGATGTGATTGCCACTGACCCCAATAACGTCTTGCTCAACTTAGGTTTGGAACTAAAAAACCCTGCAGCAACAGAAGCCGGTTTATTAACTATTTTTGGTTTACCGGATCATCTCACCCTGTCTCACGGTGACAAAGTAGGCAATAAGTGGCTAGTCAATATTGATGATGTGGCGGCCTTGAGTGTTAATGGCGCCAGTGATGGCGATAATTTCACCCTCTATATGGAGCCCCTCGCCACCTACGAAGGTGAATTTGCACTGGGGGCGTTGAAAATCATAACGGTAACCGTAGACAGCAGCGCAACAGTATTTAGTACTGGCAATCAACTCCTAGATGATGGTTCTGAGTTCTTGGGCGAAATAAGAGACCTGAGAGTATCAGCTATCGAGACGCCACCGGCTATTCAATTTTCACAGTCTAGCGATATGATCTATAAGTTTACCCATTGGATAACACCGATAAAGTTGACGCCTTATCAATTTGAAGCTGACTATATTACGCCTATAAACACCAATATAGACATTACCAACTCCCCGCTATATGACGCTAACTCAATGCTGATCCGGTCCAATATTGAACTTTCACTCTCTTATTTGGAAATTGATACGCAGCAAGATATCGGACTAAGCTTGCCGAGTGAAACCCATAAACTCAAAGGAGATAACATCACTCCGATCAAGTCTATTGAGAGCGAGCTATTAGCACTAAATGCGGGTCGCGGTCATCAAAATATCGATTCTATGGCTCTTGCCTCATCAATGGCTGTTACAATAAATAATCTACCGCTTGTATCAACAGAGATTGCCCATTTAAATCCAATTTATCCACTATTGTTCGCTGACGACACGCCACCTAAAGGCGATCACATCACGCCGATAAAGCCAGCAGCAGACAGCCACAGCGAAGAGCATGTCACTAGTCAAGCAGCCAGCGAAAATGACACTGGTCTCAGCAACAGTCATGAGCGACTTGAACCGATTAATAATGAGCAGATGGCAGAAGCCCATCAACTGATTGCAGACAGTATCACGCCCCCCAAAGGCGATCACATTACGCCGATAAAGCCAGAAGTAGACAGC
>NZ_JAEH01000014.1 GCF_000518805.1 Shewanella waksmanii ATCC BAA-643
GTTAACGAGCTTAACCGTAGAACAACTATGCTCTTCACTCGTTGCAAGCCACATGGATGTGGTGAATGTCATTAATGCAGGAGCATTTAAGGACCTTACCTCAGTACCGCTAAACTCTCGCTGAGTGACTAAATGTTTATACTGATTGGTATAAGGTATAGTACACTTAAATTCACAATAGTGGAGAAGCTGATGATTAAAAAAGCAATTGGCTTGTTTGTACTCTTTATCGCCGCCTCGGTGCAAGCGGTACCTAGCGATGATATTGCTGAAATATTATCTCAGCAAGAAGCGGCGTGGAATCGAGGCGATCTCGATAACTACATGCGCGGCTACTGGAACAATGAAAAAATGCGCTTTGTGTCAGGCAATAAGTTCAGCTACGGCTGGGAAAAGACCTTGGCGGCTTATAAGAAAAACTATCCTAATGCCGCGGCACTAGGGCAGCTCCAGTTCACTATCGAAGAGACCAAAATGCTGAGTAATTATGCGGCATTAGTGGTGGGACGTTGGGAGCTAAAACGCGCCAAAGACAACCCTAATGGCGTGTTCACTTTGTTAGTGGAACGCATCGATGATCGTTGGGTGATCACCCATGACCATAGTTCTGACTAACCCGAGACATGTAAAACATCAGAGCCCAGTTGACGGCCTTTGCCGTCGTAACGTAACTCCATAATATCGACCTGCTGCTTAGCATTGCGCAATACAATGCTGGTGGCACGAGTGCCATACTTCGGATGCTTGATGTAGATAGCTGACAATAATCGTTCCCACTCTAGCGCTACACCCGTTTGTGGCAGATCCGCATCGGCAGCACGGCTTTCATCTTTCATTAGCATGGCAAGTTGTTGCATTTTAGGCGCGCTGTTATCACGTAGTAGCCCGCTAACGTAATCCTCTAAGGCTTGGGTGCCTTTGGCCATTTTCGGCCACACATCGTCTAACTCACCATTGCTAATAGCATGAAATCCAGGGCTAAGCGGGCTGCTGGTTTGGCTGACGCTGTTATAGCACATCAGCTGGTCGTGTTGTTCAAAAACTAGATTGAATGGATTGTATTGCTCGCTGTGCTGCGTCAACCACATCTGATCAAATGGCTGCTGAGAATCGAGCGCATTAAGTACCAGATCGCCACGACTACGCATATCTTGCTGCTGTAATTCAGGAGCGCGAATATTGGTAAGGGCGGCAAATTCCCCTTGCTGATTGACTCCTAACCACGTGCCGCCGGCTTCAAGATCTTTACCTGCAATAATGCCTTGTGGTTGTTGCCATAAATGCAGGCCTTGGGTGGGACGATGATGAAACTCATCACGGTTAGCACAAACAATCAACGGGTAGTCAGGATGCACCTGATAGGCGACAAACAGTATGCACATACGTAAGGTCTCATTGCGGGGCCGATAATGGTCAATCTACTCGGCCAACCGCATAAGATCTAGTAAAAGCTGCAACGGTTAATGGTGATGCTGACCTTTTTCTTGGCTATGAGAATGGCCATGCGAATGACCATGTGAGTGGCCGTGGGAGTGATTACCATCATGATCATGGTGATGTGCTTTGGGTTTCCACAGCATAATTCTAGCCATAAATTTTCTCGGCCCTAGCCTGAGTAAACTTGCCGCAAACAGGCTTGCTAACAGGATAACCGCGATCAAACTGATATTATCAGGCACCGGCAGTACGATGTGCCAGTTTAGTTGCATTAACTCAGTGACAAAAATGCCACCGGTTATCAGTAAGCTGAGCAATGCAATTTGCAACTTCGACATCAGCTTGAGCTGAGCGAGGTTAAACACCGGCGCGGCAATCAGAGCCACCATAACAGCGGCATTACTCCAGCCACTGTATGCTAGGGCCAGTGCTAATACCGCGCCGCCTAAATTACAAAAACGCATCGGCAAAAATAGCGCTAATAATACTGCCACCTGTACCCAAGGGTTTGCCAAGGGCACAGAGGGGTGGCCAATCAAGTTAGCCAATAATAGGCTTAACACAATCCACGGCGCACTGCGGTCAACTAAATGGGCAAAACCAAATCGCCAGCCTTGAGCCGGTAAATGCAGGTGTGGATCGGTGGGGGTGACTTTAGCCATCGTCAGCATCGCCCCCATGAGCATTAAAATCAGCAGTTGCGCCAGGGCAAATTCAGGGCCAAGCAGCAGCGCGGTGATAATTAGGGCTTCCGGACCGAGCAAGCGTTGCAACCATTGCAATGGCAGATGCTTACTTTGCGGTGATAACCCCAAGGTAAATCGCAGCGCTGCAAACAGATAACTCAGTAACAGTACCGGTGCGATGGTCGTTAACCAGCCAATAAGCTGTTCAGTGCTGTGATCGTGATGGTGGTGTTCGTGGCCGCCAGAGTCCACCAATAGCAATAACGCCAACAAACCTAATCCAAGTAGGCTGCCAATACCGGCTTGGTACTCATATTTGCCTTGGCGGTCATCAATTTGTTGTCCGTGGGGCTGATGCAATACCACATGTAGGATAGAGCCTGTGACAAAAGCTTGTAGATAAACCGTGTTGTCCAAACTTAGGTGAGTAAGTAATTGCTCACCTGCAAAGTAGCCTACACCGGTAAGTGCCATCATTGACAGTAAGACCACCCAAGCCCAGCGGGTGCCAACTTGTGGCTTTAATAGCCACCAAATAGCTAAACCCACAGGCAAGCGATGCAGAATAATACCGAGGGCTAATAGCGTGGATGCGCCTTCTTGTTGTGCCAGTACCATTGCACCACCGTCGGTGATGGTATGCAGTAGTAAGCCGCCAATACCTAAAGTGAGTGTTAGGTTGTGAGTGACTTCAGAATATCGATGAAATAAGCGTTCGCTTAAGGTCGGTCCCCAAATGCCGATCATCACAAATACAATGGCCATAAAGCCGCCGTGTTGCAGCAGTTCTGGCAAAATGTGTACGAGTACTAAGCCGCCAAGCGAAACAAAAATAAAGCCATCTAAGCCTTTATGCAGTCCAGCTCCCGTTGTGAAAAAACGGTAGAACAAAGGACCAAGCAATAGTGCGATACAGCTGGCAACGAGATATAACATGGGCAATATAAGTGAAGGAGCCTAGGGAAGCGACAGAGTATATCATACCAATTGTATTTAGTTCATGAGCAATTGGGCAGCCTAATGGGATTTACATTCAAGTTATTGAACCGCGTTATCCCTGCAAGGCCGCTGGTGAGCTCAATAAACTTGCGCTGAGGCTAGGCTAAGCCACAGGCTTTTCTCGACAGCATTTTGCTACAAATGCTAATGAATTTGTTGTAAAAGTTGGCCTATGTAATGATTGTTACGCTGAAAAGGTTATACAATATAGTTTTTACATGTGACAAAAGCTTTCGCCATGGAAACTCTTTCTGCAGCAGTGATGCTGTTTTTAATTATGGACCCGCTAGGCAACTTGCCCATTTTTGCCTCAATTTTACGTCATATTGAGCCGAAAAAGCGTCGTAGAGTGTTAATACGCGAACTGCTCATAGCATTAGTGATTATGCTGCTGTTTTTGTTTGCTGGTGAAGCCATTCTTAATTTTCTCAATTTACGCTCTGAGTCGGTTAGCATTGCCGGCGGTATCATTCTGTTTTTGATTGCTATCAGAATGATATTTCCACAGCCAGGTGGTGTTGTAGGCCTCGCCGCAGGTGAAGAGCCCTTTATTGTGCCGATGGCGATTCCGCTCATGGCCGGTCCTTCTGTGCTAGCTGCGCTGATCTTACTGGCACACACAGATAGCACTAGAATGGGAGATTGGACTATCGCCCTGTTTGCCGCTTGGGGCGCGAGTGCAGTGATTCTACTTTTCTATAAAGTCTTTACTAAGGTGCTCGGCGAAAAAGGCCTGACAGCGGTAGAGCGCCTAATGGGTATGGTGTTAGTTATGCTATCGGTGCAGATGTTCCTCGACGGTGTGGCTAACTATATTGCTCATACGGGGCAAGGCTAACCGCATCGGCTTATTTGCATAATGCTTGATAGTTTGCAATTATTGAATATTGTATCCAACGTATTTGAATAATTGATTATCCATTATGCTAGCTACTGTTATGCTCTGCGCCGCCTGCACATTGGCGCCAACGTCGATTGATACCAACCTGCTGGATTACCAAGGCACGCCGCAGTCGATGGAGCAACGGGATGCTAAAGGCAATTTGCTTATCCCAGCCGTTTACACCGACTTAGGTGCTTGGCACGGCTTTCACTTACCGGCTGATGAGGCGGACTTTGGTGCGTTTACGGGGCCATTGATCATTGCCCAAGAATACAGTGTCCATTTTAGTGATGCCCTACAAAGGTTAGCGCTTGTGGATAGGCTTAGTGGCAAAAGCTGGTCGTTAGCTAAGGCGACTAAACAGCATATTTACAGTGTCTCTGGCAGTTTAGTACAAGAGTTTCAGTGGCCAACTTTGACCTTGAAAACTCAATTACAATTTAGTGATAGTCGCACGGCCGTGGTCAGTACAACCCTGATTAATCGCAGTGATACTCAGCAACAGTGGCAACTGCGCTGGCAGGGGCAGCCATTCGATTCACACCCCAACCTAAAAGATTACCAGCTTATCGCTGCTACCGAGAATGTTGGCAATGGTGTGCGTTGGCAGCTCAATCCAGTCCGCGAAAAATGGCAACTGATGTTGGCTGATGCCCAATATGAGCTGTTATTTGAGCAAGCCACAGACATCAAGATCAATAACAGTCAATATCAAGCCAGTAGCCAAGTGATCACGTTGGCGCCTTTGGAGCAAACCACATTACGCAGCGCTCAGCGTTTCTTCCATACCCAAAAAGCGCGTAAGGCGGCAGGGGTGTTTGACTGGTCTGGGGTTGATGGCTCATTAGATGCAAATCATAGCCGCTGGCAACAACGACTGGCCAACCTCAATCGTGGTGGCAGTATGCTCGACAAGCGTATGGCCGCTAAAAGCATGCAAACCTTAATTCATAATTGGCGCAGCCCGGCTGGGGCGATTATTCATGATGCGATAACCCCGTCCATTACTTACAAATGGTTTAACGGAGTTTGGGCTTGGGATACTTGGAAGCAAGCGGTGGCGTTGGCCCAGTTTGACCCCCAATTAGCGCAGGCCAATGTTAGCGCGATGTTCGACTATCAGTTCGACCAACATGATAGCGTGCGGCCGCAAGATGCTGGCAATCTACCCGATGCGATTTTTTACAATCAAGATGATAACCGAGGTGGTGACGGCGGCAATTGGAATGAACGTAACGGTAAGCCGCCACTTGCCACATGGGCTGTCTGGCAGATCTATCAACAAACTCAAGATTTGGCACTGCTGCAGCGTTTCTACTCTAAATTAGTGGCCTATCATCAGTGGTGGTATCGCAATCGGGATCATAACGGCAACGGATTAGTTGAATACGGCGCGAACGTCCATCCCATGCATGTAAAGCAAGGCGTCATTGATCGCCAAGCGATTATTGAAGCCGCCGCGTGGGAGTCAGGTATGGATAATGCCCCCCGCTTTGATGACAGTGATGATCTGCAAATACTCAGTAATGTAGGTATCGGCCCCGGGGCAACGGAGCCGCAATTGCTAGGCTACTCTATTTCACAAGAGTCGGTAGACCTCAATGCATACTTGTACGCCGAAAAGCAATGGCTAGCACAAATCGCCGATCTATTAGGACAGCAACAACAAAGCCTCCAATGGCAGCAACAGGCGGCCACGCTGAAACACAAAATTCAGACACAAATGTTTGACCCACAGAGTGAGTTTTTCTATGACGTTCGCTTTAATGGCGAGCGCAGTTGGCGTTTAGTTGAGGCCGGTCGTGGCGTAGAGGGCTGGGTGGCATTGTGGGCTGGAGTGGCTACAGACGCGCAAGCGAAACAGATGATTGCACGTTATGTTAATGAGTCGGCTTTTGCCACTAAAGTGCCGTTTCCCACTGTGAGTGCTGATAGCCCAGCATTCGCGCCGAGCCAGTATTGGCGAGGACCCGTGTGGCTCGACCAAAGCTACTTTGCCTTACATGGGTTAGCGCGTTATGGATATGAGCAGCAGGCCAAGCAATTAGCCCGGCAGCTAGTCAGTGCCGGTGAGGGCATGCAAACCCAGCAGCCGATAAGAGAAAATTATCATCCGCTCACGGGTGAAGGTTTGCATTGCACCAATTTTAGCTGGTCAGCGTCAGTGCTGTTGTTACTGTATACCGACTGGTTGCATCAACAATCGCACTAGGCTTGTTGCGGCAGGGCTTCAATTGCAGCTTGTGCGGCTGGCAGGAATATTTCGCTGACAATCAATTGGCTGTCATGGTGTTCAAAATAACGTCTACGACCCCATAGTGGTTGGGCGGCATCCTGTTGCAGTTGCTCGACTAGGGCCGCCAGCTTATTACAGGGAGTAAAGTGGCAGGCTTCAATATGTCCTGGAGTGAATTGATCGCTGGTAAACAGCAATTCGCCAAGGGGACGAGTGCCTAAGCCCATAAAGTCAGACTGGCTTTGCGACATTAGCTCTGCCGGGATAAGCGTTCGGGCAAACACCCAAGGGGTGCCATCAAGGCACAGCAATACTTCACGTACCCAAGTTTGTTGCTGCTGTGGAAGCTCACCGACTAATGGCATTAAATTGCCTTCACCTAGCACTCTTACCTCAAACTGCAGGCATTGCTCACGCAGTTTCTTAGTGAGACTGCCGGTGCTCAATAACCATTCTCTAAATGCTGATGCAGGTAGTGGGGCGATTTTTTCCGGTGTATACCATTGAACTGCTTCTCCGTAGGGGAAGCTTAACCTAGTCACGCTCATTCATTTCTCGGTACAATGCTGGCAAACTGGAGCAGTTTATCATGTGTTCGCCCTTTCTCGAAAGCAAAGCGATGGTTTCGATGCTTACAAATCAATGAGAATTGGCATAGAACAACAACAGAACAGGAAATATTCACGCACCTCTGTCATAATTGGCGCAGTGAGTGTGTTCAGCGTGCCAATTTAGGAGTTATTGTTAGGTATGAAAAAGTTAGTGTCACTGTGGCTCGTTATGGCCCTGAGCATTTTTTCTGCATCTGTCTCTGCTGAAGACGAAGAAAAGCTAGATACCTATGCTTATTACGGATTTGAGCCAGAAATTGTCACCAATTACATTTCAAATCGAAAGAAGCTTGGTTTTGTGCGCATTGGCGTGGAGTTGATGGTGAAAGATCCTGAAGATCTAATTGCTTTAGAACGCCACGATCCACTATTGCGTGCCGCCATTGTAGAAATTCTTGGTTCGCAAACCGAGGACAAAGTGAAGTCGTTAACAGGCAAAGAAGATATTCGCCGCGAGTGTTACGACACCATCAATAATTTGCTTGAAGCCGAAACGGGCAAGGCTATGGTGGTTAACCTGCTATTCACTAAGTATTTATACGATTAATATTGCCTAGGCAAACTGCGGAGCTACCTAGGTGGCTTCGTGGCTGTTGTCATGGCCTTGGGTAACCCAGCTTATGAGCAAACCGTCGCGGCACAGTTATGTGCGCACCCACCCATCAGAAAAAAAACACGCTGATAAACCGACTAAAGCGGTTAAACCTCAGCCTGCTAGCGGCAAGCGACAGCGTCAAACTCAAGGTTCAAAATCCAGCGGCAAATACCTTGCTCAGCATCAAATCATTGCGGCTTATCAAACGGGTTTGCACCCGCGCAATATCCATCGACAAGATTACGATTTCAACGCGCTTATTAAGGCTTATGCACCGCTGAGCGCTTATGTTCGCCCGAATCCGTACGGTAAGCTGTCAATCGACTTTGCTGATGCTGATGCAGTGAAACACCTTAATGCCGCCTTGCTAAAGCATCATTATCAAATCGATGCTTGGGATATCCCTGCGGGTTTTTTATGTCCGCCTATTCCGGGGCGGGTGGATTATCTGCACTATTTAGCCGATTTACTTTCGGCGCAACCGCTTGATGGACAAAATGTCCCAACTATCCCTAAGCGATTGTATGGAAACAAAATTAAGGCGTTAGATATCGGCACTGGGGCGAATGGTATCTATCCACTGTTGGGGATTAGTCAGTATGGCTGGCAGTTTGTGGCTAGCGATATTGACCCACAATCGGTTAGCAATGTGCAGCAAATTGCAGCCGCTAATACCAAGGTGTCTCAGTCGCTCGAGGTGCGCTTGCAGCAGCAAAGCTCGAAAATTTTTTCCGGTATTATCGGCGCCGATGAACGCTTTGATATCACGCTATGTAATCCACCTTTCCATGCATCGCTAGCCGAGGCCAGTCAGGGGAGCCAGCGTAAACTCGCCAATTTGGCCGCCAATCGAGCCGCCAAGGGCCATCAAGCCAGCCAGGCTACCTCTAAGCTTAATTTTGGTGGTCAAAAGGCTGAACTCTGGTGCGATGGCGGCGAACAGCGGTTTTTGCTTGATATGATCGCTGAGAGCAAGGCCTTTGCAACGCAATGCTTGTGGTTTACCAGTCTGGTTTCTAAAAAAGAAAACCTAACGGCGTGTTACAAGGCACTCGACAAAGTGGCTGCCGTCACGGTCAAAACCATCAATATGACCCAAGGCAGTAAGTTGACGAGGGTGTTAGCATGGACGTTTTTAGATGCTAAGCAGCAGGCGTTGTGGGCAAAATACCGTTAATCAGCATAGGCTGTTGATGTGATACCAATCAGTATAAACATTTAGTCACTCAGCGAGAGTTTAGCGGTTCTGAGGCAAGGCAACGAGTGAAGAGCATAGTTATTCTACGGTTAAGCTCGTTAACACAGCATCAAAATCGCTAAAACTCGCCATTCTGGCGCGTTTTTGGCTACCTACTTCTGCGTTGAATAACCTCACAAGGGAGCAACCATTGTTTCAGTTATTCGCCTTGAATTAGTTTGCCAAAAGCGCGCTGAGTAGATCAAATTCTTATACTGATTGGTATGAATTAACCGGGCTGTGGTACAGTTGAATTTAGGGATTTTAAGCAGCGAGTAAGGATATATGAGCAGTCCGTTAGGTGGGTATTATTTGGCGGCAGCCAAGCGTCAACAAACACTCAAATGGCAACAGCAGCAGCTCACTGGTATAGCGTTGAGGTTGCACTTTTATCAACACAATCAATGCCTATTTAGTGAAACTGCTACGCTTAATATCGGTGAAACCGTGACCCTATCAGATGAGTTGATGACAATCACATGTCGAACTCAGCTGTTGGATTCAGGTTTACTGCAGCTTGATAGCGAAATCCACAGTGAACGACTGTTGCAACCTTTGCAGCAGCGCTTAATGTTATCTCCTAATGTGAGCAGCAGTAGCCATTTAGCCGATGATGACCAATTTAGTCTCAGTGCCGAAGCTAAGCCGACCGCGTGATATGGCGCTACTTAAGATGACGCCCACCATCAAGCGGTAATGACCGACCGGTAATGTAGTGACTGCATAGCAAATACTGGATGGCGTCCCACATTTCATGTTCACCGCCAACTTGTTGCATGAGCGATTTATTGCGCGCTTTTTGTTGGTATTGCTCGCTGTCTCCTTCATTGAAACAGATCAGCGCCGGTGCAATGCTATTCACTTTGACTTTGGGTGCCAATAAGCTTGCAAATGACAGGCTCATATTCTCCATTGCGGCTTTACTTGCAGCATAAGCGATGTGTTTTTTACTCCCTTTTTCAGCAACATAATCGGTAATGTGGATAATATTACTTTTCTGCTCAGCGGCTTGAAGTAACGGTGCGACGGCCAAATTGATCTGATAAGGGGCACTCACATGCACCTGCATCATAGTGGCCATAATGTCGCTGTTAGCCAGGTCTGCGTTGTCAGGTAACCATAGAGAAGCGTTATGAATAACGCAATCTAGCTGTGGGTAGGCGGCCAAAACTTTTTCAATGAAGTGCTGAATTTGTAGATTGTCGGTAAAGTCACAACAATATAAGTCTGCGCCAGATTCAGCTAAGGCGTCAATGCTAGGGTAATGGCTCCGATACGTGCCAATGACTTGCCAGCCTTGCTGGATAAATGCGTTGGCGAGATAGAGGCCAATGCGTTTGCCCACTCCGGTGATGAGAACCGTTTTTGTCATCAAAACTCCATCGATTATAGGTTGTTGCATGTTGTAACTGAGCCTTATGTTAGCGAAAAATAGCGCAGGCCAACATGCCTAGGCTAAAAACTCCGCTCGTGTATCGGGATTAGTTTTAAAACTCCCGCCGAGTGCGGTGGTTTGTGTGGCCGACTGGCTATCCATGATCCCACGTGATTTGACACAATAATGAGTGGCTGTAATGGTTACCGCGACATCTTGGGTATCCAGTAAGGTTTGCAGCGCCAACAGAATTTGCTGGGTTAAACGCTCTTGCACTTGGGGACGTTGGGCAAAAAAGCGCACAATGCGGTTGATTTTAGAGAGGCCCAAAATCGATTTGTGGGGAATGTAGGCCACTTTCGCGAGACCATCAATGGTTATAAAGTGATGCTCGCAAGTACTGGTGAGGCTGATGTCACTGACCTTGACCATTTCATCGAGGCCCATTTTATTGTCAATTTGGGCAATACTGGGAAAGTTGTCGTAGTCTAGACCTGAAAATATCTCGTTAACGTACATTTTGGCGATACGGTGCGGGGTTTCGCACAGGCTGTCGTCGTTCAAGTCTAGTCCCAAAGTGGCGACAACATCGGTCATTAGGTGTTTGATCTTCTGATATTTTTGTTCGCTATTGAGCTCACTAGGCTGAAGTGGCGTTTCTAGGCCTTGGGCAATAAGTGCTTGTCTAACTTGCTCGGCAACTGGCGACATAATGGACTTCAAATATATTGAAAATGGTTATTGGCGCTCGGCTAAATGACTTTCAAGGGTGAGGGAGACTGAGTCGGCAAACCTTAGCGCGTGGGGTTTATCTACTTTGACTTGGCAATAGCGCACCCACGGATGCTCACAGCCAATGGCCAGAATGTCTGAGACCAACTTTTCCAATAGTAGAAACCGCCCCTCTTCAACGTGTTGAATCACCTTCTTGGTGACGGTCTTATAGTTAAGCGCGTTAGCCACATCGTCAGTTTGGGCTGACAGTGAGGCTGGATAATGAATCTCTATGTTGATCACCACATCTTGTTGTTTTTCACGTTCTTCGGGATTAAAGCCGATAAAGGTGCGCAACCTTAAATTGGTGACATTGATTTTTGCATTACTGATGCTCATAGTAGTTCCTTCTCATTTTCAATCTGATACGTTGAAAATACGAATAAGGATCAGTTTGTTTTCTTGGATAGCCATGTCGCCAAAGAAGGCATTACGCTGGAGTAATCTGGATGATTAGAGTTGCCACAGACCAAGACTTAGCCGCCGTTTTGGCGTTGTATCAGGAGCTACGTCCGCAGGATCCGCTGTTGACCGAATCGCAGGCAAAGCAAACTTGGCAGCAGATGTGCGCAGACCCTCACTGTCATGTTGTCGTTGCCGAAGTAGAGGGCCAATTGGCGGCCAGCTGCGAGCTGACACTCAACATTGGCCTTACCAACGGCGCACGCCCGTTTGGGATGATTGAGCACGTTATCACTGCCAGCGCGTTTCGTCGTCGCGGTCTGAGCCAACAAGTATTGGGTTTTGCGATTGAGTTAGCATGGCAATTGAACTGCTATAAGGTGATGTTGTTATCTGGTGAGCAGTTGCACGGTGCCCACCGTTTATATGAGTCGGTCGGCATGCAAAGCGGCATAGAACGTGGGTTTGTCATTAAACCTCCACTTTCTCAAACATAGGGTGACCATGAAGTACGATTATACGACCTCACGTTTACAGGTGCGCCATTTGGCTCAAGTCGAGGTTTGCGCCAATTTGCTTGATGATATTGTGGCAACATTGACACCTGAAGTTGTTAGGGACTTACCTAATGCCTTTAAGGGGATTGATGACCGAAAAGCTGCGCAGCAGTGGCTAGAGAAAATCAACCAAGATGGTGAACTGCTCTTGGTTTATAGCCGAGCGACTCAGCGATTGGTCGGTATGGTATTTCTTTATATACAGCCAACTTACGCGCACATAGGCTATTTACTGGCTCAGACTTGTTGGCGCCAAGGCTTGGCCACTGAATTACTGTTAGGCTTGATTGACCAATGTCGGTGCGAAAGCCCTTGGTATCGGCTCGTAGCTGGGGTCAGCGCAGATAATCTGGCATCAATTAACTTATTGGAAAAATTAGGCTTTGTATTGGATAACACTCAAGCTGACGGAAGTTTGCACTACCAGCTCAGCCTGAGTTGATCCACACGGCGTTGGTCGAACTCGGTTATGAAGGGGTCCAGATTAACTTGCCGCAGTCGGTTAAGTCATATCCGCCGAGTGTCGCCGCCAGTTGTTTGGTTTGGGTGCTAGACAGTAGGTCGAATAACGCTTGTAGTTGACGTCTAAAATAGATGCCTTGTGGCATAACAAAATCAAATGATTCAGTAATTAACGGCACAAAGCTCAATCCGCTTTCCATGGCGACAGACTGACAACCAAACCCAATGTCTGCTTCGTTGCGAGTAATAAACCCTGCCAGCTCCCGTTCACTATGGGCCGTGACCGAAAAGCTCAAATGGCTTACCGCCGCCCCTTGTTTCATCAGCCAATGTTCCAAATGCTGTTGACTGCCTGCACCGTCTTGGCGGCCAACCCAGCGCCAGGGCATGCTGACAATTTTATCTTCTTCTTGGCAGCGTTGATGCATGTCGGCACGCATCATTAAGCCTTGTTTGCGGGTGTAACCGTGTACCATCACCCATTGTTGATGATTGGCGTAACCTTTAAGCAATGCGGGGTGTCTGACGTTGCTTTCTTCAACACTGCCCCAGTGCAAGGTACACACATCAGCGTAGCCGCGCGACAATAAGTCCAGTCCCATTCGCGAGCCTGTGGCACTGTAACTGACTAAGTCACTTTTACCGATACGGCACATTAATCGGGCGACCAACATAGACAGCAAAGGATCGTCACTGCCGGTGATATGCATACGATCGGACAACATGCCGCTGTGGCAAGAATCCATCACCCAGCGATCAATTAAAATCTTGGGAAATAACCATTTACCTGTAACTTTAGTGGCAGGAAGAATGCGGTCATTAGCCATGGCATAGACTTTTTTCTCATTGAGATCTAAGTACTCAGCAACTTGTTTAGCGCTCATGTAGATCAGTTCACTGGGCTCTGTCATCGCTTGTCCTTACCGGCAAAAATAGTGGCTATTGGCATGTTACTTGGCGGCGCGCTTTGGCGGCATATCATCAAATTCTATATTCTCGGCGCCGTTGTACACCAGAAAGTGGCGACCCTTAGCGCGGGCTATCATGGTAATACCTAGCTTTTGCGCTAGCTCTAAGCCCATCTGGGTTGCGCCACTGCGAGATAGCAGCACGGGAATACCCATTTTGGCCACTTTAATTACCATCTCTGAGGTGAGGCGACCTGTGGTGTAAAACAATTTATCGTAACCCGCTTCTTGGTTTAGCCACATTTCACCTGCCAAAGTATCTACGGCATTGTGACGGCCCACATCTTCGACAAAACCGGTGATCTGATCTTCCTTACACAGGCCGCAACCATGCACCGCGCCGGCATTTTTATAGGTTTCATTATATTCGTTGATATTCTTCAACAAACGATAAATCATGCTTTGTTTTAGCTGTGGTTGTGGCAAATTAATCTCATCGAGCCCATCCATAAAGCCGCCATAAACTGTGCCTTGACCGCAACCCGTGGTGACGGTTTTCTCAGACAGCTTTTCGTCTAAATCTGCGGTGCTCTCTTTGGTTAACACTGCGGCGGAGTTGACATCCCAATCAATAATCACAGATTCCAACTGTTTGACGTCTGAAATAAATCCCTGATTTTTAAGGTAGCCCAGTGCTAAAGACTCAGCTCGAGCGCCCAAAGTCATCAAGGTCACTATGGGTTGCCAGTTGAGGTAAACCGTCAGTGGCCGTTCACAAGCAATGTATTTATCAACTGCTTCACCTTGCTCATTAATGGCCTTTACGGCAATGGTCAAGGGGACCTCAACATCGGTTTTTAATAAGGTTGGATTACGTTTCATTGGGCTCATATTTGATTTCTAGTCACTGAAGGCTGGCTCAAGCATAGCAATATTCATTCCTTATGCAGCGATTCTTAATTAAATGCGTGATCTGGTCGATTATTGTGGCAGCGAGCGCCCTTTATTGTCCCGATCAGACTGGCGGCTTGGACAAATTGTCCTACGCTTATTGTGGAAATGATGATCTAGTTCAAACTATTGCCGTTATTTAACTGGCATCAATATTGCAGCTGTATAGACATCGCTGAGCGGAAAATCGCTGACTCCCCGTTAGAGTCGGCTTTCCATAGCAAGACGGAGACGGAATGCAGCATACCGAAAGTCAATGGCCCATGTACGTATCTTTGAAAAAAACAGAGAAACTTGTGGGTCGCTGGACATCAGTCCAATGGGAAATCGATCAGATTTTACCCGCCACCCATGAAGCCCCAGAAGGCGCCAAGCTGGTGATGCTTGAATTGTATCGAGATGAACGAGCCAGTTACCGCCTCAACCTAGACATGGATAACACCATGCTCTACATCGTTTGTGACGAATTAGAAGATGGTACTTGGGTACCAGCAGCTATTTCGGCTGACCAAAATGTCGCAGCAGGCTGTTTAGAGGGCGACACACCGGTACTTAATATGCAAATGCCAAGTGCCATTGCCTGCTGGATTGAAGCGTTCATTACCCGCCACGGCGAAGTCGAAATCAGTGCCCATCGCCGCAAGCATGTTAATCGCCGTAAAGGCGAAGGCCCAAGTCAAAGTAACAGTCATGGGCGAGGCTAATTATGAGTGAACAATCGAGTGGTTTGTTATCACGTTGGAACCTTCGTCGTCAGAAAGTCGAAGAAGAGAAGCTAGCAGAAGAAACTGAAGCAGATAATCAAGCGGCAGCGGAGTCCCTAGAGACCCAAGCACAAGCATCTGAGCTCGACGCCGGTGAGCAGAGCGAAGAAGCCAAAGTTGTTAGCGCTGAAGAGCTGCCAGATCCTGAGCAAATTGAAGTGGGTGGCAGCTTTGCGAGTTTTATGGCTGAAAATGTCGACCCAGCGGCCAAAGCTGCTGCGCTGCGTGCGCTATGGAAACAGCCGCATTATAACGAAATTGATGGTTTGCTTGAGTACGCATTAGATTACAGCAACCAACCAAAGTTGAGTGCTGATGTGTCACAGGAGCTCACCAAAAAGATTTTCCGTCACGTCACTAAAGACGAAGAAGAAACCCCAGAGTCAGCAGAAGAGATGACTGCTGATATTACCTCTGAAGCCGATGCTGAAGAGGCGAAAATCGCCGATACCGCTAGCGCGGACATTTTGGACGAAGTTAATGAGCAAGTGTCCCAAAATGAACCAGAAGTGGACGGTGGAACAAAGGGAACTGTTGCTTAAGGTAAGTTTGGAGAGTTATTAAACCCATAAATTTGGTACGTGAATTGCTGTAGTGAATTGCTGTAGTAATAAGTATAAATAGGTGAAGCTGGCGCATTTAAGCGCAGCCATTAGAGCAAATCAGCCACCTAGCCGACAGCAGCGGCCAAAACTGTTCAGGAACGCAATGTGAGCATACATTTAAATAGTAGTGAATCAGCTGACTTAAAGCAGGTCCGTCAGCAAGTATTGGGGCAAACCCAGATTCTACAGAATCTGATCCCACCCACAGTGAGTTATACCACTGAAGGGAATGTGTTGGTGATCGGGCCTGAAGATTTAGCCCGTTTAGCGGCTGACCGTCTGACCAACATGGGTCAGGTGGCAATCCTTGCCAACGAATCAATTACCAGCCAAGACGAAGCGCACCTTGAAAAGGTGATGCAGTCGGCTGAGCACATCGAAAGTTACTACAACAAATTAATTGAAATTAAAGGCTTCTTGGGCCAGTTCCAAGTTAAAGTTGAGCCGGAGTCGGCCACTGAAACTAGCGCTATCGACTTAAGCCTAGCGGCAATTCGTAAAGCCCATTTTGACCTGATCCTAGACCTGAGCATGGCGCCATCTATCAACTTAGAAATGCTGCCACCAGGTTACTTCTATGTGGGTCAAGACCAAGCCAAACTTGATGAAGCTATTGAACAGCTGCCTAGCATGATAGGTGAGTTTGATAAGCCTCGTTACGTTAAGGTCAATAGCGAAATTTGTGCCCATCACCGTAATGGACTTGATGGCTGTAATCGTTGCTTGAACTTCTGTCCTGCTGATGCGATTCAAAGCATCGACAAGATGATTGAGATAGACCCTTATCTTTGCCATGGCGCAGGCAGCTGTACTAATGCTTGTCCAACCGGCGCAATCGCATACGATTTACCTACACCACAAGCGCTGCATTCATATTTACATAAGTTGGTTGGTCGCTTCCGCGAGCAAGCGCAAACTGCCCCTGTGATTCTATTTCATGATGCAGCCAATGGCGCGGCGTTAATTAGCGAAGATTTACCCGGTGCCATTATCCCTGTTGAGCTAGAAGAAATTACCGTGGCCAGTATGGACCACTGGATGTCAGCACTAGCATGGGGTGCCCGCCAAATTATCGTGCTCAACACCGATGCCACGGCACCAACGCTCACGCAAATGTTGAACGGCGAGCAAAAGTTAGCTAACGATATTTTGGATGAGATGGGTCAACCACAACGCATTAGCGTGGTTAACCAAGCTGATATGGGTGAATTGACAAGCCTGATTGCGACCAGTGCTAACTGGCCAGTGATTGTGCCAGGTGAATTTGCGCCAACGACCAAGCGTGACACTTTGTATGCCGCCGTTGACCATCTCAATGAGCAAGCTGCATCAATTGATAGCTGCCTAAGTAAGAGCAATATTCCATTTGGTAAGGTCAGTGTAAACACTGAAAACTGTACCTTGTGTTTATCGTGCGTGTCGACTTGTCCAACACAAGCGTTGACCGATGGCGGTGACTTACCTGCACTGAACTTTGTTGAACAAGATTGTGTTCAGTGTGGTTTGTGTGAATCAGCGTGTCCTGAAAAAGTGATTAGCCTGACGCCACAAATCAACTTTGATAAAGCGGCGCGTCAACAGCGTCAAACGTTGAAAGAGGAAGCCCCATTCGAATGTATTCGTTGTGGCACCGCTTTCGCAACCCAATCCATGGTGCAACGGATGCTGGATGTAGTCGGTGGCCATAGTGCATTTAGTGCCAACACTGAGCGCTTAAAAATGTGCGGCGACTGCCGGGTTAAAGATATGTTTGAAGACATCCTTCAAGATCCTGAAAAGCAACTGCGATAAGAGTTTAACTATGACCGAACAAGTAAGAGAAGTATCAGAAAACGATCAGTTAAGAGCCGATATTTATCATTTATTAGCGGCACTTTTACGCAGTCAGCCAAGTGCTGAGCTATTGGAGTTTTTGCAGAACTTGGAAGTCGACGCTAATGATGACAGCGAGATGGCCAAAGCTTGGTTAGCGCTGAAATTAGCGGCTGGCCAGTTCAGCAGTGACCAACTTGAAGATGAGTATTTCAACATCTTCTTGGGGGTAGGCAGTGGTGAAATCTTACCTTATGGCAGCTGGTTTATGACGGGCTCACTAATGGATAAGCCGCTAGCACTGTTACGTCAAGACTTGATGCAGCTTGGTTTTGAGCGCGAAGAAGAAGTGAAAGAGCCAGAAGATCACGTCGCTGCTTTGTGTGAAGTGATGGGCATACTCATTCTTGAGGCACCTGGCTATCGTCAACTGGCCTTCTATCAGCGTCACATTGGTAGCTGGATTGAACGTTTCTGCGACACATTAGCAGCAACACCTAGTGCCGCTTTCTATGCCACTGTGGCACAGCTAGCTAAAGCGTTCTTTGCCATTGAAGCCAACGAATTTGAGCAATTGAGCTTAGACATTCCTGTTAACTGCCCAGGCAGTGAAGCAGAAAAAATCACCCCAACGACCAGTGAACTCGCTTCATAGGACTTGGGTAGATATGACGTCACTTTAGAATTTTGTCGTTAAAGTGACGAGCAAGAAATGAGGGGCAACCCTTGCAAGAGTCGGGTGGTACTTATGTTGTTACGTATGAGATGTGAGAGTCAACGGTACGTAGCGGCATAAGTCACACCTTAAGTAATAAAAACAATTAGGAGACACTATGAAGAAGCAAGCTTCTGACATGGGCCGCCGTCAACTGCTAAAAGCGTTGGCATTGGGTAGTGCTGCTGGTGCTGTTGCGACAGTAAGTGGTCAAGCCGTTGCGGCTGCGCCATCTGTTGAGCCTACAGCAAAAGGCGATGGCTACCGCGAAACAGATCATGTTCGTAGTTATTACGATTCTTTACGTAGCAAGTAATCAACCACTTAATACTTAAAGAATAATTAAAGGAGATGTGTGATGCGATTAACCCGCAAAACAGACCAGGCAACGGTAACAAATAAGCCTGCCCTAGGTCTAAACCGTCGTCAATTCCTACAGTCTGCAGGTCTTGCAACTGGTGGTATTGCTGCGGCTTCTATGCTTGGCGCAGGAATGATGCGTAAAGCGGAAGCAAAAGATGTAGCTTATGATGCACCAACTGAAGTAAAGCGTACTATTTGTTCTCACTGTTCAGTGGGCTGTGGTATCTACGCTGAAGTACAAAATGGTGTGTGGACTGGTCAAGAGCCAGCATTCGATCACCCATTCAATGCTGGTGGTCACTGTGCTAAAGGTGCTGCATTGCGTGAGCACGGTCATGGTGAGAAGCGTCTTAAGTACCCAATGAAGCTGGAAGGCGGCAAGTGGAAGAAATTATCTTGGGATCAAGCGATTGAAGAAGTAGGTGCTAAAGCACTGCAAATTCGTCAAGAGTCTGGCCCAGATTCAGTATTCTTCATGGGTAGTGCGAAATTCTCGAACGAACAAGCTTACATGTACAGAAAGTTCGCTGCTATGTGGGGCACAAACAATGTCGACCACTCTGCACGTATCTGTCACTCTACCACGGTAGCCGGTGTTGCAAACACTTGGGGCTACGGTGCGCAAACCAACTCGTTCAACGATATTCGTAAAGCAAAAGCCATGATGTTCATTGGGTCAAACCCAACTGAAGCGCATCCTGTGTCAATGCAACATATCCTAGAAGGTAAAGAGCGCGGCGCGAAAATCATCGTTGTCGACCCTCGTTTCACCCGAACTGCAGCTAAGTCTGATGAGTTCGTGCATATTCGTCCGGGTACGGACATCCCATTCATCTACGGTTTGCTTTGGCATATCTTTGAAAATGGTTGGGAAGACAAAGACTTTATCAACCAACGTGTATACGGCATGGAGCGTATTCGCGAAGCTGTGGCTAAGTGGACACCTGCTGAAGTTGAAAACGTCGCTGGTGTACCAGAAACACAAATGCGCCGCGTCGCTAAAATGCTTGCTGAAACTAAGCCTGGCACCATCGTTTGGTGTATGGGTGGTACTCAGCACCACGTAGGTAATGCTAACACGCGTTCATACTGTATCTTACAGCTTGCCCTAGGTAACATGGGTGTAGAAGGCGGCGGAACTAACATTTTCCGTGGTCACGATAACGTACAGGGTGCAACTGACTTTGGTCTATTGTTTGATACGCTACCTGGCTACTACGGTCTGAAAACAGGCTCTTGGAAGCACTGGTGTAACGTATGGGATTTAGACTACGAGTGGGTTAAAGGTCGTTTCGACCAAGACCAATACCTTGGCCAAGATCCAATGACATCAACTGGTATCCCATGTTCACGTTGGCATGATGGTGTATTGGAAGACAAATCTAAGATTGCTCAGAAAGATAACATCCGTATGTCATTTTTCTGGGGTCAGTCAGTTAACACCGAAACCCGTGGTCGTGAAGTGCGTGAAGCATTGAACAAGATGGACACAGTGGTCGTTGTTGACCCATTCCCAACAATGGCTGGCGTCATGCACGAACGTACTGACGGCGTGTATTTGCTACCTGCTGCGACCCAGTTTGAAACTTACGGTTCAGTGTCTGCATCAAACCGTTCGCTACAGTGGCGTACTCAGGTTATCGAGCCACTATTCGAAGCTAAGCCTGACCATGTCATCATGTACAAGCTAGCGAAGAAATGGGGCATCGAAAAAGAATTCTGTAAGCATATTAAGGTTAATGGCGATGAGCCGTTGATTGAAGATATCACCCGTGAATTCAACAAAGGTATGTGGACTGTAGGTTATACAGGTCAAAGCCCTGAGCGTTTGAAGATGCACCAAGAAAACTGGGGCACATTCGACATTAACTCGCTTGAAGCACCGGGCGGCCCAGCTCGCGGTGAAACCTATGGTCTACCTTGGCCATGTTGGGGTACACCAGAGATGAAGCACCCTGGTACACAAATTTTGTACCGCACTGGCCGTCACGTTAAAGACGGTGGTGGTAACTTCCGTGCGCGTTATGGTGTTGAACACGACGGCAACAATATTCTGGCTGAAGGTTCATTCTCTAAAGGCAGTGAAATCCAAGATGGTTATCCAGAGTTTACCGACAAGATGCTTAAGCAACTGGGTTGGTGGGATGATCTGACTGACGAAGAGAAGCAACACGCTGAAGGCAAAAACTGGAAGACCGATATTTCTGGTGGTATTCAACGTGTGGCCATTAAGCACGGTTGTATCCCATACGGTAATGCGAAAGCACGTTGTATTGTTTGGAACTTCCCAGATGATATCCCTGTGCATCGTGAGCCACTGTATACGCCACGTCGTGATTTGGTATCTAAGTATCCAACTTATGAGGACCGTATGGTTGCTCGTCTACCAACCTTGTACAAATCAATTCAGGACCAAGACTTTGCTAAGGACTTCCCATTAGCGCTGACTTCAGGTCGTTTGGTTGAGTATGAAGGTGGTGGTGAAGAAACGCGTTCTAACCCATGGCTTGCTGAACTTCAGCAAGAGATGTTTATCGAGATCAACCCTGCAGATGCAGCAGATCGCGGTATTCGTGATGGTGACGACGTATTCGTTCACAGTCCAGAAGGCTCGAAGATTACGGTGAAAGCCATGGTCACACCTCGTGTTATCGAAGGTGAGAGTTTCATGCCATACCACTTCGCGGGTGTATTCGAAGGCAAGAGCCTTGAGAAGAACTACCCAGAAGGCACAGTACCTTACGTGATTGGTGAGTCTGCCAACACCGTACTGACCTATGGTTATGATGTTGTGACACAGATGCAAGAGACTAAGTCTAGCTTGTGTCAAATCACGAAAGCCTAACTGAACTTGATGAGGAGATAAGCCATTATGGCAGTCATGAAATTTTTGTGTGACACCAAACGCTGCATCGAGTGTAACGGTTGTGTCACTGCATGTAAGAACGAAAACGATGCCGCGCTAGAGTGGGGCATTCAACGTCGCCGTGTTGTTACAATTAACGATGGTGAACCAGGTGAAGCGTCTATTTCAGTAGCATGTATGCACTGTACTGATGCGCCTTGCCAAGCAGTTTGTCCTGCAGATTGCTTCTATCGTACTGAAGACGGCATTGTGCTACATAACAAAGATACCTGTATCGGTTGTGGTTACTGCTTCTATGCTTGCCCATTTGGCGCGCCGCAGTTCCCTAAGAAAACCGCATTTGGTAGCCGCGGCAAAATGGATAAGTGTACTTTCTGTGCCGGTGGCCCAGAAGAGAACCATTCTGATGCTGAACGTCAGAAGTACGGTGCAAACCGTATTGCTGAAGGTAAGCTACCTATGTGTGCTGAGTTGTGTGCAACTAAAGCACTGCTAGCGGGTGATGCCGAGATCGTATCGACCATCTATCGTGAACGTATTGCTGCACGCGGTAACCCAGGCGCAATTTGGGGTTATACCCCACAAACTGGCGCGTAATAAGACTTGGCGGTGAGTGCGCTCACCGCCTAGTGCTTATCCGATAAGGGAGTGACTATGTTATTGAAATCACTGCGCGGCCTGTTTGCTTTACTGGTATTGCCCGTTGTCTTAACTTTAGGGTTAGGTATGGCAACCACGGTTGCTGCTGCCGATGACCAAACTAGCCAACAGGTGGCAAACTCGACTTCGAGCGATGCCGATCTTTGGCGTGCGGTTAAAGGTGGAGAAAAAGGTTACAGCACAGATAAGGGCATTGATGCCAATGTACTTATCAATGTGGCAGGCAACCAAGGTAAAGATGTTCGCAACAAATACCTCACCCCAGTAATGGGCTTAGCTGTATTGGGTGTATTTGGCGCATTTTTAGTGTTCTATTTCGTCAACGGTCCATCGAAACTGAGTAAAGGTTTCTCAGGCAAGATGGTACTACGTTGGACTAAAGCTGATATTTGGCTTCACTGGGTGATGGCGCTGTCCTGTATGGGCCTGATTTTCACCGGGTTAAATATCATGCTGGGTAAACATGTACTGCAGCCTTATGTGGCAGAAGGTATATGGGCCGCACTGATTTACGGTAGTAAAGTTGTGCATGATTGGGTAGGTCCAATCTTTATCGTTTCTTGGGCTTTGTGTGTGGTGAAGTGGATGCCGCTACAAACGTTTAAGATGTACGACTTGAAGTGGTTCTTAGTGGTAGGTGGTTACATCAACTTTGGACCATTTAAAGGTAAGCACCCTGATAGTGGTTTTGCCAATGCCGGTGAGAAAATGTGGTTTTGGACACTGACTTTGTTCGGTCTGTTTATCAGTGTATCGGGTATCATGCTGGTGCTTCCAGGACTAGATTTACCGCGTGAAGCCTCTATGGCGGCGTTACTGATCCACGGTATCAGTGCCATTATCCTTATTGCATTTACGATTGTGCATATTTGGATGGCAACTGTGCTCAGTGAAGGCGGTATGGAAGCTATGGTTTCTGGTTATTGTGACGAGAACTGGGCTGTGCAACATCATAATCTTTGGTTCGATGAAATCAGAGATAATGGCACCTTACAGTACAAAGATTAATTGCGTTAACCCGCGTTAATATAAACACCTCGCAGGGCAACCTGTGAGGTGTTTTTTTATGTGTATTTTAGATGTGTCTTTCAATTTATCCGCGCTAAACCTGTTGTTATTTTGTACCAAAGGCTTAAGTCAGTATGCGAGTTTTTCCCACTAGAGGTTCAGAGATTGTTTTGCCGCAGTATTGCCAGGCTTGGGGTAATGTTATTGCGGCCAATCATGCTGAACACAGTAGGTTAATTCACGCTAATGAGAATGATTGATTTTTACTGTTATAGCAGGCTTTTTACCCCCTTCCGTTAGCTAGCGCTTTGGTGCTATTGAGCTAGCAATTTACTCGTCGATAGCGGGTTATTTTGGCCAATAAAATTAGTATTCAAGCAACGATAATCGTTAACAATATTTACTTTGAGTTAACGAAATCAGTGCTAATTTAAGCTTATCTTAAGGAAAGTTAAGCTTATGATTTAATATGTTTTTAATCTAAATTTAAGGCTGCTTTAAGCTTGGTTTTTTTATATGATCTAGCTAACAAATCCTTCCAAATCCCCCTTAATTCCGAACCGGAAATTACTTTAGATCAATATTCTGTCAATTAACTCTACTTATAGTGACTTCGACATTTCAGGAAGCGGTTAATACGAAGCGTAGGTCTACGTTTTATATACATTTGCTTAACGATTGAGTGATGACAATATTGCCCTTATTTAGGCAGCTAACCGCCTCCTACAGTAACCCTGAAATGGGGTCATTTTCTCATTAGGAGTAAGAATGAAAAAGCAACAGCCAGATCTGAATCGCAGATCGCTGCTGAAGGCACTGACAATCGGCGGTTCTGCAACCGCAGCATTGGCAGTTACCGGTGTTAGCGCAACTCAATCTACTGAGTCATCGCCTGTTAAGAAAAACACCAATGGCTACCACGAAACTGCGCATATTCGCAGCTTTTATGACAGCTTGCGTAGCTAACCGAGGAGAATTACTGCGATGCAATTAACGCGCAAATCTAACGAGGCACCAACAGCGGCTAAAAAATCGCTTGGGATCAGCCGTCGTCAATTTATGAAACACGCTGGTATCACCTCTGGTGGTATTGCTGCTGTATCTTTACTGGGTACTGGCATGATGCGTAAAGCAGAAGCCAAAACCATTCCGCACGATGCTCCTACCGAAATCAAGCGTACTATCTGTAGTGCTTGTGCAGTCGGTTGTGGTTTATATGCAGAAGTACAAAATGGCGTATGGACTGGCCAAGAGCCAGCATTTGACCACCCATTTAACTCTGGTGGACACTGTGCCAAAGGCGCGAGCTTGCGTTATCACACACATTCAAATAAGCGTGTGAAATATCCAATGAAGCTGGAAGGCGGAAAGTGGAAGAAGCTGTCTTGGGAACAAGCTGTTAGCGAAATTGGCGACAAGATGCTTGAGATTAACAAGACATCTGGCCCAGATTCAGTTTACTTCATGGGTAGTGCTAAGTTTTCTAACGAAGGCGCTTACATGTACCGTAAGCTTGCGGCAATGTGGGGCACGAACAACGTTGACCACTCTGCACGTATCTGTCACTCAACCACAGTAGCCGGTGTAGCGAATACTTGGGGTTATGGTGCACAAACGAACTCGTTTAACGATATTCGTAACGCAAAAAATATCTTCCTGATTGGGGCTAACCCAGCAGAGGCGCATCCAGTAGCGATGCAGCACATCATGATTGCTAAAGAGCGTGGCGCTAAGATCACTGTTGCTGATCCGCGTTTCTCTCGTACAGCTGCCCATGCAGACATTCACCTACCATTACGTCCAGGTACCGATATCCCATTAGTTTACGGTATCTTGTGGCACATTTTTGAAAATGGCTGGGAAGACAAAGACGCAATCCGTACCCGTTCTTGGGGCATGGACACGATTCGCGAAGAAGTGAAGCGTTGGACTCCTGAAGAAGTTGAACACGTTTCAGGCGTTAAGCGTGAAGACGTATACGCAGCAGCTAAGCATATGGCAGAGCACCGTCCAGGTACGGTCATCTGGTGTATGGGTGGTACTCAGCACACAGTTGGTAATGCTAACACTCGTGCATACTCAATTTTACAGCTTGCACTCGGTAACATGGGTATTCAAGGTGGCGGAACTAACATTTTCCGTGGCCACGATAACGTTCAGGGCGCCACAGATATGGGCCTATTATTCGATAACCTACCTGGTTACTACGGCGTAGCTACAGGTGCTTGGCAGCACTGGTCTCGCGTATGGGATCTGCCGTACGAAGACGTCAAAGCACGTTTCGACCAAGCGCCATACTTAGGTCGTGACCCAATGACTACACCAGGTATGCCTTGTTCACGTTGGCAAGACGGTGTGTTAGAAGCGAAAGACAACCTAGCGCAAAAAGACAACCTACGTTTAGCTTTCTTCTGGGGTCAGTCTATCAACACTGAAACTCGTCAGATGGAAGTACGTGACGCACTTGATAAGCTAGAAACCGTTGTTGTTGTAGATCCTTATCCAACAATGGCAGGTGTCATGCATCGCCGTAAAGACGGTGTTTACATCTTACCGGCTGCGACTCAGTTTGAGTGCGAAGGTTCGGTAAACAACTCTGGCCGTAGTGCCCAGTGGCGTCAACAGGTTGTTGAGCCGCTATTTGAATCTAAGAATGACTTAGAAATCATGTACCGCCTTGCTAAGCATGTTGGTATTGGTGAAGCCTTCACTAAAAACATCGCAGTCGATGGCAACATGCCAAACCCTGATGATGTAATGCGTGAGTACGCACGTGGTATGCGCAGTGTTGGCTACACAGGTTGGAGCCCAGAGCGTATTCGTAACCACACCATGAACTGGGGTGATTTCTCAGCTGAAACTTTGGAAGCACCAGGCGGCGTTAACAAAGGCGAGACCTACGGTCTACCTTGGCCATGCTGGGGTACGCCAGAGCAGAAGCACCCAGGTACACAAATTCTTTACCGTACGGGTAAGAACGTAAACCAAGGTGGTGGTAACTTCCGTGCTCGCTTTGGTGTTGAGTACGAAGGTGAAAGCATTCTGGCTGACGGTTCTGCATCAGTTGATGCTGAAATCCAAGATGGTTACCCACAATTTGATGACAAGATGCTTAAGCAACTTGGCTGGTGGGACGAGCTAACTGACGAAGAAAAAGCACTGGCAGAGAACCGCACTTGGGCTACTGATTTAGGCGGCGGTATTGTTCGTGTTGCGCTAGCGCACAACATGGTGCCATACGGTAACGCTAAAGCCCGTTGTCGTGTATGGACTTTCCCTGATGAGATCCCAACTCACCGTGAGCCACTGTATACCTCACGTCGTGATCTTATTGCTAAGTACCCAACTCATGAAGATATGCAAGTTCATCGTCTACCGACCTTGTTCAAGACTATCCAAGATAAGGTGATTAGTGACGATCTAGATAAGAAGTATCCACTTATCGCTTCTTCTGGCCGTCTGGTTGAGTACGAAGGTGGTGGTGAAGAGTCTCGTTCTTGTCCATGGCTTGCTGAGCTACAACAAGAGATGTTTATCGAGATGCACCCTGCTGATGCAACTGACCGCGGTATTCGCAATGGCGATGACGTTTGGGTTGAAGGCGCCGAAGGTGGCCGTATCTTGATTAAAGCCATGGTGACTGAGCGTGTACTTCCAGGTCAAACTTGGATGCCATACCACTTTGCGGGTGTCATGCACGGTGAAGCACTGCAGTATCCTGAGTCTGGTGGCATTAGCACTAAGCCATACGTGGTTGGTGAATCAGCTAACACGGTAATGACTTACGGTTATGACCCAGTAACACAGATGCAGGAAACGAAAGTGACTCTGTGTCAGGTTGAGAAAGCCTAAACACAGTTTAGCGAGGAGATAAGCCACTATGGCTACAATGAAATTTTTATGTGATACCAAGCGCTGCATCGAATGTAATGGTTGTGTCACTGCATGTAAGAACGAAAACGATTCAGCTCTAGAGTGGGGCATTCAACGTCGTCGTGTTGTCACCATCAATGATGGTGTTAAAGGTGAAGCGTCTATCTCAGTAGCATGTATGCACTGTACTGACGCACCTTGTGAAGCGGTTTGCCCAGCAAACTGTTTCTACAAAACCGAAGACGGCCTAACGCTGCACAACAAAGATACTTGTATCGGTTGTGGTTACTGCCTCTATGCTTGCCCATTTGGCGCGCCTCAGTTCCCTAAACGGGGTGCATTTGGTAGCCGCGGCAAGATGGACAAGTGTACTTTCTGTGCCGGTGGCCCAGAAGAAGACCATTCAGATGCAGAGCGTCAAAAGTACGGTGCTAACCGCCTAGCGGAAGGCAAGTTACCTATGTGTGCTGAACTGTGTGCAACTAAGTCACTACTTGCTGGTGACGCTGAGATTGTTTCTTCAATCTTCCGTGAGCGTGTTGCATATCGTGGTTCTAACAGTGCGATTTGGGGCTAATCATTTAGATTAGTCATCGATAGTCATTGTTTAACTCATCACAGCATGCATGGCATGCTGTGATTATTGAGGATGTAACATGAACAGATGGTTTAAACAGTTAGGCTTGGTTTTGATTGTGGCATTAACGACTGCATTTAGTGCAGTGAGTTTTGCTCAATCAGCACCAGCAGCTGAAACTGAAGGTCAGATCTGGTCACAGCTTAAAGCCGGTGCAACGGGTGAGACTACCTCTCACGGTCAGTTCCATAATCAACCGATCAACACTTATGACTTGCGTCTGCTAGATGTACGTAGTGATTGGTTGGCTCCAGGCCTGATGTTAGCGCTATTTGGGATGATCATCATCTTCGTGGTATTCATTAAGATTAATGGTATTTCGAAGTTACATGGTGGCTTCTCTGGCAAGATGGTGTATCGCTGGTCGAAGTTTGATGTGTCAATTCACTGGTTGGGTGCGATTCCTTGTTTGCTGCTGATTCTAACCGGATTGGTGTTGCTATCAGGACGCTACTTCTTCCAGCCATACATTGGTGAAGGCATGTGGGCGTCGATGGTTTATGGTGCGAAACAAGTGCACGATGTCATGGCGATTCCGTTCATGATTGGTTGGGCACTGATGACCGTACTGTGGGCGAAAAACCAGTTACCTAAACTGTACGATTTAAAGTGGATGATGGTAGTCGGTGGTTACATCAACTTCGGTCCATTTAAAGGTAAGCACCCTGATGCTGGCTTTGCCAATGCGGGTGAGAAATTGTGGTTCTGGGCGTTTGCGGCATTTGGTCTAGTGATTTCAGCTTCGGGTATGCTGTTACTTTTCCCGAACTTGTTCGAACCTAGCCGTACCTTAAGCCTGATTGCACTGATACTTCACTCTGTGAGTGCAATCATCATTACCGCATTCTCTATCGTACATATCTTTATGGCGACGGTAATGTCTGAAGGTGGCATGGAGTGTATGGTTTCTGGCTACTGTGATGAAACCTGGGCGACTCAGCACCATAACCTTTGGTTTGATGAAATTAAAGAAAACGGTACCTTGAAATATAAAGACCAAGCGTAGTCGCTACGGCTTTATTTTACCGAAAATGAAAACACCCTAATGCGCTGCGTTAGGGTGTTTTTTTATAGGCTGCAATCACCTTTTTGCGCTCTCAGCGCACTCCCCTCTAGATATTACGAATAATTATCAACTGCATTAAGTCACTTAATTCAACGATTTAGGCAACACAAAACTGTTACAACTTTTCTCTGAAATGAAAATTAAACCAAGGTGAAGTTTTTGACCTTTTACTTTAAGAAACATGACTTGGTTAACAATTTCATGATCCATCGCACGCTCGCGCCCACCTAAATGGATTTAGATCAACTTTTGCAGGTTAAAACTTCTCTATATTGCAACGGCATTTTATTGGATGTTTTTAATAAATAAACAAAACCAACCAAAAGCACGCGGTTAAACAACAAATTAGTAACACGTGTGTCTGCGGTGGATTAACGTTCCGACAATTAGAGTTTTACCACTCGTCAGGAGTAATGATGAAGAAGCAACAGCCAGATCTAAATCGTAGATCACTGCTGAAAGCCCTTACTGTAGGCGGCAGCGCTGGTGTAGCACTTGCTGCAACCGGTATTAGCACTGCACAGGCAACTGAGAAAAATGCAGCATCTAAGCATGCTGATGGCTACCACGAAACTGCTCATATCCGCAGTTATTACAACAGCTTGCGTAGCTAGTTTAGGAGAATTTGAGCGATGCAATTAACTCGCAAATCTAATCAGGCACCTAAAGTAGAAAAGAAAACTTTAGGCATTAGCCGTCGTCAATTCATGAAGCATGCTGGTATCACCTCTGGTGGTATTGCTGCTGCATCTCTTCTTGGTACTGGCATGATGCGTCGTGCAGAAGCCAAAGACATTCCACATGACGCACCAATCGAAATCAAGCGTACTGTATGTAGTGCATGTGCGGTAGGTTGTGGTTTATACGCTGAAGTACAAAACGGTGTGTGGACAGGTCAAGAGCCTGCGTTTGATCACCCATTCAATGCTGGCGGCCACTGTGCTAAAGGTGCTGCGCTGCGTGAACATGGCCACGGTGAAAAGCGTCTTAAGTACCCAATGAAGCTGGTGGATGGCAAGTGGAAGAAACTCTCTTGGGAGCAAGCTTTTAACGAAGTTGGCGACAAGATGCTAGATATCCGCAAAGAGTCTGGTCCAGATTCAGTTTACTTTATGGGTAGTGCTAAGTTCTCAAACGAAGGTTGCTACATGTACCGTAAGTTTGCGGCTATGTGGGGCACCAACAACGTCGACCACTCAGCACGTATTTGTCACTCTACCACGGTAGCCGGTGTTGCTAACACTTGGGGTTACGGTGCGCAAACTAACTCTTTCAACGATATTCAAAACGCGAATGCGATTTTCTTTATCGGTTCAAACCCAGCTGAAGCTCACCCAGTAGCGATGCAGCACATCTTAATAGCGAAGGAAAAGAACAACGCCAAAATTATCGTTGTTGACCCGCGTTTCTCTCGCACTGCTGCCCATGCTGACCTGCATTGTGGTCTGCGTCCTGGTACTGATATTCCATTTATCTACGGTATGCTTTGGCACATCTTTGAAAATGGTTGGGAAGACAAGACTTTCATCGAACAGCGTGTATTCGCAATGGATGAAATCCGTAAAGAAGCCAAGAAGTTCCCACCAAAAGAAGTGGCAGATATCACTGGTTGTAGTGAAGAGGAAGTTTACCAAGCCGCTAAGCTGATGGCTGAAAACCGTCCAGGTACGGTTGTTTGGTGTATGGGTGGTACTCAGCATCACGTCGGTAACGCCAATACTCGTGCATACTGCTTACTGCAATTAGCACTGGGTAACATGGGTAAGCAAGGTGGTGGTACTAACATCTTCCGTGGCCACGATAACGTACAGGGCGCAACTGACTTAGGTCTATTGTTTGACACTCTACCTGGTTACTACGGCCTAAAAACAGGCTCTTGGAAGCACTGGTCTCACGTTTGGGATCTTGATTTCGATTGGGTTAAAAATCGCTTTGACCAAAACGAATACCTAGGTCGCATTCCAATGAATACCCCTGGTATTCCTTGTTCTCGTTGGCATGATGGTGTACTTGAGACACCTGAAAAATTGGCCCAAAAAGACCGTGTTCGTATGGGCTTCTTCTGGGGTCAATCAGTCAACACTGAGTCTCGTCAGAATGATGTGCGTGATGCTCTCGACAAGATGGACACAGTGGTTGTTGTCGATCCATTCCCAACAATGGCGGGTGTGATGCATCGTCGCCAAAACGGTGTTTATTTGCTACCAGCTTGTACCCAGTTTGAAACTGAAGGTTCAGTCTCTAACTCAGGTCGTAGTCAGCAATGGCGTGAAAAAGTGGTTGAGCCACTATTTGAATCTAAGACTGACTTAGAGATCATGTACCGCCTATCGCAAAAGCTTGGTTTCGACAAAGAATACACTAAGCGTATTGCTAAAGACGCGAAAGACCTATTAGTGATTGAAGACATTACTCGCGAAATTAACCGCGGTATGTGGACTATCGGTATGTCTGGCCAAAGCCCAGAGCGTTTGAAAATGCACACCCAAAACTGGGGTACATTTAGCAATAAGACACTGGAAGCACAAGGCGGTCCAGCGAAAGGTGAAACCTATGGTCTACCTTGGCCATGTTGGGGTACACCAGAGCAGAAGCACCCAGGTACCCAAATTCTGTATAACACGCACAAACACGTGTTAGAAGGTGGTGGTAACTTCCGTGCCCGTTATGGTGTTGAGTACAACGGTAAGAACCTATTGGCTGAAGGCAGCTTCTCTAAAGGCAGCGAAATCCAAGACGGTTACCCAGAGTTCTCTGACAAACTGCTTAAGCAACTAGGCTGGTGGGATGACCTAACTGCAGAAGAAAAAGCGGAAGCAGAAGGTAAGAACTGGAAGACCGATTTGTCAGGTGGTATCCAACGTGTGGCGATGAAGCACGGTTGTATTCCATTTGGTAACGCCAAAGCGCGTTGTATTGTTTGGACTTTCCCTGACCAAGTGCCTGTTCACCGTGAGCCGTTATATACGCCTCGTCGTGACCTTGTGGCTAAGTACCCAACTTATGATGATATGCAAGTACACCGTCTACCAACGTTGTACAAGTCTATTCAGCAAAACGACAACACAGACAAGTACCCACTGGGTCTGACTTCTGGTCGTCTGGTTGAGTATGAAGGTGGTGGTGAAGAATCACGTTCTAACCCATGGCTAGCTGAGCTTCAACAAGAAATGTTTGTTGAAATTAACCCAGCCGATGCCGCTGACCGTGCGATTCGCGATGGCGATACAGTATGGCTAGAGGGTGCTGAAGGTGGACGTATCAAGATTAAGGCCATGGTAACGCCACGGGTTAAACCGGGTGTGACTTGGATGCCTTATCACTTTGCGGGTGAAATGCATGGCGAAAGCTTAGCGGCTAACTACCCAGAAGGTACGGTTCCATACGTTATCGGTGAATCAGCTAACACTGCACTGACTTACGGTTATGACCCAGTGACACAGATGCAAGAAACTAAAGCATCGCTATGTCAGATCACTAAAGCGTAAGCGCAGAATTAGCTAGGAGAATTGCCATTATGGCTACAATGAAATTTTTATGTGATACCAAGCGCTGCATCGAATGTAATGGTTGTGTCACTGCCTGTAAAAACGAAAATGACTCTGCGTTAGAGTGGGGTATTCAACGTCGTCGCGTTGTGACGATTAACGATGGTCAACCAGGTGAAGCGTCTATCTCAGTGGCATGTATGCACTGTACTGACGCACCTTGTGAAGCGGTTTGTCCAGCAAACTGTTTCTACAAAACCGAAGACGGCCTAACGCTGCACAACAAAGATACTTGTATCGGTTGTGGTTACTGCCTCTATGCTTGCCCATTTGGCGCACCTCAGTTCCCTAAACAGGGCGCATTTGGTAGCCGCGGCAAGATGGATAAGTGTACTTTCTGTGCCGGTGGCCCAGAAGAAAACCACTCTGACGCGGAGCGTCAAAAGTACGGTGCTAACCGTCTGGCGGAAGGTAAGTTGCCAATGTGTGCTGAGTTGTGTGCGACTAAGGCACTGCTAGCGGGTGATGCTGAAGTTGTTTCTTCAATCTTCCGTGAGCGTGTTGCATACCGTGGTTCAAAAAATGCTATCTGGGGCTAAGCCCAATTTAGTATGACACCAAAGCCACAACATACTGATGTATGTTGTGGCCTAAGAGGATGTGACATGAACAATTTGTTCAAACGTTTTAGCGTGATTCTCGCGTTAGTCGTGGCAACGGTATTTGCACCGGTTTCAATGGCCCATGACGACGCCACTGATCACACTCATGCTGCGACTGAAGGCCAAATTTGGGCACAGTTAAAAGCAGGAGCGACGGGAGAAACGACCTCTCACGGTCAGTTCCATAATCAACCCATCAATACCTACGATCTACGCGTGCTTGAGTTGCGCAGTGATTTATTGGCACCGGCTTTGATGGCGGCGCTGTTTGGTATGATCATCATCTTCGTGGTATTCATTAAGATTAATGGTATTTCGAAGTTACATGGCGGCTTCTCTGGCAAGATGGTGTATCGCTGGTCTAAGTTTGACGTGTCGATTCACTGGCTGGGCGCGATTCCGTGCCTACTATTGATATTGACAGGTCTGACGCTATTAGCCGGTCGCTTTTTCTTCCAGCCATACATTGGCGAAGGGTTTTGGGCAGCGCTAGTCTACGGTGCTAAACAAGTGCATGACATCATGGCGATCCCGTTCATGATTGGTTGGGCATTGATGACACTGCTTTGGGCTAAAAACCAGCTACCTAAAATGTATGACCTTAAATGGATGATGGTCGTTGGTGGTTACATCAACTTTGGTCCATTTAAAGGTAAGCACCCTGATGCAGGTTTTGCCAACGCCGGTGAGAAACTGTGGTTCTGGGCATTTGCGGTATTTGGTCTAGTGATTTCAGCGTCTGGTATGTTGCTGTTATTCCCTAACTTGTTTGAACCAAGCCGTACCTTAAGCCTAATTGCACTGATACTTCACTCTGTGAGTGCCATCATTATTACGGCTTTCTCAATCGTACATATCTTCATGGCAACGGTTATGTCTGAAGGTGGTATGGAATGTATGGTTTCAGGGTACTGTGATGAGAACTGGGCGAGCCAGCATCACAACCTATGGTTCGATGAAATCAAAGAAAACGGTACATTAAAGTACAAAGACTAAACTCGGCTAGATTTGAGTTGTAACACCATACCCTGTTAGGTTACTGACAGGGTATTTTTTTGGCTGTAATCGCTAAAGTGAGTGTTCTAGCATTGAGGTGGCAATGATATTTTCTGTTAGTTATGAGACTCGCGATGGCGTAAAGCGTAAAAAATATAAAACGGAGCAGGGCGCGCTTCGGGCGATTTATAAATGGTTTCAAACCATACAGTCAGACCAAGTTGCCTCTGTGGTGCTCATTGGTCCTGGTCACGATCCGAGTACATTTGAATGTGTTGAGCAGGTACCATTCACGCCACCTAAAACCACTAGTTTTTATAATACCCAAGCTTGGCGACACCTTCGGCGGCAGGCGTTGATACGGTACGATAAGAAGTGTCGCGACTGTGGTGCAACGGCCAATGATGGCGTGCGCTTGGAAGTGGATCATATTAAACCGCGCTCGAAGTATCCTTTGCTAGAATTAGATATCGATAATTTGCAGATACTATGTAGTGAATGCAACAAAGGCAAGTTAGATCACAATGAGACTGAGTAGCACGACGTGATGTAAATTGAGGCGGTCAACTCGCTAGTTTTTGCGAAAATTTTACAATTTCGTGCATCTATTTCTCCTCTGGTTCGTCATTCATTAGGTTAAGCTCATTAATGTTGAGCGATTAATTTGATGGAGAGACCCATGTCTACTTTTAGCAGCAAACCTGTTACCGCAGAAAATCGTTTTATCAAACATAAGCCTGAGATGCTGCAAAGCATATATGGCAGCACCGAGGTATTTCCATACTGGGTTGCAGATATGGACTTTCAAGTTGCTGCACCAATCACCGAAACACTCAACGGCTTAACCGCGCGGGGTGTTTACGCTTATGAGTTCAATGAAAGTGGTGTGTTTACTGCGATAGCCAATTGGTATCAGCAGCGCCATCAACTTAAGCTATCGACCGATAAATTTGTACAAGCCCCAGGTGTATTGTCTGCACTGGCGATTTTATTGCGCCAGTTTACCCAAGAGGGGGATGCGGTATTGATCCACACACCGGCTTATCATCAGTTTGCCAATTTGATTACTAAGGCGCAGCGCAAGGTGGTAAAAAGTGAGCTGCACAATGACGGTGAGCAGTATTTAATTGATTTTACTGACGTTGAGCAACAAATTAAGCAACATCGCGTCAAAGCAATGATTGTGTGTAATCCTCATAACCCCACTGGGCGAGTGTGGCGCGCAGCTGAATTGACTGAATTGATTGCTATCGCTAAGCGCCACAATGTGATGATTATTAGCGATGAAATTCATGCGGATATTATCTATTCAGGGCATAAGTTCACGAGCATGGCGAGTTTCGATTATGACAATATGATCACTTTGCTTGGCTCGCCAGCCAAAACATTTGGGATGCACAGCATTGCTAATGGCTACATTTATACTGCCAATGAAACGCTACATGCGGCGATTAAGGCCAACATTGGCGCTATGTATTTAGACCATGGTAATGCCCTGAGTACCTTTGCCACTATCACGGCTTACGAGAAAGGTGGTGAATGGTTAGATGGGCTGTTGGACTATCTACAGCAAACGCTAGATTGGATGAGTGACTATATCCAAACACATTTGCCCCAAGTCAAAATGTTCCGCCCACAAGGCACGTATCAGGTTTGGTTTGATTTCTCGGGTCTAGGCTTAGAGGAGGCACAGTTAAACCAACTGCTATTTGAACATGCCAAAATGGGCCTCACCCCAGGTAGCTGGTTTGGTATGCAAGATTATAATTTTTTGCGGATGAATATCGCCACGTCACAAGACAATATTGGTAAATCGTTGGCGCTATTGGCGGAGGCGGTCAAGCAGCTTGCAGCGGGAACTTTGTGTTTATCTACACCATCAGCCTGTACCAATACCCATAGTTGCTGTTAGTTGCAGCATTTGCTCTTTGTGCTTTGAACTGTCATGTAACCGTAACATGGCTTGTTCATACTACGGGGTTGATATAAGCACTAACGCTTATTTTGACCACCGTAGCCAGTTGGCTAAGTATTTTATCTAAGGACTGACATGACCTATACCCAATGGTTAGTGAACCGGTTTCCGCAGCTTAATCAGGTAAGCAGTGCTACGACGTTTGCCTTGATTAACCAAGCTCGCCAGCGCACCAAAACATTGCGGATACTGATTAGCCTATTGAGTTATCTTGTGGGTGGCATATTGGTGGCGATAGGGTTTACTGCGTTAGTTCAGCATGGCGGTTTGCTTAGCTACTTTGCCGGAGCTGTCGTGGTGCTAGTGTTTTTTGGCCTGCTGTCTAAAACCGAGCAGCGTTTAAGTGCCATGGTAATTAAAAAGTCCTTACTGAAACAGATGGCCACCAATACTTCGCTTTCCTAGACCGCGCTGGTTTTAACTGTGTTAGCAACCACCTAACTCCTGGCCAATGCTTTTACAAGCAAGCTCATTACGCCATTAGGTTTTAATGCACTGAGTCAGCGCAATATAGGGCGGCATATTGTTGTGGGGGACACTTTCTCCACTGGGCTCTGAGCGGCGTGCTTTATTCTTACGCATGCCAATATCATCGCCTTCACCTGTGGAATACTCCGGTTCATTGCCCATATCAAGATAATACCAATCATAGTAGACATGGGTGTGGCGTGGCATCTCGGAGGTGGTGAGCTTATGTTTTTCTGCACCACCCGTTTGGCCTATGTTATGGGCGGCCAGCTCATTATCGCCATGATTGGTTGCAATGGTGAAACGACCCGCTCCCGCGCTGAATGGCTGCCAGCCTTGAGGACATGCTGACAAATTGAAATAGCCTACAGAGTGTAGGGGGATAATACTGCCAGAATCAGCAATTTGGGAGCTCAGGGAATCGAGTTGCTGTTGCAGCTGCTGATCCTGTGATTGCAATGATTGCCATTGCACATAACCCCAACCTGCAACAATGACGTTCACTATTAGCACTAGTGCGAGAATCCATTTAACCACGGCTAACTTCCTTATTCATTAAATATCTGTCAGGCTGACAGCTGCTATTAAGCTACGTGAGTTTATAATGTAACTCAATGATTAACGGTACTAATTAAATACTGGTGTCACTAACTGCCACTATAATTGGCTTATTACATCGATTTTTGCTAAAACATGACTTGCTTAACAAATATTGATTGAAACTCATGTTAGGTGCCGTAATTTATAACCAGTTCACGTTTTATCTATAACTTAAGTGATACTTTTGTGTTCCGCATATAGGATGTGTCCCTCACAAGTGTGTCGTTCCGTCACGGAAAGTTGTTTTAGTCAGGAATTAATATGTCATCAATTATTCAATCAGCTAGCACAGAAATAGTTACGCCTTATCAGGCAGATATTACCGTGCCGAACTGGATGCTCAGCTCGATGGAACGAGTAATGCAGTTTTACGTTGATAGAAACCTAAGACTCGATACTCAGTCAGCCTCGATGATGCCTAAGCCCGTTGAGGGTAAGAAGTACATGCTGTATGCCCATGTGCCCTTTTGTCATACCTTGTGCTCTTTCTGTACTTTTCATCGTTTTCTATTTAAAGAAGACAAGGCTCGCGCTTATTTCATCTCACTACGTAAAGAGATGGATATGGTTAAGGTGCTTGGCTACGATTTTGAGTCTATGTATATCGGTGGTGGTACCACAACCGTTTTAGAAGATGAGCTAGCCCGCACCATTGAACATGCTAAAACCTTGTTCCCTGGTATTAAAGAGGTGTCTTGCGAGTCAGATCCGCAGCATCTTGATAGCCCAGGCTTTAAGCAGCTAAAGGGGCTGGTTGATCGTATGTCGATCGGTGTACAGAGCTTCAACGATGACATTTTGACCATGACTGACCGCATCGAAAAGTTTGGTTCTGGGCAAGAAACCTTCGACAAGATTATGGCAGCTAAAGAGCTGTTTCCAATTATCAACGTTGACTTAATATTTGGTTTCCGCGGCCAAACCGATGAAGTGATTCAACACGATTTAGATATGGCGTCGAAACTCGATCCTCGTCAAATTACCACTTATCCTTTGATGATTACTCATCAGACTCGTAAAAGTGTCAAAGGTAAGCTTGCTGCCCCTCACGGTGATATGGCACGCCAGTATCGTCAAATTCTCAATAGCCTCAATGGCCAATATAACCAGTTATCTTCTTGGGCATTTGGTAAAGCCAACAATGAAGGCTTTGATGAGTACGTTATTGATTATGATGAGTATTTGGGTGTGGGTTCGGGCTCGTTCAGTTTTCTAGATGATACTTTGTATGTGAATAATTTCTCACTGCGTAAGTATCAAGAGAACATTGCTGCGGGTCGCATGGGTGTGGAACAACAGAAGCAATATAGCAAGAAAGATGTCATGCAGTACCGTTTCTTGTTGGGTATGTTCTCTGGTCGTTTGTCGCGTAAATATTTCCGCGAAACATTTGGGGTTAACTTAGATTTTGCTTTGTTTAAAGAGATGACCTCCATGAAAGCCATTGGTGCCATTAAGAACGATCCTAAAGATCCTGATAACCTCATTGTCACCGATAACGGCAAAATGATGGGCCTATTGATGATGAAAGAGTTCTACTCAGGCATGGATAATGTGCGTGCCCAGTTGCGTAAACCGCTGAAAGAAGCAGATATGTAAATAACGCTGCAATAAAGAAAAGGCTGTCAAATGACAGCCTTTTTTGTGTCTAGTCGCTTTTGATAGCGCGCTGTAAGTATTGAATCTCTTGGCGTATCTGTTTGACGTAATTGTCTTCGTGATTCAGCCGTTCAAACTCTTGCAAACAAGCTTGATAGCGCGCTAAACGTTGTTCTGGTCCATCGGCGATGTCAAATAACTCGTCCATGTTAATCATAAAATCCCTTTCCCTTAGGCATACTACTTTTGACTGCGATCATTGTAATTCGATGCCATAACATCAAGATGTAGCACTTAAGTATTAAACCAAGGTAAACTAAATGTCTATTGGTTATTTATTGTTTTTATTCAATTAGATAGATGTTTAGCGTAAACACTGTTTCCTACTATTCTGATAATACTCACATCGACGTGCGATATGGCTTACACAGGCATTGGATATTTAGGTCAAATTGGGTGTAACCTGATCACTTTATCTGTATAGGGAGCCTTAATCATGATTGTTCGTGTCGGACACTTCCAAGCGGCTGCAGGCCAGTCAGCAGCGCTGTATCAATTTTTACTGTCGTTATCAGATCACATTAGTCAATCAGCGGGCAATTTAGGTTATCAAGTGTTAACTGACGATGAGTCGAGTGATAAGTTTATGGTGATAGAGCATTGGCAGTCCAAACAGGCGCATCAAGATTCGTTGGCAGCTTACCCTAAGGAGCAGATGGCGGCGGTCATGCCGTTGTTTGCTGGCATGCCGACAGGCCATTATTACCTCAGTGAAGGCTGAATTGATGACCGTATTATTTGCTTGCCAACGTGTGTATGTTCGCCAGTTTCAAGCTGATGATATCGCCGGGTTTGTGCGCTATCGGCAAGATCCTGAGGTGGCAAGATATCAAAGTTGGCACAACTATACCCTAGCAGACGGTCAGGCACTGTTTGAGCAGATGCAGCAAACTCCGTTCGCCCAGTTGGGTAACTGGTATCAGCTGGCGATCATCACCAAAGACTCTGAACAGTTAATTGGTGACTTAGCCGTGCATTTTGTCGATGAACATCAAATAGAAATTGGCTTTACGCTAGCGCCAGCCTTTCAAGGCCAAGGTTTTGCAAAAGAAGCGCTTATAGGTTGCTTAACTTGGTTGTTTGAGTCTCTGGGTAAGCATCGAGTTTCAGCCATAACAGATTGCGATAATCAGCCATCATGGCGACTATTAGCCAGTGTCGGATTTAGGCGAGAGGCACATTGGCATGAGAATATTTTCTTTAAAGGGCAATGGGGCAGTGAGTATGGTTATGCCTTATTGGCCAAAGAGTGGCAGGAGTTGAAAGCGCATCTATGCAGCAATTGATTGAGCAGGTGGTTGGTGTTGATGACTTTGTACGGCTACGGCAGATCACGGGGTTAACCCCACGTCCTAGGTCGGCAGCGGAAAAAGGCTTGCCGCGCAGTTTATATGGTGTGCATATCGTGCAGGACAATCAGGTGGTTGCGATGGGCCGTGTCGTTGGCGATGGTGCACTTAATTTTGAGGTGGTTGATATCGCGGTCGACCCGCAATTCCAAGGGCAAGGTTTAGGGCGAAAAATCATGCAGTCAATTATGGACTATCTCGATCAACAAGCTCCTAAAGGGGCGTACATCACCTTAATGGCCGATGTGCCCGCTTTGTATCTTAAATTTGGTTTTAAATACAGCCGGCCTGCCAGTGAAGGTATGTACATTGTTAAGTAGTAATAGTTGAGGTGGCGTTAGCCAGTTGCTATAACTGCAATCATTATGAGTATGCTCGCGCGATGGCTAGTTGCCGCTGAAGCCTAAAGGCATGGCGCTTGCTCACATATCTTGGAGTCTTAATGGCCAATATTATTTTAGTTGCTAACCTCAATTGCGATCGCATTTTAAAATTAAATAAACCATTGCAAACCGGTGGCCGCTTTCACTATCAAGACGGTGGGCAGCGACTCGGTGGCGGCGGAGCTAATACTGGACTGGGCCTCGTTTGGGCCGGGCATCGGGTAGCGCTGGTGAGTGAGGTTGGCCGTGATAAGGTCGGCGATTGGTTGCTGGCCGAGGCCAGTACTCAAGGTATAGATTGTCACCTTATTCAGCGCCACGAGGGCAACACTAATGAAATGTTATTAGTGATGACACCGGATGGTGAGCGCACGATTATTCGACCTCAAAGACCTATTTTTGAATTGGCCGCGCCACCCACATGGTCGCAGTGGGATGCTTTATATATTAACTCCTCTGCTGAAGGTGCGGTAAGTTGGGCAAAAACAGCGCTTAAGCAAGCACTGGTGATGGCGCAGCTAGCCAAAGATGAGCGGCCTCGTCCATGTCATATTCTGATCGCATCAAAAACCGATATGGCAGGCCGTAGCACGTTGTTGCCGTGGCAATTTGGTCAGTCAATTGCGGGTGAGAGCTTAAAATACTTTATCGTCACAGATGGAGAGCAGGGCGCAGTGGTGCATGAGGCAGACCAAAGCCGACATGTCGATGCGGTCACCGCCACGGTGGTGGATACCACAGGGGCGGGTGATGCCTATGCCGCAGGCTTATTGCATGGACAAATGCAGGGCTGGGATATTATCAAATCAATGCAAGAAGCTTCTAGGTGGTCTGCTTTTGCCGTGGCGACACAAAGCTCTATTCCTGGTAGAGCGCTTAAACGCTACCTCAGTGAACCCGAGTCATAGTTTAGACTCATTACTGTCATGAAGCTGTCATCAATGGCCGTTAAATTTAGCGGCCATTACTCCCGTGCTTGTTAATTCAGTTGTGCTAAGTTTTAGCGTCTTCTTGCCCCGAACCCCATCGGGGCATTTTTTTATCCTAATTTTCAACGCTATTTGTTTAGGGATTACTCGCCATATCAGTGCAGATTTACACCGGGCATCAGCAAAGACATCGCTTTAATTAGTGAGATTTTGTTTAAATTCGGTTACATTTGGGTTAAATCAGAATAACAACAAACAAGATTAATGCGTTGAGGTAGTTATGGGCAGTACGGTGTGGAGTGACAAGCGAAAATTCACTTGGATATTATCCATATTGCTTTTAGGTGCCTTTGTACTAACCAGTGCAATCAGTTATCAAGTTGCCCATGAGTCTTTACGTGAGCAGATTGCCGATAACGCACTGCCGTTAACCAGTGACAATATCTATTCTGAAATCCAACAAGATTTGCTGCGACCTATTTTTATCTCCTCATTAATGGCCCATGACACTTTTGTGCGCGACTGGACACTAAACCAAGAACAAGAGCCAGAACAGCTGATTCGCTACCTCAAAGAGATCCAAGATAAATATGACACAGTAACCAGCTTTTTTATCTCTGAAAAATCACGTAACTATTACCACTCAAGTGGTGTTTTGAAGCAGATTGCTGACGCCAGCCCCGATGACGCATGGTATTTTCGGGTGCGCTCATTACCTGCTGACGAGCTTTATGAAGTAAATATCGACCCCGACAGCGCCGATAAATCTCGCACTGTGGTGTATGTAAATTACAAGGTGTTCGACTTTGAAGGTAATTTTATTGGCGTGACAGGGGTCGGACTTGCGGTCGACAAAGTTAAAGAGCTAGTTGAGCTATACCAGCAGCGCTACAACCGCCGGGTTTATTTTGTTGACCGAGAGGGTAAAGTTACCTTGCATGGCGCCCAATATGAAGGTGGCCAATCATTGCAGGGCACCGAAGGTCTGACCAAATACGCCACGCGCATTCTTACCAGCCCAAGTGCATCGCTAACCTATCAGCAACAAGGCAAAACGGTTTACCTCAATAGCCGTTTAGTCTCTGAATTTAAGTGGTATTTGATAGTCGAGCAATTTGAAGTCGAAAGTGAGCAAAAATTGATGAACACTTTTTGGTTCAATATTATGCTCAGTGTCGCCGTGACGATTATTATCATTGTTATTGCCAACTTGACCTTAGGCCGATATCAGCGGCGGTTAGAGCTAATGGCATCGACTGACAAGCTGACTGGTGCCGCTAATCGGCAAGCCTTTGATGCGACTTATACCCGCTTGCTGCAAAAGTGCCAGGCTAATCAGCAGCCATTGAGTATTGTGTTGGTTGATATTGACCACTTCAAAGCCGTCAATGACAGCCATGGACATAATGTTGGTGATTTGGTCATTCAGTCTATTAGCCATGCTCTGATGGATGCCGTTGCTAAACAAGGTTTGGTATGTCGCTGGGGCGGCGAAGAGTTTTTACTATTATTACCTGAATTTGATTTGGCCAAATCCAATCAACTCGCGGAGCAGATACGCAATAATGTCGCCCAGCGTTCGATTCGTGTTAATGGTTCTGAAGTGCGGGTGACTATCAGTATTGGTGTGGCAAGCTTACGCGATGAAGAGCAACGTGATCAGCTACTCAATCGTGCAGATACCGCATTATATCAAGCTAAAGAGTTAGGAAGAAATCAGGTAGTATTGTCGCATTAGTCACTTAAAAGGAGTCGTGCGTCGTGACACAAGCAGTATTAGTGAATAGTTTATCTGGGGTTTACGCTGGCGAATCTATGGTGTCATTTGATGGCATTGAAAGCGGAATAAATGGTAAAAGCCGCCGTGAATACCTCGAGGTTAACAGTTGCGATGTGCAAGGCGATGCTCAAGCGGATCCTAAACATCATGGTGGCGTAGATCGGGTACTGCATCATTTTCCACGTGAACATTATGGCCAATACCGCCGCTGGGACATGATAACCGGCTTTAAAGATGCCCCAGCGATGGGCGAGAACATCAGTACCGTTGGCGTTGATGAATCTATGGTGCATATTGGCGACATTGTGCAGATAGGTGAAGTAGTCCTACAGGTGACTCAGCCGCGTTCACCCTGCTTTAAACTTAATAAGCAATTTGGTCACCCAGAGTTCGCGCTGGCGATGCAGACCAGTAGTTTGTGTGGCTGGCTTTACCGAGTGCTGCAGCCGGGTAAGATTTACCCACACGATGCGATGCAACTCATAGAGCGTCGCAGTGACATATCGGTTAAGCAGGCGATGGCGATATATTTTAGTACCGAATTTGATGAAGCAGAATATCAACGACTGCTGGCCGCTGAAGGGTTGGCGATGTCGTGGCGACAAAGTTTGGCTAAACGACTTGATAGCCGTAAGATTGAAAATTGGAAAATTCGCCTGTTTGGCTTTTAATGGTTATTTAATTCAAGGAGAGATACAGTGATAGAAGAAGGGCAAACAGCGTTATCGAAAGATGACAAAAACATGGGTGTTGCTGTGCATTTAGCCAGCTTTTCAGGCTACCTTATCCCGTTTGGTTCTATTTTAGGACCGCTTATTGTGTGGTTAATGAAACGCGATGAAATTGCCTTTGTTGATACCTGTGGCCGCAACTGTTTAAACTTTAAATTAAGCTTGGTTGTGTATGTGTTTATCAGCCTTATTCTCGCGTTTGTCGGCATAGGTTTTATCTTGTTAGGCCTTATTGCTATCGCGGATATTGTGCTAACGATTATTGCCGCAATGAAAGCCAGCGAAGGCGAAAGTTACCGTTATCCGTTGAGCATTCAGTTTTTAAAAGCGCGCTAATAACCAAAAAACTGATTAAAAAAGCCCGCAATAGCGGGCTTTTTTAATCAGATAACACCTAAAGCTTAAACTTTGAAACCTGCCACTAAACTATCAAGGCGGCGAGCCAAGTCGTTTAAATCGGCACTGGCTTGCGCAACAGCATGTGAGGTCTCCGCTGTGCGCTGAGTGATCTCACTGATTTCAGTGACATTGCGGTTAATATCTTCAACAACCGTTGATTGTTCCTCAGTCGCCGCAGCCACTTGGATATTCATATCGGTGATCGACCCAATGCGCTCACTAATCGCGGTTAGAGTTTGGCTTGCTTCATCAACGGCGAGCACACCTTCCTGACTGCGACTGCGGCTTTGAGTCATTGCCTCTACAGCGCGGCTTGCTTCTGCCTGCAAGTTATCAATCATTTTTTGCACTTCGTCAGTTGAGGCTGCAGTACGAGATGCCAGGTCACGCACTTCATCGGCCACAACTGCAAACCCACGACCCGCCTCACCAGCACGGGCTGCTTCAATAGCGGCATTAAGCGCCAATAGGTTGGTTTGATCGGATACCGCACGAATGACGTCAAGAATACTGCCTATCGAAGTCGTGTGAGTCGCCAATGACTCAATCACCGTGCCCACCTGTTCGACATCATCAGACAGCTGGTTAATCGTGCCACGGGCGCGAGTCACTACTTCTTGTCCGGTATTAGATTCATTGTCAGCATCTTTGGCGTTGTCGGCTGCTTGAGCGGCGTTCCCCGCAATCTCATGCACCGTTGCACCCATTTCATTAATGGCGGTTACTACCATCATGGTTTGGTCTTTTTGCAACTGGCTATCATCTAAGGTTTGCTGGGCTTGGCTGGCAACCTCTTTGGCCGCCTTGCTAAGCTGCTCACTAGTATCGGTGACTTCAACAATTGACGCCTGAATCTTGGTAATAAAACTATTAAAACCCTTGGCGAGTTGCGCCAGTTCATCGTTACCATTAACCGGTAAGCGTTGGCGCAGATCGCCTTCACCTTCACCAATATCTTGCAGCATAGCAGCAACCTTAGCGATAGGTTGGCTAACAGAGCTTGCGACTACCGAGGCAAGTAAAATAAATGCCACGGCGATGACCACAGTCCAGATTAAGATTTGATAGGCTGACTCTTGCAGTAAGGCAAAGACTTCAGCTTCAGGCACTTGTGCGACAATATACCAGTCCATTGATGGAATATAGCTGGTGGCGACAAAGGTTGATTCACCGTCAAGCTCGGTCTCCAATAAACTAAAGTCACTACGGTTTATCAGATTATTGGTTTGGCTATTTGGGTACAATGAGGCCAAAGTTGCACGGTCAATCTGGGCGGTATCTTTATGCAGTTTTACCTGCCCTTGAGCATCAACCAGATAGACAAACCCTGTTTGTTCAATTTGGAATGAATCCAGTAAGCGCACCATGTCATCAAGCGATTTAGCCAGACCCACTAGGCCACGGCCATCAGGCTCTTGATAGTTAATGAATAGCTTTACGTCGCCATTGGACTCAGTAAAGACATTGAGCATGCGCTCTTGGCGGCTATTTTTGTAATCAAAAAACCAGCTATCTTGGCCTGGGTTTAAGATACGCAAAAAACCGTCTTGGGTGTAATAAGCGGCGGTGTCACGGTCAGCGTATGAGGCTTGGGTTAACTCATATTGCTGCTGAATGCCGCGTAATTGCTGGATCACTAAGCCTTCTTCTTCAGCTGGGCGCCCATCAATTAGCCAATCCGTTAACATTTCGCTGGTGGCGAGCTGCTCTGCGGCGTTGAATAACGTGGAGATGTCCATCTCTACTTTATTGCGGATCTGCTGCAGCATATTAGGTAGCTCAGAGTTGAGCATACGTTGTTCAACCACTTGCTTAGCGCTGCGTTGACTGAGTACTCCCACGAGTACGGTTGACAAAAACACCGCTAAGGTTACCGTCAACAATATCTTTTGTTTGATAGTTAACTTATTAAATTGCATAGTTTATTCGGCTCGCATCAAATATGTGCATTTGCTTTGGCTGCACTTAATGAGTCACTAGATGAGTGACGTTATTGTCTTACCCATCTAAGCATAGATTATTTTTGTAGAGGTATAGGTACGTGTTTCAGATATTAACTGGACGTGTAGTTAGGCTTGCTACGTCTCTTTAAGTGGCGCGGATTATGAGCAGCTTTGTAACAGAAAGCAACAGTTGTTGGTTAAAAAACTATCAATAGTTGTGAACTCGTTGGCAATAAATTGCAACAGTCTTTCGCGTTGCTGATTAGCCGGATACATGACTGCTTAGCTTTAGCGGCGGCGTTTGTGCTGAAAGGCAGCGACGCTATGCCGTGGCATAGCGTCGCATCGGGGACATTACATATTAGGGTAGTTGGGCCCACCGCCGCCTTCTGGGGTCACCCAAGTGATGTTTTGGCTCGGGTCTTTAATGTCGCAAGTCTTACAGTGAATGCAGTTTTGACTGTTGATAACAAACTTGTTTTCACCGTTCTCTTCGATGATTTCATAAACGCCTGCAGGGCAATATCGCTGCGCAGGTTCATCAAATCTCGGTAAGTTAACCGCAACCGGAATAGTGCTATCTTTTAGACGCAAGTGGCACAACTGGTCTTCTTCATGGAAGGTATTAGATAAATAAACAGAAGAGAGTTTATCAAAGCTTAACTTGCCATCAGGCTTAGGATAGTCAATCTTGCTGTAACTATTTACATCTGCCATCTGGCTGTGGTCGGGCTTTTCATCACGCAGGGTGATTGGGAACTTGCCACCAAACCAATTTTGGTCAATGTAGTTAAATGCTCCGCCCAGATACGCGCCAAACTTGTGCATTGCAGGGCCAAAGTTACGTGAGGTATATAGCTCTTCCTGTAACCAGCTCTTTTCAAAGCGCTCTTGATAGCAATCAAGATCTTTACCACCGTCAACACCAGCATGTAGCGCATGAGAAATGGTTTCTGCGGCAAGAATGCCACTCTTCATGGCTGTGTGGGTGCCTTTAATTTTGGCAAAGTTTAACGTGCCGGCATCGCAGCCGACTATCAGGCCGCCTGGGAAGCTCATTTTAGGCAGCGAGTTGAGCCCCCCTTTGGTGATTGCTCGTGCGCCATAGCTGACTCGCTCACCACCGGTTAAGTGTTTAGCGATAGTTGGATGAGTTTTATAACGCTGGAACTCGTCAAACGGGCTTAAATGTGGGTTTTGGTAATTGAGATCAACAATCAGTCCAACTGCAACCTGATTATCTTCAAGGTGGTACAAAAAGCCGCCCCCCGATGAACCATCAACCAATGGCCAGCCGCCAGTATGGACTACTTTACCTTGATGATGCTGCTCACTAGGGATTTTCCAAATCTCTTTAAATCCGAGTCCATAGTGCTGCGGGGTCTTGCCATTATCTAGATGATACTTATCAATTAGTTGCTTGCCCAAATGGCCGCGGCAGCCTTCACTAAATACGGTGTACTTAGCGTGTAGCTCCATGCCGGGTTCATAACTATCTTTGGGTTGGCCATCTTCACCTACGCCCATATCACCGATGATGATACCTTTTACACTACCGTCTTCGTGATATAGCAAGTCGCTTGCGGGGAAACCAGGGAAGATTTCAACGCCCAAGGCTTCAGCTTGTTCCGCTAACCAACGAGCAAGGTTACCGACACTGATAATATAGTTACCATCGTTATGCATGGTTTTTGGAATAAAGGCATTGGGCATTGCGCGAGAAGCCGTTTCTGAACTGAGCATGTGCAGCTCGTCGTCGGTCACCGGTGTTAGTAGCGGTGCGCCGCGTTCTTGCCAATCATCAAATAATTCAGACAATACTTTGGGCTCAAATACCGCACCAGATAAGATGTGGGCGCCGACTTCCGAGCCTTTTTCTACCACACAAACGGTCAGCTCTTTATTGCTGTCTTGGGCGATCTGCATCAGCCGACATGCTGTTGCAAGACCGGAAGGGCCTGCTCCGACGATAACTACGTCGAACTCCATTGATTCGCGTTCCATCACTCCACCTCTTTGTTGCGTCCCCCGATTGAAACGGGTGTTTTAGTTTGTATGCTCACCTTACCTGAAAAACCAAAGATAGCACAGAGTTTAGGCAGTGCTTGAGTGCAAATTTTGTCGATTAGCCTTCGTGAGCGGTGTCACAAAAAATTAACGGTTATTGGGGCTAGCGCAACTATTTTGCCGTTTTTACTTCCAGCATATGCCGAAATCTGCCTATAATTGACCTTGACGGTTCTCCGAGCTTTTAGTCCTACGTCTCCATGATATGGACTGTTAGCCGTGGCAATAACGCCACCGGGGTGAGAAAAGAAATTGACTCACCTCCCCTTACTTGGAAAGGTGATCATGTCTCAACTACAAGACAATTTTGGTCGAAGATTTCACTATTTGCGAATGTCAGTCACTGACGTTTGTAATTTCAAATGTACCTACTGCCTCCCCGATGGCTACCGCCCAGATGGTAAGCCCAAGTTTCTTGATCTCAATGAAATTGAAAACTTAGTCGGCGCGTTTGCAGAGGTCGGCACGAAAAAAATCCGTATCACGGGTGGTGAGCCTACGCTGCGTAAGGATTTTAGCGATATCATTCGCATTGTTGCTGATAACGGCAATATTGACACTATCGCCACAACTACCAATGGTTATCGCTTAGAAAAGCATGCCAAAGAGTGGTTTGATGCTGGCTTACGTCGTATAAATGTGTCGGTCGATAGCCTAGACCCACGCATGTTTTATCAAATCACCGGTGAGAATAAATTTGATGAAGTGATGCGCGGTATTGATGCTGCGCTGGATGCGGGCTTTGAGCGAGTTAAGATTAATGCGGTATTACTTAAAGATCTTAACGACAAAGACCTACCGCGCTTCTTACATTGGATTAAAAATACCCCCATTGATTTGCGTTTCATTGAGTTAATGGAAACCGGTCTCGGGCGTGAATATTTCCAAGCACACCATTTAGCTGGTGCCGATATTAAGTCGCGTTTGTATGCGGAAGGTTGGCAGATGGATCGCCCTGCAGCAGATGATGGTCCTGCGCAAAACTTTAGTCATCACGACTATAAAGGGCGTATTGGATTGATTATGCCGTACGAGAAGAACTTCTGCGCCAGCTGTAACCGCCTGCGAGTATCGGCTAAAGGTAAACTGCACCTGTGCTTATTTACCGAAAATGGCCTCGATCTGCGCGACCTTTTACAGCATAACGATCAACGAGCTGAGTTGGTTGAACGCTTACACGGTCAATTAGCCCAGAAAAAAGAAACCCATTTCTTGCACGATGGCATCACTGGCGTGACCAAGCATTTAGCCTCTATTGGCGGCTAACTTGGTGCTGGGCAAGTCTGCTTGTCCAGCAATCTGCCTGCTATTGGCACTCTTCATTGTTTAATACCAAATCTATTGCGAGACATTAGCTATGGGACATTGTAATACGACTGAGTTTAAACCACTCAATATCGCGGTCTTAACCTTGTCTGATTCACGGGATTTAAGCCAAGATACTTCGGGACAATTTTTACAAGATGCGCTACTTGAAGCGGGGCACAAGCTTGCTGCAAGACAATTAATCAAAGATGATAAGTATCAGATTAGATCGGTGATTTCGCAGTGGGTTGCTGATGAAAGTGTGCAAGTGATTGTGACAACAGGTGGTACAGGCTTTACCCCAAGAGACAACACGCCGGAAGCGGTAAAGCCACTGTTCGATCGTGAAATTGAAGGTTTTGGTGAGCTCTTTAGACACATTACCTACACCGAACTGGGGACCTCCACGGTACAGTCAAGAGCGCTGGGCGGCTTTGCCAATCAGACTGCTATTTTCTGTTTGCCAGGTTCCACTGGCGCATGCCGTACCGGTTGGAACAATATTATTAAAGAGCAGCTTGATGCAACCCATCGACCCTGCAATTTCGTGATGCATGTCAAGCAGGTGTAATCGTTTTACACCGATAATATCGGCTACACTGCTACAGCCGCGAATCGACAACTATTTAAGGTTTAACAACTCATGAGTAATGAATTTACCCATATTAATGCAGACGGTAATGCCCACATGGTGGATGTGACCGAGAAGAATGTCACCGAACGTGAAGCCCGTGCGGAAGCATTTATTGAGATGGCCCCAGAAACGCTGCAAATGATCATGAGCGGCGCTCACCATAAGGGAGATGTGTTTGCGACTGCGCGTATCGCCGGTATTCAAGCGGCAAAGAAAACCTCAGATCTGATTCCACTGTGTCACCCACTGATGCTCACTAAAGTTGAAGTGGATTTAGAAGCACAGCCTGAACATAACCGCGTACGTATCACCAGTTTGTGCAAGCTATCGGGGAAAACCGGCGTAGAGATGGAAGCATTAACTGCAGCCTCTGTCGCGGCATTGACCATTTATGATATGTGTAAAGCTGTGCAGAAAGATATGATCATTTCCCAGACACGGTTAACAGAAAAGCGTGGCGGAAAGTCAGGCCACTTTAAAGCGTAATTGCCAAGGTATAGATAGATGATAAATGTATTGTTTTTTGCTCAAGTACGGGAATTATTAGGTGAAGGTAATGTGAGTGTAGAAGCTAACGATACCAATAACACCGCCGAAGGCCTACGTGCACAACTTGCCGCCAAAGACGACAAGTGGGGCAAAGTGCTCGCGTCAGATAAGCTTTTAGTTGCCGTGAACCAGACGATCAGTAGCTGGGATACCCCGGTGCAAGACGGCGACGAAGTGGCATTTTTCCCGCCGGTAACAGGAGGCTAATATGACCTCTAAACTGAATGTGGTTCGGGTACAAACCGAAGACTTTAGTGTCGCAGATGAATATGGCTTGATTGCTGCTGACAACAGTGATGGCGCAGCAGTAACCTTCGTAGGTAAGGTGCGTGATTTTAATGATGGCAGTGTTGTCACTGACTTAACATTAGAGCACTATCCTGGCATGACCGAAGCGGTACTTAATCAAATTGCAGCAGAAGCACGCGAGCGTTGGCCACTCAATAATGTCACCATTATTCACCGCGTTGGCACCATGGCGCTAGGCGAGCAAATTGTGTTTATTGGTGTCACCAGTGCCCACCGCAAAGCGGCGTTTGCTGCCTGTGAGTTTCTGATTGATTTCTTGAAAACCAAAGCGCCGTTTTGGAAGCTAGAAGCCGGTGATCAAGGAGCCAATTGGGTTGAGGCTAAAGACGCCGACGAACAAGCTGCAAAAATGTGGCAAAAAGACTAAACCTTGGGAGTTGTCGCCATTGTGGTGAAATCATTGCTAGGCTCAATTAAGCACGCGCTAGTGGCGTTAACGATATGGATGAGCTGCAGCTTGTCAGCCGCCTTTGCCGCTGATATGCCTGCCATTGCGGCGGCGGCCAATATCAAGTTTGCCTTGGATGAAGTGCATCAGGCATTTACCCAAGATACGGGCAAACGAGTGCGGATCTCCTATGGGTCGTCGGGTAACTTTGTTGCTCAAATACGCCATGGCGCGCCTTTTGAACTGTTTTTATCGGCAGATGAACGATACATCAAACAGTTGAAAAGCCTTGGAGTCACGACTAGCGAAGGCTCCTTGTATGCGATTGGTCGATTGGCGCTCGCCGCCCCTAAGTCATCGACGCTAACACTCGACAGTGAGCTTAAAGGATTGCAGCAGATGATTGCGGACGGCAGTTTGCGCCGCTTTGCCATTGCTAACCCTGAGCATGCTCCTTACGGTGCACGGGCCAAAGAAATCCTACTCAAACAAGGTTTATGGCAAGCAATCGAGCCTAAGCTCATATTTGGCGAAAATGTCTCTCAAGCCGCGCAATTTGCACTCAGTGGTTCAACACAAGGTGGAATTGTGGCGCTTTCTTTAGCCATCGCACCGCAGTTCAAAGCCAATGCGCACTATGTGGCCCTGCCTGAATCCATGCACTCGCCGATGTTGCAGCGTATGGTACTGACGGAAAAAGCGGGGGAGACCGCCAAGCAGTTCTATCAATACTTGCAAAGCCCTCGTGCTGGCGAGATTTTCGTTAAGTACGGCTTTGGTTTGCCAGACAAACCAACCGCAGAGGATTAAGGTATGGATTGGCAAGCATTAATGCTTTCAATCAAGCTTAGTACTGTCACAGTACTGATCTTAATTCCGTTTTCCATCATTGTGAGTCGGTTCTTGGCTTATCGTCAGTTTAAAGGTAAGTCTTGGGTTGAGGCGCTGATTATGGTGCCGTTAGTGCTGCCTCCAACCGTTATTGGCTATTACCTGTTAGTTGGCTTGGGCAGTCAATCTTGGCTTGGCCAATGGATTGAACGGCTATTTGGTCAGCAACTGGTCTTTAGCTTTGCTGGTCTGGTGGTGGCTTCGGTGATTGTTAATATTCCTTTCGCCATCCAACCTATTCAACGTGCATTTGAAGCGGTACCTGAAGATGTGCGAGACGCGGCTGCATGCTGCGGCATGAGCCCACTAAAGGCACTGTTTAAAATTGAGATTCCTTTGGTTTGGCCGGGGGTGTTAACCGCATTAGTATTGTGCTTTTCCCATGTACTCGGTGAGTTTGGTGTGGTGTTAATGATGGGTGGCAATATTGAGGGCGAAACTAAAACCATCGCTATCTCAATATATGACAGCGTACAGGCATTTGACTTTGCCAGTGCCGGTCAGATGTCGTTGGTGTTGTTGGTCTTTGCGATTACGGCGTTGGCGTTAACGACCAGTATGTCCCGCAGAATGGGAGGCGCCCGTGGCACAACAGGTCGCTGATCTACACTGCAATATTTCCCAGCAAAAATTCATTAAACTTGAAGCTGAATTTACCTGTAAAGCAGGGGAGTTGCTGGCTGTTGTTGGTCCTTCTGGTGGCGGTAAGTCAACTTTACTGCGCATGATTGCCGGGCTCAATAAACCACAGCAAGGCGAGATTAGCTATGGTGAGCAAGTTTGGTTTAGCTCCAGCAGTAAACAGTTTTTAACTCCACAACAACGTCACCTAGGTTATGTGCCTCAGCATTTTGGTTTATTTCCTAACCTGAGTGCCTTAGACAATGTGATTGCTGCGCTTGACCATATCCCCAAAAGCGAACGTGAAACTCGAGCCAGAACTTGGCTAGAGCGGGTTAATTTGCATGGTCTACCCGAGCGCTTACCCGCCAACCTTTCTGGCGGTCAACGTCAGCGTGTGGCGCTGGCACGTGCTTTGGCCCGTGAACCGTCGGTGTTGTTGCTTGATGAACCTTTTAGTGCGGTAGACAGAGAAACCCGTGAGCGCTTGTACCTTGAGTTAGCCCGCTTAAAAGAGCAGTTGTCGATACCTGTGATTATGGTTACCCATGATTTAAACGAAGCCATGCTGCTGGCCGACAAGATGATTCTGATCAGCCAAGGTAAGTTGTTGCAGCAAGGGGCGCCGCGAGAAGTGCTCACTAAGCCACGCAATGAAGCGGTGGCCAAGCAGATGGGTCTGAGAAACATTTTTGATGCGCATGTCGTGGCGCAAGAAACCGAGCGGAAAATTACTTGGCTTAAGTTTGGCGAGCACCTAATAGCTGCCAGCTATATTGACCAACTTGATGTTGGAACTAAAGTGCGTTGGGTGATCCCCAATCAAGGGGTACGATTTAACTCCATTACCAAGGGACGTTTGTGCCGCAGTTTCAATAAGCTCGACATTAGCATAGATTCGATGTTGGTCATGGGCGAGTCAGTGCGCATTGTGGCCAGTATGCAAGGGGTTAAACATCAGCTCAATGCCGAAGTGCCATTGCACTTAGCGCAAAAGCTAAATTTAGCACCGGGTGTAGCAACTGAAGTTGCACTTAAATCAGAGCTTATTCAAATACTTGAAACCGACTCTGCTAGCTAGCGATGTAGGCATGACCACGCGTTGCTGCCAGCGTGCTATTTAGCTTATCAATTGCTGATTGCAACATGATCAAATCTTAATCTCATTGCCATCTCTGCGTTATCCAATCCCCGTTATTATGCAACCACATTTAACGGGGGAAAACGCTATGTCAAAGAAACTAACTGGAACACTCATTTTATCTTGTGTACTCACTCTACCTACTTTTGCAGCTTACACCGGCCCAAGTGCTGAGAAGGTGATGAAACATGTGTCTGAGGCTGATAAAGCTAAAGATGACATGCCGGTAGAGCTTACCGGTAAGCTAGTTAAAAGTTTAGGTGATGAAAAATACTTGTTCCGTGATGAAACGGGTGAGATTGAAGTTGAGATTGATGATGCACTATGGCGCGATATTGAAGTATCGGATGAAACCACAGTGACGTTGCGCGGTGAAGTGGATGATGAGTGGCAAGGTATTGAAATCGAAATCGATAGTATCAACGTGCTTGCGGACTGATCGGCAAGCATTTGGTCGTTGTGTTAGCTTTTTTGGGGTCACTTTTATCCCTAATTACGGTAAGATGATGGCTCATAATATTTTTTCGGAGGAGTTATGACGCGTTGGTTAGTTGGGGCTATGGTCCTATCAAGCATCGGGTTTTCTGCGCCTAGTTGGGCGGCAAAGGAAGTGCTTGAACTACTTTCTAATAATCAAGGTCTGACTCCTGAAGTGTTACTTTCGCAAGTAGAACGAGATTATTCTGGGGTTATTTGCGAATTTGAAATAGATGTTGAAGACGGCGAGCTCGTTTACGAAATTAGCGTTATCAACAGTCAGCTTGAGACCATCACTGAGTTTGAGTTTTTAGCTAAAGATGGCAGCCTCATTGACCAGAAAATATCCGCCTTAGAGGCTGATGATCAAGACAGTTTAAAAGCGGTAGTATTGATTCAAGATCAAGCACTGACATTTTCACAACTGGTTGAACAAGCGATGCACGACCGCCAAGCTTATGTGCTTGAAGCGCAACTGGATCATGATTTGGGCATCAGCTATTTAGAGCTAAAGCTGATAGATGAAACCGGCAAACGGACTTTGGCGTATGATATTAAAAATCAACGCCCATTACCTATGTTGAAGTGGGATTAACAGATGAAAATATTGCTAGTTGAAGATGATGCCACCACGATTGAGTACGTGGTAAAAGGATTTGCCGAGCAAGGGCATAACATTGAAACGGCAAGTGATGGTCATCAAGGGCTGCTGCTAGCGACCAGTATGCAGTACGATTTGATCATTCTCGATCGCATGCTACCGCAGCTTGATGGTTTAAAAGTGCTTGCCGCTGTACGCGCCACAGGGTGCCAAACGCCAGTGCTAATCTTATCAGCGTTAAGCCATGTTGATGAGCGAGTGAAAGGTTTGCGCGCCGGTGGCGACGATTACATGACCAAGCCTTTTGCGTTTTCGGAGCTCTTGGTTCGCGCTGAAAAACTGATGCACCGCGGCCAATCACAGCCTGCTAAAACAGAGCTGGCGGTGGGTAATCTGGTGATGGAACTACTCACCCGTAAAGTGACCTTGGACGGCAACGAGATACTGCTACAGCCTAAAGAATTTCAACTGCTCAAATACTTGATGGAACACCCTAATCAAGTGATTAGCCGTACATTGCTGTTTGAAGCGGTATGGGACTATCACTTTGATCCGCGAACTAACGTGATTGATGTGCATATCGCTAAGTTACGACGTAAATTTGAAGAGCTGGGATTTGGCGAGTTAATCGAGACCGTCAGAGGTGCAGGCTATCGTCTCCGTCAAGGGAATTAGACCCTACCAAAGCAGTGCGTGGCGCATCACCATTATCTTTTCTGGGTTAGTCACGCTGATTATTGGCACCTTGCTATTTGGCATGTATCGCCAGTTGATGAATGAGCAAGAGTTGCAGCTTAATCAGCATCTTGCTGCTGAAAAAGCACGCTATCAACAGATGGCACTCACCTTAGATAGACGCAGCTTTGCTACCCAAATTCGTAATGCAGACCCTAAGGTCGCGCTGGTGGCATGGCGTAACTCATACGATCTGGTTGGCGCATTGAGTTTAATGCCCGACAACATGCCGCTGTTACCGCAGACCCGCGATTTCCCGATTTTGACCGGTGGACCAGACAAGCTACATATTTTAACCGGTGGCTTGGTGATGACTCGTTATGGTCCAGTGTTAATTGCTACCCGTACTGATCAGTTGGCGACCTTGATTGAGCGGTTTGTTAATGCCGCCATTACCGCCATGATGCTGACTATTGTGCTGACATTGGCACTGGGGTACCTGTTTTCCAAAGCCATTTTACGACGACTGGTGCAATATAACCGCTTGAGTCGCCGGATTGAGAAAGGCGAATACTCAACACGGTTGCCTGTCAGTTGGCGCCAAGATGAATTCGATATGCTGGCGCGCAAGTTCAATCGGGTACTCGATACCTTAGAGGACAATTTGCATGCGGTCCGTGGGGCAACAGACAATATTGCCCATGATTTACGTACGCCGTTGTCGCATCTACGTATTGGTTTAGAGCAGTTACCGAGTAAACCGGCCCACGAGCTCGACGAGGCGTGCGCCATTTTGACCGAAGAGCTCGATCACTGCTTAGCAACCTTTGATGCCATGTTGTCGCTTACCCGCATTGAGGAAGGCCAGCAAACGCTGGAGCTGCAACCTTTGAGTTTGCACGCTATTTGCCAAGACTTGTATGAAATGGCCGAAGCGATGGCTGAGCTTAAAGAGCAGCAATTGACCTTGCAGTTAGGTGACGATGCCACAGTGACAGGTGACAAATACCTGTTGTTCCAAGCATTGTTTAACTTGGTCGACAACGCCATTAAATACTCAGGCGAAGGTGCACAGGTACACATAGTGCAACAAGGCAAACAGATCATCATTAGAGATAATGGGCCGGGAATTGCCGATGAGGCGAAAGATAAAGTCTTTGATCGTCTAGTGCGTCTCGATCCTAGCCGTCATCACAAAGGCACTGGTTTGGGTTTGTCGCTTGTGAAAGCGATTATCAGCCGCCACAATGGGCGTATTAGTTTGCAAGATGCCCAACCCGGTTTGATGGTTGTGATAGATTTTTAAGGTATATATGTATCGTATCGTTGCCGATGAGGCTGATTTTATTGTTATCGACAAGTCGGCAGGGGTGCACTTCCATAGCCAAGATGGTCAGGCTGGGGTGATGGCACAGTTAGAAGCTGATTTAGGCGTTAAATTGTTTTCGGTTCATCGCCTCGATACGCTCACCTCTGGGTTACTGCTCTTTGCTAAACATGCAGCTGCCGCCGCCACGTTTACGCAGATGTTTGCCGCCCATCAGATCCAAAAATACTATGTTGCATTAGCCACAGGTAAGCCTAAAAAGAAGCAAGGTGCGGTGGTCGGTGATATGGCTAAAGCCAGGCGTAGTATGCATAAACTGCTACGAAGCAAAGATAATCCTGCCATTACTCAGTTTTTTTCGCAGTCAGTGGATCCTGGGTTGCGACTCTATTTGCTTAAGCCGTTAACGGGTAAAACCCATCAAATTAGAGTGGCACTTGCCAGTCTAGGGGTGCCGATTTTAGGTGATGCACTTTATGGTGGTGAGCCAGCACAGCGCGGCTATTTACACGCGTATAGCGTGAATTTTGTTTATAATAATCAACAGTTCGAATATTTCTGTCAGCCGACTCAGGGCGAGAGTTTTACTACAGATAATACCGTAAAGCAGTTGCAAACTTGGGCTAACCCTGAGAAGTTAGCATGGCCTAAACAAAAATAATTGCTCATAAAAGGGAGTTGGTCCAATGGATACAAATAAGCTGTTATTGATTATCATCGCTATTTTGCTACCACCTGTTGCCGTATTTCTAAAAAGTGGTGTTGGCAAAGACCTGCTTATCAACATCATTTTATGTTTGTTGTTCTTTATACCAGGGCTATTACACGCACTTTGGGTTGTGACCAAATCTTAAGTGTGAGCTTAGCAAGTGAATAAACGCAGCCTGTAGGCTGCGTTTTGTTTTTTCACATCGTATAATAGCGGCGACTAACCAAGGCCGTGATATGAACCGACGTAAAAAGATTAACCAAACGCTAAAAAATAAAGCCAAAAAAGCCAATGCTAAGTTACATAGCAATGGCAAACCTGCCTATGTATCAAAAGCTGAGCGCGCTCGACTAGAGGCGTTAGAAGCTGATCAAGTTGAATCTACTATAGCGTCAAAGTAAGTACTTACTTGTTGCCCATTTTCTTTGCTGGTTAAAATCCAATCAATAAAAAGCCGCTGATTGCTCAGTTAATGTGCAAAAACTGTATTACACTTTCTTAGAAGCCAACCTATATCGTGTTTTGCTAAATTGATGATAACGTTCAGCTATTTTTTTATGGCAAAATAGCGGGCTGTATTACATTTTGATACAGACAAATCATATTGAACCTAGGGTCAAGGAATAGCATTTATCTGAGGTTGTCGATAAATCCACAGACCGACGTCATCTTAGTGGGAGATTCATGAATACTGTTTATGCTATCGGTGAGTTAGAGTCATTTCTCATCGCCATTCTTGTGTTGTTTATTGGCCATAGCGTTAACCGCCATGTGGCACTTTTTAGAAAGTACAATATCCCTGAGCCGATTGTCGGTGGCCTAATTGTGGCTGCGGTGATCACCATATTGCATTTCAACCAGATATCTTTGCAATTTACCCTGTCGATGCAAAATACCTTGATGCTGATGTTTTTCAGTACCGTTGGTTTGGCCGCGAGCTATAAACAGCTGCTTAAAGGCGGCAGTAAGGTATTTGTTTTTCTCGGTGTCGCATCATTGTATATCGTCATTCAAAATGCTGTTGGTGTATCGGTGGCTACCATGCTGGGTTTAGAGCCATTAATGGGCTTAATTGCCGGTTCGATTACCTTGTCAGGTGGCCATGGTACTGGCGCGGCATGGGCACAAACTTTTAGCGATAACTATGGTATCAATACCTTAGAGTTTGCTATGGCAGCCGCGACTTTTGGTCTGGTGATGGGCGGTATTATTGGCGGCCCAGTTGCACAGCGTTTGATCAACAAAAATGGCTTAGAGTCATCCTATGGAGTAGGTGGTAATCACCATACTGATCATCCTGATTTGGTCACGTATGATCAGTTAGAGGAAGATCGGGTCACGGCGAAGAGCATTCTCGAAGTGTTGTTTATTTTGCTGTTATGTGTGGCCAGTGCGAAATGGATTGGCAGTTTAGTACAAACATTGGACATTGGTTGGCTGAAAATGCCTGACTTCGTTTATGCCCTGTTTCTTGGCGTGGTGATCACCAATATCACTGAGCTGTCTCGTGGCTACAAAATTAAAGCGGAGAGTGTCGATGTCTTGGGTACGGTATCTCTGTCACTGTTTTTAGCCATGGCCTTGATGAACCTAAAACTGTGGGAAATTTTTGATCTGGCGATCCCGCTGCTCATCATTTTATTATTGCAGACCATTATTTTGGCCACCTTTGCCTATTTCGTGACTTTCAAGGTGATGGGCAGCAACTATGATGCTGCGGTTATTGCTGGCGGTCACTGTGGTTTTGGTATGGGAGCAACGCCTACAGCTGTAATGAACATGGGGGCGTTAGTTTCGCGTACTGGTCCTTCGCCACAGGCGTTTATGGTGGTGCCGATTGTCGGGGCCTTCTTCATCGATATTGTCAATGCCATTATCTTGCAAGGTTACTTAAGCTTTATTGGTTAAGCCACTATCATGCATACAAAAAAACGCACCTTAGGGTGCGTTTTTTTGTATGCGAGTGTTCATTTCCTCATCCAGCGCAGCTTTTTATTTGCAGCGTGATGCAATCAAGTTGGCCACTTATTCGTTATAGCAACTGAACCCTAGTTAAACGCGATAAGGAATATAGCTATGAACTCATCAAACAAAGCCCTAAGCATCACCGTAGCCGGCATGTTGGCCGCAGGTCTCGTTGCCAATGCCAATGCGGTGCCAGAGCAACCTAAGCAGTGGGAAAAATGTGCCGGTATAGCCAAAGCAGGAGGCAATGACTGCGGTGCACTCGATGGCAGCCATGGCTGCGCCGGCCAAGCCAAAAGTGACAACCTGCCGACGGAGTGGGTGTATGTGCCTGCTGGTACCTGTGACAAAATCGCTGGTGGTGAAGTGAAAGCGGTTAAACCTGCAAAAAGCTAATGGCCGCAGCCAAAATTAGTGGCGCCGGCATTGGCTTGCGCCTGCCCCATGCCCATGAGGTGTTAGCTCAGCCAGACTGTGTTGCGCCTTGGTTTGAGTTATTGGTCGATAACTGGTTGGTTGAGGGCGGACTCAATCTCCGTATGCTTGATGCTATTGCCGAGCGTTATCCGCTGGTACTGCATGGAGTCGGGTTATCGCTAGGTGGCGCTAAACCCATCGATTTCGATTATCTACGAGCCATAAAAAGCCTGAAGCAGCGTAGTGGCGCTGTGTGGTATTCAGAGCATGCTTGCTTTTGCAGTGATGGCAGCGTGCAGGTACCCGATCTGTTACCTATGCCATACACCCAAGAAGCGGTGAGCTATATGGCGGCGCGGATCAAGCAAGTGCAAGATGTGCTTGGTGAAAGAATTTTGCTCGAAAACGTGTCTACTTATTTAGCTTATCCTGATAATGAGATGAGTGAGGGCCAATTCTTATCCGCCCTGGCAGGTGAAGCCGATTGTGAGCTGCTGTTAGATATCAACAATGCTTACGTTACTTGCCAAAATTTAGATCAATCCTTGCCACAGCTATTAAGCGATATTGATCCCGATAGGGTAAAACAGATCCACCTTGCGGGCTTTGAAGATAAAGGTGATTACTTGCTTGATGCCCACAATCACCCGGTTGCTGAGCCAGTATGGCAAGCATTCTCAGCCTACATTCATCAACATGGAGTGGTACCCAGTATGATTGAGTGGGACAGTGATTTACCGAGTTTGTCGCGCTTATTGCAGGAGCGGCAACAGGCAGAAGATTTGATGCAGACCATCCAGCACAGAGTTGCCAGCTAATGAATTTGGCACAATGGCGCCAGCGGTTTGTGGCCGGGATCATCTCGGCTGACAGTGCGGCTGATTTTTGCAACCACTTAGCCTCCACACCACCGTCGCGCTTTGCGGTGTACCGTAACAACTACCAACAAGCGCTAGTTAGTGTATTAGCGAACTGCTACCTATGTTGTCGTACCATTGTGGGTGAGCACTGCTTTGCGCAACTGGCGCGCGATTACGTTGAGCACCATCCGCCGTTGGGCAGCAATCTGAATCAATATGGTGCTCAGTTTAGCGAATTCTTGCGGCCGCTGATGCGCCAACATCATAGCTTGAGTCAACTGGCCTATTTGAGTGAGCTGGCTAAGCTAGAGTGGCTGGTACAGCAAAGCTACTATGCCAAAGACAGTATCCCGTGCCAGTTATGGCCTGCATTGGCGCCGTTGCCCGTTGATACTCAACAGAGTGTGAACTTAGTGCTGCGGGCTGATATATCACTGCTGAGCAGTCGCTTTCCATTACATACATTATGGTCTCGGCATCAAAGTACCGTACCGACAGGTAGCGTGATAGCGAATCCGTCTAGTGAGTACTATCTTATGGTGCATCGAGTCAGTGACAGGGTAAAGGTGACTGCAATAGCACCGCCTGCCTATCAACTCTTGTTAGCGGTTAGGGCAAAACAATCTTTGGCACAAATTAGTGCTAATGCTGAGTGGGCAGCTCAGCTCTTTAGCGCCATTGAGCAAGGCTGGCTGGTAGGGTTTCACCTACCTAAGGACAGCCATGTTTGATGCCAGTTTGCTCAATAGCCTTTATCGATATTGCTTCTGTCTCACGTTAGATAAAAGCCGCGCCGAAGATCTGCTGCAAACAGTGTTGGAAAAGTGGCTAAGGCTAGCTGATAGTGGCAATTATCAGCCGAGTTACGTGCGCAAGATGATCCGTAATCAATATATCGATGACTGCCGTCACCAACAATGTGTGGCATTTGACAGCATTGAGCAACACGCGCCGGTATTACTCGATGAACATAATTTGGAGCAATTGACCATAGCGCAGGACTTAATTGAGAAAGTCATCGTGCAGTTGTCGATATCTGAACGGGAAGTCCTCTATCTTTGGGCTGTTGTGGGGTTTACGGCTAATGAAATAGCCACAGAGCTTGCGCAACCACGCGGCACCATATTGTCACGTTTGCATCGAATCAAATCGAAAGTTGCACAATGGTCGGATGAACCTGACCATATTGGGCGGGGAGTAAGCTAATGAATCACCCACCAGAGTCAAAATCGGTGCCGTTAAAGCAGGCGACAAAACACTACTTTGCTGAGCAATCATTGAATTCAGCGCAGTTCGATAATCTGCAACAGCTGTTAGGCGAGCACGCTCAAGTGGCGCCAGCGGGTGCTGCGCGATCGCCATCAATAATGGCGCGTGTGCGAGCACAGACACGCCAAGCGCTATTTGCGGTTGCCGCCAGTCTGTTATTGTTGGTGTTGTTTAATGTCAATAACAGTGATTCGCCAACTCATGTTTGGGATATTGCCAATGAGGTGGCGGTTAATCATATTAAAATGAAACCACTGGAGGTAAAGAGTCGCACTTTGGTGCCTCTACGTGACTACTTTACTCAGTTAGATTTTTCCGTGATAGCCAGTCAGCGGCTAGCGTCTATGCCAGTGGCACTGCTGGGTGGCCGTTACTGCTCGATTCAAGGTGTCAGCGCAGCGCGGTTACGTTACCAACAAGCCGATGGGCCGTTAGTGACGTTATATGAAGTGCCGTTTGATCCCATACTGCATAAAGGAATACCGCAACTGGCTCAAGGGCAAGAACCACTGGATATCACCGTAAGAGGAATTGCGGTGTCGTTATGGGTTGAACACGGGCTATTGATGGCGCAAGTCAGTGAGATAACGGCTACTGGCAAGTCTTAGTGGCACGCCAATACCCTTAATAATATGCACCGCTGGGTCAGCGGTGCATGGTTGGCTTTAGCTACATACTGGGCAGCTAGGCTGTTTCGGCAGTTTCATTTCTCGAAACTCCATGGTCATGGCATCAATCATTAAGATTCGCCCTGCCAATGGTTTGCCTATTTTGGCAATTACTTTGATAGCTTCTGTGGCTTGCAAGCAACCGATCATTCCCACCACAGGTGCCAAAATGCCCGATTCTACACAGGTTAATTGCTGCTCACCAAATAACTGGCTAAAACATTGATAGCAAGGGGTGTCACTGTGATAATCAAACACAGTGACGGTTCCTTCCATACGGATTGCCGCTGCGGAAACTAACGGGATTTTATGCCTAAAGCAGCTACGGTTAAGCTGCTCTCTCACCATGACATTGTCGGTACAATCCAGTACTAAACTGTGCTGTGCCACTAGCGCATCAATTTCATCATCGTCGAGTACCTTATTAATGGTATCAACTTGAATATGCGGATTGAGCTGGCACAGGGTTTGTTTGGCTGAGTCCACTTTAGCTTGGCCAATATTGTTGTCTTGATGCAGCACTTGGCGCTGCAAGTTAGATAACTCAACAGTATCAAAATCGACCAGCGTCATTTGCCCTATACCGGCAACCGCTAAATATTGGGTTGCGGCACAACCGAGCCCGCCTGCACCAATGACTAAAACTTTTGCCAGCTTTAATCGTTCTTGACCATCGAAATCCATCGCTTTAATAGAGATATGGCGGCTATAACGCAGCGTCTCTTCATCGGATAAGATCTCTTCGTTGTCGACGTTCATAGTGATCCTTTGCCTTAACTCAATACGGTGTTGAAAGGCTCAACAGTGACCAAGGTGCCTGCTGGGGTGTCACCTTGCTCTTGGGCGAGAATAACAAAGCAGTTGGCTAAACTCATTGATGTCAGCATGCCAGAGCCTTGGCCACCAGTGATCGTCACTTCCGCTTCGCCTTGCTCGTTCTGGCCTAGAATACCGCGCTGATACTCAACTCGACCCGGGAATTTGCGCAGGTCGCCGCTCAGCTTAGCTTTGAGCTGCACAGGCTTTGAGGGCGTGAGACCTTGCATCTTATTGAGCAGCGGCCAAACCAGCTTATAAAAGGTCACCATAGACGACACCGGATTGCCCGGTAAACCACAAAATACCGCTTTGCCTAACTTGCCAAAGGCAAACGGCTTACCGGGTTTAATGGCCAGTTTCCAGAAAGTGATTTCACCCTCTTCATCGAGAATTTGCTTAGTGTAGTCAGCATCGCCAACCGAGACGCCACCTGATGTGATCACCATATCGGCCTGCGCCGCGGCGCTGCGAAATGCTTGGCGAATCGCTTCGCGGTCATCTTCAATCACGCCGAGGTCAATCCACTCAACATTAGCACGGCTAAGTAGCCCTTGAATGCTGTAGCGGTTTGAGTCGTAAATTTGTCCCGGTGCCAGCTCAGTTCCTACAGGGCGCAGTTCGTCACCGGTTGAGAAAAATGCCACTTTCACCTGACGGGTTACCCGTACTTGGCTTGCACCAATGGTGGCTAATACGCCCATTTCGGCGGCGCCAACTTGAGTGCCTGCTTTTAGCACTTTACCACCGGTTTTGACCTCTTCGCCGCGGCAACGCACGTTAGCACCGAGGGCTTTGGGGGCTTCAATACGAATAGTAGTGCCTTCAGCGGTGACTTTCTCTTGCATTTGCACTGTGTCATAGCCGTCTGGTACCGGTGCGCCCGTCATAATTCGGATACAGGTATTGGGCTGAGGTTTACCGGTAAACGGATGACCGGCAAATGATTCGCCAATTAAGCTTAAGGTGCTGCTGGTGGCCAGATCTTTAAAGCGAAAGGCGTAGCCATCCATCGCTGAGTTGTTAAACGGTGGCAAGTCGATGCTTGAAGCGAGATCTTCTGCAAGAACCCGGCCTAATGCCTGGGGTAATTGCACCATTTCTGAATCCGTTAGGGTATCAACTTGGGCCAACAATTTAACGATAGCCTCGTCGGGATGCATAAGACTGGGTGTTGAACAAGGATCAGCATGTTTTGACATCGATTTACCTTAAGCGACTGTGAGTTAATGACGAGATTAGTCATATCGAATATAGTCGCTCATTATGCCACGGTGACGGCAGAAGACTATGATCTTTGCTACAGTTTTTGCCTTGGTATTTTTGTGGCAAAAAAAAGCGCCCAAGTTGGACGCCGGAGAGAACTTTTTACTGCCCGTTACCCTGCGCCTAATTGCTCAGTTTGTGGCAAAGATTGGCGCTGTACTTGTTGGCCATCTTGCAGTGTTTCTGCGCCGCGGATCACCACAAAATCTTGTGGTTGTAGCTGACCATTCACCGCTATCCAGTCACCGTCACCATCACCCAGTTCAACGGCGATTTTAACCGCTTTTTCCTCGGCATCAATTTTAAATACATAGGCTCCCGTTGAACGTAAAATGATGGCATCACGTGGTACTAAGGTGGTCATCTTTTTCGGAGCAATGGGCAGCGCCAATGACACTAGCTCGCCAACATTAAATGACTCCTGCATATCGTAGGGTAGGTCAATGCGCGCTTCAAAAGTCTGTGAGCGGATATCTGACACCGGAATTAAGGCGCGAATACTGGCATCGAAATCGCCTTGGGTGTGATAAATATGCAGATTATCCCCCACTTTGACTCGGCGGCTATGTTTCAGTGGGGCATGCAAGCGAATTTCTAGGTTATCAGGGTCTGTCATGCTGATAATTGACATTGCCCGGCTGACATCTTCCCCAGCTTGGTGAATACGCTCGGTGATGATACCGGCAAACGGTGCTTTGACTTCGGTTCTGCGCAGGTCATCTGCAATCATGCGTAATTTGATTTGCGCCAGTTTTAAGTTAGCTGCGGCTAAGTCTCGATCTGATTGCGCCTTATCTAGCTCTGTCTCAGAGGCATTTTTATTGATGATGAGCTTTTTTAAGCGCGCTAAATCACGATCTAAACGGGCTAGGCCGACTTGTTCGTACTCAATTTGTGCCTGTTGTTGATCGCGCTGCAGTAACAATCGGGTTTGTTCTAGCTTGGCAATGGTGTCACCCGCGGCCACTCGGGTACCTGCTTCTTGAATCCACTCAAGCTTGCCGTCAATACCAGCGGTTAACTCGGCATTATTGCGCGAGTGAACCGAACCAATCACCATGATTTTAGGTGACAAAGGCCGATTCTCTACCTGCACCACTGACACCAGTCTTGGCGGTGTTTCAGGGGCATCGGCAGCTACACTGTAAGGGCTTAGCAATAGCAACAAGGCTAAGACTAATGTTAGCGGATTCATGATTTGGCTCCTGATTGAGGTAAAGCAATATCGGTGGCTGATGTCGGTAAAGGGCGCTTTTCTCGATGGGTTAAGCGCAATAAGCTGGGCATCAATATTAATGTAAACAGTGCACTGAAGGTCATACCGCCAACAATCACTGCGGCTAAGCCTCGGTAGATTTCACTACCAACCCCTGGCACCAGCATGAGCGGCAGCATGCCGAAAATCGATGTCAATGTACTCATGTATACCGGCCGCGCTCGTGTTGCTACTGCTTGATAAATCGCGGCGTCGATGGGTAAGCCGCTTTGATGACCTTGACGGGTTTGGTCAACCAGCAAAATGGCATTATTGACCACTAGACCTAGCAAAATAATAAAGCCAATCATGGTCAACAGATCCAGACTCTGAAAGCTAAATAGATTGAGGATGTGCAGGCTGACCACCCCACCACAAATTGCCATCGGCATTGACAGCAAGACTAACAAACTGTCTTTGGCAGATTTAAACATGGCAGACATTAACAGGAATAAAATGACCACTGCTAAAGCAAAGTTGGCGCCCATATCTTTGATGGTTTGATCGAGCTTATCGGCGCTACCTCTAAACATCAGTGAGCTGTCGCTAGGTAGGGTCTTTTTCAACGCGGGTATAGCATCGGCATTTAGGATCTCCAGCGCCTCGTCTAAAGACATATCAGCTGGAGGGAAAATAAGTAAACTCACGCTACGTTTGCCATTAACACGTTGCAGTTGCGTGGGGCCGACGGTGCGCTTTAATGTGGCGAGCTCGCCAATGGTTTGAATGCCAGCAGCCTGAGTATAAACCGGCGTGGCGGCGAGTTGCTCTGGCACCTGCCATTTAGGCCCCTTGAGCAATACATCCATACGCTCATTGCCATCAAAATACTCGCCAACAAATAAGCCGGAAGTGTAGGCGCGCACTGCATTGGCGATTTGGGTGCGATCAACGCCAGCTTGGGCTAAGCGACGCTCGATAGGTAGCAGTTGTAATTCAGGTTGTGCCATAGATAACCCTGGAATAGGGCGCACCACAGCACCGGGCAATGCTTCTTGAATCAGCCCCATACCTGCAGATGCCGAGGCCATTAGCGCTTCCATGTCGGCGCCCTGTAGATCGATATTGATTGCTCGGCCACCATTAAAACCAAATTGCAGCAGCGAACCGCGGTTGGTAAAAGCTTGAGTGTCGGGCAGGCCAATTAGGATCTCTTGGTTTAACAAGTCAATCATTTCATCGGCTTGCTGTGGGTCTTCTGGGTAGATAAATAGCACGTTAAAAGCCGAGTACATCGAGAAGTTGTAGCCGCGGATATAGGGCTGTTTCTCTTTGTCATAGTAGGGTCTAAGCCGTGCAATGATGGTGTCGCCTACCTCTTTTTCTAAGGTTTTAACGTTAGCCCCTGGCGGCAAGGAGAAAAAAGCAAATATGCCATCAGAACGGGCTTGCGGTAAAAAATCTGGCCGCGGCATTAATGCAGCTGTTAGTACTAAGCTTCCCAGTATTAAAACAGCGCACCATAAGCTCGCACGCTTCTTATCCCCGGTAAGTAGCCGAATCACCTGAGTGAGTCTTTGCCATAGACTATCTTGTTGAGACTGCTGATTGGCTGGCGTGAGTTTTAGCCACAGCAGGCTAAATACTGGAATCAATGTAATGGCACTGAGTAGTGATGACACCACGGCAACTGACAAAGTAAGGGCAAGATCAGAAAACAGCTGACCTTCTACACCTGGCATAAATAAAATGGGCAAGAAAATGGCCACCGTGGTGGCGGTAGAAGCCATTAACGCACCTTTGACCTGAGCTGTGCCCTCGGCGATAGCGCGCTTGAGATCTTGGCCTTGCTGTAACAATCGGACAATGTTCTCTTGCACGATAATGGCCGCATCTAGGACTAGGCCTACGGCAAAGGCTAAGCCAGCTAAAGAGATCACATTCAGTGTTCGGCCCATGGCTTCAAGTGCGAAAAAGGCAATGAGTAGAGCAACGGGAATGGTTGAGGCAATCATTAAAGTGGCGCGAAAACTACGTAAAAAGCTAAACAGAATCACGAGTGCCAACAAGACGCCGATGGCCAAGTTGCCTTTAACCAACAAGATGGCGCGCTTAATGTGCACCGACGCATCAAAGGATAAATCAATGACTAAGCCTGCTTCTTGTAACACCCCAGCATTGAGCTCTTTAATTGCTTGATTGACGCCATCGAGTACTTCTACGGTGTTGGCATCGAAGGTGCCCTCTAATGTCATGTAGTAGGCAGGATAACCATTGCGTTTGGTAAAGCCTTGTACTTCGGCTGTTGAGATTGATACCTCGGCCAGCTCATTGAGATAAATGGGGCGGCCTTCGTTATAGGCGACAATCAGGTTGCCTAAATTGTCAGGCGTATACTGGCCAATAAAACGCACTGTGTATTGGCGGCGACCCACATTGGCTGTGCCGCCAGAGATATCTGCTGCGCGAGACAAGGTGCTGCGCAGTTGGTCTAAGGTGATGCCTAAGGCGGCGGCTCGGTAGGGGTCAAATTCGATGTGTAACTCTTTTGGCAGGCGGCTTTGTAGCTGCACCGCGCCGACGCCGGTAATTCTGCGCAGTCTAGGCTCTACCTGATCATCAATTAGTTTTTGATACTGGCCAAAATCGGTATTGGGATTACCCGGTGCCATCCGGATTAAAAGTGAGGCTAAATTGGGAGAGCCGCTGCCGCCCCCGACGTTGATAAACGGCTCGTTGGCATCGAGCGGGCGTGGCGGAGTTTGATTTAAGGCATTGATCACATTAATCATTGCCTCTTGCATATTACTGCCCACCTCAAAGGTGAGGGTCACACCACCAAAACCTTGGGAGATGTTGGATGTCATCTCCACTACGCCTGGCACTTGGCGTAGCACGTTTTCTTGCGGCTCAATGATATTAGATTCCATCTCCTGTGGCGCTGCGGAGCGCCAGTTATTAAATACTGAGACTTGCGGTCGTTCAATATCGGGCAGTAATTGGATAGGCAATTGGGTAATAGCAAGCACACCAAAAATGGCGATCAGCAGTAAAGTGACTAAAGTGCCTGCTGGATTACTGGTGCTTATCTTAGTGAGGTTCATGGGTATCCTTTACCACGGGGATGTTTGCTATGACCGATTGATGTCCTATATAGACTAGAAGGTAAATGTTAATAGGTCTGTACGAAAAAGTTAGTAAATGTTGCGGTGGTACGTGTTAGTGAGTAACCCATTGGGAATGATAATAATTTGTATTTTATAAACAAGGATTTAGATTGCGGCAATAGAGTAAATAAGTTTGCAATTCATCAAGGGCTAAAACACAATATGCGTCAACAAAAATATAAATCGTGATTGATGAGGACGGAATATGCTGACGCAAACAATGATTGATCAGTTAAATGAACAGATTAATGTCGAGTTTTTCTCTTCTAACTTGTATTTACAGATGAGTGCATGGTGTGAAGATAAGGGCTTTGAAGGCGCAGCAAAATTTATGCGTGCCCATGCTGATGAAGAGATGCAACATATGCATCGCTTGTTTACTTATGTCAGCGAAACTGGCGGTATGCCGTTACTCGGTGCGATTGAAGCACCACAGGCAGAGTTCAATTCGCTACTAGCGCTATTTGAATACACCTACGAACATGAGCAGATGATCACTGCTAAAATCAACGCGTTGGCTCATGTGGCATTTACCAACCAAGACTATTCAACGTTTAATTTCTTGCAGTGGTATGTGTCTGAGCAACACGAAGAAGAAAAACTGTTTAAATCTATTGTTGATAAGATTCGCCTAGTGGGCGAAGACGGCAAGGCGTTGTTCTTTGTTGATAAAGATTTGGCGCAAATGGCGGTAGAAGAATCGGCCAGCGTTATGACATCAACTGAAGCTTAACTGCGAGTAAGCTGGTTTAGGCAAGCACGATTGCTTGCCTAAATATTAAAAGATTGCCCTTCAAACCGATGTTTATCATCGGTTTTTGTTTTTAGTAAATTGAGTAACTGCACAGCAGGCAATGGCTTAGAAATATAGTAACCTTGGCCATAATCGCAGCCTAATTGTTGTAGATAGGCGTGCTGCTCTAACGTTTCAATCCCTTCCGCCACTAAGTTTAATTCTAAGCTTTTACCCATTTGGATTATGGCTTTAATCAGGTTTGCGTCTGAGTTTTTCTCAATCATATTGTCGATAAAGCTCTTATCGATTTTAATCACCGAAATAGGGAAGCGGGTTAAGTAGCTCAGCGAAGAGAAGCCGGTGCCAAAGTCATCAATATAGATATCGATTCCCAAAGCACGAATCGATGCCAGCGCTTGCAGGCTAAGCTCTTTGTCTGCCATCAACATTGATTCAGTGATTTCAACGTGGACATAGCTAGGCTCAATATCCAGTTTTTGTAGCCAACCTTGTAGTAGGCAATGAAACGATTTTTGTTGGGCGTTAATCAACTGGCGGCCAGAAACATTGATTGCCATGTTGATCATATGACCTTGGTCATGCCATTGACGCAAATCAGTTAGTGCTTGCTGGACCACCCATTCACCTATGGGTTCTATCAAGCCAGTCTCTTCAGCAATCGGGATAAACGCATCGGGTGAAATGAGTCCCTGTTTGGGATCGTTCCATCGGATCAGCGCCTCTACCGCCACGATATCACCGCTGTGCATATCGATAATCGGCTGATAATGCAGGCAGAAGTGATGATGAATCACCGCATGGCGCAAATGCTGTTCCAGCTCAATTCGCGCAATCATTTGCTGGTTCATTGTTGAAGAGAAATAACGGTAAGTGTTACGTCCTTCCCCTTTAGCTTGGTACATTGCGGTTTCTGCATTGCGGGTGAGGGTTTCAATATCGTCGCCATTATCAGGGAACTGACTGATGCCCACACTCGCTGAGATCATCACTTCATTATTCAGTACACCGAATGGTGAAGACAGGTGCTGCACAATTTGATCGGCCATACGCTGAATTGCTTGGGGGTTGGCAATTTTCTGCATGATGATGACAAATTCATCGCCGCTTAATCGAGCCAGAAAATCTTCTTTACCGAGTAAGGTTTCTAAGCGCGCGGCCACCAGTTTGAGTAACTCATTACCCGTGTTGTGGCCATAAATATCATTGGTGTATTTAAATCTATCAAGATCAATAAACAAAATGGCAATTGGTTGCCTGTCTTGAGTGGCCGCGTCCAGTGCTTCTTGAAAGCGGGTGTTATATAAGTGTCGATTAGGCAGATTGGTTAATGCGTCAAAATTGGTTTTGTACCAAATGTCGTGTTCATATTTCTTGCGTTTACTGATATCCAAAAACAGCCCGATGTGATGCACAATATTGCCATCGTCATCACGAACCACAGTGATTGCCAGATATTCCGGATAAATCTGTCCATCTTTGCGTCGATTCCAAATCTCACCTTCCCAACGATCTTTCTCTTGTAAGGATTGCCACATTGAATCATAAAAATGGCGTGGCTGTTGGTTAGAGTTAAGTATTGCTGGGCTGCGGCCTTTTACTTCATCTAGGCTATAGCCGGTTATTTGGGTAAAAGCGGGGTTGATCAGTTCAATCAAGTTATCTTTGTTGGTGACCACAATGCCTTCGGCGGAATACTCAAATACTGCCGCGGCGAGTTCCAGTTGTGAATGCGATTTTTTCCGTTCGTCCAGCATGGTATTGAGTGACTGCGATAGCTGCGCAATTTCATCATTGCCACGGACGGTAAAGCGATGTTCAAGCTGCGGATCTTTAGCCATCTTCCCCATGGCGTTAACAATTTGAGTGATACTACCCACTAGGCTTCTAATGAGGTTGCGGCCAAAAAACAGTAATAAAACCAAGTTCAGTATGGCAATGCTAAAACCAATAATCAGGTAGCTGACTGCCTGTTGTCTTTCAGTGGCGCTCAATGTCGCTAACTCTTGGGTAATCGATGTACTTAATTGGTAAAGCGCTTCAATACGATGACTTGCCGTATTCCACCATTGCACATTCGATACCAAAGGCTGCTGCGCTTGCAGCACTTCTAATGCTTTTAGCATAGGTTGATCATTAATTCGCACGTGTTTGTCTTGGGCACTAATGTCGCTGCCGGTCTGCTTTAACACGCTGAGCTCATCTAGATTGTGCTTGTACAAGCTGACTGTAGATTTGATTGCTGCCACGGCAGCCTGCTGCGCTTCGGTTAACCCGGGAGTATTGCTGAGCTGGTTGAGATATTGCTGCAAGGTTTCTAGGTGGGTATGAAACAGCTGATAGTAGTGGTCTTCACCGCGCAACAGGTAGTTTTTAAAGGCGTGGATCAGGCCGCCATAGCCCATTAATTTATTAATCTCATGGGCTTGGTCGACAATGCGCATTTGTACGGCAATATTGTCGCGCATGCTCAGCAGAGTGCTATTACTGTTGCTATTGAGTATTTGGTCTAGTACCTGTCGGTGTTGAGGCCGCATTGTCGATAACGCCTCTACAGTCTGTTCTTGTAGCTCGCTTTCAACGTGATTAATTGCCAGAAAAGTCTCTGACTCAAGTTGTTTTGATGACAGTAAACGATTAACCAGCCCGCGTTGCTTACCAGCGAGCTCTTGAATGTGCAGTACGTGCAACAGGTCGTTGTATGCTTGGCTTTGGGCAATACTATTGGATCTGATTTGTAACTGGTCGATAAAGCGCAGTAAGTTGAGGTTTAACTCTGAATAATAGTCAAAACTCTGATTGCCTTGCTTGCTATCAACTTGTTGTCGTACAGTTGTCAGTTGCTGCGTCAATAGCATGATGCGTTGAATTTTGACGGCTAAGCTCTTGTTGTGGTCAGCATTGTCGAACCACTGCAACAAACTGGTTAGGTTGGCGTTATCGAGTAACGCCGCAATGTGGCTGTCGGTCATTTCGCGCTGTGAAATCAACTTGCGTTGATATTGGTTGTCTTGACTGCTGAGATAGCCGGCCGATAAGCCGCGCTCTTTTTGCACTTCAAAAATTAACGACTCAATTTGCTGAGTGATAGTGATTGCGGTCGAATTGGTATGAGCAACATGGAAACGTTCAAACAAGGTTAACATGCGCAAAGTGCCAAAAATAAGCACTACCACAGTTGGAATGGCTGCAAACAGAATAAGCTTTTGTTTAAGGCTCATTCGATTCAACATTGACGCCATGGATCACTCCCTGTTGATAAATTGCGCCAGAGGTATCGCACCGCTGAAAAAGAAGAGTAGGATAATTATCATAGCCGTTATCCGATGTCATGGTTATTTCACCAAAGTCTAATCTAGGTCACGAAATTAGTGTCAGCAGGGTGAATCAGTAACGTATTGTAATAGTTTGCAACTTATTGCTGTTGTTGATTTTTAAGGCAGATACGGCTAGAAGTTAAGCCTTAATGGTTAAAAGGCTAAACAATAAACTAGATATAGTATTTATTGTTTAGCCGTAGTAGATAAACGCTTAGCTTGCTTGCGCTAAACTGGCTTTACGATAAGCGACAATATCTTCAATGCTTAATACCGGCATTGCGTGTTGCTTTGCAAACTCAATGATTTGCGGCAAGCGTGCCATCGTGCCATCTGGGTTGGTGACTTCACATAATACGCCCGCTGGCTTTAAACCTGCGAGTATCATTAAATCAATTGTGCCCTCAGTGTGGCCACGTCGAGTAAATACCCCACCGGGTTGGGCGCGCAAAGGGTAGACATGTCCTGGTCGTGCTAGATCGCTAGCGACGGCATTGTCGGCAATGGCGGTTTTGATGGTGGTGACTCTGTCTGCGGCACTGACGCCGGTGGTGACTCCCTCTTTGGCTTCAATACTCACTGTAAAGGCTGTGCCATATTGGCTCGAGTTGTCACTTACCATAGGTGGCAGTGCTAAATGCTGACATTGCTCATCAGTTAGACAAAGACAGACGATGCCGCTGCATTCGCGAATCAACATGGCCATTTGCGCATTAGTGAGATGCTCAGCTGAAAAAATTAGGTCGCCCTCATTTTCTCGATCTTCGTCATCAACAACAAGTACACCGTGTCCTTGTTTGAGGGCTTCTAGTGCAGTTTCAACACGTTCAATGGCATTGCCATAAGGGGCTAATAGTGACTGATTCATGGTTTATTCCTTAGTAATACTTAAACATGGGTTTAGCCAGAATCAGGGCATTGGAAAAGTCATCTAACGCTAGACAATAAGCCTAATTGCGATAGATGTATAAGCATAGGTCTGCTTACAGTGTGGACTGCATGCAGTTATCTTATATTCTCTTTCATCCGGACTTAGGACGCACCATGCGTTCATTACCGTCGGCTCTGGAGTTGCAGTTATGCGCACCAGATCTGCTGACCCTGTATTGAGTATGCTCAGTACAGGCGCTCGCGGGCTTAAGTGAAAACACTATCACCGCCGGTGGGGAGTCACACCCCGCCCTGAGAATGTATCTGCTAGTGATTTGCAGACGGGCGTATGTTGAACTGATTTAAGCCAAATAACAACCACGATTGATCACAAGTTGGCCATTAATTACTGTAGTGATTGGAGTCAATAAAGGCGTACACTAAGATGATTAACTCATAGATGCATCTAAGTGAGCTTAGGTGCTGGCGAGGATACGCTCACCGTGACCCAGTTTAATACTCAAATTTGCCCGCCCGTTGCGGAGAAAAGATTGCATGTCCACAAACAGCATGGCGTCAATCGTACCGATCATTATCACTGGCTTAGAGATGATCAACGCCAAGACCCGCAAGTGTTAGCCCACCTGCAGGCAGAAAAAGACTATTGTGATGCGGTCATGGCACCGATTGAGCCGTTAAAGCAGCAGTTGTTCACTGAATTGACCAGCCGATTAGATAAAGATGAGTCGAGTGTGCCTTATTATTGGCATCAGCACTGGTATCAGCAGCGATATTGCGCCGACAATGAATACCCATTGTTTGAGCGTAGCCGTCAATACCAAGGTGAGTATCAATTAATGCTCGACCTCAATGAGCGTGCCAAGGGGCATGAGTTTTATGATTTGGGTGGCCTCGCAGTAAGCCCCAATGAGCAGTTGCTTGCGTTTGCAGAAGATACTTTAAGTCGACGTATTTATCGGGTGTATATTAAAGATCTGCACAGTGGCGAACTATTCGAAGACCAGCTGGATGGCATTGATGGTCAAATAGTGTGGTCGCAAGATAACTATCACTTGTTCTATATTGCTAAAGATCCGCAAACCTTGTTGGGTAATAAAGTTTACTGCCATCGTTTAGGTACGCCGCAGTCTGCAGACAGGCTGGTTTACCAAGAACAAGACGACAGCTTTTACTTAAGTCTTGGCAAAACCTTAGATGAATCCTTAATTACGCTGTGTCACGAGAGTACCGTTACCTCTGAAGTGTCAGTGCTGGCTGCAGATGCACCAACGGCGGATTTCAAGCCACTAATACCTCGGCAAACCGGCGTGGAATATGCGCTCGCAAAGCACCACCAAAGCTACTTCATTTTAACTAACTGGCAGGCGAGCAACTTTCAATTGTTACGTGCTGATGCGGCCAATATTGCCGACCGTGCTGAGTGGCAGGTGTTAATACCCGGGCGAGACGATGTGCGTATTGAAGATGTGCTGGCGCTACAAAATCATTTGGTCGTGCAGACACGTGAGCAAGGTTTAACCCATATCTACGTCTATGACTTAGATATGAAACTGCTGTTTGAACTGCCTTTCAACGACAGTGCCTACGTTGCAGGTCTAGATGTTAACCCACGCCAAGACAGTGACAAATTACGAGTCTATTATTCCAGCCTGACTACGCCAGAGTCGGTGTATGAATACGATCTTAGCCATGGCGGCAAAGCCCGCTTGTTAAAACAGCAGCAGGTCGCGGGTGGGTTTAACCCTGATGATTATTGCAGTGAGCGACTATTTATCGATAGCCGTGATGCTTGCCAAATACCCGTGACACTCGTATATCGCCGTGATGCCTTTCAGGGTGATGGTAACAACTCACTCTATCAATATGGTTATGGTGCTTATGGCCATACCATAGAGCCTTGGTTTGATAGTGCGATATTGTCGCTACTTGATAGAGGCGTGGTCTACGCTATCGCTCATGTACGTGGCGGCGAGATGCTTGGGCGTCATTGGTATGATAGTGGCCGCATGTTCAATAAACAGAACAGCTTTAATGACTTTATCGATGTCAGTCGCGGGCTGATTAAGCTGGGCTATTGCCATCCGCAAAAATTGCTGGCCTCGGGTGGCAGTGCTGGTGGTTTATTGATGGGCAGTGTCATGAATCAAGCGCCTGATTTATATTGTGCTGTTGCCGCCCACGTGCCTTTTGTGGATGTGGTTTCAACGATGCTCGATGAAACGTTACCGCTGACAACCAATGAATATGATGAATGGGGCAACCCGAATGAGCGGGCAAGTTTTGATTATATGCTAAGTTATTCGCCCTACGATCAAGTGAGTGAACAGCCTTATCCACCAATATTGGTGACCAGTGGCCTCCATGATTCACAAGTACAGTATTTTGAACCCGCTAAGTGGGTAGCAAAATTGCGAGAATACAGCAGTGGTGATCAACCTGTGCTGTTTGATATTGACCTTAGTGCCGGACATGGGGGGAAAAGTGGTCGCTATAAACACTATGAAGATGTGGCGACCGAATACGCTTTTATGTTTACCGTTCTCAGGATAGCAGGCTAAGCGTCAGCAACCTATATCTACAGCGGGTGTGAAGTTTTTGTCAAAGACATTTCATCGACATGCACGACAGTAGTATCGCCATACTTTTAGCTAGATGGCGATACTTACATGGCAGTAACACAGCTTCAAACTGAAAATAGCAATGACACCCAACAAGCATTTCTAGTCGCCTTGGTAGGTTTGTTGTTTATACATATATTAATGCTCAACTCACAGGTCAATCAGAGCTTGTTTTACCTGCTCAATCAAAGCCACTTATGGATTCCAGAGGGTGTGATCGCCATGATCAATGACCTCGGCAATGGCATTACTATGGGGGCGGTTGCCCTGTGTTATTTGGTGCGATATCCACAGCGCACCGGCAAAGTGTTGCTGGCCGCCTTGCTGAGTTTGGTCATGGTACCTTTGCTGAAACACTATTTCGATGCGCCGCGTCCAGCAGCGATGCTGAGTGACCTACACATCATAGGGCAAGCCCACTACAGCAACAGTTTCCCTTCTGGGCATACTGCGACCATATTCTTGTTTGCTGGGCTGTATTATACCAATCAGTATAAGAATTTGATCTACTCAGCGCGCTTTTGGCAAACTAATTCAAGGCCGGCTCATTCAAAGTGAGTACTGAAACAATGGTTGCTCCCTTGTGAGGTTATTCAACGCAGAAGTAGGTAGCCAAAAACGCGCCAGAATGGCGAGTTTTAGCGATTCTGATGCTGTGTTAACGAGCTTAACCGTAGAATAACTATGCTCTTCACTCGTTGCCTTGCCTCAGAACCGCTAAACTCTCGCTGAGTGACTAAATGTTTATACTGATTGGTATTACTTACATAAGCCAAACACGGTACTGCGCGTCGCCGCATTGATGCTCGCTTTGGTTGTCGGTGGGTCACGGGTGGCAGCCGGTGCGCATTGGCCCCAAGATGTGGCGCTTGGGGCCATAGTTGGGCTGTTGTGTGCTTTTGTGGCCAGCCGCTGCTGCACTGACTGGCAACTTAATCGTAGCAGGCAGGCGTTATGCTATTTAGGGATTTTGTTGGTCTTGATTGTCGTCGACAGCCAAAGTGGAGATGGCTTTGCTAATTTCCCTCAAGTGCAATGGATGCGCCACGCCTTAATCGTATATAGTGGCCTGATGGTGTCTTACGCAATGTGGAATATGTTTGAATTAACGCCAAAGTTGGCGCATAAATTAGCTAAATTTAAGCCGCTAAGGTTGGGGAATGACTGAAGCTGCTGATACAGGTGTTGCTAAGCCAACGCAATGGTGGGTGTACATCATTCGCTGTGCAAAAGGTCAGCTTTATACCGGTATTACCACCGATGTGGCGCGGCGATTTGCTGAGCACAGTGACGGGGCCCCTAAAGGGGCTAAGTTTTTGCGAGGCAAGGGTCCATTAGTTTTGGTTTATCAAGAGCCGCAGGCAGACCGCTCCAGTGCCTCTAAACGCGAGGCGGCGATTAAAAAGCTGAATAAAACACAAAAGTTAGCTCTGATCGCATCACAGATAAAATGATGCTGTCATTGCTTGCATGCTCACATTATTGGTTAATATTTACTGCTAATAAACTATTTTTACTATTTATTGTTTAGTTAAATAGATGAATATATCCACACACGATTCTTTTTCTGCAGCTATTTTGCTGCAGATTGAGGTCGGCATTCACTAAAATTTCACAGTGCTGTGTTTAAGCTGGCAAGATAGACTTATTGCGAGGAACACCCTGTGACAGAGCAGGTCATCTACCCAAAAGCGATAGTATCGCCAAGCGTACTCACCGATGTGAGTTTTAAACTCTTAGTATTGTTCTTGTTTGCGCTGCATCTATTACTACTCAACGATGCGACTAATTTGGCGGTATTTAGCCAACTTAATCAATTTGGCCAGTTATTTCCGCCAGGCTTACTCGCCATGTTGACCGATATTGGTGACGGTGCAACACTTGGTTTTCTGGCACTTGCCTATTTAGTTTATCGCCCCGATATGGTGGCGAGAGTGGTTGTCGCCAGTATCATGTCTCTATTGTTGGTGCCTGCTTTGAAGGGCTATTACGATGCGCCTCGGCCTGCTGCAGTGTTGGATTTTCTACATATTATTGGTGAGACTCGTTTAAGTCATAGTTTTCCCTCTGGACATGCTGCGACTGCTTTCTTGTTAGCGGGTCTTATTGTGTTGGCAACGCGTCAACTCTCGGTGCAATTGACTGTTATTGGCGTCGCATTGATGGTCGCAATGTCACGTGTAATGGTGGGAGCGCATTGGCCTGTTGATGTGGTGATGGGCGCATTTGTGGGGCTATTTTGTGCTTTTGTGGCTTGTCGCTTCATCCCTTTGGTGACATTGAGCCAAACTCGAGTACTGCAAGTATTTAGTTTCCTGTATTTAGTGCTGGTGGTCTGTATTGGCGAAAAGCTGATTGATCAAGCTTTGCTGTGGCAGGTCGTTGGGTTGCGGGTCGGATTGATTGTGTTAACTGCAGCGCTATTAGTTTATCGCTGGCGATATCCCGCCAAGTTTTCTGTTACGTAAGTAAATACTAGCTTTGGGGGGGGATTTAACTAGGGTGGGCAGCGACATGTTCTAACTAGATTGATGTCGCTGCGCCGGGAAGATTGTGACTGCGCTTGTGTTTGGAACTGCGTATGGGACTGGGCGAGCCAGTTTACATCGCCATACTCCGTTCAACATTATCGACGGTAACATCACCAGAGCCAGCATCGATGATGTTCAAGGCTTGTGCATTGTTGATATCGATATCTCCTGAGCCGTCATCGATGGTGACTTTACCGGCGACATCTCTAACACTGAGATCGCCCGAACCGTCGTTAATCATTACATCACCGCCAATGTTTACTAGCTCCATAGAGCCTGAACCATCGTCAACCGACACTTCACCTTGAATATCGCGCACCGCAATAGAACCGGAACCATCATTGATGGTGAGGTTGTTACCATTGGTGACTGACAGGCTGCCTGAACCATCGCTGATGGCAATGTTGGCGTTGACGCCATCGATGTCAATGGAGCCTGAGCCATCTTCGATTTCCATGTTAAAGCGTGCCGGAACTCTGAGCGTTACGTCGATATAAGGTGAGCGCCCTGAGTATGATTGGTCGTTGAAATCGGCGACAACAATGGCCTGATTACCTTGGCGTTTTAAAGATAAATTTGGGCTGATGCCGTCGCGGGTGTAGATATCGGCTTCTAGTTTGACATGATTCAAACCAGCTACACCTTGAATATTGAGCGCTCCGGCACCAGTGGTCGCAATCAAGCCCTCTAGCTCAGTGGCATCGAGCTGCAAGGATTGGTGTTTATGTTCAAGCGGCGCCATGTTGGCTTTGCTGACATTGATGATGCAGCCAGATAAGCTGATAGCGCAAACAGTAGACAATAGTATCGAGCGTTTTAGCATGTGTATTCCCTTTTTAATCTATTTATTTCCTCATATGCTGTTTATAAAGCAGACTTTATGCCATATTTGTATCTTGCTGTATTTATTGGTTTTTAACTCCTGCCACTTGCGTGGGCGTCTGCTTAAATTGGCGTGATTTATCGAAAGGTGTTAGCTTTTACCGCAATTATTAGCACAATTGACCAAGTGCACAGAGATAGGAAGCCAATAGGTAGATATGGACTATTTAGCATTAAATAAAGCCGCGTGGGATGCGCGGACTAAAACTCATGTGGGCTCAAAATTTTATGATGTTGCGGGCTTTCTTGAAGGTAAAAGTTCGCTGAATGAAATTGAGCTCAGTGCCTTAGATGTTAAGGGCAAGTCCTTGTTGCATCTGCAATGTCATTTCGGCTTAGACACTTTATCGTGGGCAAGGGAAGGCGCCAAGGTCACAGGTGTTGATTTATCATCGGTGGCCATTGAACAGGCGCAGCAGTTAGCCACAAAAACCGATATTGACGCTGAGTTTGTATGTTGCGATCTCTATTCGGCAGCAGCGACGTTACAACGCCAGTTTGATGTAGTGTTTACCTCATACGGTGCCATCTGTTGGCTGCCCGACTTAGACAAATGGGCAGAGGTTATCGCCAGTAGTCTTAAAGCGGGTGGTCAGTTTTATATGGTGGAGTTTCACCCTGTTGAAGCGATGCTAGAGGGCTACAGTTATTTTGCTCAGGAGCAAGCTGATGTTGAGCAGGAGGGGACCTACACTGAGAACGCCAGCGATGAGAAGCACACCATGGTCACTTGGCCACATTCTTTGGCGGATGTGATTAGTGCATTGCTCAAGGCTGGGCTCTGTTTGCAACAATTTAGTGAGTTTGACTACTCACCCTACAATTGCTTTGCCGATATGATTGCCGGTGGCCAGCTGGGTGAAAGCGATGAGCGCTATTATATTTTGCATCAGCAACAGCGTATTCCATTATGCTTTTCCATTGCAGCGACCAAACCAGCTTAGTATTGGCACCAGCTATTCGTTAATGATTACTGGTGCCGCTGCTGGCTACTGTGCGCTTAATACCGGATAAACACGATATTGCTGATCATAGTAGGGGCTGCGCTCATAAAACCAACGTAGACGGGCCTTAGGGTTAGTGGCAAACATGGGGTCAAGCAGCGCAGTATCAAACTCTGCTTGTAAGGCTGGGTTGTCGGCCAGCATCTGCGCAGCTAATGGCTCCACAGCATATTCTTCAATATACTCAGTTCGGGTAAAGATGGGGTTGAAGAACCCCCACTGCAGGAAGGAATCTGGAGACTGAGGTTCGAGCAGCAATATTGCTAGATCACCCAGCGGTTGCTTGGTGTCTATTTTCACTGTACCTGGCATTAAGGTGGTGGTGATCTTAGCTTGGTCTGTCGTCACCTCAACGCGCTGGCGGCTTTCATAACTTGACTCAGAAAAGTCATAGTCAGTAAAAGTTGTTTGCTGCAATGCCAATGTGGTTGGTTGACTGAGCGTTGTCATACGTACGCCGTGGATCGCTAAACGTTCTATCACTTGTTGCCATTGCGGCGGAATATAATAGGCGCTAGGGCGTTTAATGCGAATATCAGCTTTAGTGGAACCAATCACAGGTAAGTTAGGGTATAACTTAGGTTGGCCATTCCAGCGCACGACATCCGCACCGCTAATCTCACTCTTTTCTACGCTATAGTCGATGCCTTTAAAATCCCAACCTTGTGCCTGTTGTTCTTGCTTCCAGGTGAGCGTTACCATTTGCGGGTAGCGGAAATTGTCTTGCTGAATTGCCGCTCGAAGCTTACTCTTTTGCTGGCTAACGACTTTAAGACTGGCTTCTAACATCACATAGGTGCCTAACACTCGTTGTTTAAACGGCTTGAGACTATGATTTTCAATGAGAATTGTTGGCAAATGTCTGGCATCACCGTAACCGTTTGAGTAACGTGGACTGGGGTTCCATAATGACAGGCCTTTACTCATATCGCGGTTATCCATCGCAAATACGAGTGGCCCTGGCACGTGACCTTGCGCGGTTAACGCTTGCTCTACGGCAGGGCGATATTGCTTTTCTAACCATTGGTAGCCGCTGGGGCTCATGCCTTGGGACAGGTTGTAGCCAAAAGTGACGTCATACTGATAATCAATGCCGTCAGTCACATGCACATCGATATATAGGTCAGGTTGCCAAAGGTTGATAGCGGCTAGCATGTGCTGCATTTCCAGCGCATCAGCTTTGGCGTAATCGCGATTGAGATTGAGATTGTTAGCAGTCGTTCGCCAGCCCATCTCTACCGGACCACGTTGATTGACGCGGTTTACATCGGTGCTACGCTCATGTCCATCAACACTGAAAATTGGTACAAATAATAAATTAGCATTGTCGAGCAATTCGGCTTTGTTGCCAAAAACCATATCGCGCAGCAACATCATACCGGCATCTTTACCGTCAATTTCACCCGAGTGAATACCGGCTTGCACGAGCAAAGTGGGTTTGCCAAGCTCTTGCAACTTTTGCGGATCATCGATGCCCTCTTTGGAGGCGACAATCATCCAGATGTCCCGGCCTTGAGGGCTTTTACCTAAACTGACTTTTTTGAACATGTCGGTCTGTTCAATAAGCTTATCCAGCCAGCTAAAGGTTTCGTCGTAACTCGGGCTGGTTTTTAGTCCGTGTTGTTCAAAAGGGGTTGCCCATTCATTATCGGCGGCGACAATAAGGGATTCGCTGTTACCTTGCCATTGCATAATGGGCGGTAAAATAGCATCGTTTACGTAGGTGTTGGCGCGTGTTGGCGTATGAGTGTGGTCAGCGGCGAGGGCACAAAAAGCAGTGCTACCGGCGAGTATGCTGACAAATGCGGTAAGTGATCGTAGGCGCATGATTGGTCATCCATCTTGATGCAGATTTAGTATTAAGACTCCGTTATATTTCATTAATTTGCTGACAAGTGCAACCACTGAGCAACCGCCACATTGCTCATGGTTACATTGGTTTAAAGTGATTGATTACAGGTGACGAGTTGATACAGCCGCCTTTCTAACCCAAAACCGACCACACCGCTAATAAACAGCATGACGCCAATAATTTGTAGCCATGCGTTAATGGGTTGCGGTACTTCCACCTGTTTATCTAAGGTGTAGAGTCTTTTTCCTTGTGGATCATCGGCGACGAATTGTTGGCTTTGGTTCACTGCTGTGAGTATAAAGTGGACGTCTCGGCGTTGTTCCATTTCTAGCCGCTTTTGACTGCGTAGTTGGCGGTCATTCTCAGTTGTCGTCGCCATTCGGTGTGACCAGGATGAGAAAATATCGAGTGGCTCTCCAGGTAACACAATCCCTAAGGATTGATACTGAAACTGCTGCTGAGGAAATAGCTGTTTACTGACACCGGTATAGAACACCGTGACTCCGGCAACGATTAATAGTGCACAGAGGTAAAGGACCCGACGCTGGTAAATGAATTGATTTACTTTGCGATGATTAATGACGGTTTCAATGTCTGAAATTTGCATCAGTTGCTGGCGATACTTTTGTGTATCAATAGATTCGATAAACTCTGAAGTTGTCATTGCCAATGCTGTTAATAGTTGGCGAAATACGTCGTTGGATGGCAGCGACTTATCATTTTCCAGTTTAGAGAGATAAGATTGTTCAATACCAGCGAGCTCAGCTAACTCAGGCTGACTGAGGTTACGCTCTGTTCTGCACTGTTTAAGTCGTTTTCCTAATGTCATGCTGCTGTCCTTGTTTAACTGTGAATTAAATTGAGTGATTAAACAGTGACTACTCTTGGTTATTCATCAATTAACATGAAGATGAATATTGCAGCATAACAAGGAATATTAACGAAATCAGCGCTAATCAAGTTGGCTTGAGTTTTCAGTTAACTCAAGCTTTGTTCTAGCAGACTAGGTATCGCTTGTACCGTGGAGTGCAAGCGATATTGATATTAACGGCTGGGTTCTAAAGTCTCTTCTTGAAAGATTGATTCTATTGGGCTGTCAAATAGCCGCGCCAGTTTAAATGCCAACGGCAAACTCGGGTCATACTTACCCTTTTCAATAGCGTTAACGGTCTGGCGTGATACTTCCAATTTGTCGGCTAAGTCAGCTTGAGTCCAGCGGCGCTGCGCCCGTAATTCTTTGAGGCGATTATTCATCGGTAAGCCAATCTTCCTTTAATGATGCCAACCATGTAGGTCACAGCGATAATGATAATGAGTAGCCACGGCTTAAGTTCAGGCACTAAGGCGGCATTTGCCAGTATTGAGCCGCTAGAGAATACGATAATAGCGACTCCCACCGCGATTGCTAGCGCATCTAACTGGACTTTTTTCTCTAGCTCATCAAGCTCAGTGATAAAGCGTTTAAAGGCCAACAACATCATAATACTGATGGTAATGTGTAGCAGCAACACTGCAGTAAAAACAACATCACGTAATGGAAACTCTAATCCAATAATCACGGTACCGAGTAACATGGTACTGGCCCATAACAAGGCCAACAGATTGACTCGATTTGCGTTGTGAATGTCGCGCTTGGGTAACCCCTTGGCGCAGATTGCTTCTATTGTGGCTCTCATAAGTCTCCTTACTCATTCGTGTATCAAATAGTCAAACTCAAATGTAAAGCTTGCTTGACTTTAATTTAGGCTGAGCTGAACAATAAGTCAAGCTTGCTTTACTTTTTGTGTTGCGAGCATAAAAAATCCCGGCGCAGCGAAGCTGAAACCGGGATGTTTATCGGCACTAAAGCCGTGCTTTAAGTGCTAGCGATCAGGCTTTTGGGCCAGCATCTTTAATCGAGTCAGGCACTTGGTACTTAGCAAAGTTATCGCTAAAGCTTTGGGCCAACTTTTGTGCATACTCGTTGTATAGCGCTTGGTCTTCCCATGTGTTGATAGGGTTAAGTAGTTGGCTATCAACGCCGCTTACCGCGGTAGGAACATGCAAGTTAAGCTTTTCAAGATGCTCAGTTGCAACCCCTTTGAGTTCACCGCTTACAATCGCGTCAACAATGGCTCGAGTTGTCGGGATATCAAAACGTTTACCTACGCCATAAGGACCACCTGTCCACCCGGTATTCACGAGATAGACTTGGCTGTCAAATGCTTCGATACGCTTCATCAATAGTTCAGCATAAACGCCAGCTGGACGCGGGAAGAATGGCGCACCAAAACAGGTTGAGAACGTAGACTGAATGGCCGAGGTTGATCCCATTTCAGTTGAGCCAACTTTAGCGGTATAGCCCGACAGGAAGTGATAGGCCGCTTGCTCTTTGGTTAATACTGAAACCGGTGGCAGTACCCCTGAAACATCGCAGGTCAAAAAGACCACTGCGTGGGGCTCATTGCCGCGGTTTTCCTCTTTACGCTGTGCAATATGCTCTAAAGGATAAGCCGCACGACTGTTTTCAGTTAGCGTTGAATTACTGTAGTCAGGGATGCGTTGCTCATCCATAGTGACATTTTCCAGTACTGTGCCAAAACGAATCGCATCCCAAATAACCGGTTCATTCTTTTGACTCAAATCGATGCACTTGGCGTAGCAGCCGCCTTCAATGTTAAATACGCCACCGGGAGCCCAACCGTGTTCATCATCACCAATCAAGAAGCGCTTAGGATCGGCTGACAAGGTGGTTTTCCCTGTGCCTGATAGGCCAAAGAATAGTGTGGTATCGCCATCGCTGCCCACGTTGGCAGAACAGTGCATAGGCAATACGCCTTTGGCTGGCAATAAGAAGTTCTGTACAGAGAACATCGACTTCTTCATTTCGCCAGCGTATTTCAAGCCTGCAAGCAGCACTTTACGATCGGCAAAATTGATAATCACAGTGGCATCAGAGTGGGTGCCGTCTCGCTCGGGCACACATTCAAAACCAGGTGCATTAACGATTTGCCATACAGGCTTGTCAGCTGGATTAAACTGCTCAGGAACGATAAATAAGTTGCGAGCAAACAGTTGATGCCAAGCGGTTTCGGTGGTGACTTGTATCGGTTGATAATGTGCAGGATCGGCGCCTACTTCTAAGTCAGATTGAAAGGTTTCTTTATCTGCTAAGTAGTCCTGAACGCGGTCCCATAGGGCGTTAAAAGCTGTCATTTCGAACGGCTTATTAACTGCGCCCCAATCAATATCATTTTCACTGCTAGGTTCTTTGACGATAAAGCGATCGTTAGGAGAGCGTCCGGTACGTTCGCCTGTTTTTGCGACAAGTGCACCATTGGCAGTCAATTGACCTTCTTGGCGTGCAAGGGCAAATTCGACAAGCTGTGCTGTTGAGGGATTTCTGTGAGTTTGGTTAGATCCATCCGCCATTTGTAAGGTCTCCATTTTGAGGTCGGGATGATTATGTTTCTGGTCTTACGCCAGTTATTTTTTGCTACTTTATAATTATTTTTAGGCTGATCACTCTTTGGTAATTTAGCCTTTGGCGTGATTGTAACTTATGCGTTGCGCAATGTGTGAGGAAGATCGCTAAATTGACCAAAAAAAAGAGGTAGCACACGGCTACCTCTTATTTTGGCAATCTTGCGGATAATTATTGTTTAGCCGCTGGCGCTTCCGTATTAGCAAAAATGGCTTCAATATCGATAGAGTCGAAGCTGTAGTTGCTATTGCAATACTCACAACCCATATCCACTTTACCCATTTCAGCGATGATGCTGTCAATTTCCGCCTTTGCTACTGTCTTTATCGCTTGAGCGCTGCGCTCACGTGAACAGGTACAGCTAAAGCTCACTGTGATCGGGTCAAACAAGCGCACTTGTTCTTGATGATAAAGTCGATGCAATACATCGGTAGCTGGCAGTTCGAACAACTCTTCGGCTTTAATTGTCGCCGTTAGCTGTTCTAAGTGCTCAAATTCAGCATTGTGGTCATTGTCGGTCGGCAGAACCTGAAGCAACATGCCCGCTGCCTGTTGGCCATTGGCAAACAGGTGGATACTGGTAGGCAACTGCTCTGATTGAGCAAAATACTGCTCTAAGCACTGGGCTAGCGTCTCTTTATCTAAGGCGACAACACCTTGGTAGCGTTCTCCTTTAGTTGGTGTTAAGGTGATTACCATATGAGCTTGAGTGCCCATCAGTTCGGTTAGGCTTGCATCATCAGCCACCTCACCTTGCCAACGTGAGACGCCACGCAGTTGTTGTAGGTTATTGCCATTAATAACCGCAAGAGAAACGGGTCCATTACCTTGAACTTGGACGCTGATATCACCTGAGAACTTCAGTGTGGCGGTCAGCAGCGAGGTTGCGGCCATTAGCTGACCAAGCAGTATTTGAATCGCTACTGGGTATTGGTGGGCAGCCAAGATCTCTTGGTAGCTGCTTTCCAGCTGCACGATTTCACCGCGCACATCGGCGTTGTCGAACAGGTAACGGTGTAATGTATCTTTACTCATTTCAATCTCACGTTAGCTTTCTTTAAAGCGTATTAATTGACGACGTTGTTTCTTGTCGGGCTTAGTATCCGGCGCAGGATTATTAAGCGCGTTTAAACGTCTAGCTTCGGCATAGGTTTCTCTTTTCGCTATGCTTTGAGGCGTTTCTTCGTATAAGGTTTGCGCGATCTGCGCTTTTTGACGCTGATCGGACAGTTTTTTTATGACAATCTCTTTTTCGTCATATCCCTGTCTTAATTTTATTACAGCATCTAGCTCTGCTAGTTTACTGGATTTGGTTCGCTGACCATTGTAGTGAACCTTACCGCCATTTATCATCTCTTTGGCTATGGCACGCGTTTTATAAAATCGTGCAGCCCATAGCCATTTATCGAGACGGACGGTGTGCTGTGGTTCATGGGAATGACTCATGACGTCTCCATTTACACTGTAGCGTGGGCAAGCTCACAAGCTGAGGAAGAAGTCGGTATTTTTAGTGGGATTTCACCTATTATAGCGACTGACTTCACACCCTTTTTAGGCGCGTAAAGTTAGCATATTTACTAGGCGTGCGCCAATTTAGCTACTGTTATGGGCTTGTTGCTATTAGCTGTGTAGGTTAGCATGAGTCAGAGATTCCTAAATTATCTTAATCAGAACAGAGGCCTGTGTAGAGGGTCCGCATATATGGATTTATTAGATAAAGTATTAAACAAGGCGGCAGGGATACCACATAAGCCTTTGAGTATAGCCACATTTTGGCTTGGTTTGGTCATTGCTCTTTACCTGTTAGCGCAAATCACATGGAAGCTCATTCCAGGCGCTGATTCGCCTCAAAATTGGCGTCCAACTCCGGTTTCATCTTCGGGTTCTGGACCTGCCAATATTGCTGGACTGCAAAAATTGGGCTTGTTTGGTCAACATGATGAAGATTCAAGTAACGCCAAAGTTGAGCATGTTGTCGAAATGATAACCGATGCACCCAAAACTTCACTGTCGATTCAATTGACCGGAGTGGTTGCGTCCACGTCTGAGCAAAAAGGCTTAGCGGTTATAGCCTCAAGCGGCAGTCAAAACACCTATGGCTTAGGTGACAAAATTAAAGGCACATCAGCGTCACTGAAAGAGGTGTACGCTGATCGCATCATTATTACCAACAGCGGTCGCTATGAGACGTTAATGCTTGATGGCTTAGAGTATGAAACACAAAGTCAAGCCAATCAGCAGCTTCAGCAAGCTAAAGTCGACCGTAAAGTGACCCAAGTTGACCAACGTACCAACCGCAAAGTGGCGGCTGAGTTGCAACAGTCACGGGATGAGTTATTGGCTGATCCCAGCAAAATTACCGATTATTTAGCCATTTCACCCGTGCGCAGTGGTGGTGAGCTTAGCGGGTATCGATTAAACCCGGGTAAAGATAGAGACTTATTTAAACAAGCTGGCTTTAAAGCCAACGATTTAGCAAAATCAATGAACGGCTATGATCTCACCGATATGAGCCAAGCATTAGAAGTCATGGCACAGCTGCCCGAATTGACGGAAATCTCACTTATGGTCGAGCGAGATAATCAGTTGGTTGAGATCATGTTTAGTTTGCCGCAATAAAGAAGGGTTTAGGGGACGTAACGACAATGAATAATAACAAGATTCGCCGTAAGCTAATTGCTGGCGTGATAGCGGGTGCTTCGCTGTTTGCGCCCACACTCGCTTGGTCAGAGCAATACGCGGCCAATTTTAAAGGCACCGATATTCAAGAGTTTATCAACATTGTTGGTAAAAACTTAAATCGTACTATCATCGTTGACCCGACGGTGCGCGGTAAGATTAATGTTCGTAGCTATGATCTGCTTAATGACGAACAATATTACCAATTCTTCCTCAATGTATTGCAAGTCTACGGCTATGCGGTTGTCGAAATGGACAACAACATCATTAAAGTCATTAAAGACAAAGACGCGAAAACATCTGCTATTCGTGTTGCAGATGATGATGCACCCGGTCTAGGTGATGAGATGGTGACACGTATCGTGGCACTTTATAACACCGAAGCTAAACAGCTGGCGCCATTGCTTAGGCAGCTTAATGACAACGCCGGTGGCGGTAACGTTGTTAACTATGACCCTTCCAATGTATTAATGATTTCTGGCCGAGCAGCGGTAGTGAACAAGCTCGTTGAGATTGTTCGTCGCGTTGATAAGCAAGGTGATACAGAGGTTCAAGTTGTCCCGCTTGAACATGCCTCTGCCGGTGAAATAGTGCGTATTGTCGATACCCTATACCGTTCTACTGCTAACCAATCTCAGCTACCTGGGCAAGCACCTAAAGTCGTTGCCGATGAACGCACCAACGCGGTGATTGTTAGTGGTGATGAAAAAAGCCGTCAGCGTGTTGTTAGCCTAATTCGTAAATTAGATGCAGAGCAAGCCAATACGGGCAATACTAAAGTTCGTTACCTGCGTTATGCCAAAGCGGAAGATCTGGTTGAAGTGTTAACCGGTTTTGCAGAAAAACTGGTCAATGATCAAGATGGCGGTCAACCACAAGCGGGTCGTAGCAAGCGCCGCAACGAAATTAACATTATGGCCCACGCAGATACCAATGCCTTGGTGATCAGTGCTGAGCCTGATCAGATGCGTACCATCGAGAGCGTGGTCAATCAACTGGATATTCGCCGTGCGCAAGTATTGGTTGAAGCCATTATCGTAGAAGTTGCCGAAGGTGATGACGTTGGTTTTGGTGTGCAATGGGCCAGTGCCGCAGGCGGTGGAACACAGTTTAACAACTTAGGTCCAACCATTGGTGAAATTGGTGCGGGTGTTTGGCAAGCGCAGCCACAAGAAGCCTCGCAAACCTGTACCGGTTCAGGTGATAACAAGACTTGTACCGACAACCCAGAAGTACAAGGTGACATTACTTTACTAGCGCAAGCGCTGGGCAAGGTAAACGGTATGGCTTGGGGCGTAGCCATGGGCGACTTTGGTGCCTTGATTCAAGCGGTGTCGAGCGATACTAAGTCTAACGTATTAGCAACACCATCAATTACCACTCTTGATAACCAAGAAGCCTCGTTCATTGTGGGTGATGAAGTACCGATTCTAACTGGTTCAACATCGAGCTCGAACAATAACAACCCATTCCAAACGGTTGAGCGCAAGGAAGTTGGGGTTAAATTAAAAGTTGTGCCACAGATTAACGAAGGTACTTCGGTTAAGCTAACCATTGAGCAAGAAGTATCAGGCATTAACGGTAAAACCGGGGTCGATGTGACCTTTGCGACGCGCCGACTCACTACCACGGTCATGGCTGACTCGGGTCAAATTGTTGTATTAGGCGGTTTGATTAATGAAGAAACTCAAGAAAGCGTGCAGAAAGTGCCATTCTTAGGCGATATTCCTATTATCGGTCACCTATTTAAGTCTTCTTCTAGCGGTAAGAAGAAAAAGAACCTAATGGTGTTTATTAAGCCAACGATTATTCGTGACGGTATCACTATGGAAGGCATTGCCGGCCGTAAGTACAACTATTTCCGCGCATTGCAGCTTGAGCAGCAAGAACGTGGTGTGAACTTAATGCCTAATGCTGACGTACCGATTTTAGAAGAATGGGATCAAGAAGCGTATCTGCCTCCAGAGGTTAATGAAGTCCTGCAGCGTTATAAAGACGGTAAAGACTTAGAAACCAAGATGCGTGAAACAGACCCAGCATTGCGACATATTAGCGAGTCAAAAGCGGCCGATTCAGCCGCTAAAGAGCAAGCTGAAACAGAAGCAAAAGCGGCAGAAAAGTCTGAAGATGAGTGATAATCAAGCGACTCCGAATGAAGAGTTAACCCAAGTTTCCTCGGAGCTTGGGTTGGCCAGTGAAACCGAGTCGGATGAGGTGTTTCACTCTAGTAGCCGCGAGCGTTTACCGTTCGCGTTTGCCCATCGCTACTCGTTAGTGTTAGATAAAGATGAGCAGGATGCGCTAACCTTGTATCACACCCTCACGACACCTTTGGCAGCAATGCTTGAGGTGCGTCGCTATACTGGGCAAGAGCTCAATATTGCCCAGTTAGATCCCATTATCTTCGAAGCTAAACTGACGCAAGTCTATCAAGCCAACTCTTCAGAAGCGCAGCAGCTGATGGAAGATATTGGCAATGAAATGGATTTGTTCACCCTAGCCGAAGAGTTGCCACAGACTGAAGATCTGCTTGAAGGCGATGATAATGCACCGATCATCAAGCTGATTAACGCATTATTGTCTGAAGCAATTAAAGAAGAAGCCTCAGATATCCATATTGAAACCTACGAGAAACAGCTCGTCGTGCGTTTCCGGGTTGATGGTGTGCTTAAAGAAGTGCTTAAGCCAAACCGCAAGCTTTCATCGTTATTAGTTTCACGTATCAAGGTCATGGCTCGCTTAGATATCGCGGAGAAGCGCGTACCACAAGATGGTCGTATCTCTTTGCGTATTGCGGGACGTGCAGTTGATGTGCGTGTATCAACCATGCCATCAAGCCATGGTGAGCGGGTAGTATTACGTTTGTTGGATAAAAATGCCGGTAACTTAGATTTACTGCAGCTGGGCATGACCGAAAATATTCGGGTGCAATTTGATGACTTAATCCGCAAGCCCCACGGTATTATTTTGGTGACCGGTCCTACTGGTTCAGGTAAAAGTACCACCTTGTACGCTGGTTTGACCGAGATTAACTCGAAAGATACCAATATTCTCACGGTTGAAGATCCTATTGAGTACGAACTTGAAGGTATTGGCCAAACGCAAGTTAATACTAAGGTTGATATGACCTTTGCGCGGGGCTTACGCGCTATTTTGCGTCAAGATCCCGATGTGGTGATGATTGGTGAGATTCGTGATTTAGAAACCGCGCAAATTGCGGTACAAGCCTCGTTAACCGGTCACTTGGTGATTTCAACTTTGCACACCAATACCGCTTCTGGTGCGATAACCCGTCTACAAGATATGGGCGTAGAGCCCTTCTTGGTATCGTCGAGTTTGCTGGGCGTACTAGCACAGCGTCTTATTCGGACGCTGTGTAAGGAGTGTAAGTCTGAGCATCAGCCAGATGAGCGTGAGCGTGAATTACTAGGCATCGACGCCAGTGATACTCGCACCATCTATCGTGCGGTGGGTTGTAAGTCATGTGGTTTCAATGGCTACCGTGGCCGAACCGGTATTCATGAGTTATTGCTGGTTGATGACCATGTCCGTGAGCTTATTCACACTGGCCGTGGTGAGTTGGCCATTGAAAAGTATATTCGCACAGAAGTGCCCAGTATTCGTCATGATGGTATGAGTAAAGTGCTAGCCGGTGTGACCACGCTTGAAGAAGTACTGCGCGTCACCCGCGAGGAATAATCATGCCAGCATTTGAGTATAAAGCGTTAGATACGGCGGGTAAGCAGCAAAAGGGAGTGGTTGAAGCTGATACGGCTCGCCATGCCCGTAGTCAGCTACGTGAACAACGCCTTATGCCGCTGGATATCACCCCAGTTGTCGAAAAAGAGCGTAAGGCTAAATCTGGCGGCTTCAATTTTAAGCGCGGCATCTCAGTGGCCGAGTTGGCCCTTATTACTCGCCAAATCGCGACTTTGGTAGCAGCGGGTCTACCCGTTGAAGAAGCGTTAAAGGCCGTTGGTCAACAATGTGAGAAAGACCGCCTAGCCAGTATGGTGATGGCAGTACGCTCACGGGTTGTTGAAGGTTACAGCTTGGCCGATTCTATGGCTGAGTTTCCGCATATCTTTGATGATCTCTATCGCGCCATGGTGGCATCTGGCGAGAAATCAGGCCACTTAGAAGTCGTCCTAAATCGTTTGGCTGATTACACCGAACGCCGTCAACAGCTCAAAAGCAAGATGACCCAAGCCATGATATACCCAGTGGTACTCACTGTGGTCGCCATTACGGTTATTGCTATTTTGCTCGCCGCGGTTGTACCGCAGGTTGTGGGTCAGTTTGAACACATGGGCCAAGAGTTACCGTGGACAACCCAGTTGCTGATTGTGTCGTCTGATTTCATCCGCGATTATGGTTTAGTTATTCTTGGTGTGTTGGTGGCGATATTTTTTGTCATCAAGCAGCTATTGCGTAAGAGTGAATATCGAATGAAGTTCGATACGTTACTGCTGCACTTGCCGGTGATTGGTCGTGTCAGTAAAGGCTTGAACACCGCTCGGTTTGCTCGCACCTTGAGTATCTTGACTGCTAGTTCTGTGCCGCTGCTTGATGCCATGCGCATTGCAAGCGAAGTATTGATGAACGTTAAAGTACGCGCCGCCGTTGAAGAAGCGACTGCGCGTGTTCGTGAAGGTACCAGTTTGGGCGCGGCCTTAGGTAACACGAAACTTTTCCCGCCTATGATGCTCTATATGATCACATCGGGTGAGAAAAGTGGCCAGCTAGAACATATGTTAGAGCGCGCTGCCGACAACCAAGATCGTGAGTTTGAGTCAAATGTTAACATCGCCTTGGGTGTGTTTGAGCCGTTACTGGTTGTCAGTATGGCTGCCGTGGTGCTGTTTATTGTATTGGCTATTTTGCAGCCGATATTAGAGCTTAACAACATGATCAGTGGTTAAGCAGATATTAATTTCATTTCCTTTAGCTAAATAACGAATAGTGGCAGCTGAAGGGCAATACCGTCAGAGGAAGTAATCAATGCAAATGAGCAAAAAACATCGAGGTTTTACCTTGCTAGAAGTCATGGTTGTAATCGTGATTCTTGGTATTTTGGCCTCTATGGTCGTCCCCAATCTAATGGGTAACAAAGACAAAGCTGATCAGCAAAAAGCGGTTTCAGATATTGTGGCATTAGAAAATGCATTGGATATGTATAAGCTCGATAACAGCGTATACCCAACAACCGAACAAGGCTTAGAAGCACTTGTTCAAAAACCTACGCTTTCTCCAGAGCCACGTAACTATCGTGAAGGCGGCTACATTAGACGTTTGCCGCAAGATCCATGGGGCAATGAGTATTTACTACTGAGCCCAGGTGAAAATGGCACTTTAGACATTTTTAGTGCTGGGGCAGATCGTCAACCAGGTACCGAAGATGATATCGGTAACTGGGACCTACAAAACTTCCAGTAATCGAAAACTACATCATGCGCGCATCACACCAACGTGGCTTTACCTTACTGGAGGTAATGTTAGTGGCTTTATTGATGGGGCTTGCAGCAGCGGCTGTGACCCTATCAATTAGTGGTGCAGATCGTCAGCAAGAGCTTAATCGGATCGCCAATCAGTTTATGGCCACCACAGAGATGGTGTTGGATGAAACGGTATTAAGTGGCCACTTTCTTGGCATTGTTGTTGACGATAATCGCTATGAGTATGTGTTTTATGATGATGGTCAATGGAAGCCGCTGCAAGCCGATCGCATGTTAACCGCCAGAGAGATGGAATATGGCGTGACGTTAAGCTTGATACTTGAAGGTTTACCGCTGACTCAGGAAGACGAAGAAGATGAGTCTTGGTTCGATGAACCTTTGATTGAAAAGTCAGAAGATGACAAGAAGAAGTTTCCAGAACCGCAAATCATGCTGTTTCCGAGCGGTGAAATGAGTAGCTTTGAGCTGAGTTTTTTGGCTGAAAATGAACTCGGTGAAGAGATTGAAGCTTTGGTTGTTGGTGATGCATTGGGTCGGATGACTCTGGGGAGAGACGATGGTTTTGACGATTAGTCAATGCCATAGGGCCCGATGTAACATCACCGCATTAATGGTGGGGTCTACTCATGCGCGCTAGCCAGCAGGGGATGACGTTGCTAGAAGTGATTGTCGCGCTAGCGGTATTTTCTATCGCCGCGGTATCAATCACAAAAAGCTTGGGTGACCAAATGGCCAATATGCCTATTTTGGAGCAGCGCACTCTAGCTCAGTGGGTGGCTGGCAACGAAATGGTTGAAGCGCGCTTGGAAAGCAAGTTTCCCGAGTTGGGCAAGAAAGAGGGCTCAACAGAGTTGGCTGATCAAGAGTGGTTTTGGCGTAAAGAAGTGATTAAAACCACCGATGATAATTTTCGGATGATCCGTATCAATGTTAGTGACGATTCACGCTACGACCGAATTGTTGCGCAAGTGAGCAGCTATGTGCTGAACCCCGATGCCAAATAGACGTGGTGGTTTTACCTTACTTGAGATGTTAGTGGCAATCGCGATTTTTGCCATGATTGGTCTAGCTGCAAATTCGGTGCTGCAAACGGTAATGAAAAATGATGAAGCCACCAAAGATTTTGCCGTGCGCCTAAAAGCGATGCAACAAGGGTTTGGGGCGCTGCAGCGCGACTTAGGGCAAATGGTCGCTCGCACACCGCGTTTACTCGAAGGTGGTCGCGGTACCACGGTATTTCAAACCGGCTCAGATATGTTTGATTCAGAATCTGAATCGTTAGTGTTTTTTAGAATTGGCTGGTTAAACCCTGAAGGGATCTTACCCCGCGGCAGTCTGCAATCGGTGGCCTATGTCGTGGTTGAAGGTAATTTAGAGCGTTGGCACTTTCCTTACCCAGAACCCGAGTTTGGTGCCGAGCCAATTAAAACTGTGGTGATCGAAAATGTGGTCTCAGTGGAATACTCTTTCTTTATGGAAGATAAGTGGGAGCGAAAAGTTGACGCGACCAAGCTGCCCAAAGCGATTGCCATGGAAATTGAAGTCGAAGGTTTAGGTCTTATTCAGCGTAAGTTCTTATTGCCAGCGGGTACATCACAGAGCAGTGGTGATGACAATGGCGGCAATAATAACGGTGGCAATAATAATGGCAGCAATGATAACGAAAGCGACGACACTGAAAATGGCGGCAACAATAACGGTGGCAACAATAATACCGGTAACAATAGGCAAGGTAATTAGCCATGAAACGTCGATTGCCGTCTAAGCAGCGTGGGGTTGCGTTAATTGTTGTGATGTTAATTGTGGCGATGGTAGCGATTATTGCTACCAACATTAATGGCCGCAACCAGCTGTCGGTCAGGCGCACATTGAATTTAGCGCAGTATGAACAAGCATTTTGGTATGCGATTTCTGCTGAAGAGCTGGCCAAAAAAGTGATCAAGCAAGACATGGAAGATGCCGATGATGGTGAAGTGCATCTACAACAGTACTGGGCACAGGCTGATGTGGTATTTCCTGCCGAGCAGGGCCAAATAGGCGGTAAGATAAGCGATTTACAGTCTTGTTTTAATTTAAACTCATTAGCGACAAAGAGCACAGAAGTGCAGGGTGGTCAGCCTAAACTTTCACCGCCAGCTGTGCAGTATAAAGGCTTATTAGTCGCGCTAGGTATGGATGATTTTGCCGCTGAGCGATTGACTCACACCTTGCAAGATTATATTGACGAAGATACGACAGCGAGTCCGTTTGGTGCTGAAGATGCCGAGTATGAGTCGCGTGCTGTGCCTTATCGAGCGGCAAATACCTTGATGAATCATCGCAGTGAACTGCGCGCAGTAATGGGGTATACCCAAGATATTTATCTTAAGCTGCTACCTTATATTTGTGTGATCCCTGGGGTAGAAACCATGGTATTGAATGTGAATACCATTGAGGTTGAGCAAGCGGCATTGCTCGCGGGCATGATGGATAACAATATTGGTATTGGCGAAGCTGAAAGTATTATTAACCAGCGTCCTGGTGACGGCTACGATTCGATAGATGACTTTTGGTCTAATTCATCGCTAGGTAATGTGCAGTCACAGTCTGACTTTAACAAGTCTGCGTTCGCACTAAAGAGTAGCTACTTTTTACTGGATGCTGGCGCGATTGTTGATAATGCCACCTTCCGCTTAGAAAGTGTGATGAAGTTGGGTGGCGGCAATAACTTAGAAATTGTTACCCGGCAATTTGGCGGGCAAAAGTAGTATTTTTCCTACTGTGTAACGACTAACAAATAGAACAAATAGGGTGTTTGCGGTACTTAGCCAGTGTTAAGGCCAACAGCAACGATAACACCACGGAGAACGACAGTGAGTGAACGATTATTTATCCGTTTAGGCAGAACCGCAGAGCAACCTTGCTCTTGGCTGGTTTGGTCTGAACAGGAGCGAGAAATTATTGCTTCGGGAGAGCTACCTGATGCTGCGGCATTATCTACGCTTTCTGAACGCGCTGGTCAGCGACCCGTTGATGTTTTAGTGCCGTCTTCTGCTATCACTTTAACCGCGGTTGAATTACCAGAGAAAGGTCAGCGCCAAGCGGTTAAAGCCTTACCGTTTATGCTGGAAGAGACATTGGCAGAAGATGTAGATGAACTGCATTTCGTCACTGGCCCGAGAGAAGGTGAGTCACTCAGTGTGGCTGTGGTTGCTCACGAGCAGATGCAAGAGTGGTTATCTTGGCTAACAGAGGCGGGACTTAAGCCAAAGCAAATCGTACCGGATTGTCTGGCGCTACCGTTAGCCGAATGTGATTGGGCTATGATGGCCTTTAATCAAGACTATTTAGTTCGCACCAGTGCCGGTGAAGGCATGAGCCTCAATGGGACTTGGCTTAATGCGGCGTTACCGCAAATGCTGGCTAAACAAAGCGATACGCCTACCGTGGCTGGGTATACCGAGCTTAACGTTGAGGGCATTAATATTGAGCCGCAACCGCTTGATTTGCCTATGCTAGTCCTCGCTCAAGGGATTGTTAACGCCCCGCTTAACTTACTTAGCGGCGCTTATACGCCCAAACGTGAATACGGCAAGCATCTGACACTGTGGCGTAATGCTGCCATTGTGATTGTGGTCGGCCTGGTACTGGCGATGGTCAATAAAGGATTGAATATTCATCAGTTAAATGCTGAGCAAGAGCGCTTACGGGTGCAAAGTGAAGCCATTTACAAGCAAGTGATTCCAGGTAGTTCGCGTATTGTTAATCTGCGCTCGCAAATGGATAGAGAATTACGCAGTCTTAAAGGGCAGGGAGCCGGCGGCGAATTTTTCACTATGTTAGAAAGCCTTGAGCCGACCTTCGTTAAAATTCCTGATCTTAAACCAAGCACACTGCGGTTTGATGCCGGACGAGGCGAGCTACGCATGCAGGTCTCGGCCAAGAGTTATGCACAAATTGAACAGTTCCAGCAGCTAGCATCGGCGGATTTCCGTGTCGATACCGGTTCTATGAATAGTGGTGAAGATCAAGTCACCAGTACCATTACTTTGAGGAGAAAATAGTATGGAAAACCTTAAAGTGTGGTGGAGCGGGTTAGTACAACGAGAGCAACAGATGGTTGCAGCCTGTGCCGTTGTCTTGGTGATAGGTATTTTGTATTGGGGTGTATGGACCCCTATCGCGAATGCGGAAGAAAATGCCGAACGCTCGTTGCAGGCCCAACAAAGTACCCTCAATTATGTTAAGCAGACGGCGAACAAAATAGCGGGTTTACGTGAAGCAGGTAATCGTCCGAAAGCCTCAGGTAGCATCAGCGCCACGGTTAACCAAGCAGCAGGTGCGTATGGATTAGAGATCACGCGTATGCAGCCGCAGGGCGATAGGGTACAGATCTGGATGGATGATGTGCCATTTGAAGCCCTGTTGAATTACTTAAATAACCTAGTGCAAGACAAAGGCTTATCGCTAGACAGTATCGATTTAGCCGAAGCTGACACCCCGGGCTTAGTGCGGGTTCGTCGTATTCAATTGTCGAAATAAAGCCAGTAGTAGGAATAAACTGTGAGTTTAGTTAAAAAGATTGTAATCGGTGTATTCATTTACCTGATATTTTTGCTGGTATTGTTTCCGGCGCAACTGGCGTTATCTTTGGCTCCGCTACCTAACTCGGTGGCAGTGTCAGGCGTGAGTGGGACTATTTGGAACGGCAGTATTGCTAATTTAACGGTACAGCAGCGCCAGCTTGAGTCTGTGCAGTGGCAATTGTCCCCATGGGGACTGCTAATGGCGACCGCTAATTTAGACGTAGTTGTTGGCAACCGCGCCACCGCGGTAAATGGTCGGGGCAATGTGTCGTTATCGATGGGGGGCATCAATGCGCAAGGTTTGCGTTTTGAAGCGCCCAGTGAATTTTTACTTGGCAATACCCGTCTGCCTTTTAGAACGGAAGTCGATGGCAGTATCAGTCTATTTATTGATGAGCTCGCGCAAGGGACACCATGGTGTGAACAGCTAAGCGGAAAATTATTTGTTAACCGTGCTCAAGTGAATAACCAATTTGGTCAATATCCGCTAGGTGATATGGAAATTGGCTTAAGTTGCGTCGATGGCAACGTTAAACTTCAATCTGATGAGTCGATGAATCAGCTTGGTTTTGTAGGTAATGTGTTGTTAAAAGCAGATAGCCAATTGCAAGTGAGTGCCAAAGTCAAAGAGACGGACCAGCAGCCTAAAGACTTAAAGCAAGCGTTGGCGTTTCTTGGCAAAAAAGATAGCCAGGGCTATTACCCCATCTCTTATCAAGGGCGAGTGCCTGGTTTGTAATTATCAGTATTGAAAAAGGCTCCTTAAGGAGCCTTTTTATTGGCTGCAATCGGTTAAGCCATTAATACCAATCAGTATAAGAATTTGATCAACTCAGCGCGCTTTTGGCAAACTAATTCAAGGCGAATAACTGAAACAATGGTTGCTCCCTTGTGAGGTTAATCAACGCAGAAATAGGTAGCCAAAAACGCGCCAGAATGGCGAGTTTTAGCGGTTCTGATGCTGTGTTAACGAGTTTAACCGTAGAACAACTATGCTCTTCACTCGTTGCCTTGCCTCAGTACCGCTAAACTCTCGCTGAGTGACTAAATGTTTATACTGATTGGTATAACTCTTTAAACAGCATTTGGTAGTCGTGGATTGCCGGAAAATCACTAAATACTTTATTGGGCTTTTGGCTATCGGGATTGCTGATCCCCAATTGATAGCCTATGCCGGCTTTTTTCGCCGCCGCGAGAATCACTTCGCTGTCATCAATAAATAAACAACGCTGTGGATCTAAATCAAAGCGCTGAATGAGTTGCTGCCAAAAGTGCGGATGCTCTTTAGGGTGACCTGTCTCATGGCTCGAAATCATGGCATCTAACCCGCTTTGTAGTTCGGTGTGTTGTAGTTTGAGCGCCAGACTTTTGGAGTGAGCGTTGGTGACTAAAATCCGTTGTTTGCCTTGCTGTTGTAAGGCCTGCAAAAAGGGCAAGCTGTCTTGGCGTAGTGCGATACGGTCTACCAAGGTATGGTGCAGTGCAATAATGTCGAGTTGCAGCTCAGTTTGCCAATAATCTAAGCAATACCAATCTAAAGTACCGCTGACTTTTTCGTAGGCGGTTTCAACCAATGTCTGTGCCTCATTGAGGCTGATCCCTCTCTGTTGGCTAAGGGTTTGCGGTACCAATCGCAACCAGAAATGATTATCGAAATGTAGGTCGAGTAAGGTGCCATCCATATCGAGTAGTACGGTATCTATCTGTTGCCATGGAAACATAGGTGTGAAATCTGACTGCGGAGTTTGATGGCAGTATAGCCAAAAAAGCGTTTCGATAAATCACTAACTGCCGCATAGATTTCTATATTATGCTATCCAGAGCTATTGAGTATTGATTTTTCAGTTGTGGATTAGCAACATAGTAGTAAGATTATATTGTTAAGCAAAAGCCATTTTACCAAGGACTGTCATGTCGGATAATAAGCCAGAAATACTGCACGCAGAAGTGGTCGCTAAGAGTCGCTTATTTCAGATAGAGCAGGTGCATTTGCGGTTTTCTAACCAGGTTGAACGCCAGTACGAGCGTATGAAAGGCAACAACCGTGGTGCGGTGATGGTTGTACCTGTGCATCAAGGGCAGCTACTGTTAGGCCGCGAATACGCCGCAGGTACCCACAGTTATGAACTTGGCTTTCCTAAAGGTTTGGTCGATCCCGGTGAAACTGCCGCACAAGCTGCCAACCGAGAGTTACAAGAAGAGATTGGTTTTGGCAGCCACCGCTTAACCCATCTGATGGAGCTGAGTTTAGCGCCGGGGTATTTTGCTAGCAAAATGCAGATCTTCATTGCCGAAGATCTGTATCAAAGTCGTTTAGAAGGTGATGAGCCCGAGCCAATCGAGATGGTGCCTTGGCCATTAGAAAAGTGGCGAGAGTTGCTGCAGCAAGACGATTTTTCTGAATCTCGTAGTGTTAGCGCCTTGTTTTTAGCGCAAGAACATCTAAAACTAAAGTAGTTGGCATTTTTGTCGAATTGATATTATGTCGTAGTCATAGGCTGTTGGAGTTGTTATGAAGCCAGAAGAGATTGTTGAAGCAGCGATCGCTATCGCGGTAAAAGCGGGCAAGGAGATAAAAGATATCTACCTTGAAGGAAGTTTCGATCGCGAGATCAAGCAAGATAATACTCCGGTGACCTCAGCCGACATCGCGGCCCATAAAATAATCACGGCTTCATTAGCTAAATTGACCCCAGATATTCCAGTGCTGTCGGAAGAAGATGCCGATATTCCCTTTAGCCAACGTTGTGAGTGGCAGCGTTATTGGTTAGTTGATCCTTTAGATGGTACTGGCGAGTTTATTGCGGGTAGCGGCGACTTTTCGGTCATTATCGCGTTAGTTGAGCATAATCGTCCTATTATGGGCATCGTATATGTACCGATGACAGATGTTTGCTACTACGCCATTGCGGGCTTAGGCGCTTATCGACGAGACAATGGTGCGGACATGCGCATCAGTAGTAAACAATTGACCGCTGAGCAAAGTCAGTCATTACGTTTGGCTGTTAGTCGTCGGCAAGATCCTAAGTCAGTCCTTAAGTTGTTTAATCATGGTAAGCATTGTGATTTGGTGGTGCTTGGTGGCGCAGCATTGAAAAGCTGCTTGGTGGCTGAAGGACGTGCAGATTGTTATGTTCGCATTGGCCCAACAGGTGAGTGGGATACCGGAGCGGCGCAAATTATTGTCGAAGAAGCTGGCGGGCAAATTATGGATTTGACCCTGCAACCGCTGAGCTACAATGAGCGTGAATCGTTAGAAAATCCCAACTTTATCGTGGTTGGCTCGCCCCATTTAGCGTGGGATGAACTGTTGATCTCCTGATGATAATCGGGTTAACTCTTTAAAGGCCATCCCGTTGGATGGCTTTTTATTATTTGTTAGATAGACAGTGAGAGTAACATGTTATTATCGCGACGCTTTTTTCCCTATTTTGTTACTCAATGCCTAGGTGCATTAAACGATAATGTCTATAAGAATGTGCTGCTACTGATGGTGACCTATTCACAAGTCAGTAGTTTGCCGTTTGATGTCAATCTGTTTGTCAATTTGGCCGCGGGCCTATTCATTCTGCCTTTCTTTCTGTTTTCAGCCTATGCCGGCTTAGTGGCCGATAATATGGACAAAGCGCTGCTGATAAGGCGACTCAAGCTGCTAGAATTTGTGATTATGGCTTGCGCTGCCGCGGCGATAGTGACCCACAGCTACTTGCTGATGCTGGTTTTGTTATTTCTTATGGGCACGCAGTCTGCTTTTTTTGGGCCAGTAAAGTACTCATTGTTGCCGCAAATCTTAACCGCTGAAGATTTAGTGCGAGGTAATGCTTGGGTTGAAGTTGGCACCTTTGTGTCGATTTTGCTTGGCACCATTGGCGCGGGGCTAATATTGACCCAATCCTATGCGGAAGTTATTGCCGCAGCTAGTGTGGTGGCGTTTGCTTTGCTAGGGGTATTTTATAGCCGCCAAATTCCGCCATTGCCGCCAGTACAACAAGTCGATGATGTCCCTTTTGCGCCTTTTTCTGGCATGCTGCGGACTTTGACACTTTGCCGACAACAGCCAGCAATTTGGATAGCCATTATCGCTATCAGTTGGTTCTGGTTTGTGGGGGCGACTTACTTAACTCAGTTTGCTAATTTCTCGCGGGTACATTTAAACGGTGATGCGACAGTTGTGTCGCTGTTATTGGTGTTGTTTTCGGTGGGTATTGCGCTAGGGTCGATGTTATGTACCCGGTTATCAAGGCAGCGGGTTGAAATTGGCGTGGTGCCGCTAGGCTTGTTGGGTTTATGGATTTTTGGTGTCGATCTCTATTACGCGATACCACCTATGACGGCGCAGCCATTAATGTCGGTGAGCGATTTTCTTTCTCAACCCAATCACTACCGACTTTTACTCGACCTACTGTGTATTGGGATAAGTGGTGGGGTTTATATCGTACCTTTATACGCCTTTGTGCAAGCGCGAGCTGTACCGAGTCAGCGGGCTCAAATGATCGCTGCCAACAATATACTTAACGCGTTGTTTATGGTGATTTCAGCAATACTTGCTATGGTGCTGCTAGGTGCGATTCAATGGCAAATTAGTGAACTTTTCTTAGCCTTAGCTTGCGCTAACGTGCTGGCTGGACTGGCTATCTTTACAGCCAATTTAGAGTTTCGGGTACGGGTTAAACACTATTTGCTCAGTGTGCTTCGCTACCGGGTCAGTATTGATAGCGTAATTTTGCCTTATGAAGGGGCGTGCTTGTTAGTCAGTGAGAAAGCGCAACGTATACCAAGGGCGCTGCTGTCGACCATTTCACTGCGGCCAATTATTGTTGGCCAGCAAACCTTGCAGGTTAAAGAGGCGCTGCGGCAACACAAGATGATATTAATTGATGATAAGCAGCTGTCTGAGTTGTTGATCCGTGATCCGAGTTTTTTAATGCAGAATCCCTGTTTTAGATTGCAATATAGCACTGAAGCTCAATCGAGTTGGCGCCAAAAAGTCACGATGACCTTAAGTCGGTTGCGTTAATGATTGTATGGGCAATTATTGCTGGCTTTGTTGCTCATCTAGCCATTGGCCAATGGCGTGTTGATCGCCTTGGAACTTGATGGGGCGTTGCTTCTTTTCTAACTGGTACTGATACATAGGATCGTAGTATTGCGTGAGCAGAATTTGAATCCAAGCGAGGTGTGCTTGGGTATCGCCATTTTGCTGTTGGGTTTGTAGTGCTTGATTGATTAAGGTCATTAATTGGTCGTGCTGCAGCCCACCTAGCCGTTTTTTAATACTATGAATACTTTGCTGTAAGTACTGACTAAAGGCCTCAAACCCTGCCTCTTCACCTTGTCGACTGACAAAGCCTTGATGCATTTTGTGCACATACTCATCAAGCAGCCGTGATAATCTGGCAGCTTCATTTTCTTCAAGTATTAACAGTTCGGCTTGTAACATTCTTTGATAAAAGGGCTGCGGAATGGCTGAGCGCCCAATCAAAAAGCTCTCATCTTCTACTACTAAACAAGCCTCTTGCCGTCGTGCATGTTTAAGCAGGTCAACTGCTAGCTGATTTTCGAAGTTGATTTGTGAAGGTTGCGCCTCATGGCGACGGCCAAAACTCGATCCACGATGATGAGCGATAGCTTCTAAATCGATGGCGTCTGCACGCTGTTGAATCAAATCGGTTTTACCGCAACCAGTTGCGCCACTTAGCACGTAGAACGGCTGTTTGGTTGGCTTAGCGATGACTTCAATTAAGAGCTGGCGCATTGCCTTGTAGCCACCTTCAATGAAGGCAATATCAATCTGGCTATCTTTGATCCATTGCTGCGACAACTGAGAGCGTAATCCACCGCGAAAACAGTACAGGTAACTATTGGGTTGCGCGCTGATGTGGCTCAGCCAAGCGTCTATTCGTTGCTGTTTTATCTTGCCAGACACTAAGCGATGCCCAAGCTCAATTGCCGCTTGTTGTCCTTGCTTTTTGTAACATGTTCCGACTTTTTGGCGTTCGCTGTCGACCATAAGAGGGCAGTTGTGACTGCTAGGAAATGCGCCTTTATTAAATTCGATGGGCGCGCGAACATCGATCAGTGGATGATCGTTAGCAAGCAGCTGAGCAAATGCTTGCTTGGGGATAATATTGCTCATTAAATTAACTCGATAACACTGCTGGTATCTGGTGCGCACAATTGACCGATGCATTGACTCGGTAGTTGGTGGGTATTAAGCAGCTGTACCAATTTGTCTTCATCATCAGCGTTAACGGCGATCAGCAGTCCGCCGCTAGTTTGTGGGTCACATAATAAGGCTTTATCAATATCACTGAGTGGCGGTAAATAAGCTGCGTAGCTATCAAAATTTCGTTCGGTACCACCTGGGATGCATCCCATATGCAGATATTCTATTGCACGTGGTAGCACTGGTACTTGCTTAATATTGACTTGTGCATGTACGCCAGCACCGTGACAGACTTCCAGTAGGTGTCCAGCTAAGCCAAAGCCAGTGACATCAGTCATCGCATTGACGCCGGTAAGTTTAGCGATTTGTGGCCCAAGTTTATTGAGTTGGCACATAGCATCAGGGGCAATATGTTGGTCAGCCTCGGCTAGTTTTTTTTGTTTCTGGGCCGTGGTTAAAATACCGATGCCTATCGGCTTAGTGAGATAGAGTTTGTCACCGACTTTAGCTGTGTTGTTTTGTTTGAGCTCTGCAAGTGGAATTTGTCCGGTAACGGCCAAGCCAAAAATGGGTTCTGGTGAGTCGATACTATGGCCGCCGGCAAGCATGATGCCTGCGTCTGCACAGGCTTGCCTGCCACCATCAACAACTTGCTGGGCTATTTCAGCTGGCAGTTTATTTACCGGCCAGCCAAGAATCGCAATGGCCATCATAGGTGTCCCACCCATGGCGTAAATATCACTAATGGCGTTGGTAGCGGCAATTCTGCCAAAGGTAAAGGGGTCATCGACTATCGGCATGAAAAAGTCAGTGGTGCTGATAATACCCGTGTCATCATTGAGCTTATACACTGCGGCATCATCACGGCTTTGGTGGCCCACTAGCAAGTTTTTATCATCAAATACTGGCAGCTGAGAAGCTAAAATAGTGCCGAGTACTTTGGGCGATATTTTACAACCGCAACCAGCACCATGGCTGTATTCGGTGAGTTTGATGTGAGCAGTTGCCATGATGTTGATCCTAAATAGCTGTTGTTCAACATCATAGACTTAATTGACCGCGGTGCAATACGGTCAATTAAGTATTTGTGCTTTTTAGGGGGATTACGCTACTTGGTATTTAGCGTAACTTGCGGTGAATGCACGCCAGGCTTTGCGCTGTGCCCGCACCTGTTTTTTGAGTTGTATGACTTGCGCAGCAAGCTGATGATTGGCCAGTTTGCTTTTTCGGGCTTCAAGCAATGCCTTTTTAGCATTGTAGTATTCGCTAAGCTGGGTTTTCATTAACTCATATTCTTGGTGAAGCCGTTCCATCACTTCATCATAGTTCGCTAACTGTTTAATAGAGCTTTCAGTGCGTTGAAGCTGCATCTGCAGTTGGGCTTTTTCTATCCGCTCTTGCGGGGTCACACGTCGGTGACTGGCCAAGCCGACAAAGGCCATAGCATTAATTAGCCATTTGGTTGGATCATAGTGCCACCACTTAATGCCGTTACGATAATCGTTCTCAAAAATGTGATGGAAGTTATGGTAACCCTCTCCATAAGTGAACAGGGCAATAATGCCATTATCACGAGCGGTATTTTTATCAGTGTATGGTTGTGAGCCCCAAACATGGGCCAAAGAGTTAATGAAGAATGTGCAATGATGGACCACCACTAAGCGCAGTAATCCTGCAATCAACACCATGCCAAGTATGTTGCCATTGAGCCAGCCAAGCAATATCGGCAGACCTATGTTCATCAGCAGCATTAAAGGTAAGTAGTATTTATGCTGCCACATGACGATGGCATCATTTTGCAGGTCGCGAACATTTTTATAATCGTGGTAGCGCTGTGCTTGGTACTCCCTAAGCATCCAACCTATGTGGCTATACCAAAAACCCATGTTAGCTGAATAGGGATCTTTGTCATTGTTATCAACGTGCTTATGGTGCACGCGATGATCAGATGACCAATGTAATGCGCTATTTTGTAGCGCCAAAGCGCCGCCTAGGGCAAACAAAAAGCGCATAGAAGCATGGGCTTTATAAGTTTTATGAGACCACAAACGGTGGTAACCGGCTGTAATAGAAAGGCCACTGGCAAAGGCGAGTAGGATAAAGGCTATCCACTCGGTTGCGCTTATTCCTATGGTTATTGCATACCAAGGTACGGCAATGAGGGCGCCAGCAAAAGTGATGGCAAATAGCAGGACATTGGTCCAGATGAGCGGTGGTTTTTTCATTATAGTTTTCCAACATCAATTTTTTGAGCGTACATCTGTACGCTAATTTAACTTGCTTGTGAGTATGGGTCAAGTTGGGCTGCGTTTTTGTGCTAAAGAAGGTATGATTTGCACATTGCGGATTTTAGTAGGTTGATCATGATGGGCGTGAGAGCACAACAAAAAGAGAAGACGCGGCGGGCACTTGTCGATGCGGCCTTTAATCAGTTGAGTGCTGAGCGAAGTTTTTCTAGTTTGAGTTTGCGAGAAGTGGCCCGCGAGGCCAATATTGCACCGACATCTTTTTATCGTCATTTTAAAGATATGAATGAACTGGGACTGACCATGGTCGATGAAGGTGGATTGACCTTACGCCAGATGATGCGTAAAGGACGTCAGCGTGCCGAAGCTGGCGGTAGTGTGATTCGTATCTCAGTCGATACCTTTATGGAAGTATTAGAGTCTAACCCTAACGTTTTTCGCATTCTACTCCATGAACGTTCTGGCACCTCTGCACCTTTTAGGGCGGCAGTCGCGCGAGAAATTGAGCATTTTATCTCTGAACTGGCGCATTACACCGAAGCAACCGCTGGCAGAGCACCTGATTTTGCTCGTGCTCAAGCAGAAGCCTTAGTCACTTTAGTTTTTAATGCCGGTGCAGCAGCTTTAGATATGAAGCGAGTCGACCGTAAGGTTTTGGCCGACAGATTAGTTATTCAGCTGCGCATGGTCGCTAAGGGCGCCGAAGCCTTGCAGCATAAAATGGAAAATCGTTAACAAAAAGGGTCCGCGATGGACCCTTTTTTGTGACCAAGTGAACTATCGACGCTCGAGTAACACACCCGACTCCATATGGTCGGTATAGGGAAACTGGTCAAATAATGCGAAACGGGTGATCTTGTGTGTTTCGTTTAGCACTTCTAGGTTGGCTTTTAACGTATCTGGATTACAAGAGATGTACATAATACGCTGATAACCCTGAACCATCTTTAACGTATTGTCGTCTAAACCGGCTCGCGGTGGATCGACAAAAATGGTTTCACAGTTATAGCTGTCTAAATCAATTCCCTCTAAACGGCGATAACTGCGTTTCTTTGCCAAAGCATCGGTGAAGTCTTCTGCTGACATGCGAATGATCTGCAAGTTGTCGATATGGTTGGCCGCAATATTATATTGCGCTGAATCCACTGAGGGTTTAGCCAGTTCGGTCGCCAATACTCGCTCAAAGTTTTGTGCCAGCGCGATGGAGAAGTTGCCATTACCACAGTACAACTCAAGCAGATCACCTTGGCTGTTCTTGGTGCAATCGATAGCCCATTCAAGCATCTTAATCGATACATTACCATTGGGCTGAGTAAAACTGTTTTCGACTTGTTTGTAGGTCAAGGTTTGCTGGTTGACTTGCAAACTCTCAATTACGAAGTCTTGGTCTAACACAATCTTTTGCTTACGTGCGCGGCCAATAAAGTTAACGTTAAACTCTTCACCGAGCGTTGCTTTTAACGCAAGCGCTTGTTGCTGCCATTGCTCATCTAGCTGCTTATGATAAAGCAGAGACACCAATATCTCGCCGCTAAGTGTTGATAGGAAATCGACCTGAAATAGTTTATGGCGCAGCACTTGATTGGGCTTTAATGCTTGCATGAGCTTAGGCATCATTTGATTGATCAGCTCACTAGCAGGCAAAAACTGTTCACAACGCACTTTTTGATTGAGCGCTTTGTCAAACATGTAGTAGTACAGGTCTTCGCCATCATGCCAAACGCGAAACTCTGCGCGCATACGGTAATGGGCTTTATCAGAACTGTAGACTTCTAGCGCTGGGGTTTCAAAAGTACTAAAAGCCTGCTGAAGCTTGGCACTTTTTGCTTCTAGTTGTGCTTCATACTTGCTAGGATCCATCGCTGCTAAATTCATTTCTGATCACCGTTCGTCTTATTTGGGGCGCAAATAGTATACTACCTAGTATTTAAGTCCAGTATCAGGATGACAAAATTAACTACCTGCAAGATTAACAAGGGCAAGGTAGCGTTTCACCTTTAAGCCGCATGGCGGGTCATAGAGAATAGGGAGTTGCTTGCTTGAATATACTGGTGTTTGATTCAGGTATTGGTGGTTTGACCGTATTAGAGAAAATTCAGCAACGGTTACCACAAGCCAATTACTATTATCTATTTGATAATGCGAGGTTGCCCTATGGCGAGCTTGCTGAACAAGCATTAGTTAGCGGTGCACTAAAGCTGATACTGGCGATGATTGCTAAACATCAACCCGATATTATTGTGATTGCCTGTAATACTGCCAGTACAATATTGCTGCCGCAATTAAGGTCACGAACGTCAATACCTATAGTAGGGGTTGTACCAGCGATTAAACCCGCTGCTCAGACATCAAGCTCAAAACGAATTGGATTACTGGCTACCCCTGCGACTGTATCAAGAAGTTATACCCACGATCTAATTAAGCGTTTTGCCGGCCATTGCTATGTTGGCCTATATGGCAGCTCCGAATTAGTGGAAATGGCTGAAGCAAAAATGGCAGGACGAGTAATCGATATAGAGCAATTGGACGCTGTTATTAAGCCTATTGTTGCTGATGATATCGACACCTTGGTATTAGGCTGCACCCACTTTCCTTTGTTGGCGACAGAGCTCAATACATTATTGGATTCAAAAGTGACGCTGCTTGATTCATCCGATGCGATAGCCGCGAGAGTGGTCGATTTGTGTGATGAGGCGATGGACACGCAATTGCAAGGTAGCAAACAAGCGTATTTTACAACAGAGGGAATTGAGCCAGAATTAATGAAGACATTAACCAAGTGGGGATTTAGCCAGGTGTTGCCACATCAGTCTTAAATTCACTTGGTTAATGTAAGCTAGATCATTATGCGTTAGTGTCAGCTTTCTCTGACTTATCGGCATCTTGTGACTTAGCTTCTCTTACTTTTAGCGTGCGCTCTTGGAAATCAAATTCGTTTAACTTTGACATCGCTTTTTTAGCGCCAGCTTCTGACATCTCAATAAAACCGAAACCTTTGCGGCGTCCTGTTTTACGGTCACGTACTAATCGCACTGAATTGACAGGGCCGTACTTGCCAAATAACTCTTTAACTTCCCCCTCATGAACGCGGTAAGGCAGATTACCAACATAAAGTGTCATTGTAGGGCCTTTATATTGACTGCTTGAAGTCGTGGCTGCGCTTGATGGCTGCATTGTAAAAACTGCACTAGCAATAATAGCACCGGTGAAAAAAGCGATAGCAGCATTAACGTCTACGATTTGAAAAAGTGCCAACGCCCCTACAACGGCGATGATCAAAACAATAAGAAATGGCTTTTGCATAAATAGATTCTCTGAAGAATTGATAAATAACTGTTAATAGCTCGTATATGGTAATGAATTATTTACCATTACACTAGTCCATTGACGAAAAAGTGACCTTGGGGTAACACCTATAACCAAGGTCTAGTTGCTCTCATAGCCTCAAAATTAGCCTTTTAGACACAAAAAACAGCAATGTGAGCAAAAGATCGACATGCGAAACTTAAAAACAAAAAAAGCACTTGCGTAATGAATTGCGCTCCCTATAATGCGCTCCCACTGACACGGCAAACGGCGCGGTATAGCGAATGTTACCGAATCAGTTGCACTAAACTCGTTACCCTAAACGTAGCAAGCAAAGTGTAGCGTAATGTAGGAAATAGAGTCTTCAAGTTTCTTTTGCAATGCAAACTGATTAATTGAAACTTTATTTAAAAAACTACTTGACGCCAACAAGGGAAAGCGTAGAATACGCAGCCCTAGCCACTCGGGCTTACCGAGATGTGCTAACGCTCTTTAACAATTTATCAAGTAATCTGTGTGGACACTCACAGGTGTTGAGTTATTCGAAATTACCATTCTTTATTCGTAAAGCGGGTAATCAAAAATTTTACTCAATGATTCTTTACTAGAAATAGTGAGTGTTCATAGCAATATGTAATTACAGAAATGTAGTTATTGAATTCACCAACTTCTTTATGAACGAAGTGAATTCAAAACAGTAGAATTCCATTGAGCAGTTCGACGTAGTCGAACAAACAAAACTTTAATTGAAGAGTTTGATCATGGCTCAGATTGAACGCTGGCGGCAGGCCTAACACATGCAAGTCGAGCGGTAACAG
>NZ_JAEH01000015.1 GCF_000518805.1 Shewanella waksmanii ATCC BAA-643
GTTTCTCTAATCGTTTGATTTTCTGGGCAGGTGTTTCTTTAGATTTAGACATAGGAGAGTGCTCCATGGGTTGCGTCCAGTCTAATCTACCATGCTTTCTTAACCATGTAAGGACCGTACTTCGACCTTGAATACCGTAGTGCTGTTGAGCTTGCTTATAGGTTAGCTCGCCTTTTTCTACTTGACTGACAACGGCTAATTTAAAGCCTAATGTGTAATCACGTTGTGTACGTTTAATGCTGATTGTGCTTGAAGGTTTCATAGATAAGTCTCCAAAGTGTCAACTTATCTCAGGACGGGACACACCAATAATAAGAAAGGCCACTGTTAACAGTGGCCTTTTTGCTGATTAAGCCAACACTAGAACGATTTAGATTTACTATCTTGTAAACCGTCGTTATCGGTGACAGTTAACGTCACTTCAGACGCACTGCTACCAAAGCTTATTGCCAATAAGTTTCTACTGGTTTTACCGTTGTTAAACTGCCATAACTGCTCAGTAATATAACCATCGGAATCAGTACTAGTGGAGATAAATACCTGCATGAAGCGGAAGTTTACGTGCCTAAAGCTGGCTATCGGCTGTGATTGCTCGGCAGCAGAGTCAACTATCACTTGTTGCTGACTTTGGGTGCTGGCGCCACTATCATCAGTGGCTGTCATCGTCACCATGTAAGTCCCGGCTTGGGCATAGGTATGTGCGGCCGTATCGCCTGTGGCCTGTGCACCGTCACCAAATTGCCACTCAATACTCACCACTTCACCATCTGCATCAGCGGCGAGTGAGGCAAAACTGACATTAAGCTGGTCGATATCAACAGTAAAATCCGCTGTGGGTGGCACATTGTCGGCTTCGAGTAGCAATGAGATAATAACCGGATCATGATCTGACGAACGGTAAGCATCTGCTTGGTATAGTTCGCTTAACTGCGTATCCGATTTATATTCTTCGTTATAATCTAAAACTCGAGGTTCATCGGTATTGATATGCCACTCGGCAATGTCGACCACCTTTTCTAACAGACTTACATTAGCCAATGCGTGATCGAGCTGACCTGTTTCACCTTTGAATATGTAGCTATACGCAGCGGGTTTATTCAAATAGTCATTTAACTCGGTATAGCCAGCACTCGCTAACGCTGTCAGCGGGTCTTCTTTGGCGTAGGCATTTAGATCACCTATCACTAAATGGTCCTGCGCAGGATATTGCGTTTGCATCCATTGTCCAATGGCTTGCGCTGCACGGGTACGAGTTAGATTACAGTTGCCTTGGCCATCGCCCACATCAGGATCATTAAGGCTATCGCAGTCACTGCCTTTAGACTTTAGGTGATTAACTGCAACCACCAATCCTTCTTGGCTATCTAGCAAACTGAACCCTTGAGCCAACATAGGTCGGTTTTTTGTGTCGTTAAACAGCGGTGCGCCCTGACCATCTAGCGGCGAATTGGCGCTAGATAGCACCTGAGCAGCACCATCTAAGCTGAGTTTATCGTTACGATAGATTAAGCCAACAGCAATGGCATCACTGCCGATACCATTGCCTGTACTTGCGACAAAACTATAGCGACTATCACCCCAGGCTTGATTAAGTCCATTGACCAAATCGGCGATGGCAGAATGTTGGTCAAAACCATCGTTCTCAATCTCCATTAGACCAAAGACATCCGCATTTATGCCTACCATGGCACTGATGATTTTGTCACGCTGACGTGCAAACTCGCTAGCTGAATCTGCACCACGTTCGGTTGGGAATCCATTGCCTAAACCATCACCATTGAAATAGTTAAGCACGTTAAAGCTGGCAACAGTGACATTACCGCCCGCGCTAAGTTCTGGCGCTGGTGTGCGCATGTTAGCTTGCACAAAATTGACGGTATCGACAGGCATGAGTCGATATTGATCAAAGCCATAGTGCATAACCGCATTGAGATTACTGATGCTATCACCCACTCGCACCGTGTTGGCAGCACTTAAGCCCGGCTGTGGGTAACGAATAGGGTCTGGGTTTTGTGCGGTAAGACCATCGTCGAGAATCAACGTATCTTTGAGGTTGGCTGCGGTTACTGCCAGCGCACCAGCACCAGGAGCAGCCACTTGAGTTCCAATAAAGTGACGGCTACTACCCAGTAACAGTTCACCATAACGGCCTAGATTATAAACTTCGTTGACCACCAAAGGTTGAGCAAAGCTCACTAACATACCTTCAAACGCTTCAAAATCGGCGAGGCTATCGACCGGAAGTTGAATTTCAGCGGCGCTAGGTAAAACAACATTAGTCTGACATAAAGCATGGGCACTCACCTCAGCAAGTTCAGTCAGTCCGTTGTACTCTTTTACCAATGCTTCAACTCTAATTTGATCGCCAACCTGATAACCCAATTGGCCGCCACTGTATACGAATACACCTTCAGAGGTTAACGGGTCGCCATCAATATCACTGTCTAGACTTTGAATGAATAGCCCATTAAGACCCGCCTCTTGGTTGCTGGTCACTACCGCTTCAACCACAACGGTTTGGCCTACAAGCGGGCTGGCATCACCACTGCCCTGTATCGCATTAATAGGCGTAGCCGTTTCACCACAAACAAAATCAACTGGGTCGGTAGGATCAGTTGGATCTGTTGGGTCAGTCGGATCGGTTGGCTCCCCTGCATCAAACAAACCTAAATCTGAACTGTCATCGGTTGCAAATCCAGACCAAGCCGTTAAGGTGACTTCATCACTGGGGTCAATATCAGCTACTAACTGGTCGGTTAAACGGCGCAAGGTATTATTTTGAGTGGATAATTCACCCGTGCCCCACTGTGAACCTGGGTCGACACCCACTTGACCCAAACTGTCTACCACCGTACCGGCTTTTGAAAGCACAATGGCGTCGTCGCCATTAAAAAAGCTACTGCTACTGACCTGATCTGTGACTGCTAAAATATCTGCATTAGCATCATTGTCCGCCAATACAAATACCCCTTGCGGCTCCAGATTGCCCACCAAGTCTATTGTGGTACCGGCTTGGTCGCTGCCATTGAAGTAAAAGGCCAATTGATAGCCCGCCAAGTCAATGGCTTGTGTGCCATTGTTGTATAGTTCAATGGCTTTATTGTTGCTGCTGCCCTCAATATACTCACTAATAAGCAAGTCATTAGCATGTGCGCCGGTCACCGACGCAATTGCTAGTGCGACAACACTGAATTTAGATAACATGAAAACCCCTTATAACATCCTAGTTTTATTTGAATTTAGATCTGTTTGCCTAAATTTCGTTGGCTTTGTCTTAAAGCTCGGATGACTATAAGGCAGTCAAATTACATTTTGCTTACACCTGTATCAAATTTAGCGCTTTAGACTGATACTCTTTACCTATTTATCAATCATTTAGATGAACACCACCCGCTGAAAACTCCCACTAAAGTTGCAGCGTTTGTCGGTCAATTCTCTGTATCACTCAGCTATGTCACTACGGCTATCTCACTACAGCTAAGGCAATGTCGATTAAGCCGGCGACCTAAAGTGCGTCAGATCACAATCAATCGCACTCAAGCCTGTGGCAGTTCACAACTTGCACAAAAACTGAATTAGTAAAGCCGATAAAGCGCTAAACAGGCGTAAAATTGATTATTGCTGCACCTCGCAGCCAATTAATCTACTGTTTAACTATTCACTAGCGGAAAACCCGCACTGAGGCTGGCATGTTAGTCGCTGAATTATTTATCGTATTGGCTTTTATTTATCTTGGCGCACGCATGGGCGGGATTGGTATCGGCTTAGCTGGCGGTGCAGGCGTTTTAGTACTGACACTGGCCCTTGGGGTTGATGCTGGCAGTATTCCAGTTGACGTAATTTTAATTATCATGTCAGTTATCGCGGCTATCTCCGCCATGCAAGTCGCTGACGGACTCGACTGGCTGGTTGATTTAGCCGAGCGGTTCTTACGCAAACACCCTAAACGCATCACGTTTTACGCCCCTATCGTTACCTATTTTATGACCTTACTCGCCGGTACCGGTCACACAGCATTTTCGACCTTACCGGTTATTGCTGAAGTTGCCAAAGAGCAAGGTATTCGTCCATCAAGGCCACTGAGTATTGCGGTTATCGCCTCACAAGTTGCTATCACCGCTTCACCAATTTCTGCAGCGCTGGTGTTTTTCTCAGGCTTGCTCGAACCTATCGGTGTGAGCTATCTAACACTGTTAGCTATCTGTATTCCTGCCACGTTCATCGCCTGCTTAATCGGCGCATTTGTGGCTAACTTTATTGGCTGTGAACTAAAAGATGATCCGGTTTACCAACAACGATTGAATCAAGGTCTAACGGCCAGTAAAGGGCCCACTGCGCGCAATATTCTGCCCAGCGCCAAACCAGCAACCTTAATCTTTGCTGCAGCAATTGTCAGTGTGATTGGCTATGCTACGCTGATTTCAGATTCAGTTGGGCTGATCGCCTCCCCAAGCCTAAGCCGCAACGAAGCTATCATGGTATTCATGCTCGCTGCCGCGAGCCTCATTGTCACCCTCACTAAAATTGATGCCGCCCAGATCACCAATACGGCCACTTTCCGTTCAGGCATGAGTGCCTGTATCTGTGTTTTAGGGGTTGCTTGGCTTGGTGACACGTTTGTATCACATCATATTGACGCCATTAAAGCATTCAGCGGCGACCTATTAGCTCAATACCCATGGTTATTAGCGGTGACCCTTTTCTTCGCTTCAATGCTGCTCTATTCACAAGGTGCAACTACCACGGCACTTATGCCTGCGGCTTTAGCAATTGGTGTTTCACCTTTGACTGCTATCGCATCGTTTGCAGCAGTCAGTGCGTTATTTGTTTTGCCAACTTACCCAACCTTGCTGGCCGCTGTAGAGATGGACGATACCGGCTCAACGCGCATTGGTTGCTGGGTGTTTAACCATCCGTTTTTTATACCGGGTGTGGTCACCATCGTAAGTTCGGTCATACTGGGCTTCATTATTGGTGAGTTACTGCTGTAATCAACTTAACACTCGCCAAGCAACATCATTAAAAACAGCGCCGTCAATCGGCGCTTTTTTTATGGCCCATTAGCGGCAATCATCTTGGTGCGAATGGTATAAAGCCACTTGCAAAAAATTGACGTTCATTGCTAATTAAGTGTGATTTACAAAAGCGTCAAAAACCCAGTAAACATGGGGCTTTCGACAAGATATTGGCAGTATCACTAGCATAAAAATCGCGCTATAGTGCTCAGCCCCAATCATTATATTGAGTGTGTTTGCGATGTTTAGAGTTACCATATACGCCATTTGTGCTTATGCATTTTGGCTTACTTTTGTCGATGTTTCGGCGTTTTTTGAGCCAGAAGAAAATAGTACAGAAGAGGTAGAATCAGCATACCAAACAGAAGCTTATACTAAGCAATCAACCCAGTTGCAACCTGAGCCGGTGATCATTGAAACCGCGCTTCTTAACGAATAACCTCGCGGACAAGCAGTCGCATATGGGCAATAAAGCACGCTATTAGCTCGTCTTGACACCTTAGTGAATGCACTTGCTGATAGCAAGCTGCCAGTTAATCCCAGCCACTTAGCGCCACTGTATGCGTATTTGGCTGCATCTATACTGTCGATAAGGCTAATGCTTGAGTTTTTATTTATATCAAATATAAATAAGAAGCGTTGTAAATTGACAATCTGAATATATAGATTGTTCGCCTAACGACGCTGTCATTAGGCGAACATTCACTGTTAAAGGCGATTAATCTCGCTGTAATGCCACAATAGGGTCAAGTCGTGCGGCTTTTTTAGCAGGATAGAGGCCAAAACCCACGCCAATGGTCATACATACACCAAGCGCGAGAATAATTGCAAACGGCGACCATGCCACTGGCCAGCCCGCTGCGGTAGAAATGATCACAGCCAACAGCAAACCAACCAATATACCAATTAGCCCCCCGGTTGCTGAAATTGCGATACTTTCAATAAGAAATTGCCGCGCAATATCTTTTCTACGCGCGCCTAATGCACGCAGTAATCCAATCTCGCCAGTCCGCTCTAGTATCGTCGCCAACATGATATTCATAATGCCAATGCCACCCACTAACAAGGAGATTCCGGCTACACAGGCCATCACGATATTAAATATTTGCTGGGTTTTTTGATGTTGCGCCAACAAGTCAGCCGGCACTACAATTTCGTAGTCTTTCTCACCACCATGACGCCGATTCAATAGATGGCGCAAACTCTTGGCGGCCAAAGTAGGTTCAACCCCAGCAGATAACGCCAACTTAAACGAATCTAGCTCAGCCTCAAGGGGCTTAAAGTTCATTTTCTTTAAAGCCGTCGCTAACGGAATGAACACTTGATTGCGCTCGCCACCCAATTTAACACCTTGGATTTTGGAGTTGCCTACCTCACCTTGAGACAAAACGCCCACCACAGTGAACCATTGATGGTTAACTTTAATAATGTTACCCACGGCATTACCTTGAGGAAACAAACTCCGCGCGGCTTCTGAGCCTAATACGGCGACCTGCCGATAATGCGCATTGTCACTGTCACTAAAGGCTTGGCCATCATCAAGAGCAAAAGCACTCAATGCAAAATAGTTAGCCGTTACCCCTTTTACCGAAGCATCACTGCGCCCTTCAGTACTAAACAGGGAAAAGGTTTTAACCTGCTTTTCAGCGCTCCAATTTTCTACAAAAGGCAATGTCTCATTGGCACTTTGCACATCGCGTAAACTCAAACCTATACTATGTTCACGCACAGATTTAAGTGCTTCGCCATCGGCTGGGCGGGCATTAACCACCAGATTATTGACCCCCATCGATTCAATCATCTTCAAGGCTTCACGCTCAGCCCCCTCACCGACACTTAACATGGCAATAACGGCGCCTACACCAAAAATCATTCCAAGCAGAGTCAATGCGGTGCGTAATTTATGGTGGCGCATCTCATCGAAAGCTTGCTTGATGCCTTCGAAATATAAAGTCAGCTTGCCCTGTTGGCTCATACTCGACTCCTTTTCGGTGGTGTGGTCAATGCAATCACATCACCTTGATTTAATCCCTGTTTTATCACGGTACGATTTAGGCTGCGGCTGCCTGGCTCAACGGTTTGTTTAGAAAAACCGCCACTGGTCTTTAAATAGACCCAATACTGACCCTCTTTTTGAAACAGCGCTTGATTAGGTACAGTCAACACATCTTTTTCAGCAAGCGCATGCACTGCGGCGTTAACTTGACGACCCGGTTGCATCAACCGCTCGACGGTTTGCTCAAGTTTAACGGTAAATTGAAAGTAATTAACCGGTGAGTCTTTTTCCCGAGGTTTGGCTAAAGCATCAACTTGAATCACTTCGCCGTTAAAAGGCTTGTCAGGATAAGCATCAAGATAAATAGTGGCTTTTTTGCCCAAACTTAACCCCGCAGCTTCAGATTCAAGCACAAATAGCTTTGCCTGCATCTCGCGGGTATCAGGTAGCGTGCCAATAGGAAAACCTGAGAACATCATATCGCCCACCACCGGGAAGGTGCCGTCCCAGCCCGCTTGATAAACAAACAGGCCATCGCTTGGCGCAACAATATCCATTTGACTGAGGTTGTTTTGGTAACGACTGATTTTTGCGGTAAGCCCCTGTTGCTGCAACTTGATTAATTCAAGCTCAGCTTGCGCTTGCGAGCCATGCTGCTCAATACCCCAGCCATAGAAATCTAATTTGGCATCGAGATAGTCTTGGTTTCGCATCTGCTCTATGATCTCAATTTTGGTGTAAACCCGCTCATCTTCACTGAAAAAGCGTTCAGCTAAATCACGCTCTTTGGTCGTCACCTCAGTGCCGGCATAGAGCTCATTACTAATCGTTTGATCTTTTTGCGTTTGCATCGAACCATCAAGATCAAGTCGGTCATAATCAAACTGCTCCATACGCAGTCGATAGCTCTCACGGGTTGGATCCATTTTGGCAATCACATCACCTTGCTTTACCTGGGTAAAATTATCTTGGATCCACGCTAAAGATTGCGGTCCGCGCAGCCCCGGCGGCACCACAATGGAGGTAGATTTGCTAGCCTCTAATTCACCATTAGCGGGAATTTCGACGGTAAAGTCACTGCGCTTAACCTCCATCGTTAACACACCATCGCTATTGTTATCACTGCAGCCACCTACAAGCACCAACAAAGGTATGACAACCGCCATCAGTTTTACATGCTTCATGGTAAAATCACCTCATCGCCTACAGTGACACCTTCGGTAATCGCCACTTTATCTATTCCTACATCGCCCAAGGTCACCAGCTGTTTAGCTTGGCCCCATAGCTTACCGGCGGTATACACATAAGGACGGCCATCGTCGTAATGCACCGCTTCAATTGGCAATAGATTCACTTGATCATCATTGGCGGTATTAATCGCAATTTTCGCCGTCATACCTGGACGCATTAAATCAGTATCGGGTTTGGCAATGCTGGCCACCGCATCAAACACCACCAGTGGAATATCTTGGTTTTTATGTCTAAAAACGGCGCCGAGTTCGACAATCTCACCGTTGAAAACCCGCTCTGGGTTAGCATCTAGACGAATTTTGATTTGCTGGCCCAATTTAACCCGGCGAGCCTCAACTTCAGGCACCGTCATATTCACTTGCATATGAGACAAATCAGGAATGCTGAGCGCTGCATCCCCCACATAAACCGACTGGCCTTCTTTAATTTTATTTCCCTGCGGATCATTGCCATAAACCACCATTCCCGCCCGTGGCGCTTTAAGGGTCAGCGAGGCAATACCGCGTTGTAGGTTAGCCACTTCAGCGGCAAATTTTTGCTCATCACCACTTAACATTGCTTGGCGTTGCTTGGCACTTTTTATTTCTAAATCAATTTGTTGCTCTGTGAGTAGAACCTTGTCTGCAGCAATTTCCGCATCGCGTTGATATTTCTGCTTTTCAATCGCAGCAACCGTATCATCGGAGAGGTCAAATTTGCGCTGCGCTTTTTCAAAGTTCATCTTCGCTTCGGCTAAATCAAGCCTTAGCTCCTCTAACTTCTTCGCATTGCGTAATTTGGAAGTTTCAATATCTTGTTGGGTCGCAGCCAGCTTGGCCGATCTTACCGACAGGCGCTGACTCACCTCAGAGGTATCGAGCCGCGCAACGACATCCCCTTGTTTAACTTCACTGCCCTCAGGCGCAAGATATTTCACTTGATATTGCCATACACGACGCATTGCCGGCGGCATCATCGATACCGTATCAGCTGAAACTAACTCTCCGGTCACTTCAATTTGTTGAGCCAATACACCCTGCTCAACTTCGGTCACAGCATGACCATTGCAGCCACTTAATGCCATTGAGCCCACCAGCACAGCCAATGATGTCGTTAAACGATTACAAAACATTAGCGACCTCCGAGGTATCAACCATGACGCTCATACCCGGTATGAGTTTAATATCTAGCGCGTCGGTAAAATCGATTTCGACTTTAAACCATTTACTTTTGCCCCACGCGGGCTGCGCAATGGCTTGGCGGCCGATATCACTAATCACACCACTAAACTCGCGTTCTGCCTGGGCATCTAAGCGCAGTGTTACCTGCTGTTGTGGTTGGATCTTATCGACATCGACCTCGTTTACCCACGCTACAACTTCTAGTTCTTCTAATGCTGGAATCATCGCCACTTGGCGGCCAATTTGTACTGTTTCGCCAACGTTAAACTTCTTGTTAGACCAAGGGTCACGCGAATACAGCACTGGCCCAGTTATTTCGGCACTGAGTTCAAGTTGCTCGAGGCCATTTAACGCCTGTTGCAGCTCTAACTGTGCTTTATGTTTGTCAATCGCGTGTTGCTCGGTGGTGGCGCGCTGACGATCTAAGGTTTCCTCTAATGCTTGTTTTGCCTTGTTGTATTCCGTATTGGCCTGCATTAAGTTGAACTGATTCTCGGCATACTCTTTGGCCGCAATAAAATCTGCCGGCACCTCTGCATCGAATTGGGCCTTTTCTACCTCTAATCGACGTTGTTTGAGATCAAGCTGGGCTTGTAATACCGCCGAGCGTAAGTCAATGGCATTGCTTTGCTCTTGGGCTGTTACCCGCAATAAACTGGCTTCAAGTTGCTCAATTTGATTGGCAATTTGGCTTTTATCAAATATAATCACAGGTTGGCCTTTCTGGGCAATCTGCCCTTCGGGCAACATCCACTGAATCTGATATCGCCAAGCATCGCCGGCTTTAGGCACGGTAAAGGTTTGAGATTGTGCAGACGAGATAGCCCCGGTTAGCAATAAAGGCTCAGTGACTGATTGCGCCAGCAACGTGGTTGGCCAAGAAAGCAATATAACTGCACTAAGTTGAAACCAGCTACGCAGCATAAGTATCACCTCGCGTCTCAATCTCGACGATGCCGCCATCACGCATGCGGATCACTCGCTGTGCATACGCTGCAACCTCTTCTTCGTGAGTGACCAAAATAATAGTTTGACCCGCTTGATGCAGCTCGGTGAACAGTTGCATGATCTCTACTGAGGTTTTGCTATCCAATGCCCCTGTGGGTTCATCGGCCAATAAAATTGCCGGTTTATTGATCAATGAACGCGCAATCGCGACACGTTGTCGCTGACCACCCGACAGTTGATTTGGGCGATGATGTTGACGGCTATGTAACCCCACTCGGTGTAACAGTGATTGTGCATACTCATCAGCACTATCGGGATCCTCGCTGTAGCGCATTGGCAACAATATATTTTGCAGGGCACTCAAGCGCGGCAGTAAATGAAAACTCTGGAACACGAAGCCAATCTCTTTGTTTCTCACCGCTGACAGTGCATCATCATCAAGCTGAGCGACCTCTTGGCCATTGAGCTGATAATGCCCGCTAGTGGGCTTGTCCAGACAACCAATGATATTCATTAATGTCGATTTCCCGCTACCCGAAGGCCCCATAATCGCGATAAATTCATTGGCATTTATATTAAAATCAACCCCAGTTAGTGCGGCAACAAGGTTCTCGCCCATCTGATAGGTTTTGGTTAATTGAGAGACACTAATCATAATATTTCGCTTAACACTGATACTCATCCTTAAGGCTTCACCGGTGTGGAGAAAAATCCATTTTTCGCATAGAGAGATGCAAGGTCGTACCGCAAGAGCTCGACCTATTTAATAACAGTCACTTTATTGGTTAACTGCCATTGATATTTGAGAAACTTGGGTTACTAAAGTTCAACAACGGATTGAATAAGTCAAGAAAAAAGCGAGTTAAAGAGTATTTTTCATACGAAAAACAGTTTATTACAACAAAGTGGCAACATTAGGCCGTGATCGCACCCAGGACACTCAGTGCGGAAATGGTCAAATACAATAGCCAGTGATTGACCTTAATAAAAGGCGTTTTTAGGTCACTGACAAAGCTGATATACAGTTGCCAGATGGCAAAAATACCGCAAGCCATACCGATAAACAGCACCATGCCAAAACCCTGCATAGAGGCGATGACACCAAAAGCACAGGCGGTCAGTACCGCTGCACTGAGCAATAATATCACCGACTGATAATGATAGCTACATTGCAATAAGGTTTTAACCATGGGGTCAAGCTCGCTATTTTTTAATGGCACGAGTACTTGTTTACGACCAATCGTTAATTGCCATAGCAGCAACAGCGCAGCACAACTTCCTGCTGCAAGAAAATAGATATTCATATCACCCTCAGAATTGCTAGCCAGTGGCTAACCCAGTTGGTTCACTTTTGCTCATCAAAGCAATAGACCTTACTAGTTGGCCTTTGCTTTCATCATTAAAAAACGCGCCGAAGCGCGCTTTTATACCAATCAGTATAAACATTTAGTCACTCAGCGAGAGTTTAGCGGTTCTGAGGTAAGGCAACGAGTGAAGAGCATAGTTATTCTACGGTTAAGCTCGTTAACACAGCATCAGAATCGCTAAAACTCGCCATTCTGGCGCGTTTTGGCTGCCTACTTCTGCGTTGAATAATTTCACAAGGGAACAACCATGGTTTCAATCATTCGCCTTGAATTAGTTTGCCCAAAGCGCGCTGAGTAGATCAAATTCTTATACTGATTGGTATTAATCATTCAGTTGAGTTACATTGTTGCCATGATCCAATAATCGAGTCGTTTTTGTGGTTCGGCTAATAGGCTCTTACAGGGTTCTTTGTATTTCCCCATTAATCGACCTAAGGCTTTGTTATTTGGAAGGCTATCGAGCTGAGCTTGTTTTTGGCTGGCGAGCAATTTTTCAACGTCCGCTTCTGCTTGATATTGTTTAGCAAGTGTCACCGCCTGCTGTGATGATTGCTTCAGCCGCTCACCAACTGCCGCCATTTGCGGCGCATTCATGTTAGCGATTGCATCAGACGCAATCTCATAATAGGCCGCACATTCCAATACTTCTTTATTAAATGCCACTTCAGCATCTGATGCTTGTTTAGCCTGCACTGCCGTGCTGGACATTACCCACATCGACATCATCGCTGTTGCGAGCATTCTTTTATTCAACGCCATCATTTGTTCCTTGCGTGAGTCCCACATCATCACCTGCTATTAGGTGACAACTGCAGCATTGTTATTATTGATTGCATTCACATATTTCTACTTTAGCTGTGACTGAATATCAAGTACATAGGTAAAAAAGCTTTGTTCTTTAACAAAGCCCAGCTGTTGGTAAAGCGCTTGTGCGGTATGATTGTGCTGATGGGTTTGCAAACTTAAACTACTGACTTGCTGCGTTTGGGCAAATTCAATGGCCGCTGCCATTAACTGTTTGCCTATCCCTTGCTGCCGAGCGTTTTCAGATACAAATAGGTCATTTAAAATTAAAGATCGACTGACACTTACAGACGAAAAACTCCAATAAAGCTGCACAAAGCCTTGTGCTTCACCTGTCTTGCCACGGGCGATAAAAATAATTCCGCTGTCGTCGGCTAAGCGCCGAGTAATAAATTCAGTGGCCACCTCTATGTCATCAACTTGCTGATAAAACTGTCGATAGTCATTAAATAACTGGCTGACCTCTTGATGATCAGCAATGGTGGCACGGTGAATAATCGATGCCATTTCAACTCCTTGAAACTTGTCGTGGCCTTCTAGCCTGCGCTGTTAACACAGACCCTCAGCGAGGTATTAATCAGCTGTAAGCCGAGCTTTTAACGATTGCTTCACAGCGGGCCATTCGCTATCTATGATGGAATACACCACGGTATCGCGTATGGTTCCATCTTTTAAAATACGATGGTTACGCAGCACCCCATCTTGCTTAGCCCCTAGGCGCTCTATCGCTTGTCGCGAACGTTCATTGTGCCAGTGGGTGCGAAACTCGACAGCTAATACATCAAGCGTCTCAAACGCATACGCTAACATCAGCAATTTAGTTTCCGTGTTTACCCCTGTGCGCTGTGCTGACTTGGCATACCATGAATGACCAATCTCTAACCGTCGGTTGGGCTGATCCCAATTGAATATCCGTGTACACCCCACAACGCCGCCTGAGTGCTTATCTCTAACCACATAAGCTAGCGCCTCACCCCGGCTCTCTTGAGCCAATGCCAGCTCAACGTACTCTGCCATTTCATCGGGATGGGGTACCGAGGTAAACCACAACGACCAAAGCTCGCCATCAGTCACTGCAACACTTAGTGCTGGAATATGATCTTTACTCAATGGCTCCAAAACAACATGCTGACCCACTAAGCCTCCAAGCTCAGTCACTTTATCCATACATCCTCCCTTTATTGGTTATTATTATTGTTCAGATAACTGCTTATTATTGAGTAAATAGTGATAGCTATAAAGCGCGTTGAAACAACATGACCTGCTCATCTGGTTGCCAATCTATTAATCCTTGAGATGTAAAACCTAGCTTTTGGAGCACGTTGGCCGACGCTTGGTTACTCGGTGAAATCACGCCATAAAGTTGCGCTAGCCCTTGCTGTTTTGCCCATTTTAGTACGGCCATAGCCGCTTCGGTAGCAAAGCCCCGTCCTTCATATTGCGGCAGTAATGCGTAGCCAATATCAGGGAACGGTAAATGGTCTCGTTTAATCAAACCCGCTTGGCCTAGCCACTCGCCTGTCGCTCTATCTTCAACGGCAAACATGCCAAAACCATGTTGCTTGTAACTGGCCAAAGTGCCTTGCTCTAGATACTGCTTTGCTTGGCTTTCATCACGAACGCCTCGATCGCCGATGTGAGTAATAAAGCCCTCAGTATTGACCAAATTCAATACCTGAGCGGCATCAGCAATTGTAAGTAGCCGTATTCGTAATCGGCTTGTCTCTATCGGTTGCATCAATATCTCCCTATATATCAATATACTACTATACGAACAATATTCAGCAGAAGATAGCGACCCTAATTGAAGATTATTAAACTTAGCCACCTACCCATTGCAGCAGCATCAGCTTAAGCACAAACTTTATAAATAACGCACCACATTATCCCCTTTGCGGCTCGGTTTGCTTGGCGCCTTAACTGCTGGCGTACCTATGTATAAAAAGCCAACAATTTGATCTGCATCTGTAAGTTCAAGTCGTTGGTGTAAGTGACGATTAAACGCCAAGCCACCCGTGCGCCAAATCGCACCGAGTCCCAAAGCAAACGCTGCTTGTTGCATGGCCATTACCGCACAACCAGCTGCAAGCTGTTGCTCCAAAGCCGGAACTTTAGGATGAGCTGTCACCTTTGCAACAATAGTTATTACCATAGGCGCTCTGAACGGCATTTTGGCACATTTTTCTAGTAGCTCTTCATCGCCACCCTCAGCCTTAGCCGCTGCGACAAAATGATCAGCTAATGTTTGTAACCCTGCTTGCTGAGCGATAATAAATTCAAAAGGCTGTATGCCTCCGTGATCTGGCACTCTGAGCCCCGCTGCGATAATCGTGTCTAGCTGTGATTCTGTGGGACCAGGCTGTTGTAAACGTGGAGTTGACTGACGAGTAGTAAGTAATTCAATGGCGTCCAATGCATACGCTCCATATAAAAAAGTTAACTAAAAGAATATCAAAGCGCAAAAAAAAATCCTACCAAATTGGTAGGATTAATTTCTAAGGTAGTGGCAACTGAACGCTTAGTCGTTCAACCTGTTCTTTCGAGCTACCCAATAGTCAATGCTGGTGTAACGCCCGCCGCCCATAAACAATAGCGCCAATAACATCACAAAATAAGTGATGGCAAACTCAATGCCATTGTTAAGTACCACAAAGTTGCCTGAACTAGTGAGCCATTCGTAGTTACCGTTATCTTGCAAAATAGACTTGGCTCTATCTAATTTTTCTGCCGACGCTAGCACTTGATCATTGGCCAACCACGAACTGGCATCAGCAATGGCCAACCAACCGTTTTGCCAATGTACTGCAAAGGCCGCAACCAGCATAGTGACCATCAGCGGAATGGAGATAAGTCGCGTCGCCAAACCGATAATTAACAAGATGCCACCAAAAAACTCGGTACCCGCCGCAAGGGCAACCATCACTTCCGGCATAGGCAATCCCAATCCCCAATCAGGATTACCAAACCATGCAGCGGTATCTTCAAAGTGCGACAGCTTGTTATAACCAGCTTGCATCATTACCGGTGCAAGATACAGGCGTAACGCCAATGGTGCTGCACCCTCCAAGTGTTTTATGGTATTTAGAAATTGTTGATAATAGTGTGCCAATTGCATAGAAAATCCTCTTAACTGCTCTTGACAGAATAGACCATGAAAGTTGATTTTATCTTTCAAATTTTTGAATTTAACGCAATCAATGTCGATATCGATACTATTTTTGTTGAGAAGGTGAGATGTCGATTGCTTTTTCAAGGTAGTCATCAAACCAAGTGAAATAATCATTAGCTTGGTAAGGGGTCAGCGCCTGAGTCACAGGTTTATTCTCCGCAGCAAGAGATTGTGCCGCCATTAATAGCGCCCAGGCAGCACTATAAAACCAGTATAAGCTGCTGATACTGGTCATTGCATTAGCGGCATTTGGCTTGAGATTTGATTGCTGAGCAAAGTAGATATCACATAGACGTTGTTGCTGCATAGACGATAAGTTATGAGTTTGCAGTATTACCGCCAAATCAAATAACGGATGAGATGCGCAGGCATACTCAAAATCAATGCAAAATAGTCGCCCATCAGCATGCAGTAAATTATGTGGCGTTAAATCTCGATGACAAAACTGCGGCCTAATGAGATAACTATCACTTAGTGAGATAGCTTGCCTGACAACCTGCTCATACTCATTTAAGCGATGCCAACGCCGGCACCAACGCTGTTGTTCACCCAGTGTATCACTGCTTGGTGAGGATGCTTTTAAGGCATCATTGGCCAGCGCTAGCTGTTGCAAATAATGCTGCCATTGCCCGGTCAAACCCATGTGGTTAGCAGGCAGGGGTAGACTCTGTAAGCCAAGCAACAAGTCTGCTAATCGTTGCTCAGCATCTGGACAAAGTGTGTGCTGGGTTGCATCAGCGTGACTTTGAGAAGCGGTCATTTGCTGAGACCAAGGCTTGTCAGTGACAATAAACTCGCTTAAATAACATTGTCTATCTTCACTTACGAACAAAATTTTAGGCGCTAATTTTGCTTGGGCGGCCAATTGCCAGCAGTTAAGTTCATGCTCTCGACTCACAAAACCATCACTGCCTTTGTGATTCAACCGTAATACAAAGGCTTGCTCACCATCTTTAATCAAATAATTTAAGTTACTTAATCCCTCAGATAAGCGAAACACTTGCGTGTGTTGGCTAAAACGTACACCCATAGTGTGCGTTATCTGTTTTAGGTAAGCGGCCACGGTACTCACGTTGACCGCTATGCCCTGCACTTCACTGTGGCTCATGGCTGTCTATTTCTCTTTCGCTCATGGCTGTAATTGGCTCAAGGCTGTCCATTTCTCTTTCGCTCATGGCAATCATTAACTCAAGGCTGTGCAACGTGCGCTGACTGATGCAACGAGTCCTGCTGGCTTTGCATATTTTTACGCCACATGAAATAGCCGCCAATCGCCATCGCGACATAAAACACAAACAGTACAGAGGTCAGCATCAACCCCTTACTGAAATAAAGGTAGATAGATACCAAGTCTATCACGACCCAATAGAGCCAATTTTCCAAAACTTTTTTGGCCACCAAGTAGGTGGTCATTACCGCGAAACAGGTAGTGGCAGCATCAACGTAGGGAAACGATGCTTGTGTGTATGTTGCCATGCCATACCCCACCGCAAGGGAAATGGCTGTGGTTACGCCAATTATCGTCAGATGACGCGACATTGACCAACTCACTACCGCAATTGATGAGCCTTTATCTCCACCCCGCCATAAACGATAACCATACACTGCCATCGCCATATAATAGACATTAAGCAGTGACTCCATTAATAACGAGACATGCCAGAATAAGGCAGTATAAATGGCGGTGCTAAAGAAAGCTGCTGCCCAGCACCAGATATTGGTGCGCATCGCAAGCGCCAGGTACGCTACCGCTAATACCACCGCAACCAGCTCCCACAAGGTCATCACTGACACTTCTGTAACAGCTGCTAACACGGTTGTTTGTATAAGTTGCCAAAGCTCAGCCATTGGGTTCTAACCTTTATTGGGACAAATTATTCACTGTGGCTCAAATCCAGCTCACCACCAATGAACTTAACAACAAAGACGGCCTTACCCCATTTTTCATGACCGGCTTGCATTTCTGTCGCCAACATCGCCATTACATCGGCGTATTCACCGCATACCTGTGTTGCCATAGCATTGGTTTTGCGAGTGATGTTGTCGTAACTATCCACGCGACCAATAAACCATTTGATGGGGTCGAGATAGTTGTCTTTAAGCGGGTACATACTGATTTCTGCTGTGAGTTTCATTTTTGTCCTCAAAGATTAAAACGGCGTCTAATGACGCCGTTTGTATTAAATTACATAAACTTAACGTTTACCGTCACGCCAAGCTGACGGGGATCACCGTAGCGGATATATTGTTTGTCGGCCCAATCTTGGTCGGGCTCATTACCGAAGTAGAAGCCACGTACGCCATACTTCTCATCAAACAAATTGCGTCCCCAAAGATAGGCAGACCACACATCAGTCTCGTAACCTACGCGTGCATTAAATATGGTGTAGGGATCTGAGCGTGAATCGTTACTGTCTGAGTAATAAAACTCACTCTTACCACTGGTAGTTAAATTAGCAAACCAGCCTGAATCACTGCGGTATGTACCGCCTACGCTATAAGTGAAATTAGGCGAATGGGCTAATTCACGCCCTGATAAATCAACCGTTCCACCATACTTATCTTGGTACTGGTAATCGCCATAAGCAGTTTCTAGCCAACCTAAGCTCGCATAGAAGTGTAGATTATCTGTGGCATACCAATTGGCATCAAGTTCGGCGCCATAGTTGTGTGAACTGCCTGCATTTTCAGTATATAAGATGAATTTTTGCGGCTCTTCAGGGTTTTGCTGTGAAGCGGAAACCTGCTGATCGCGTCTATCCATGTAAAATAGCGAGAAGTTGGTGGCAACATCACCGTCAAGCCAGTTTGATTTAATGCCTAACTCATAGTTATAGAGTGTTTCTGCATCGAACTCTTTCTTATCGCTTAACTCAACAGGCAGTGACATGTTAAAGCCGCCCGCTTTATACCCTCTGGCAACACGGATATAGCTTTCATGGTTCTCAGCTAACGCCTTACTCAATGCAATATGCCCGCCCCACATGGTTTCTGATGGATCAAAAGCATCACCCGCACTGTCGCTGTAATCGCTGTCACGACGTTCAGCACGTAAGCCAAATGACAAAGCATAACCATGGCCTAAGTCTGAATCTAGCTGACCAAATATCGCTAAATTTTTCGCCTCATATTGTGCTTGCAGACCATCTATCCAGCCGTTGTAGTACTCGGTGGTATCATTGTCTTCTTCAAGACGCATACCATAGAGCCCAAATAACCAATCAGTACTGCCATTGAACCAACGACCGGCGTCGGTTGAACTTAAGCGAAACTCTTGCGATAAGGTTTTACGGTCACCCTCTTTATCCCAAGTATAGTCATACACACAGGCTTCCCCGCCGCAGTCTAAACCAGCCCAATAATCTGAATTGGCCCAGTCGCCGTCATAACCGTGGTGGTGGTCAGTACTGGCATAAGATGTCAGAGAGACTAATTCAAAACTCTGCGCGCCACTATAGGTAAACTTAAGCGAGCTACCTGTAGTGCGCTGTTTATCAACACCTGGGTCGTCTGTCAGCGTATCAAAGCCATTGTTATCTAACGTCCAAGCATCGTAGCCATTATCAAAATTGGCGTGCAACATCGTTAAATCTATGGATAAATCGTCAGTCGCGTACCAACGCAATTTCGCTCTAGCAGTAAATTCGTCTCTGGCATTAGTATCATCACGATCTAAATACAGGTTATTGCGATAACCATTTTGTTGATGTTGTTGCAGCGAGACGCGATAGAGTAATTTGCCTGAATCAGTCAACGGCCCTGAGCTAAAACCGCTAAAGGTTTGTAGATCGTCATCACCCATTGAAATCTCGGCGCCATGCTCAAATACATCAGTGGGATCATTACTCTTCAAGTAAATTAGACCAGCTAGGGCATTGGCGCCATATCGCGTACCTTGTGGGCCGCGAAGCACTTCCACTTGCTGCAAATCATACATGCTGGAGATCATACCAAGACCCGACATATCAATGTCATCGATGATATAACCCACCGAAGAATTAGGCGCACCTTGGTACTCCTCTTGCTCGCCTACACCACGAATTTGAAAGTACTTTGGACGCGAACTACCGCCAGACCAATTGAAATTAGCGACCGAATTCAGCAAGTCCTCGAAGTGCTGTGCGCCTTCGTCTTCAATTTGTTGCTGATCAATCACCGTAATGCTTGAAGGCATTTTTTCGATACTTGATTGACGAAAATCAGACGTAACAACAATGACTTCCATTTCATCGTCGGCAGAATTAGTGTCAACTGGGTTGGCAAAACTATGGGGGCTAGTCAGGGCAGCTACAACAGCAACGGCCACTTTTGAGTACGAACGGATGTTAAACATGGGACCTCAAAATATATCTGCTTGAGATCCGGCACTTATATGGTAAGAGAGAGTCGGTCTTGATGATTTCATCAATTAGTCAGCCCATTCCTACGCCGGTACAAGCCGGATCAGGTTCTAAGGGTTTGTCATCGACATCTCAGTAACCACTCTAGCGGTTACACCCCTTGGCGCAGCTGATTATACATGAGTAATACAAATTGTTGACATATTTACAGCACTTTTACGGGCAACTGATGTGAAAAACGCCAACATGAAGGTAAAAACCTAAGTTGGCGTTTAGCAACAATCATGATGCAGCGCTAATTTGTAGAGATTAGTTCGAAAATGCTTTTCTAACGTACAGTTCATAGCGCACAGCATTAGCATTTGGGGCTAGGCCCACAACCTGCATCTGTTGTTTGCCATGTAACTTAACTGACTTCCAACTCACGCCTTCATCTTCAATAGCAAAATTAGCCGCATCAAACCAAGTAAATTTGTACTGCAAACGTAAATCCGTTGCTACTTGACTGCTTATTAACCCAGCCCCCTGCAATAAACCGCCTTCTGGGCGCGCTTTTAGTTGCGTTAAAGTCACTTCATTAGCAAAGTTACGGTTATCGATGCGCGACTCACCTGTTGAGCTCGCCATAATACCTGCAGTATGGGGCGCACAACCCGCTAATGCTATTGATAATCCAGTCACTAGCGCCACTGCCATTATTAGCTGTTTCATGGTCTACTCCTCAATCGTTTTAGCGTCACTATCATCAATCTATCAAAAAGTGCGCTCTTGCTGTAGCGATAAGTTTTTTACGGTTAGTTTGCCAACAATTAATATTCACATTTGCGACCCGTCGACCTTGGCGAGTGATTTTGCATTCGGCAAAACTGTCGCGGTGATGACCAGCCCTTAAATAATCAATGGAAAAATCGACCACTTTAGGCACCTTCGTGGTTTGCATAAACACCATTAGTTGTACAATGGCCGACATCTCCATAAAACCCGCTATCACGCCGCCATGCAATGCAGGCAATGTGGGGTTACCAATGTTGTCGTCTTTAGAGGGCAATTGAAACACCAACTCATCGCCAAAACGTGACACCTCCATGCCAATAAACTTCGCATAGGGAACATGTGCTAATAGATGGCTAAAGTCATTGAGTTCAGTGGCTTTTTTAACAATCTCTTTTACATCAAGTGGACTTTGCTCAACACTATTACTGGTCATGCTCGGCTCCCATTAAGGCCTGCTGAAACTCTTTACCGATCAACTCTGGGCTAATGCGCATAAAAGACCCGACTGCATGGGCAATAGGGTCATCAATTGACTCTTGGTACGCGATGGCACGGGTAAAGGCGACACTTGATGACAACTTATAACACTCTGCAAAACCATAAACTGGCTTGTGCGGCTGCGCTGGCTTCATGTAATCGACACGCAAATCTAACGTTGGCGACAACTCAAGCGACTTATACTTATCAAAAATAGAGCACACAACCGCACTGCCACTGGCCGTATCCATTAAGGTTGTGATCACACCACCATGGATAACACCCGTATCGGGGTAACCAATAAGCGCCTCATCATAGGGTAATTCAATCAACACGTGATGCTCACTGGCTTCTAGCACCTGCAAACCAAGACGTCGGCAATGAGTTAGCTGACCTACAAATCGCGTAGCAAGTTGTGTCAGCGGGAAAAACTCCGCATTATCGGGCATGAATTAATCCTGTTCTATGACTGACGTGTCAGTATTGGGCCCAATGGTTGACCACCGACCAAATGCATGTGGATATGGTAAACCTCTTGGCCACCATGTTTATTGCAGTTCATAATCAAACGATAACCATCTTCGGCAATACCCGCCTCTTCAGCTAATTTAGCGGCAACGCTCATCATGCGGCCAAGTGCTTTCTCATCTGAGGCTTTAATATCATTTGCAGTTGGGATCAGGTGGTTTGGAATGATCAAAATATGCGTGGGTGCTTGTGGCTGAATATCACGAAATGCAGTGACTAAATCATCTTGGTACAAAATGTCGGCAGGGATTTCTCTACGAATAATTTTGCTAAAAATGGTCTCTTCAGACATAACAGGCGCTCCGTAATTGTAGGTTTAATCTTAGCTTCAGCTCAGTTGATTAAAATACTGAATAGATTGCATTATCGCAGTCATTTTGTAACTGAGTACATGCCACTTTTCGATAACACATTGTAAGCATAAAGTGCGCCTAGTATACGCAAATTTTAGCTTGATTGTTTTTTGTGTGCGATAGCAGTCGCTGACTGCTTGCTTTATCAGCACTCGCATCCAAATGAATGTAGCTTAGTCAGGCCTAGAGTGTAATGAACTAGAAAATACACCGCAAACTCTAGTTGATACTCAGATTATACATTTGTATAGCGTAAAACGTTGACAAGTGTTCACTCAACCATTGTAATGCTCTCAAACGGCATTGATTCACCAACGGATGGAAACCTATGTTAACCGATAAAGAACAAGCGCTACTCGATGCAGCTGCTGAACTCATTGCCGAAAAAGGCATGATAGCGCTTAATATGTCAGACGTGCATAAAAAAGCAGGCTATTCCCGCGCTGCCCAATATCAGTCTTTCAGCGACAAAAACTCACTACTCGCCGCGTTATGTATGCGAGAACTTGTGCAATGTACTGAAGCGATCAAAGCTAAGCAGTATGATGGGCTTGCTGGTGATTTCACCGTGGTGCTTCGTCCAGTGGTGTATGACTATCTTAAACTTGCCGATCGGCTGATGATTGACTCAGCCTTCAATCAACTTCTAGTTGAAGTCCAAACCTTGCCTGATACCGAACACTTTAGATTTGTAAAAAAAGCCTATGATTATTTGGATTTAGAACGAAAAAGAAACCTAAAGTAGCTTAAAAACCGAAAAGGGATGCCAATGCATCCCTTATTAGTAATAGTCTAAACAATTAACCTTGATCGATACGCGCTTGAACTCGTTGTGGCGAGTGCGCCTCTAACCAATATTTCTGCAGCACTTTATTTTGTAATCCAGTCTCAGTGTCTGCTAAATTCCACGCTCTTTTCCAAATACCGTCAGCAATCATATGCACAACCGCACTTTCTATCGCTGAAGCGACACACAGGCTAACCGGTTCATTTGAGGTGTAGCCTAGCTCTGACTCAAGTAACTCTTGAGCATCGATAAACTTAAATACACCGGCAGACACTTCAAGTGACAGTACCGATTTAGTGGTCGTCACACTACTGAGTAGCCTACCTGTACGAATATCAACGGCCCTTAAGTTAACCGTAACCGTATCAACTCTAAACTGCGTCGATGCACCGATACCTAAATAACGTGCACCAGCCCCACCTGTACGAATATTAGTGTCGTACGCCACGATGCCACCTTCCATAAGGATTTGCGCAGAGTTTAGCTGAGGTAACTGACCCGCATCTCCATTTAGCCCAGCGCGAACAATTTTTCGTTCTGTGAGCAGATTTTGTAACCCTTCACGCTCTACAGGCATAAACCAACTGGAATCATTCAATGCCTGGGCGAGAAAAGCGGTACCACTTTGCGGTACAGCCGTAGAAAAGTTACTAGAAGGAATGGGTTTATACTGCCCCGTTTGATCACGAAAATCATAAACCGCAGCAACCATGCTGCCTTGCGGCGCAGGTAAACCGATTAAGTCATAATAGGTATCACCTTTGGGCATTAAGCTAGTAGAAGCATCGATGCCTTCAAAGCTATCAGTAGACGAGCAACCTGCTAGCAATAATAACAGTGCAGGGATAATGACTTTTCTCATTGCATTAACCCTCTGTACTAGTACTAGTTAAACCACCAACCTCAATGACTGTGGTTTCACCAGTCAAAATATCAGTAATATGCACTAACAGCATGCCATCTTCATTCACCACTTGGATTTCGAAGTCATTGGTCTTTAAATATCCTTCGCCACCATTAGCCGCATCATTGAATAACTGGCTCATTAATCTTGACTCTAATGAACTTGCCATACGTTCTAATGCGGTCGGTGCGGTATAACCCGAGCCATTGTTGTGGTCATTTTGCGCAGAGGCATTGGCAAGTAAATAAGCACCATTTAAATAGCTTCCCCCAAAATTGGGGTTAACCGGTGTATAGACTAATTGGGTAGCAAAGGCGCAACTTGCCGATATGCTAAGCCCCAAAGCCGAAACTATAATTAATTTTTTCATAGACTTAATCCCTGTTAGAACTCGTCAGGCGCCAAATCTGGGTCTAAAAACTGAGCCCAAGTTGCCTGCTTCTTATTTTGTTTCAATGTTTGGTCGACGCGTGCTGCTGCAGCCATAGCTTGTTTGTCGATATGACGACTTGCTGGTGAAACCACAGTAATAAAAACCGGTTTCCGGTTGTGTAAAACCGTTATCTGACTACCGCTACGCGCGGTTGCTCGTTCGACAATGCTCAGGCCGGAATGGTTGGTCATACCGCCGATGTCTCTGTATGCAGATACAAATTCTCGGTAAAAACGATGACCTAGTCGCGTCATCGCTCTATTTAAAATCAAACCATCAATGAGTTGAGTTTCATCTTTTGGTGAAGCATCACTGATATTTTGCGCTTGCACTGCCTGCTTTGAAGTGAGCGTCTCTTGCTCATCACGCTCAGCAGCCAAGCCTGCCGGCGCAATCAGTAATAGCCCGGCTAACCACTTCAAATGAGGTTTCACTGATGTACCTCGTGCAAATGGGTTTGAGCCCAAGCAATGGCCTGCCCGCGGCTAGATACACCAATCTTTCTGAAGGCGCGATATAAATGCGTTTTAATGGTGCTCTCACTCACAAACAGCTGATTAGCAATATCAACGTTAGTGCTGCCAGTTAACAGCGCTTGCAAGACCTCCCGCTCGCGAATAGTCAGGTTTTCGCTGCTATCGATACCCAGTGAGTTTTCATAAGTCGCACTAACTAACTGTGGTGGGTAAACTGTTTTACCCCGTAAGATATTGGCTAAGCCTTGGCCGATTTCATCAAGTGAAGCATCACTGTAAAACACCCCGGCAGTGACAGATTGTTGGATCAAAAAACGGGCATCAATCTGTTTTGGGTAGTGTATAAAGACCACCCTTGCGGCGTACTCTTTTTCTATGTGTTTTTGCAATTGATAGGCTTTTTGAACATCGACAGTAGACAGATCGATAATAACCAAGGAGTACGCACCTTCCTTGATAACGCTTTCCATCCTTTCTGGAGAAACTTTTGCTAACTTCACTAAAAACTCTTGCGGCCAGCGTGTATCAAGTAGATCGGCAAGTAACTGTGAGCGGGTGATGACTACCCAATTGATAACTTTAAACATTTAACTCTCTCCTTGATGTGTGATCTGACCATCCATATCAAACTAAAGTATGATAACACCAAAATTACAATTATTTAACCTTTGTATCGACAGGTTTGACCTTATAGAAACAGATCAAGTTAATTTCTTGCCAAACAGCGAATCAATAATATTAATTCTGGGTATATCCTTGAGTGATCACGGTTGTTTGTAATTGGCCCCACTGCAAGACACCGACTTTATGTCCTGAACCATTCTGAATAATATGTACCGAATTTTCGTTGCCAGTTTGGTGAATATACGCCTCATTATCGGTACCGTTCTGTTCAACATCTAATTCAAGCGCTGAGCCTAATTGGTTGGCTAAAACCACATTATTAAAGCCACTTTGCAATATAGAAGCTTCGATGTCCTGGCCATTTTGAGCCAGCAAAACTCTATTCATACCGCCTGTTTGACGGATATCTAAGGTGTTGTTATAACCACCCTGCTGCAGCCCAGCAGTATTGGTAACACCTGACTGATTAATATCAGCTTGTAAACTATCGCCAATTTGCGAAATAGTGACATCATTATCAAAAGAAGACAGTTCATCATCTAGGCTTATATCATTGGCAAAAGCTGGCATGCATAACATTAACGCTGATAGACACAACAAAGCGCGAAACATGAATGCTGGAGAAAGTGGCGAGAGATGCATGAACAAACCTAATTAGTTAATTACATGGCATAGTATGAAAGTTTACCCGGAATTCAGCGTCCAACTTGAGTATGAAGGGACTATAGACTAAAAGGCTATTTAACAAAAAGGACTAATACTTTATTACTATAAAAGCTAAATATACACAGCGCTCAGATGACCTAGCGATAAAATACAGAACGCAAAAAATAAAAGTGTATAAAAACAAATGCTTAACCACAGACACATAAAGAGCGCCCAATTTAACAAGCTATATCCAAACAGTGTAGATAACCAATTAAGAAACCAAAAATAGCACTTTATGTTGATTCATAATGGACGAAAATCACAAATCCTCTTGTCGAGTATGACTTACGACTCTATCGCCTATTGCTGTGCTAGCCAGGCGAGTTTAGCTTTATATTGACGCTTATTCTCAGGTAACTGGGTAAAAGTTAAAGCCTTGTTTAAGGCTTTTTTGGATGCGTGAATGTTTCCTAGTTCAAACTCGACCTTAGCGAGCTCTACATAGGCAGGATAATAATAGTGGGTAACTTTTATAAACCGGTTCAAAAATAGCCTCGCCGACTCAAAATCCCCTGCTGCTATCGCATCTTGTGCCACGAAATACCACCCATAGGGTGTTTCATCATCTAAATTACGCAGTTGTGCAGCAATGTCATCCGCCCCAGCTTTATCGCCAAGACTTTGCAACAACACATAAAAGTTATTTAGGGTGTGTATTTTGCTGTTAGATGAGTGTTCTAATGCATACTGATAGAATGCTTTGGCGCTATCCACATCTCCTAACCGGCGATGGGCGATGGCAATCATATCAAGCACAGGAGAGAAATTAGGCGCATATCCAATCGCTTGGTTTAATAAAGATAACGCCAGTGATGGATCATTCACAATCAAAGCATCGGCCGCCAAATTGCGGTAAAGCATCGCTATAAACTCATCCTCAGTTATCATCGCACCACTGCGATCTAACCTATCAGGAAAATAATCTATCACACTGATGTCTTTTGACGGTTCTACGTCTTCACTAGTCGGTTTATCCGCCAAGAAACTGCGGACATGATCTGAAATGACTAATAAATCATCACTGGCATCAACTAGCATCGGAATAGTATGCATTCTTTGAAAAGTGATTTCGACATCAAAAGCATTCGCGATGGCGTAAGCGAGCAAAGCCAAAGACATACAGTTGCCCTGCCGTTGCTCGTAAGCTTCAGATGCCGACAAATTTTTCCCTTCGTAGTTAAAATTCACCATTTTGCGCTCAATAAATTTCGCTGCCTGTTCACGCTTAGATAAGATTCTAATTTCAGGCTGAAGTTTATATTGGGCTATTTCAGCATGTTGCTCAGGACTCAGCGATGCTAATTGCTCTATTGTGGCAACAGGATGCAATGATAGATCGACAAGTTTATTGTTTATTGCTGGGGGAGGCACAACTGCAACGGGCGCTTGCTGAGACACACAGGCAGATAAGATTAATGCCGCACTGGCTAGCACAATTGCTTTCATGAAAATCCCTATTCATTAATGACTGATATCGTTTAACAATACGATTTCTATATCCAATCCTTTAGCAAAGTTAACACATTAAAATCTATAGACACAAACAAAAACACCAGCTAATAAGCTGGTGTCTTTTTTTAAATTAAATTCGTCGCTGAATTATTTCAGTATTGATTCCGCTGTGCGGCCGTCATCGTGACAGCTATCACACGCTGGCTTATCGCCAACATTCATATCATGCGGTGCATGACAATCTGCGCATACTAGTGCGCCGTCGTGTGGTTGGTGAACGGCATCCATTTCAGCCAGTGGACCATGACAGCTTTGGCACTGTTCAAATTCAAACGCACCATCAGCTGAAGGTTCACCATCTGCATGACATGCTTCACAGCCATCCATTTCTGCATGCATTTCTGCAAGCTCTTGGGGCTCTGCCATCGCCGCTGGAGATAACGCCAATGCTGCTAAACCAGCACCAAATAATGCACTAAGTATTTTTTTGCTCACAGTATTTATCCTCTTTTAACAACCACATAGTAAAAGCTTTGTATTGATTTTGCTTCTATCTTGCAGCTGAATTTTATCGCACGACTTAACTAAAAATAGCCAAGGAGTGACCAATTCGCAAACTTTAATGGGCGCAGAATACTGTCTCGTCATCAGCGAAACTGTGCGCTACATCAATATTAACCAGAAAATATGACGAATAAACAACAAGGTGGTGACCGGTATCACACTTTTACCATGCAAAAGTGAATAATTAGCGATATTTTTAAGATTAGATTAAGCCTAGGGCAACATCTAGATCACAGCTTAGCGTAACTTATGGCATTTTGGGCTAATACCAATCAGTTTAAACATTTAAATTCTTATACTGATTGGCATAAACACGGTATCAAGCTATCAATGGCATTTGGCCAAGCCCTAGAGCAAGCAACCTGCGAAAAACTAACGAGATAAAATAGTGGGCAATAAAAATAGTAGACAGTAAAAATACTGAGCAATAAAAAACGGCAACCCCACTTGAGGTCGCCGTTTTAAAGCCGTCAGTCTAACTAAGCTAGATTAGCTAGCTTGTAGTGCTGCGATACGCTTGTCTAGTGGCGGATGACTCATCATCAGTTCAGCCATAGACTTCTTACCATTGATACCAAATGCAGCCATGTTTGCTGGCATTGCACCGGTTTCTGGACCTTGGCGTAAACGGTCAAGTGCGGCAATCATTTTATGTTTGCCAGCCAGTCTTGCACCGCCTTCATCGGCTTTATACTCACGGATCCGAGAGAAGTACGCCACAATCATCGATGCCAAAATACCAAATAGCATATCCAATACAAACACTACTGCCATGTAGGCGAACATACCTAGGCCTTCGCCTTCTTCGTCGTTACTGGCAACAAAGTTATTGATAATGCCAGCTACAACACGGGCAGCAAAGATAACGAAGGTGTTCACTACACCCTGAATTAGGGTTAGGGTTACCATGTCACCGTTAGCAACGTGGCTCACTTCATGGGCCAGTACGCCTTCAATTTCATCACGTGTCATGCCGTAAAGTAGACCACTACTTACTGCAACAAGAGAATTATCTTTGCTTGGGCCAGTGGCAAAAGCGTTAAGCTCTTGAGCTTGATAGATGGCAACCTCAGGCATTTTAATACCTGCCTGCTCTGCTTGACGAGCAACAGTCTCAACTAACCAGCGCTCAGTCTCATCACGTGGTGTGGTGATAACTTCACAACCCATGGTTTTCTTTGCCATCCACTTAGAGATAGCCAAACTGATAAATGCGCCACCGAAACCAAATATTGCTGCAAATATCAGTAAGCCACCCATAGTCGAAGTATTCACTCCGAGGATAGACATTACAATTGACGCAACTAGCAAAACTGCCATGTTAGTCGCTATCAATAAAAAAATACGTTTCATGTACGCTCCTTTAGATCTTAACCACGATTGGTTAACTTTACTTTCTTAGAGACATAATATGTCCCAAAAACCAGAATTCAAGGGGAGAAAAGTAAAAAAATGTATAGATGGTTAGAACCCGTACGATCTGTTTTACTACTCACACATTGAGCAAGTGCAACAGTCTAAAATTAAACAATTAATCGAAACTTAAACGCCTACTCAGTTACAGCTTGTTTGCGCTAATTTAGCATTAAATTTGGTTAATTTTGCTAAATAACCTTTCACGCACTTAGTCCGAGTCGGCAGTATTGCTTAAACACTAGTCTGTAGCGCCGAAATATCAAGGTAACTGGCAGCCTGTTCAACCTTGGCGTCGTCGATGTGTGGAACAATACCAAGACATGGCGCACGCATCATATTTTGCAGCGACGCAATGTTTTCTTGCAAGCAGCTCATGTTAGGGTCAACAAGATTGCCTACCCAACCCGCAAGCGCCACACCATCATGGGCCAACGCCTCTTGAGTCAGCAGCGCATGGTTAAGGCAACCCAGCTTAAGGCCAACGACCAAAATCACCGAATAACCCCGCTGCTGAACCACTTGCGACAAAAATTGGCTATCGTTAAGCGGTAAGCGCCAACCTCCCGCCCCTTCAACTAAAGCAAAGTCAGCTTGCTGAAACGGCACCGCATCTAAAGCCTGGTTAACACGTGCGATATTTAACGATTCATTTTGCTGCTTAGCAGCAATATGGGGCGCAATGGCTGGCTGAAACGCAATCGGGTTAATACAGTCATAATCGAGATCAACATTGGCGTGAGCCATCAAAGATAGCGCATCACTATTGCGCAGCCCTGCTTGGGTGCGCTCACAACCAGAAGCGATAGGTTTTACCCCTAAGGTCGTTCCATGTTGGCTAAAACGATGCAGCAAAGCACTGGCAATCATGGTTTTGCCGCAATCTGTGTCTGTACCCGCAATAAAATACACCATCATACTTTCCTAATCATCAAAGCTAACTCACAGCAAAACCAGACGCTAAATGCCAATGACCACAGCTAAACTAACGCTTTTGAGCACGAATAAAGCCAATCTGATAACTCAGTGGCAGCCCTTGTGCTACTCGTATTTGCTGCGCGCTTTGCTGCAAAGCGAGCCAAGATTGGCGCCCTGTCAGTTTAGTTTTGGCATTGGCTTGTCCACAGGTATGGGTTGAAGCCCCTACCCCTTTTATCGAATACAACAACTGCTTTAAATCATCAAAATAACACGTTAGGGTTTGTTGCTCATGCCACTGCAAATGCCAATCACTGGGCGTAAATGCCTCAGTCACTGACTCAAAAGTTAAAAACGAATTAACGTGCAAACCCAACTGTTGCAGCTCGGCTAAACTGCCATCGGTGACAATGGCTAAATTAACGTAACCACCAGAGCGCACCACTCTAGCCATTTCGTTGACTGCGCTAGGGAAATTGTCGCACCACTGCAATGCCAGATTTGAATAAATACATTCAACCGAGTCATCGGCTAATGGCAGTTGTTCAGCGTTGGCACAAATTGGGCTCAATCCCACTAATTGATCGCGCGCTTGTTGCAACATGCCTAGCGCAATATCGACACCAACCGTATGCTTAACTCCCTTAGCTGCTAAGTCAGTCCCCGGACCACAGCCAATATCGACCACAGATGCGGCAAACTGCCCATGGGCAAGCAGCACATCACGGCTCATACGCTGCAAACTATCGTGTTTGGCATAATGGTGGGCGGCCGCTGAGAAATGTTTGGCTATCTGTTCACCCTGCGGCTTTTGGGCGCTGGAGTGGTCAGCATTTGTGCTTGTCACGTTTAACCCACTTGTCACTGCTTGGGGTTCCTCATAATTAATCTTGCTGCTGTAATGGGGATAATTCTTTCAGCCCTTGGGCGATAGCGATAACTAGGTCTTTAATCTGGCTTTGGCTATGCAAAGCTGACAACGTGACCCGCAAGCGCGCGCTCCCCTTTGGTACTGTTGGAGGTCTTATCGCACCCACCAAGAAACCTTGGTGTTTAAGATTGGCCGCCAAGGTGAGCACCTTATCGTTATCGCCTATCACTATGGGTTGAATGGGCGAACTTACCGCTAATGTTGCCACCTGGTAGTCACTGCAACACTGCTTAAAAAATTCAATATTGCGCTTAAGTTGCGTGCGCCGCTCATCGCCTTGCCTAACAGATTGCACCGCATTGAAAGCGATATGCGCATTTAATGGCGATAATGCCGTTGAGTAGATATAGTGGCGAGCATTAGCCACCAAATAATCAATCACCAATTGGCTCGCCAAAATTGCCGCACCTTGGCAACCTAGGGCTTTACCGAACGTCACCACCTGTATATCGCAACTTTGGGCGCTTAACGCCTCCGGCGAAGGGTAGCTTGGCTGCAAGCCAAAGCCATGAGCATCATCAACGATTAACCAACACTGCGCCTCTTGCGCTAACTGATAAAGCGCGTTAATCGGCGCGACATCGCCATCCATGCTAAACACTGATTCAGTCACTATGGCACTGGGTTGTTGCTTGCTCAGTAACTGCTGAGCATGGTTGATATCATTGTGTTTAAAGCGATTAAACTTGGCACCGCTATGCAATAAGCCGTCAATGAGAGAGGCATGTAGGAGTCGGTCGCACACCACGTAATCGTTACGGTCAAACAAGGTTTGCATTAACGCGCTATTGGCACTAAATCCAGAGCAAAACAGTAACGCCGCTTCATGTCCTGTTGCATCGCACAAACTACGCTCTAAAGCTTGGTGCGCGTCACTGTAACCACTGACTAATGGCGAAGCAGCGCTGCCGACACCATATTGCTTAACGCCTTCGACTGCAGCTTGCTGCAAACATTCGCTACTTGCTAAGCCGAGATAATCGTTACCGCTGAAGTTATGATAACGCTTACCCAAATGATACAAATCACTTGATAATGGATCATCTACTGCATCAAATTGCTGCCGTTGACGCAATACACCCGCTTGTTTGGCAGCTTCAAGCTGCATGCGCAGTTTAGTGTCTAATTTTGATACCATCGCGCCAGCCTAATCAATTGCCAAAGCTAACGGCGCAATGTTACAACGCAGCCGCATCATAAAACTGACTGGTCTTTTTAGCTTTAATCGCTTCAGCTTTAGCAAAGACTTGCTTTTCCTCTTCGATTTTTGCTGCAGGACCTTGCTCTGGGTGTAAGCCCAAACGCTTAAACAGCGTCATGTCTTCGTTCTCTTCTGGGTTGGCTGTCGTTAACAGTTTACAGCCATAGAAAATCGAGTTAGCACCGGCAAAAAAGCACATCGCTTGCAGTTCATCTGTCATGCTTTCACGGCCAGCAGATAAGCGCACTCGCGAATGGGGCATGGTAATGCGCGCCACAGCGATGGTGCGCACAAACTCTAGTGGGTCTAAATCATCTAAATCGGCAAATGGCGTACCAGCAACTTTAACCAGCATGTTAATTGGCACGGAATCTGGGTGCTTTTCCATATTGGCAAGCTGCTGAATTAGGCCGGCGCGATCGGTCGCTTGCTCACCCATACCCACAATTCCACCAGAGCAGACTTTCATGCCTGAGGCACGGACATTCGATAAAGTATCTAGTCGTTCTTGATAAGTCCGAGTCGTAATAATATCGCCGTAGTACTCGGGTGATGTATCGAGGTTGTGGTTGTAATAGTCTAAGCCCGCATCCGCTAACTCTTGCGCCTGATGGGCTGACAGCATACCTAAGGTCATGCAGGTTTCCATGCCCATGGCTTTCACTTCGCTCACCATATCTTTCAAATAAGGCATGTCGCGTTCGTGTGGGTTGCGCCATGCCGCACCCATACAAAAACGTGATGCACCCGCTGCTTTTGCGCTACGCGCTTCGGTCAGCACTTTGTCTATCTCTAACAAACGCTCTTTTTCTAATCCGGTATCATAACGAGCACTTTGAGGGCAGTATTTGCAATCTTCTGGGCAGGCGCCAGTTTTAATCGACAATAGGCGGCTAATTTGCACTTCATTAGGATCGTATACTTGGCGATGAATCGTATGTGCTTCAAACAATAAATCGTTCATCGGTTTAGCAAACAAGGCTAAAATTTCTTCACGATTCCAATCGTGACGTAGTGCAATATTCGACATGTTTACAACCCTTTAATACCTTTACTAAGCAATTTTGTAGGCGAATTTTAATTAACTTTATGTTGCTTAGCATACCTTGAAGTCGTAACCTGTCAACGCAATAACACAAAAACAGTTTACCAATGGTTAAATATTGACCACCAATTAGCGTGAGACTTTCTATGACAAGCAAGCCAACCTCTGATTATCACACATCCCCAATTGACTACGCATTCGACAGCCAACATATCTGGCACCCTTATAGCTCAATGCAACAAAGCCAAGCTGTCACTGGCGTCGTAGCCGCAGATGGATGTGAATTAATCTTAGATGATGGCCGTCGCTTAGTGGACGGTACCAGCTCTTGGTGGGCCTGTGTGCATGGCTACAACCATCCAAGCATCGTTGCGGCCATGCAAACCCAATTGCATACCCTAAGCCATGTGATGTTTGGCGGTATTACTCACCCGCCTGCCATAGAGTTATCCAAGCGCTTAGTCGCAATGACCAGTGAATCATTAACTAAAGTATTCTTGGCCGATTCCGGCTCTATCGCAGTTGAAGTTGCCCTTAAAATGGCTTTGCAGTACTGGCAAGGAAAACAACAACCGCAAAAACAGCGTGTATTGACCGTAAAAAATGGCTATCACGGTGATACTTTTGCCGCAATGAGTGTCTGCGACCCAGAAGGCGGCATGCACACCATGTTTGGCGAAGCGGTGACACAGCAGCTATTTGCTCCCGCGCCCCAAAGCCAATTTGGACAAGACTTTGACCCAAGCGATCTCGATGAGATAAGCCAAATGATGGCCGCGCAACACACACATATTGCCGCCGTCATTATTGAGCCGATATTGCAAGGTGCCGGGGGTATGCGTTTTTATCACCATGAATACCTACGCGGCCTGCGCAAACTCTGCGACAAGTACAATGTGTTACTTATTTTGGATGAAATAGCCACTGGATTTGGCCGCACCGGAAAACTCTTTGCCTACCAACACGCAGGCATAGAGGCGGATATTCTTTGTTTAGGTAAAGCGCTAACGGGAGGCTACATCTCTTTGGCCGCAACCCTTTGCAGTGATGATGTTGCCCTTGGCGTCAGCCAGTCACCCTCAGGGGTATTTATGCATGGGCCAACTTTTATGGGTAACCCGCTTGCCTGCGCTGCCGCCTGTGCCAGTTTAGATCTGTTGCAACAAGGCCACTGGCCACAACAAGTTAGCCAAATTGAAGCGCAATTAAAGCAAGAGCTAGCAGACGCAATTGACTACAGTCAGGTGGCCGATGTACGCGTACTCGGCGCAATTGGCGTCATTGAAATGCGCCATACCGTTGACACACCAAAGCTTCAACAGCTTTTTGCTGAGCAAGGTGTGTGGATACGCCCGTTTGGTAAATTAATTTATATCATGCCACCTTATGTCGTTAGTGCATCACAACTCAGCCAATTGACACAGGCAATGAAACAAGTAGCTAAACATATTAGTGACACATCAGGCCCGGGCATAGACCAAGAGCAAAGCCACGAAGAGCCAAAGTTTATCAGCCACGGTTAAAAGCTGCGGCCTAATGCTCATACTCCAGCTAAAATACAGCTGGAGTATGGCGTATAATTTGGCGCCATTAACTGATTTTTTCTTCGCTTAAACAATCGATAGATTACGCACTGGTATTAATGCGATTGCGCCCGTCAGATTTAGCCCGGTACAAGGCGGTATCGGCTGCGCATAACAGCGCGATTGCGCTGGGGTACTCACCCATTTTTTCAACGGCGATTCCTTGGCTTACGCTCACTCTCACAGAGGGGTGCAAACCCAGTTCAGTAAAGGCCAAGTTGTTAATTGCATGCTGAACCTTTTTGGCGGTTAGCTCCGCCACAAGCTGGTTACAGCCTGGCAATATCAACGCGAACTCTTCACCACCATAACGGGCAGCAATGCACTGCTCATTAGGCAATACCGCTTTTAATTGCTCGGCTATTAATTTTAAACAGCGGTCACCATTTATATGGCCAAAGCGGTCGTTAAACAGCTTAAAGTAGTCCACATCAATCATTACTAAGCTCATTGATTGCAAATCACCGGTCGTTTGGGTCCAGCAGCGTTGCAACACATCATCAAAAGCATGGCGATTGGCTAAGCCTGTTAAGGCGTCAGTGCAGGCTTGTAACTGTAACTTCTGATAGGCCGATTTATGATGAGATAAGTCATGCATCACCCCAATAAATAGCGGTCGTGCACCGGTTCGAGTCTGTGGAATGCACGATAATGTTAAATCTACATCAACTTGTTGATCGCCAGCACTATCAATCACCACCTCTTGGGGACCATAGTAAAAGGTTTTGCCGCGACTGTTTTTCCAACCTATGTACTTTGCTAAATAATCGTCTCTGTAACCCTCTGCGAGAAATGCACACCAAGATTGTCCAATCAGCGCCTGTTGAGCATCACCAAATATTTTAGCGGCTAAAGGATTCACCATCTCGATGATGCCTTCATCGTTAACCACAAAAATGGCTTCGGCGACATAGGCTATAACCGTACTTAGCGCCTGCATAAAATCGCTATCATCTGCGCCGCTATTATTACCTGCTACGCTATCAGGGTCTATGTCAGCTTGCTGGCGGAAGTTTTTATCGCCATGTAGTGGCGCCACATTGCTGCGCTCAGTCTCTAACTGACTGCTAATCCCATTGCCAGCACTTTGGCTGGCTTCAATATTAACTTTTGAATTTGCACCAGTGCCGGCATCTGCATTATTCACCGTGGTCTGCGATGAAAGCGTTACGTTTGCCTTTTTGCTGCCACTGCTTAATGTGGTATTTAAATCCGGGTTAACCGCATTTGACCAGCTACGGATCAGCTCGACTACATCGAGGTTATGTCGCTGGTTTTTGGTAGGTGTATCTATCATGGTAAAGCTCCCTGTCACCCTGAATGTTGCTCAAACAATCATTTGATGACATTCATTGTGCGCCACAAGCTCAACTTTTACCTTCTGGTTACCTTCTGATTTAACCAATTGTTACTATTATGATTTTACAGCCATCACGGCTAACCTTCTGGGTTGCTTCCGAAAGATTTCACTACTCAAAAGCAGGATAATCCTTTGATTCGTCACTTTTTAGTGCGGGCACTTCTCTGCAAAATAGGCTGCTTTGATAAACAAGCAGCTTTGGAAATGACCTTCCGTGAAGCTAAGCTATTTTGCAGATTGATTACCCAAGCATATGCCTATCGCTGGCAATGCCCCTGCCATAAAAAAACGCCCTAGCATCATTTTTGAATCGTGATGGTAAGGCGTTAGTTTAGAAACATGGGCGTGTATAAGAATCAGAACCTTTAAAGTGTTCTCCAACATGATAGTCAAAAAAATGCGCTTTACTGCCCTATACCACGAGCATTCGTGTGAGCCAGCTATCTTTATACTCTAGAGAGTTGGCTCATTTTTCACTTGCGGATCAGGGCTCACCAACAGCAAATTGCTGTCATCGCTACTAAAGATGAACTGAAATTTACTTACCCCTTCATTTTCAATATTGTTGCGTAAAAATATCTGCTGGCCATCATCGCTGATAGTGACCTCTTCAATATGGGCATCATATGGGTTGGTAAAGCCCGCGCCAACAATCTTAAGCCCTAGTGGTGTACGAGCGCGGTGAACTAAGCGGTAGCTAATAGTTGTACTTTCATTTAACTCGACATTGCCATCGCACTCGATTCCTGACTGTTTATATTTAAAGTGCGCCTGCTTGGCTTGGTCCACGGTAACAATCAACCTAATCGGTTTGTCGCCCTGACATAAAGGCAATGAGGCCTGCGCTGCTAGGCTAGCTTGCAACAACTTGTCACTGTCTGACACTACGCGCGCCTGAGCATAATCAACCAATTGGTGTTGCATGCCAAACAAAGACAACACCTGATAGACTTGTGACAAGCTCAAATTGCCCTCAAGCAAGCGGCCATCAAATTGAACGCTACCGTCACCAAACTCAACACTGTTTATGAATGCTGGCAACTCGTCACCCAGCGCATCCAAGATTGATGGCGCTGCCAACAATGCTTGTAAATCTGCTGTTGATTTTACCGGAGCAAAAGCGGCATTCACCTTGGCCTGCTGCGCTGGCGCCGTAACGTTATGGACGCTCTCAGCCACGTCATTAGATAGTGGGTTGGCGATAGCTCCAAGTGGCGCTGCGGTGAGGAGGAATCCGGCTAGCGGTAATAAATGATTTAATGATGTTTTCACTGTCTTTCCTTGTGTTGATGGGTACAAATCCGTTTGCGACAAAGCTACTGAATAAATGTGAGGGAGATCAAGGACGAATGAGTATTTTAAGCCAGAACAGTGATATCGACTAAAAGATAACCAGTGAGAAGAGGATTATCTCGGCATTATGCGAATTAAAACAAAAACAATCATAAGTAGCCAAATTATTTGGTATGGGTAGCCAAGCAAAAATAGAGAAAGCCCCCATAAGGGGCTTTATATTAATCATGGGTGGCCATATTCTAATTAGTCATTGATGAACATGTTTAATCACCAACAAATCTGTAAATACTTGGAATAAAGTTGACTCATTGGGTTCCACGATTGACAATCTGAGGATCCGGGCTAATTAACCAATTAGAAATATTCGGGCATTTGACAATTAGCTGGAACTTAGTAACACCTACAACGCTATCTTCATCTTGCAATACTAGAGATTGACCCTGGTTGACAACAGCGGCGGAATCAATAACGCCATCACTTGGTGTCAGAAAGCCAGCGCCGATAAACTCGTACCCTTCACTATTAGCCAATACATAAGTAATTGTTTCGCCACTCTTTACAATTACATTTCCACAAGTTTGATTTCCATTCTCATCAAAATAACTAAATGAGTGTGACTTAGCTTTTTCATCATAGCTAATCTCAACAGTTATTGTTGGGCCTTGAGGTAGAGTATTTGTCGACATAATAATTTCCTTATTAAGTTATTAATATTTTACTTAGTTTTAAAATACCTACCAAGTAATTCTTTCAGCATCAATTCCTGATTCATTCAGATAATTTGACAGTTCCGAATTTTGGTAGTGTTTATTTTGACAAATTAAAGCCAAAGCATATATTTCAACATTCAATGGATCTTTATCTTTTTCATAAAGACTGCTAATCATTTTTTCTGCAGAATTACATGTAATCAGCATATCCTCCTGCTTGTTATGAAAACGAAATTGAACAGCTTGAAGTAAAGTGCTTTTCGCTAAATGACTTTTAAAAAAAACATCATTTGAATACATTTCAACTAGCGATTTATACGTATCTATAGCTCTGGTAACAAAACCCTGTGCTAGATACCACTCTCTTTGTGTCTGATAGGCCGCTGCTACAGCCGAATAATAAGCTCCTAATAGTGAATTTAGGCGTCTCGTACTCTTTATTAACTTACTACCGTCCACTATTAATTCTTCGAGCTCATTAAACTCAACCAGGTTTAACCCACTAGCTTCTCTGCTATATAATTTAAAAGCTAAGATTTCTAACAAGAGATTTTCGTATATCCAGAGTTCATTCTTTCCATCGATCTTTAAAGCTTCGTTTGTAGCTGCAAGCCCCTTAGTTATAGTATCTGAAGCAGTTCTATATTTTCCTTTCAACATTTGTAGCTCTGCCAACATTTTGAAACTAACCATAAATTTATCAACTAAATACCCATTAGCTTTGTTCTGTTCACTCAAATTCAGGTAGTCAGTATGTAGCCGAGAGTATATTGTTTCAGCAGCATTAATATCACCTCTTGTACGAGCTACACTTGCAAGCCATGAACGTGTATCGGCAACATCAGCAATCAGCATAGGATCGTCAGGGCTTTTTGATAATACCAACAACTTCAACTCTAAAGACTCCTCAAAATACCCTTTTGCTTGCTTAAACTCTTGGCGCTTCATCAACAACGACCCTAGCGAATTAGTCGCATAGGACAGTTCCATTAACGCATCGGCATTATCTGGTGCAATTTGGTACATCTGCTGACTGTATTGATAATACAACTCTAAATACGGCTGAGTGGCTTGCCAGTCACTGGCATCGTACTCAATTTGTCCAAGCCAGAAGGCGTTGGCACCTAAGGTTTTGAGTAATTCTAGATTTTGCGGCTGTTCAATTAATAAGGCTTCGAGTTTGCTTTTAGCACTGAGCAGTGCGGCGGTGGCTTCATCAATCTTGCCGCGTGAATAGGCCACCTCGCCCATGGCTTCTAGGGTTTGGCCATGCTGGAAACGGGCATCAAAACTGTAAAAACTGGCGTCACTGGTATTAGACTGCTCACTGAAATACTCCAGCGCTTTGTTGCTGATGCCATCGAGCAAATCCATACGGCCAATGCCACGCAATTTGTCAGCAAAATCCCCCACCATGAATCCCAATAAGTTTTCGGCGGCAAGCCGTTTTTCAAGTGCGCGATTTTCTGCATCTATACTTTTTACCGTCATCAACACTGAAGTTACGGTCAACATAATGAGCACTAACACGGTAGTCCGTAGCGTCCAAGTTTTCACATTGGCGCGCTGATTTGAAGCTTGAATAAACTCAACTTCGCTGGAACTGACACTGAATAGCTCACTGCTCGCCAGCGCTTGTGCTTCTTGTAACGGCTTACCAGCAGGTAAAAGGTAAGCCTTATTTTTGTTTTCTTCTTGCCAGCGTTTAGCGAGATATTGCAGTCGTGATTTGACACTTAAGCTATCTTTATGGGCAGCAATCCACTCTGTGGCCCTTGGCCAGCGGCGTAACAGGGCTTCGTGGGCGATACTAAAACACGCGACTTCATTTTGTAGGTGCGAGACAAATAGGCGACTGTCCACCATAGCTTGCACTAATGCTTGTTCGGCATCGCTAGTTAACAGACTCCAGCGGCCACTGCGACTGGTAATACTGGCATCGTCGTGCTGCAGGGTGACAAGTTGTGATAATACTTTAGGCAGGCTGTCACGCTGCGCTTGGCTTAACAAAGCAATGGCTTGCTCGGCGTTTTTACCTATGGCGCCCTCTATACCGCCGAGTTCATGATAAACCGACACTAATAGTTGATTGTCATCATCTCGGTTTAGATATAGCGCCTGTAAGGTATATTGCAACATAGGCAATACATCTAAACCACTGGCTGCTTCATCGCATAACAGCTCATCCAATGAAATACCAGTTTGTGGGTCAACTTGCCAGCTGAGCTGTGCAGCTTGCGCCGGTAAGCGGATCATCTGCAATAGCTCATTGCGAGAAGGAGGCGATAGATCGAAGTGCGCGCCTTTAGCCTTGCCAGCCATTAATGGCGGATAGGCCACCAACTGCGGATAAAAGTCGTTACGACAAGCGCTTAGCACTAAAATCACCCCAGAGGTGGCAAAACGTTCTATCAGTTCAACAAACTGGCTACGTTGCTCGTCACTGTATAAGGGCGATGATAATAAGACTTCGAGACGGTCAATAAACAAAGCAAACATCGACAGATGATCGGCTTGTTCTTGCAATACGGTTTTACAGCGCCTAATAATGTATTGAGGTTGTTCTGCTAGCTTGCTGGCAATGTCTTCAGCACTTTCGCCATAAAACACCGGTACATCATTTATCTCCCAGTCTAGCAGTGCACTGGCAAGCTCTAACATTAATTGATTCGGGCCAACATCAGCCAGATCTAAGCTAGTGTAGCCATTAACTTTAATGCCATTGTAACCTTGCGGTGTCATCAGGTTAGGCAACACCCCCGCTTGTACTAATGATGATTTACCACTACCACTGGGCCCCAGCACTAAGCAAAAACCGCGGCCAAAATGCACCTGATTGGCAATTCGGTCTAGCAAGGTATCAACTTGGGCTTTACGACCAAAAAATACCGTAGCATGTTCAGGGGTGTAGGCCTGTAGCCCAGGGAATGGCGACGCACCTTGCCAAGTATTGGTCGCCGCGCCCTGCTGATCACCCAATAAGTACTTTATTGGTGCTAAAGTGCGATAACCACGTTTGCGGATAGTTTCAATGTAGGTAGGAGCGCTAGCACTGTCGCCAAGGGCACGGCGCAATTGGTTAATAATTTTGTGTAGTGGATTATCACCTACGTCAAAATCTGGCCAACAATGGCTGACGATTTCATCACTGCTGAGCACTTCACCGTCGTGTTGACACAACAACTTAAGCACATCCATTGCTTTGGGCTCAAGTTGCTTAACGGTATCTCCCGCGCGCAGACGGTTTGATTTAGGTTCTACTTGCCAATCACCGAAGTAAAAGGTTGTCTCATCCATGGAAACTTTTGCCTTATTCGATTCACTCAGCTTTTGTGCTGACAGCAGTATCCGACTCAATCTACCAAGCTATTGGTATCATTTATATTTATAAGTTTATTTTACAGCGCGCTCATTGAGCGTTTAGCGGTTGGTTTAGCTAAGTAACTACTCTAATTGGCTTAAGACAGCGATGTCAAATTTGACTCAAGTTGAAATGAAAAAGCGTACTTTCTTATGATGAGCTAGTTGCGAATTGGCCGGTGACTTTGCAAGTCCGCTTACTTAGCTTGGCTTGCAGTTTGGCCTCGGCGCAACGTTTAGCGGTAAAGGCTTCAATGGCACTTTTATAGCGGCGGGTCTTAGTGCCAGCACCAGTAGGGATAGTGACTTGATACTTTTCATCAATCAGGGTCACACCTTCAGGCAGTTTCATCTATTTTCCTCTACAGCAGCAACAAAATCTCGATAGCATTAATTTAGCGATCGAGATTTTAGCAACTACACAACTGTATAGTAATAGAACTACCTATATGATTTTAGCGTTGAATAATATGCTATCTATGGCATTGACATAAACGCTTTAGCAAACCAGTTATAGACGCCTTATAGTTTTTGCCATACCTCAACTTCTTTAAGTTGGCCTTTTTCAATACGTTTAGTATGCATTAAGGTTTTATCACCCTGCTGCTCTAAGGTGTACTCAAATGAAAACGCTTGCCCATGCTTTGCGCCAAAAGAGTTAAGTGAAAGATATTCGGTATATTGGGTATCAGTCAGTTTATATTGGCCTGAACCTGCTGCCCAAAATTCGGTGGGGGCAACCTCAGCAGCAATGCCAGATTTGCTCGGGGGTTGCTTAACCGTGGTAAAGCTAAAATATCCGTCAGCTATCACCTTGATGGCTTGCAGGTGCAGTGCGGCGTAGTCTTGCCACACGCCCTTATCGTCAAGATACTTACCTTGTTGTAGTCGCCAAGCACCTTGCAGTCGATCAGTTGCAGAGGTTTGCGTGACGAGTGTTTCAGCGGGCGCAGATTTAGCGATTTGCGGCGCGGTTTGGGCCATCACTGCAGGAGCAGAAAATAACCCGCCCATTAGCAAAACTGTTGAGGCTAGCAAAGCCCGCGTTGAGCGAACTGGTTTAGCCGTGTATTGACTTAAAGATAATCTATTTGGGATGAAATTAGGGGTTAATTGAGACTGCATTATGAGCTTCCTGCCACCGAGAAAACCCTTAAATTGCCAGCGCTTAGTTATTCTAGCAACTGATTTAAGGCGAAAATATATTTCTCGGTACAGAACGTTTACTAAAGATGCAGGGACGCTTTAGCCACTGTTTAGCGCAAACTCACTGCAAGCTTTTGCATGCCTTGATCGATAGAAATTAGCGCTTGGTAACCTAAATCTTGCTTAATGGCATCGATATTAAAGTAATGACAGGTAGATAACTGCCGCGCCACAAAGCGCGTCATCATTGGCTCGTCTTGTTTTCTAAGCAATGAATAAACACCTTCTAAAACACAACCGGCTGCATAGGCAACATTGGCGGGTACCCGCTGTGTTACCGGCGGTAAATCCACACAAGCAAGAATTTTATTGAGCATGCTTGCCATAGTAATAGGCTGATCGTTACTGACAAAATACGCTTTACCGGCACAAACCGCATTGGCTTGGGTTTGTGCGAGCGCCGCCAATATATGCGCATAAGCCGCATTTTCAACAAAAATGGTGTCAACTAATTTGTCTTGTTTACCCACTAACTTGAGTTTGCCTGCGCGAGCGCGGTCAATAACACGTGGCACCAAGTGAGGATCTTGTGGCCCCCAAATAAGATGTGGCCGAATAGATACCGTTTGTAAACGTTCGCCGTTGGCAACACTGACCCCGTTGGCTTGGCGCACCATCTGCTCTGCTTTGGCTTTAGACTCACCATAGTAATTGAGATACTGGTTAGCATAGGGCGCAGACTCGTCAATGCCCGCTTCATCTACGCCAGCAAAGGTAACACTGGGCGTACTGGTATAAACTAAATTGGTAATATTGTGCTGTTTAACAGCGCTAATAATGTTGGCTGCACCATCAACATTAGGGGAATAATAACTCGCTTTACTGCCCCATACACCAGCCTTAGATGCAACATGAAATACCACATCACATCCTTGCATTGCATCAGTCACAGTTGCTTTGTCGGCAATATCACCCGTTACCATAGTGACACCCATAGCTTGCAGCTCTGGGTAGTTACCGCGTGCAAGCCCGGTCACTTTAATACCCGCAGCTAACAGTCGAGTGCAGATCGCTTTTCCTAAAAACCCACCCGCTCCGGTAACAAACGCATGATTGACCTTTGCCGCCAACTGCGTCAGCGCTTGCTGCTCTGCGCCGTGTAAAGCGCTAAATACTTGCTGCGGGTCAAATTGGCTAGTGGCTGTCATGGTTATTCCTTGTGTGTCTTTTGCGCCCAAACTGCCAGTTTTTCGCGAAATATCTTGGCATTGTGACGAATATCAACGGGGAAATCAGGGTGGATAAGAAAGCGCGCTATGCCTTGAGTTTGTGAATGCGCCTCGGCAAGCTGCGTTAATGCATGAAACAGCTCTGATGATTGCGAACACGCTAAGCTGTTGTCTAGCTCGACACACAATAATGGCACTCGTTCACCGTTGACATCAATCCCCACCAACGCAGAGCGTTTAACTTGGGGGTGGGTATTAAAGATGCGCTCAGCTGGAATAGAAAAATAGCGTTTGCCGTCACTGGCATCAACTCTGTGGGCTTTGCGGCCGCACATCCACAGTTGCCCTTGTGCATCTAAGTAACCTAAGTCACCCATGCGATGATAGACCTTGCCGTTTTCATCACGCATTTTTGCCTGTAAGGTCGCGGCATCGCGGTGATAATAGCTTTGGCTGACCATATTGCCGCTCACAACTATCTCGCCAACTTGCTGGGTGTCTAATAACTTGGCATCGGCGAGCTGGGCAATGGGTTGTTCATCAATATCAATGATGGCGATATCCACTCCCTTAATTGCCTGACCCACACAAATTCCGCCACCATTATCAGTAATTGCCGTGGTATCTAATAAGGCATCGCTACCCATCATGCTTATGGGTAATGATTCGGTTGCGCCGTAGGAGTTAAGTACCTGCACACCAGGGTTAAGCATAGTGGTAAAGCGGGCAATAGAAGGCAAAGTAGCAGGCGCGCCAGCAGATATAACACGCTGAATACTATTTAATTTACGTACAGGTTCTGCAGTTGTGCTCGCAAGGCCAAGACGCTCAATCAGCGCTGGATTAACAAACATATTGCTACATTGATATTTATCAATTGCCGCAAAGAAATAATCGGGGTTGGCAGTGATGGGTTTACTGGCATCCATATCAGGCACAATCGATGCCATCCCGAGTGCCGGACCAAATAACGAGAACAGCGGAAATGTGGCTAGATCTCGCTCGCCCACTTTGATCTGATAATCGTCCCTAAGTGCGCTGATTTGCGCCTCAAACATTTTGTGAGAATACACCACCCCTTTTGGAGTGCCTGTGCTACCACTGGTGAACAAAATGGCACACATGTCATCATCGGCTAACCACTGCATAGCAAACGGTTGCTCGGCGTCAACCTTAGCAACCAAGCTAGCAAGTGAAGGGCCACCGCAAAGCCAACTTGGGCCACCCACTCCAATAATGTGCTTAACGCTAGTTTTACCCCAACCAAATAATTTACGCGCAATGTGCGCTTTAGGTATGCCAATAAACGCATCGGGCTTGGCTTCTTCAAAGCATTGTTTGAGGTTATGGATCCCCATACCTGGGTCAACAAATATCGGAATGATGCCGGCTTTAAACAGGGCAAAAGTCAATGCAAAAAAGTCGACACTAGGGGTTACCATAAGCACCGCTTTCATACCCAGCTTTATACCCTGCTGGCACAATGCATGGGCCATACGGTCGCTTAAACGATTAAGTTCGGCAAAGTTTATTTCTTGATAGCTTAGGGTTTTAGCCTGCCAAGGCAGGCCATTTGCTTGCTGCACTGCCACAGCCAGTTTGTCTGCGGAATGATTGGCCGCATCGACCAAGTGGCGACATAAGTTCGCCGTGTGCTTACTTGATTGAGTCATCGCCATCGGCCTTTATGGTTAGGTTAGCGTTTAGTTATACTGCCACGGTGACAGTTTAGCTTGTTGCCATAAACTGCTTAATATGACCCACCACTTCTTCGCTGGCATCTTCAAGAATGTAGTGACCACAGTCAGCAAACTCATGAACTTGCGCGTGAGGCATTTCTTGTTTCCACTGTGCAAGAAAGTGTTTATCGAATACAAAATCCTGTAGGCCCCAACAAATTAATGTTGGCACCTGACTAAATTTAGGCAATGACTGGCTAATTTCGGTCACTAAGTCGTAGTTTCTATCACCTGGTTTAAGCGGAATATCTTGTACAAAACGCAGGGTCGAGATGCGGTTTTCCCATGAATTAAATGGTGCGACATAGGCTTGGCGAATATCTTTAGGCATAGGTTTGCGTTTTACGCCAACGTAACTCGCAATCGATGAAAAGGCATTAAAGCCGCGCACTAATCCGGTACCAATAAAGGTATTGCGGCAGATCCACAAAGGCCACGGGAATGGTTTAGATTTAGGAAGATGAAAGGCACCGGTATTAAGAATAACCAGTTTTTTAATCCGATCAGGGTAACGTGCCGCATAACCCATACCAATCATGCCGCCCCAATCATGGACCACTAAGGTAATGTTTTGCTTAATGTTGAGCTGATCAAGTAAGGCTTCTAAGTCGTCAATACGCTGTGGCAAGGTATAGTCGTAACTTTCGTCACCGGGTTTATCTGACAAGCCACAACCAATATGATCAGGCACTATGCATTGGTGCGTCGATTTAAGCGTTTCAATGACATTACGGTAGTAAAACGACCAGCTAGGATTACCGTGTACCATGACAACCGGCTCGCCTTGGCCTTCGTTGACATAATGCTGTTTATTGCCGTTAAGATCTAAATAGTGACGCTGGTAAGGAAAAAGCGTGTCTAACATGACTTGTCCTAAATTTGCTCTGCCCTGTGGTCAGCACACTTGGCTGCCACAGGTATTTTTGTTGGGGACGATACAGCTAGTACGTGGCGTAATCTACCACTTGATGCCTAACATCATGCAGTTCAATCCACTGCCGATGCCAAGAAAGCTGACTTGATCGCCCTTTTGCAAGAAGCCCTGATCATGAGCGATAGCTGCAGTGACGGGTAACGACACTGTACCCATATTGCCCAGCAGCTGGTATGTAGGGAACTCTTTTTCTTGCGGAATATTAAGCGCATTAAGCACTTGTCTGCGATTAGATGCACCCACTTGATGACAAATGACTTTATCGACCTGCTCTACCAACCAATCACGTTGGTCTAAGAAGTGGGTCCAGGTGTGTCTGGCAAGCTCAACCCCTTCTTTAAGTAGCGCTACGCCATCAGTACGCATAAACTCGCGATAAAGCTGCAAGCCCGCTTCCTGTAACCCCCATTGACAAAGGTTGTGATGCTCTGGTGCCGATAAATGACTGGCGCCTAACAATTGGTGCTGTCTGTCAGACTTAAGATCAACACTGCCATCGGTAAGTAGTACCGCAACAGCTCCGGAGCCGCCGGTTAAGGTCGCTAATGACTGTGCGTAGTTTTTCATCGTAGGCTCAGCAAGCATGTTGTCGATGGTGATATCAACAATGTGTCTGGCTGATTCACACGACACCACAAGCCCAGCTTTGATTTGCCCTAACTCAATACGGTTGGCAATGTCTAAAATACCGCTAAGCACGCCTAAGCACGCATTACTGATATCATAAATTGCCGTGTCTTTTGAAACACCGAGTTCTGCTGCAATTCTGCAAGCGGTAGCTGGTTCGTGTTGATCGCGACATACGCCGGTATAAACCACCGCACCTAAATCACTCACTTGAATACCGGTTTCGTCAATGGCTTTGTTAGCAGCAACAAGCGCACCGTCTGACAAACGATGCCCTTTTGGCCACCAACGACGCTCGTCAATACCCGTCAGTGCAGCTAACTGCCCCATTGGGATACGAAACTTCTGATACAAAGGGGCAAGTCTAGACTCTAACTCTGACGTTGAGACCACTTCCGGCGCCAACTCATAGGCTAGGCTATTTATATAAACGCGGGAATATTTCATGAAACAGTATATTTCGCTCACTTTATCGACAGTTTAAGCGTCGACAAATATTATTATTCAATGTTAACCCGTCATTTGAACAAGAAAACACGCATCATTCAATAAAAAACCACTATCAATGGCTATTTTTCACTTATAGAGCACATTGTATGGCGCTGTTTTTGCAACACTTCGAATGTTATTCAAATATCATAGCTAATTTTAACTATTAATAAACATAACCTTAGAGAGCATTTCAGTCGCAAGCTGCTTTTTTCAACGTTTTTTGGCCAAAATAAGCGCATTTCTTGGGGTGACAGTAAAATCACAAAAATTAAACAATTCGACACGGTAACCATGTGCCTGCAGATAACATACCCGGTCAAGTAATAACCAGCGCTCTAATACATGACGAAACAGGTGCGCCACCAAATCAATTCGGCGCGTTAATCTTTGCCGTTGTATACCCTGTGCCAAAAACGAGTCAGCACACCATGGCTTAGTCAATTTGAGCTGTTTTTGCTGCGCTGCCCAATGACAAAAATGCTCAAAACCCATTTTATGCTGGCTTTGTTTCATGGTGGGTACTGGTAAATACTCATCTACATCACGTTGATAGCGCTGCAAACTATCAAAACCTAAACGCCATGCGACCTGTTGTAACCGCAATTGCCGCTGACTGTCGCTGGCAATCACACTCTGTTGCAGTGGCAACTGCAAATCGTGGCGCGATAGCGTCAGTGTGCTTTGCTGGCCTAACTGACTGAGAGGTTGATAGTGTTTATCGCGGATTAAGTGATAACAACACGGCGAAATAGCGATTTGCTCCGTCGCCGACTGGCTAGCCTGTTTAAGCAACTGCACATGCAGATCGCCACAAGCATGCAAGGCAACTGCGGTTTGCTTAGCCTGAACGTGTTTTGCAGCACTCTCATCAAAGGCATCTTGGCAAACAAAATGTTGTGGTAAATGCCATTTGTCAGCAAACACTTGTCCCGCTTGGCACAGCGATGCCTGCCATTCAAGGCTCGTCACTTGGCAATCATGTTGCTTTGCTAGTAACCGGCCTAAATGCCCTTTACCGGCACACCACTCAAGTATTGGCAACTCGGTGCGCGGTACCACCGCAGCAAAAGCTTGAATTTGTTGCCACTTACGCCCCTTAATATGGGCGCTAAAATGAGGCAGCTCATCGACCGAAAGTGCTGAGGTTGTGCTGCTCTGATGATTAGCGACTTGATTGTGCAGTTGTAGGCCCAAAGTTTTGGGGTCAAGTAGCGATAACAGCTTGTCAGCCTCAGATTTCAAATCTTGTTGCAGTGCAGGACGTAAGCGGGCAAATAAGGTTTCAGGGCAACTGTCTAGCGCTTCAAGCTCGCTATCTTGCAGTTGCCATACTGCCTGTGCCAATTGCGGATATTGCTGTCGCCAAGGCAGTTGCTGGCAGTTAAACGCCTGTACCTGCCATAGTGCTTTGGTTTGCACTAGCAAGCTGTCGATTGCCGCAAATTGTTCAGCAAACCCCATATATACCGCGTCATGACTTGCGCCTACTCCGCTATCCACGACTGGTTTTGAACCTGCTAATTCTGTCATTGTGGCGCTGCACTATCACTGCGTTGCTGCATACGCTTACCAAGCCAAATGCCTAAAAATAGCGGCACAAACACCACCACCATAATAAATAGAATGATATAAAGGATGAGATCTTGTAGCAATTTGCCGAGCTCATCAAACACTTTGGCGACGGTCATTTGTGAGATATGCTCTAAATCCGCGGCCGCGGCGATACGCTCGCGAGCAATCATCTCTTCTATCGCTAAGCGCTCATTTTTAACCATGATAGTTAGCGCTTCACGCTCGCTCGACAGCTGCGCCATTTTATCATCGGTCACACTGCTCAATTGATTGAGCAAAGGGGTTAATTCACGGCGTAAATCAACGGCTAAAGATTGCATCATCTCTGGGCTTTGCGCCATTAGCACTTGAAATTTAGCTGAGGTATCAGCAATGCTAGCTAGCGTGCGCTGCACTTCTTCAGAGTTGATGTTTGAATGCAGCGCATATAGCTCTGCTTTCCAGCCTAATATTTTCGGCATCTGTTCAGATATCATTGCCATGCGATCTGAAATATCACTCATCACCTCAGGTAGAGTCCCAAAGGTGGTGACCGCTTCAAACTCGCTAATCTCGTTGTACTTTAACCAAGATTGAAACGCCGTTTGCCGCGCAAAACTGATATCAGGTAGCGGCTGACTCGCTATATACTGGTTAATGAATTTACGGTGCTTGTTAAAATCTGATTTGGAAACAAACCCTTGCACCGTGGTTTCAAAATCACGCTGTAATTGCTCACTCGCTTTAATGGCAATCCCTTGGTGTTCGCCAAATAATTGCTGACCGGATCCGTCACAAAAAAACGCATTCATTTGCGCCGTTAATGCCCAGGTATCCACCATGGCGGCCACAGGCGAGCTTTGATAGATACTGCGGCTGAGCGCCTCTTCAGCGTTAATTTTCCACATTAAGGTATTAGAGCGGATACTAATATCACCGCTTGCTGCTTCATCATTTTTAGCCAGTCGCGCAATGTCATCAGCAGCATGTTCGACGCCGATAAAAAACGTCTGACTAAAATCGCGACTAAATAGCCGCATATTAAGTTGCTCTTGAGGTAAAGGTTCAATACCACTTTCAAGTTTGACTTCTAACAAAGAGCACGCTGATAACATCGCCCCAAACGTAAACGCTAATGCGCTACGCCATAAACTGCGGGGCCAACGGCTTGCAGGCCTAATGTGACTGGGCCAATTTGACTTCATAAATTCCTCGTGACGCCATCCTCACCAACAGGCGAGCTTAATAGCAATTGAATCGTTTAAGTTTATCACCGCAACGGTGAGTCAACCAATATCGACAAATCGCTTTTAGCCTATTCTGTTGCTGCTAAAGTGAGCATTTATTAAAGATTGCGCCTGACAAGATTGAAGATGTGAACCAGCTCACATAAAATAGCGGCCTGTTTTTATGTTGAGATAGTTAAATGCAATCACCCTGCGTAGCAAAATGTGGCCTTAACGATGATGATTTCTGTGTCGGTTGCTTTCGACATATTGACGAAATTGTCGGCTGGTCTGCGGCAAGCGATGAACGGAAACAACATATTTGCCAGCAAGCGGCCGCACGCAAGCAAGATGTTAAAGGCACTGATAACAAGCAGATCATCAGCCGAGCGAAATGGTTAGCAGCAGAAGCGCGTATCGCCGATCGCCCTGTTGATTAGCATCGTCCTAATGCTTTACATGCTCTGGCTTTACACGCATTGCTTAATAAGCCTCGGCATGTGACTTCAAGCTAGCATAGACAAGGCGTGTCAGCTAAAATTACATTCTCGCTTGGGTTTAGCTTAACCTAGACCATCACTTCTTATTCATCATGCCTTTCAAATCCGCAAATGGATTATATGTAGCGGCTTCTACTTTGGTTTCAGTGGTGTCACCGTACTGAATCAACTCTTCATATTTAGCGTGTTCGTTGTCGTGGCAATATAAACACAATAGTTCCCAATTGGAGCCGTCAGAGGGGTTATTGTCGTGGTTATGGTCCACATGATGCACGGTGAGTTCTCTTAGGTTGGCATGGGTGAACTCGCGGGTGCAGCGGCCGCAGATCCATGGGTAGAGTTTTAACGCTTGCTCGCGGTAACCCGTTTCACGTTTGGCTTTATACTCTCTTGCTTGGGCTAAAACACGATCTAATTTGCTTTGTGGTTGGCTCGACATGATGCACACTCGGTCTGTAATTATGCCATTAGAATAATCGCCGCTATCAATAGATTCAAGCGCGCTAGGCCACATTACTTAAAAACCCTAGCGGGGGTGTTACTACATAAAAAAGCAGCGTGAACGCTGCTTTTTTAATTAGATAAGTGACCGTAATGAGTCTGATTAGATGTTTTTCATCTCTTCATAAGAGGTATGACGCACATCTTTACCTTTTACGTAGTAAATAATGTACTCACAAATGTTTTGGCAACGGTCGCCTACACGCTCTACCGCCCGAGCAGCCCACAATACGTCAAGTACTTCAGGGATTGAACGTGGATCTTCCATCATATAAGTCATTAACTGACGAATAATCCCTTCATATTCACTATCAAGCTTTTTGTCTTCACGGTGCAGTTCAATCGCCACTTCGGCATCCATACGCGCTAGCGCATCCAAGGTATCGTGCAATGTGCGGGTTGCATGGCGTCCCATGTTTTCAATGCTAACCAACAAAGGTTGTTGGTTCTTTAAGCGCTTATCGAGTGCCGCTTTAGCAATTTTTACGCAAGCATCACCAATACGCTCAAGGTCAGCAATCGTTTTTGAAATAGCAATAATCATTCGTAAATCACTGGCTGCCGGCTGGCGCTTAGCAATAATACGGGTGCATTCTTCATCAATCGACACTTCCATGCCGTTGACGCGGTGATCGCCTTCTATCACACGCTGCGCTAACTCAGCATCCAAAGAGACCAGTGCGTTAAGTGCTTCTTGCAACTGGTTTTCAACTAGGCCGCCCATGGCTAATACGCGATTACGGATATCATCAAGCTCGGCATTAAATTGGCCTGAGATATGGCGATTTAAATTCATGTTTTCCATTATGTTTTAACCTTAAGTATCTAATTTAAACTGGCACTATTAACCTAAAGCTATTAGCCATATCGTCCGGTAATGTAATCTTCTGTCTTACGCTGTTTTGGCGTTGTGAAGATGGTGTTGGTATCGGCATATTCAATCAACTCACCCATATACATAAAGGCAGTTTGATCCGATACACGTGCTGCTTGTTGCATGTTGTGTGTCACAATCACCACGGTGTACTTAGATTTAAGTTCGGTGATCAACTCTTCAATGGTTAAAGTAGAGATTGGATCCAGCGCTGATGTTGGTTCATCGAGCAGTAATACTTCTGGCTCAATGGCGATGGCACGGGCAATCACTAGACGCTGCTGCTGACCACCAGATAAACCAAATGCGTTGTCGTGTAGACGATCTTTTACTTCGTCCCAAATGGCAGCGCCACGCAGTGAACGCTCGGCAGCTTCATCCAATTCACGGCGGTTATTGATGCCTTGTAAGCGTAAGCCATAAACCACGTTTTCATAAATAGACTTAGGAAACGGGTTTGGACGCTGGAATACCATACCTACGTTACGACGTAGTGACGCTACATCAACTTTCTTGTCGTAAATATTTTGTCCATGCAGCATGATCTCACCACCAATATGGCAGTTATCGACTAAATCATTCATGCGGTTGATGCAGCGCAGTAGTGTAGATTTACCACAACCACTTGGACCAATAAATGCGGTAACTTTCTTCTTTGGTATTTTCATTGAGACATCAAACAATGCCTGCTTATCGCCATACTTAAGATCTAAATTACGGATCTCTAGGGCTGTTTGCTCAGGACTTAAGTTGTCCAAATCTAAAGTGTCTGTTTTCATTACCGACTTATCTATCGAAATCATATCTATTCCTAATCACTTCAGGATAACTGTTTTTAAAGCGCCCGACCACTTTGCGGACGCTTTCAAATCTGCTTGTAAATTAATGTTCTAGCGAACGGTATTTTTCGCGTAAATGGTTACGTACGGCAATTGCGGTTAAATTCAAACTCACAATCACAGAAACCAGTAAGAACGATGTGGCATAAACCAAAGGACGCGCTGCTTCAACGTTAGGGCTTTGGAAACCAACATCATAAATATGGAAACCTAAGTGCATGAATTTTCTTTCTAAATGCACAAATGGGAAGTTCATATCAATAGGTAACGTTGGTGCCAGCTTAACCACACCCACTAACATAAGCGGTGCAACTTCACCTGCTGCACGGGCAACCGCCAGAATCAAACCGGTCATAATCGCTGGACTTGCCATTGGGATAATAATACGCCATAGGGTTTCCGCTTTCGTTGCGCCCAGGGCTAAACTACCTTGGCGCACAGAGCTTGGAATGCGGCTTAAGCCTTCCTCGGTCGATACAATCACCACTGGCAAAGTCAAAATGGCTAGGGTTAGCGCCGACCAAATAACACCTGGCGAGCCGAATGTCGGCGTAGGCAGTGCTTCAGGGTAAAACAGTTGGTCAATTGAGCCACCTAACATATACACAAAGAAGCCCAGACCAAATACGCCGTAAACAATCGACGGTACACCGGCTAAGTTAATCACCGCGATACGGATCATCTTAGTTATCGGCCCTTTCTTGGCATATTCGTGTAGATAAATTGCGGCAACAACCCCAAAAGGTGTCACGATGACAGCCATCAGCATCACCATGAAGACCGTACCAAAGATAGCTGGGAACACCCCGCCCTCGGTATTGGCTTCACGTGGATCATGGGTGACAAAGTTGATTACCCCTTTCACCCAATGGGCTGCCTTACCAAACACGTTAAGACGGTTTGAGTAAGTCACCCCTAAAATGCTATCAAGTTTTAATGTGACCTCTTGGCCACGCATATCTTTAATGATCACCGCATCACGGCCAGCTTCTGCACGCAGGTCAAAGAACTGCTTTTCCAATACCAGATAGTCAGCTTGTAAGGTATCGCGCTGCGTTTGTAACTCAAGCTTACGGCTATCGGTCAGGGCATTATCTAACTCATAACGACGTTCTTTTAAACGAAGTTGTTCAAGCTTATGATTAATGGCGCCAATTTCACGCTTTTGTAGTCCTACCGCTTTTTCGCTGAGCTCTACCGCTCGCTCGATTTGCGCTTCAAACTCACTTTCAACATCTTCTGGGTTAAGACGCTTACCATTTTCGATAATCGCTACCGGGTAGCCATAGAAGTCACCATTCTTGGTGCGCTCCATTTTGGCAATCCCTTCAGGTGTTGAACGCGACACGATGTCGGTTTCCATCACCCAACGAAAATCTAGGCCAACAAATTCACGGTTACCGGTTTTAATCAAATAACGCGTGACGGTCTCACCCGGGTGGTCGTTAAACTTGTGACCCGCTGAGATTAAACGTTCAGTAGGCACTTCTTCACGGTCATAAATCTCACCAATAATGGTGGATTTTTGTCCCTGCTGATCAACTAGCTCCCATTGATAAATCTCTGCAGGCCAAAAGTAACTTAGGCCGCGCCAGGCAATAAGCAACAATAGCCCTAATACTGCGATCAAGCTGATGCTAACAGCACCACCTGTCATCCATATCCATGGAGCCCCTGATTTAAACCACTTACCCATTGCAACAACCTCTTACGGATTCAGGCGACAATACAATTACGTTAAACATCCATTTCCCCTTACAGTGAGCTGTAGCGTTCACGAAGACGCTGACGGACCACTTCTGCAATGGTGTTAAAGAAGAAGGTGAAGATAAACAACACGAATGCGGCCAAGAACAACACACGATAGTGTGAGCTGCCAATAGCAGACTCTGGCATCTCTACGGCAATGTTTGCCGCTAAGGTACGCATACCTTCAAACACGCTCCACTCCATAATCGCGGTGTTACCCGTTGCCATTAGTACAATCATGGTTTCACCCACAGCACGGCCTAATCCCATCATTACGGCTGAGAAAATACCCGGACTTGCGGTAAGTAGCACAACGCGTGTCAATGTCTGCCAGTTGGTCGCACCTAAAGCCAAACTACCGTTTGATAGGTGACGGGGTACTGAGAACACCGCATCTTCAGCAATAGAGAATATGGTAGGAATAACCGCGAAGCCCATAGCAATACCCACCACTAGTGCATTACGCTGATCGAATGTAATTCCTAGCTCGTTAGTGATGAACATACGCGAGTCGCCACCAAAGAAGGCTAATTCGATGGTTGGGCTAATGTAGAATGAGAACCAGCCTACAAAGATAATCACCGGCAGTAACATCAGTTCTTGATAGACTTCAGGTAAACGCTGTTTCCATTTACCTGGCAAGTTATGCCACGCAAATGCGGTAGTCAGTATCGACAGTGGCAACAGCAGTAATAGCACCAGTATGCCCGGCAAGTTGTCTTCAATCAGCGGCGCTAACCACAGACCCGCTAAGAAACCCAAAATAACCGTCGGTAAGGCTTCCATGATTTCAATGGTCGGTTTAACAACGGCGCGCACTTTTGGTGACATGAAGTAAGCCGTATAGATAGCACCAGCAATCGCCAATGGCGTTGCAAATAACATCGCATACAGTGCCGCTTTCATGGTACCGAACGCTAAAGGCGTCAAACTTAACTTAGCTTCAAAATCATCTGAGCCTGAGGTTGACTGCCATACAAACTGTGGCTCTGGGTAACCTTCGTACCAGACTTTGCTCCACATCGCACTCCAAGAAACTTCTGGGTGAGTGTTATCAACGCTAAATAGGTTTAACTTATTGTTAGCTTCGACCACCAACGCATTCGAACGTGGGGTAAATCCGAGCGCTGTTGGGTTTTGGATATCAAAAGTTTCAGTGAGCAGCTTACGTTGGCTAGTGGTGTATAGCAGGTTCAGTTCGCCTTGCTCACTGACAGTGATGAAGCTTTTACGATAAAACTCACTCGCCATAGCTGCGATAGCGGTTTTGTTTTTGAATTCACGGATTTGTTGGTACTGACGACCTTTATCACCGTTAACTTGGAAATACTGCAACACCAAACCATTGTCGTAAGACACCAACACTGAACTCGCGCCAGCGAGTAGCGTAACATCAGTCACTTTGGCCTTGCTGCGTTCAAGTTCAACTACTTGTAGTAAGCGCACGGCTTCTACATCGCGAATGTCATAAACAAATAGCTTGTTGTTCGCTCTTAACATAAGTTGACGCTGATCTGGCGTCATCAGTTGCTGATCAACACGTTGTGGTGCATCGGCAATAATGCCGCGATAGCTGTACCACTCGACCTCTTCGGTCATCATGTTCTCTTCACCCTCTTTACGAGTGAGATACCATGTTTGGTCATCACCTTGATACGCAAATGACATTTTGTCACTGGCATAGGCAAACGCGAGGTTATTTAGCGGCGCGCCATCAAGTGCTACCTGCAAAGGTTGCTCACCTAAAGGCAAGCGCAGCTTAGGCGTGATAAGACGCTGGTTGTTTGGATAGGTAACGCCAAAGTCAATCCCTGCGAGGATAAGCTGACCGTTAGATAGGCCAAATGCAAAACGTTGCTCACTTGGGACAGAAACCGCACTACTCACAATGCTCGCATCGGCAGGGATGGTAAGCTTATTGGTTTCAATTTCGCTACCGCTAGATGCGCGATAAAAGCTCACCGTGGCATCTTCGCCAACACGGTAAAGTACTTCATTTTGTTCATCTGCGCCGACCATTAATGCCGGAGCACTAGTTTCATCGAGGCTAATTTGGCTTACGGGCGCGATTTCTGCACCGTCAAATATTGGCTTTACTACATAAAGCAAATAGAAAAAAATCAGCAGTAGTGCCACAAAAACCATTGTGCCACCTAAGGTTACACCTGCCTGTGTTAATCTATCTTTTATCGCCCTTCTACTCGAGCCCTTACCCATTAATAGGTTTGTTGCCGTAGAACCAGGTTGAGATACCTGAGCTTCCATTAAAAACCTCGTTTATTATGTTTCAGTAGACTTTTTTCTGGGATTGTGAACAACGCTATGCTAACAATAGTGTTCGCAACCCATTTCAGACGAGTGGGATTATATGACGTAAAGATGACACTAGTGTTACAGTGGGGCAATGTCAGCTTTTTTATTAATTAGTGGAGTTTTATCAAAATGTTACGATATTTAGTAACCTTGCAGGTAGCCGACAAAACGGGTTTAGTCGAGCAAATCGCCCATGCAGTCAGTCGTCACGGCGGTAATTGGTTAGATTCTGAACTGCGTCACATTAATGGTATTTTTGCTGCCATTTTGTTACTTGAAGTACCGGCAAATAATTGGGACAACTTAGTCGATAGCCTAGAGTGTATAGAAGGCCTAAGTTTAACGTATGCAAAGACTGGGCAAGAAAGTCAACCTTCACAACAACTTAGCTATAGTGTCGTTGCCTATGACCGCCCCGGTTTAGTGCATGAAATCTCCAATAAGATCAATGCTACGGGTATGAACATTGAACATTTTAGTACCCAGTACGAAAGCGCAAGCCACACAGGCGTAGCGCTATTCAAGGCGACATTTATTGTCGGCCAGGCGGCACAAGATAGCGATGAGCGCTTAACAGAGGCGCTTTATACTATTGGCGATGACGTGGTTTTGGACAAGCTCGAACGCTAATACCTGCACATAACAGAGACTCATGGGCCAGCCTTTACAGCTGGCCTTTTTTATTAACAAATATATCCTGCATTTTCTGCCTATTTCGAGCCAATGCTAATCGATTAAATCGTTCTAAGTTGTCTATGATAATCTGTTAGACTAGCTACCAAATCATAAAAATAGCTTTGGAAACGCAATGTCAAACACCACTATTGGTCATATCAGAAAAATGAAGAGCGCACTCAATGCGCAAGGTGAAGTTAGCTATCAATTGCCACTTGGCGATCAGTTAGTCGACATGAACCCGTATATAGGCAAAACACTGACATTAGTGCATACCGGTAATATTCACTGCTGTAACTGCGGCAAGAAAACAAAGAAAAGCTACTCGCAAGGGCACTGTTTTGTTTGTATGAAGAAACTTGCTAGCTGCGACATGTGTATTATGAAACCGGAAACCTGCCATTATGATCAAGGTACCTGCCGAGAGCCTGAATGGGGGCAAGCCAACTGTTTCGTACCCCACTATGTTTACTTGTCGAATACCTCAGGTTTAAAAGTCGGCATTACTCGTCATACTCAACTGCCTACACGCTGGATTGACCAAGGCGCGACTCAAGCACTCGCAATACTGAAAGTATCAAGCCGCCAATTGTCAGGGCTTGTTGAAGTTGAGCTGGCAAAAATGATCGCAGACAAAACCAATTGGCGTGCAATGCTTAAAGGCGATGAGTCACCAATGGACTTGCAAGCCAAAGCGGCTGAATTGCTACCAGAAATTGAAACACGCTTGCACGAACTGGCAATGGAACATGGTGAATACGCCATTGAGAGATTAGACAATGCACCCCAGTCGATCTCATTTCCGGTGAGCCAATATCCAACTAAGATTAGTTCGCACAATTTTGATAAAAACCCCGAAGTATCCGGTGTTCTTCAGGGCATAAAGGGTCAGTATTTAATTTTTGATACCGGCGTGATTAACCTTCGAAAATTCACCTCTTATGAAATTGAATTGAGTTAATCAACCTAGCTGCGTTGGCACTTAGCCAACGCGGCCTTGTTCTACGTGCCCTACTTTAGCTTGTCAGCAAATAACTGTTTAACTTTATCCACTTTCGGCTTAACCACTATTTGGCAGTATGGCTGCTCACCATGTTGAGCAAAATAGTCATCATGGTATGACTCAGCAGGGAAAAAGCGGTCGAAAGCACTCACTTGAGTGACGATAGGATCGGGCCATAGCCTAGCTCGGGTCATCTGTTCAATATGCTGATTAACGCTATCGCTTTGCGCACTATTATGAATGAACACCACTGAACGGTATTGCGGGCCAATATCGTTACCTTGACGGTTTAACGTTGTCGGATCATGGCTTTGCCAAAATACAGCCAATAACTCATCAAAAGAGATCACTTTGGGGTCAAACTCAATATGAACCACTTCAGCATGGGCGGTCGATCCGCTACAAACCGCTTTGTAATTCGCATCTGACTCATCACCACCGCTATAGCCAGACTGAACGGTTAACACACCGGCTAATTGACTAAATACGGCTTCGATACACCAGAAGCAGCCACCGCCAAAGGTTGCAAATTCAGTCGTACTTTGGTTTTGTGCCAGATCATCTAATGCTTTAAAACTCATGGAGACTGAGTTGACGCAATGGCGCAAGTTTTTGTCTGTTAAGCGCTCACCGGCAAAAACATGGCCTAAATGGCCATCGCAACCACTGCATACGATCTCTGTTCGTTGGCCATCGGCATCTGGAATCCTGTTAACTGCCCCGGCAATCTCATCATCAAACGCAGGCCAACCACAATGGGCATTAAACTTATGTTCGCTCAAGTAAAGCGGCTGATCACAACGCTTGCAAACATACACCCCCTTAGCATCATGTAGGTGGTACTCACCGCTAAAAGGTCGCTCAGTGCCTTTTTCTTCAATGACATATCGTTCGAATTCAGTTAACTCACGCATTAATACTCTCCAACTCTCTAACTCGCGATTGCTTATAACTACCTAGACCGGACTTAAGGTCAATTTCTGTCATCATTTGCAGCGATAACTCAACTGAGTCAACAGATTAAGTATCCGACTAATTTACTAAGATATTAGCAAAATTATTTTGCTGATGCTTGTTTACACTCATCTGACTGATATTACGTTATTAATGGACTTTTTCGATCACCTAAACCTAAATTAAAAACAATAAAACAGTGACTTATGTCACACTTGTTTGCAGGCTAAAATAATGCAGGCTACTATCTATCTTGGGTCAAACATACAATAAAAGCGAAAAGCAGATGCAACTACCAACCATAAATTATCAAGCAGCAGATAGTGCGCAGCAATTTGTCGAGTCATTAAGAGAGACTGGCTTTGGGGTGCTCACTCAACATCCCATTGACAAGCAACTCGTTGAAACCATTTATCAGCAATGGCAAGACTTCTTTAATAGTGATGAAAAACAGCAATATTTGTTTAAGCCGGAAACTCAAGATGGCTTTTTCCCAGCTGAAGTCTCTGAAACCGCCAAAGGCGCAACAGTTAAAGACATTAAAGAGTACTACCATGTATACCCTTGGGGACGCATCCCACCTGCTTTAAAAGACAACATTATTGCCTATTATCAGCAAGCTAATGACTTAGCAGCAGAGTTGCTAAGCTGGGTAGAAGCTCATACACCAGCAGAAATTGCCGTCAATTACTCTATTGCTCTGCCTAAAATGATCGAGCAAAGCCACAAGACACTGTTGCGAATTTTACATTACCCACCAATGTCTGGTGATGAAGAACCCGGTGCCATTCGTGCCGCCGCACATGAAGACATTAACTTGCTTACCATCTTGCCCGCAGCCAATGAGCCCGGACTGCAGGTTAAAGCCAAAGACGGTCAGTGGTTAGACGTACCCTGTGATTTTGGCAATCTGATCATCAATATTGGAGACATGTTGCAAGAAGCCTCTGGTGGGTATTTCCCATCAACCACCCACAGAGTGATTAACCCCGAAGGGGCAGATATGAGTCGCTCTCGTATTTCGCTGCCGCTGTTTCTCCACCCGAAACCAGAAGTCGTGCTTTCAAGTCGCTATACCGCAGACAGCTATCTAATGGAAAGGTTACGTGAACTGGGTGTGATCTAACAAAACAACCCCTTTAGTGCCACGGCAAGTCAGTTTAAGTCGCCAAGACTTGAGCTGACCCCGCTCCAATCAACTTAAGAGTACGATTGGTTAAAATAGCTAAACATGCGGTTTAGCTTGGCTTATGACGCGGATAATGCCTATAAAGTGGTCTGTGTTCGCGTAAAGCACTTTACTAAACACATAACAGATAACGGCAATCGTTTTACGCTAGAATCTACCTGCCACTACAGCATCACAAAAACTTTAAAAACATCAACTTAATAGCAAATTTTGCTTGCTATCACGTTTACATAATATTATGTTTTAGCCTTGATGGTATTAACATAATAACAAAAAAGGTTGCGCTGGATGTACAAAAGGCTTGTCGTCTTCTTGCTGCTATTCGCACCGTTGTCAATTGCAGCCAAACCACTAACTTATTTGGTTATCGCTCAGCAAGCCGAGCCGTTTCAAATTGTGCATAGCCAAACAGACGCCATTGAATACAGCGGCATCATTACCGATATCGTCAACCATCTTGCAAAGCACTACCTAAAACAACAACTGCGTACTGAACACGCACCTTTTTTGCGTTATATTCGCTCAATGAATGAAAAACAGATGCAACCTTGGATTAGCTACGGCTCTCCAGTATGGGCCCAGCATCAAGCGGTCGCAATTCAAAACACTCACCTAGTGGCGACCCCATTATTCACCGTGCACCATCAATTGCTTACCCGCTCTGCCGACCCGTTCCACTATCAGCGTATCGACGATCTATTTGGTGAAACGGTCATATTGCTTAAAGGGTACAGTTACCCAGGCCTGCAACAATACATAGACTCAGGCCAGATCAAAGCTTTTGCGGTCAATAGCCACCAGAGTGCACTCAATGCGCTATTGAATAACCGCGGTAAGGGCTTTGTCTCTATGGGGATTCGCAGTCATTACACCATTGAACGCTATGGGTTTAACAAACGCTTATTTGCCTTTAATGATTTCTCCGACACCATTAAACCAAATAACATCCATATTTCTCACAACGAAAAAATGCCGCAGAGATTAATCAATCAGCTTAATCACGGCATCATCAATATGCATCAAGAGCATAAGATTGCCGAGATTATCTCGCGTTACACGGTGGCGACCAGTCCAGCACCAAGGTTGTAAACTTGCCCATATTCACAGCAAGAACATGCTTCGAGGTCAGCCTATGCACAGTTAATTTTCTTAATATGAGAACACACTGTTTAGCAGTTGAAATTGCGACTGAAATAGCTGTTGAGCGAGTCAAGTTCTGCTACAATTCCCGCCGAAAACTTCCTTCACCAACATGATAAATAACAATAGACCCTATGAATCCGTCAAACAAAGTTTTAGCCGTCAACGACGACCTGCCGATCCGCACTGATAAAGCGGTTCACTCTGGAAAAGTACGCAGTGTCTATTGGTTAACCGCCGCAGATAGTGCGCGTCTTATTGAACAAAAGGGTTACGATGTACCCGCTGATACACCATTGGCTATTATGGTGATAAGCGATCGTATTTCGGCGTTTGATTGCATTTGGCAAGGCGAAAATGGCTTGAATGGTGTACCAGGTAAAGGCGCAGCGCTTAATGCTATTTCCAATCACTGGTTTAAATTATTTAAAGAGCAAGGCCTTGCAGATAGCCATATTTTGGACGTGCCGCACCCATTTGTTTGGATTGTACAAAAAGCCCAACCTATCATGATTGAGGCCATTGCTCGCCAATACATCACAGGTTCAATGTGGCGTGCGTACAGCAATGGTGAACGAGAGTTTTGCGGAATTACTTTGCCTGAAGGGCTAGAAAAAGATCAAAAACTACCAGAATTACTGATCACCCCGTCTACCAAAGGTATTTTAACCGGCCTTGAAGGTGTGCCTGAAGCTGATGATGTCAATGTATCGCGCAGTGACATTGAGCGTCACTACGCAGGCTTTAATTTCCGCAATACTGATGATATTAGTCAGTATGAAAAGTTGCTTAAACAGGGCTTTGATGTCATTAGTGCCGCACTGGCTGAGCAAGATCAGATTTTTGTTGATACAAAATTTGAGTTTGGCTACGTCAATGATGCAAGCGGTAACCAAAAGCTAATCTACATGGATGAAGTCGGTACGCCAGATTCATCACGTATTTGGGATGGACCCGCTCGCCGCGAAGGTCAAATTGTAGAGAAATCAAAAGAAGGCTTCAGACAATGGTTGCTAAACCACTTCCCTGATCCCGATATTTTGCTGAACAAAAACCGCATGCAAGAGCGACTCGCCCTGGCAACTGACAATAAGTTACCCACTAGCGTAATGATGGATATTTCCAACACCTATGTCGGAATTGCCGAGACCGTTATAGGGAAAAAGCTCACCCTCAGTGATAATCCTCGTCAAGAAATTATCGATGTACTGCGCAATGACTATCAATTGATCGTTGAGTGATCGTTGGTCGCAAATAACAAAGAGCCGTCATCTCTATAACGGCTTTTTTGTAACAACAGCTCCAGGCTATCTTTACTGATAAATTGAAGGCTCGCCAGCGGGGCGAGTTTGCAGCACCTTTAAGAACCACATATATTGCTCAGGATAGGCTTTAATCACCTGCTCTACCGCTTGGTTAAGCGCAAGCGCTTCATTGTCTTTACCCTGCATTGATTGCGGATCTATAGGCGGCATAACTGTGAGTTGGTATTTACGCTTATCCTGATCATAACCAATTTTAACCGGCATCACTTGAGCGTTACCCGCCTGTGCTAGCCGCCCTACTACCGGCAAAGTGGCTTTTACGGTCCCTAAAAATGGCGCGAAAATACTTTTATCAGGCCCCAAGTCTTCATCGGGCAAGTAAAAAAAGCTATTACCCAATTTAAGTTCAGACAATAGCGCTCTAATGCCCGCTTCACGCATATAAACATTGCCACCTTGAGAGCTACGCATGCGGTTATTAAACCAATCAAATAGTTCATTGCGATGCGCTTTAGCCATTGTGACCATAGGTAACTGAGTGTTAAGCCGCAAACCAGCATACTCAATTCCCCAAACATGGGGCATGATAAATACCACTGGCTGCCCAGCTTTTTTTGCCTGCTCTACGTGCTCGAAACCATGTAGCTCAACACGGCGCTTTAAATTAGCCGTAGAGCGCACCATTAATTCAGACTGCGCCAGTAGTATCATGACAAAGTTTTCGACATTCTCATGAATTAACTGCTCGATTTCTGTAGCTGATTTATCAGGGAAACACGCTGTAAGATTTGCCCTCGCCACGCGCAAAGGTTTCTTAGCGATCTTTTTTACCAGCTTGGCCAATTGTTTTGCGATGGGATCACGTAGCCAAGCGGGTAACAATCCAAATCCAACCAACACTCCGATAGCCAGCCAAGTTGACCATAATTTGGGGTGTAATAACGACAACCTAAAACGGCGGTCAAAATATTTTGGTTTTCTAGACAAAAAATAAACCTCAAACACACATGTTTTGGCAAACGGATTGTTTGCAATATTTGTTAACAAGTTGCCTAACAGAAAAAGCCACTCATAAGAGTGGCCTTTAAAGAGACTGATGCAGTATTACTTGTCTGCGTTAGCTTCTTCTACTCTGCTTTTAAGCTTCTGCCCCGGGCGGAAAGTCACCACTCGACGAGCTGAGATCGGGATATCTTCACCAGTTTTTGGGTTTCTTCCCGGTCTTTGATTCTTGTCCCTTAGGTCAAAGTTGCCAAAGCCAGATAACTTGACCTGCTCACCACTTTCTAACGCTTGACGAATTTCTTCGAAAAACGACTCAACCATCTCTTTAGCTACTCGTTTGTTAATTCCAAGCGTTTCAAAAAGATGCTCTGCCATTTCGGCTTTGGTAAGTGCCATACTTTTAATCCCTCAACAATGCGTTGAACTCTGACTTGAGTTCAGAAACTACCTTATCTACCATCTCAGCAATTTCTTTTTCTTCAAGTGTACGAGTGTTGTCTTGTAGTGTAAGTGCTATCGCCAGACTCTTTTTGCCTGTTTCAACACCTTTACCTTGGTATACATCGAACAAGTTTAAGCCAACCAACTGATTTTCGCCAACTTTTCTTATCAATTTTACAACATTTCCTGCTGACACACTTTCATCAACTACGATGGCAATGTCTCGACGGTTTGCTGGAAACTTAGATACAGTCTGGGCTTGCGGCAAACTTGCGTGTAATAAAGCGTCTAATTCAAGCTCAAAAACAATGGTCTTTCCATTAAGACCAAATGGCTTTTCTAGCGATGGATGAACCGCACCAATGACACCAATTACTCGATCATTTCTTAATATTTCAGCACATTGCCCAGGATGAAGCGCTGGGTGTGTTGCTGATCTAAAAGTAAATTCTTGTTCTGAAACTGTCAAGCCGATAATTGCTTCAAGGTCACCTTTAAGATCAAAGAAATCGACTGTTTTGGCTTCCATTGACCAATGTTCATCATTTTGCGTCCCAGAAATTACCGCGCCTAACATCGCTTGTTGACGAACGTTAGAATCAGCTGTTTCGTCAGGCACGAATCGAAGACCCGTTTCAAATAAACGCACTCGGTTTTGCTGACGGCTTTGGTTATAGCCCACTGCGCCTAATAAACCGGTAAACATTGACAAACGCATTGCCGACATTTCAACAGAAATAGGATTCGGTAGCACCATGGCTTCTTGCTCAGGGTGTACTAAGGCCTGCAATTTAGGGTCAACAAAGCTATAGGTCACCGCCTCTTGGAAGCCACGAGCGACTAGCATGCTGCGTACACGGCGTAAGTTAATGTCTGACTCTTTATGGTCAGGCATGCTCAATGAAGCCACAGGCGCAATGTTTGGAATGTTGTTGTAACCGTAGATACGTGCCACTTCTTCTATCAAGTCTTCTTCGATAGCCATATCAAAGCGATAGGTCGCAGTAGTCACACTCCAGCTGCCTTCATTGACTTCAACGCTAAAGCCAAGGCGAGTCAAGATTTCACTGACGTCGGCGTCGCTAATATGATGACCTAGTACACGGTCAAGCTTACTACGACGTAACACGATGTTAGCCGGCTTAGGTAGGTGTTCATCAGATTTAGACTCAACAACTGGGCCAGCTTCACCGCCACAAATATCCAGCACTAAACGAGTCGCTCTGTCGATAACTTTATGCTGCAGCTCAGGGTCAACACCACGCTCAAAGCGGTGTGAAGAATCAGTATGCAGGCCAAGTCGACGAGACTTACCCATAATCGCAAGTGGTGCGAAGAAAGCACACTCAAGCATAATATCTTGAGTTTTATCCGTTACGCCTGACGCTTCACCGCCAAACACACCTGCTAATGCCAATGCTTGTTGCTGATCGGCGATAACTAAGGTGTCATCCGGTACGGTGATTTCATTGCCATCTAGTAAGGTAAGCTTCTCTTTACCATCAGCAAGGCGAATCGTGATATCGCCATTGAGAGTAGCCAGATCAAACGCATGCATTGGCTGACCAAGCTCAATCAATACATAGTTGGTCACATCAACAATCGGGTCGATTGAACGTATACCACTACGGCGTAACTTCTCTTGCATCCATAATGGTGTAGGCGCTTGCAGGTTAACACCTTTAACAATACGACCTAAATATCGTGGGCATGACGCTGGCGCTTGGTTGTCGATAGCAATGACATCATCAATTGATGGCGTCACGGCATCCCAACTCGGCGTGGTCACTTCCGCACGGTTTAGAACGCCGACTTCACGAGCTAAACCTACCATACCTAAACAGTCGGCACGGTTCGCAGTCAAATCTACATCAATAACGGCATCTTCTAGATCAAGGTACTGGCGAATATCGGTGCCAATAGGGGCATCGCTAGGTAGTTCGATGATGCCATCGCTTTCGATATCAATGCCAAGCTCACCGTATGAACAAAGCATGCCGAAAGATGGCTGACCACGCAGCTTAGCCTTCTTAATTTTAAAATCACCAGGTAGTTTAGCCCCTACCATTGCCACAGCGACTTTAAGCCCCTGGCGGCAGTTAGGCGCACCACAGACGATGTCAATCAATTCGGCTTCGCCGACATTAATTTTGGTTACGCGCAATTTGTCGGCGTCTGGGTGTTGGCCACATTCAACCACTTCACCAACCACAACACCGCTAAACTCACCAGCAACGGCGTCAACACCATCAACTTCTAGACCAGCCATCGTAATTTGATGTGATAACTCATCGCGAGTCACCGCTGGGTTGACCCACTCACGGAGCCAAGATTCACTAAATTTCATGCTGTTACTGCTCCGTTATTTGAATTGCTTAAGGAAACGTAGGTCATTCTCGAAGAATGAACGTAAATCGTTAACGCCATAACGCAACATCGATAGACGCTCAACCCCCATACCAAAGGCAAAACCTTGATACTTTTCAGGGTCAATACCTACACTGCGCAATACATTGGGATGTACCATGCCGCAGCCAAGCACTTCTAGCCATTTACCGTTCTTACCCATTACGTCAACTTCGGCAGACGGTTCTGTGAATGGGAAGTAAGATGGACGGAAGCGTACCTGTAAATCTTCTTCAAAAAAGTTACGTAAGAAATCGTGCAAGATACCTTTTAGTTCCGCAAAGTTAACGTTCTCATCCACTAATAACCCTTCAACCTGATGGAACATTGGGGTATGCGTCTGATCGTAGTCATTACGGTAAACACGACCTGGAGAAATAATACGCAAAGGAGGTTGTTCATTTTCCATGGTACGGATTTGTACGCCTGAAGTTTGCGTACGTAACATGGTTTTCGGATTGAAATAGAACGTATCGTGATCGGCACGTGCAGGGTGATGCTCAGAGATATTAAGCGCATCGAAATTATGGAAATCATCTTCGATTTCTGGCCCTTGCTTGACACTGAAGCCCAACTCACCAAAGAAAGTTTCAATACGTTCGATTGTACGAGTGACTGGGTGTAAGCCACCATTATCAATGCGACGGCCAGGCAGAGTAACATCGATACTCTCAGCTGCTAACTTAGCTTCTAGCTCAGCGGCTTTTAGCTTCTCAATACGCTGTGTTAGTTGCTTTTGAACAGCTTGTTTTGCTTGGTTGACAGCTTGACCAAATGCTGGCTTTTCTTCAGCACTTAATTTACCCATCATCTTCATCATGTCGGTAATCTTACCTTTCTTACCTAGGTAATCGACACGAAGCTCATCGAGGGATTTTAGATCATTTTCCCTTTCGATAGCCTCCAAGGCCTGTTCTACGATCTCTGTTAAGTTTGACATCATCTCTTCCAGTGCGGTTGGCCTAGCTTTTTAGGCCATGGCGTTCATTGCTAGCTATTTATCTTACGAAAATAGAAAAAGAGACAAATTTTACGTGAGCTTGGCGACTTTGACTAGGGGTAATTGGTTCTTTTTTACCACAAAAACCGCTTATATTGGTCGATGCGGCTTTATTGAACAACCTAAATCCTTACCTTGACTATTTCTCGCAGTCTGCGTCAATGCGATATACACTCTTGAAGATAATAATTACAAATGCGTAACCTTAAGCGCGCAAATAAACAACAGTTAATTAAAATATCGTCATTTATCGATTAAGTTGTTCGATGATGAACCGATAATAACAAAGACAAGCAATGAAACCGCTAGCCGGATAGAGAATGAACTATGAAAGAAGTCAAATTTCGTTGGATAGACCAATACCTTATCCATCTGACACTAAAAGCCAAATTTACTATTTTAGCCATCATCCCCATTGTGACTCTTATTGCACTATCAGTACTGCTGTATAGTCAGTTCAGCAATAAACTCTCAAGTAGCCACCAACAAGCCGCCATCGAACACGCTAATCAATTAGTGCGGGTTGCAGAGATCAGTCAGCAATACATCAATCCCGAACAGCAGCAACGTTTTATCGATGACTTACGTAATGCAGGCCTAGTCCAGCCTACGCAGCAGTTGTCCTCATCGCTATTGCAAGCGAAAAGACAACAACAAGCCGTTAGCCAAGGTTCGAAGCAAATCGCGTTAAGCAATACCAGTGGCGATCTCACCGCGACACTGCCGGTGGCCTCCCACCGCGAGGCGCTGGCTGAATCACGAAATATAGTAATTGGTGCATTAGTATTGCTCATTTTGGTGGTATTAATCAGTAGCTATTACATTTCCACTTTTGTTGGTGGCGCACTTTATACCAGTGTAATGGCATTAAAACGGGCCGCCGACGGTGACTTAACTGGCCGTCTGAACTTTTTTGAAGTAAAAGATGAGTTCAGTATCTTAGCAATCAGTATCGACACGTTAGTTGAGCGCCAACACACACTAGTTAAACGATTAACCCAAGCAAACGATCAGATCCGGCAAGTGGTGCAAGATTTCCGCCATACCGCAGAAGATGGCCAGTCTCTCGCGGCAAATCAACGCTCGCACCTTGATTCTCTGGCAACAGCCATGGAAGAGATGACAGCCGCAGTAAAAGAAGTCGCTCGCAATGCGGAGCAATCATCGCTTGAAACCCAAGAAGCCAACCATCAAGTGGAAAAAGGCTCCAAAGATATTGCAACCACGGTTGACGCTATTGGTGTGCTATCTAATGAAATTGAAGATGCTTCAAATGCCGTCACCACGTTAAATGATAACGCGGCTAAAATTGATGAAGTCGTCACCACGATTAACGCCATTAGTGAGCAAACCAACCTATTGGCATTGAATGCCGCCATTGAAGCCGCACGCGCCGGTGAACAAGGACGAGGGTTCGCAGTTGTCGCCGATGAAGTTAGAACCTTAGCAGGCCGTACTCAAGAGGCAACGGTAGAGATCAAAGCGATGATTGAGTCATTACAAACAGGCTCAGAAAACCTGACACATGTAATGAAACGTACTGTTGATAAAGCTGAGGAAGGCAAAAAACATGTACTCAATACCGGTGATGATCTTAACGCCATCTCTCACCATAGTAACAAGGTTTATGAAATGAGTGTGTTAATTGCTACATCGGCCGAGGAGCAATCAGCCGTGGCCAATGAAATTGCCACTAACCTGATGGAAATACGCAATCAATCTCACAACGTTGAGCAATCGGCAAATCAATCTGTCTCAGGTTGTGATGAATTGCATGCTACAGCTGAAGAGCTTGACCAACTGTTAGTTGGGTTAAAAATCTAAACACTGTGAAACCTATGTTTACAATAAATCAGGAGCTGCGGCTCCTTTTTTATTACGTGAAAATAAACAACAGTTTAATGATTGTTAAATTTGTTCTATGGTAATAGACAGACTAGTAAAACCGCTTGGACACCGCAGTACCTATGGAAAAACCGAAAGACAGTAGTGTTTTGTCTGCTAATAATCACTGGCTTAACAGCTTACCGTTTAAACTCTCTGTTATTCAGTTTGCCGTCGCAATCGTCATTATTGCCACCAGCATGTGGTTAATATTTTCTATAGAAACCAAGCATCATATGGAAACCGAGCAAACTTTGAGCCAAAGTAAAGGCCAAGCCATTGTCGCGTTAGCTCAAGAAGATGTCGCTAAAATTGAGAGTCTTGCACTTGCTGTTGGTAGCATTGGTGAAACCTATCAAAAGCGCAGTATTGAGATTGCCAACTTGGTCCCTCCCATGTTGGATATTAATCATTATCATAATTTAATTGTGGGCGGCGGCGTATGGCCGGAGCCTGGCGCATTTAACGAGAATAAACAGCAAGACAGTTATTTTTGGACCCGCAGCGATGATCAGCAATTTGTGCGGGTATACAGTTACAACGACGACGGCGAGCGCTACCAAGATGAGCCTTGGTACAAACCCACCCGTTTTATTCCCCATGGCAGTGCTTATTGGTCTCCCGCCTATACCGACCCGCACACTAAGGAAATAATGGTTACCGCATCGGCTCCTATGTGGCGCGACCATGAATTCATTGGGGTGTCTACGGTCGACATTCGCCTAGAAGCTATCAATAAGTTTTTTAATAGTGCAGATTTTACCGCTAATGCCGGTGGCTATGTGTTTGTGCTTGATAGTCTTAATCAGCTATTGTCATACCCACTTGATACCCAACCCAGCGGCGAATCAAGTACCACACCTGCTGCTGATGCGTTTCTGGCGCAACCTTTTACCAGTTATGCTGCAGCTTTCCCACAAATGGAACCTATTAATGAAGCCATAGCCGTGGCAGATAGTGACTTTATTAAGCGCTCAGAGCAGTCGCCGCTATATCAGGCAGAACAGTTAGACGAGTTATTTGAGGGGGTGAGTCGCTCGCAGCGCATTAAACTGGCAGCCATTATTAATGCCAATACCAATCGCAGCGAAACCACCACCAAAATGATCTCTACCTTCTCTATTGAACGAGACCCGATGCAAGGTGAGTCAGCCTTAGTAACGGTCTTTATAATGCCTAAGACCCATTGGAAAGTTGTTCTGGTTACACCGGTCTCCTCCTTGGCAGCACAAGCGAATACGGTGGCCATTAAGATTGGCGCGTTTTTACTGCTATCTCAGCTAGCAGCGTTGTTTATTTTGTTTCTGAGCCAACACCGATTATTTGTTAAACCTGTGGCGGTAATGGCCACCAGTTTAGATGAAGGTAACACCGCGCAACTTGAGCTCGATGCCAATACCCGCAAAGATGAAATTGGTAAGTTAGCAAGGGCCTTTATTGCCAGAAGCCATCAGCTTGAAGTGGCCTATGCGAGCCTTGATGCTAGCAACTTAGCGTTAGAGCAGCAGTTAGTCGTGCAAAAACAAGCACAGAGTGAACTCAAGGTTAAAGAAACGGAACTGAGTTCATTATTAAATGCCTCTCAGAACCTTATCTGCATTAAAGATGTCGATGGTAGCTACAACTTGGTTAATGACAAGTTCTGTGAAGTGATTGGTATTGAAAGAGACAAGCTCATCGGCTTACGGGATATCGACATCTACCCGCCTCATATCGCCGAAATCGTTGCTCACCACGATAGTATTGTCTATGGGACCGATAAGCCCCACTGCTTTGAGCAGCCCATACCGACCGCCCATGGCGAACAAACCTTCTTGGTATCTAAGTACCCTATTAGCAATGCAGAAGGCATGGTCACCTCTATTGGCGCGATGGCAATCGATATTAGTCAAATCACCAATCAGCGTGATGAGCACACCGAAACCATTAGTGAGCTAAAACAACAGCTCAACACCTTACAGACGAATCAATTGGCCCTGCAACAAACAATTGAAAACGGGACTAAACTGCAAGATGAGCTAGCAAAGCAGTTGGCACATTCACAGCAGTTAGCCACCATCAACCATCAAAACCAAGGGCTATATCCGCAGCTTATGGACAATGCGCTATTGGCGCTATCAAACATTCAAGAGCAGTTATTCACCCACCTGAATCAACCACAATCGACTGAACACAACGAGCAACAGTTCGCCATGTTGCTCGCGAGGCAAACCGATAATTTACGTCACTTACGTCAGTTGCTCGGCCATGCCACAGATGGCCGCGCGATCAGGTTATCGCAGTTCTTATTACACTTTGATGCGATTATGACGCCGATACTGGCAGAAAAGCGCATTCGCCTTAATGTGAGTGCTAAAAATGCCAAGCACGTACAGTTGCCGCCATTGACGTTGCTGCAAATATTTTTTGGTTTACTGCAAAACTCAGCGTCAAGGGCATTCGATCCAACCAATATCCCAGACAATGCTGAAATTGAGTTGTCGGTAGTGGTTAATGATCAATGCATCGCCATCGACATTCGTGACAATGGGGTTGGCTTAGACAAACAACAATTAGAAAAGCTCAATCAGATGCTCGCCCAACGAGCAGGCTCAGGTACCTTGTATGAGCTGGCATTCTGGCTCAACACAGAGTTTGATGGCCAACTGCACATTGATAGTGAAGCCCATCAATATACGGCAATATCTTGTCAGCTCAAATTGACCCACTTTAGCTAGGGCTCAAACAGATTAAAGGTCAAACAAATTAGCAATCTGGCTGCTTGGTGGGTGCTCAAAGGCCTACACAAGGGTTTGAAATGAGAGAAGGCCTGTAAACAAATTAGCCAGTTAAGTTCAACACTTAACTGGCTAATACTAGGCATTTGACGATTGGCTTATTTTAGATCGACATCAACTAAATAGTGACCTTGTAGCCAGTTGCGGCCGATAAGTAGTTTGTGACTCATCTTGCTACGATCACGCAGATTCACTTTCACCTTGTACTCTTCACCAGGCTCGCCAATCTTAAGTTCTACCATGTAGCGTATTTCACTGCCTTGGGCGTTGCGTATGAGCGAGGTTTCAACAATCATCGCATCTACTCGCTTTGACTCGCCCTTCTCATTTTCGGTGGTAAAACTAATGATTTTACCGACATTGGCTTCCATATCCTCAACACCACCAGCAATATCGAGATCAACAGCATGTAGAGAGTTCTCAACGGCGCCGGTATCAATACGGGTGCTATAAACTAACCCCGTCTCTTCAATACTTATCGGTGCGACTGGACCAATCAGCTTTTTCTCAGCAACATCGACAATGTATTTGCCCTTTAGCCAGTTACGTCCTATCAGTAATTTATAATCCATATGGCTACGGTCACGAAGATTGACACGTACCGTACGCTCATCGCCATCAAATCCGATATCTAAATCGACCATATAACGGGTTTCGCGGCCCTGTGAATTACTCACAGTAGAGGTTTTGACAATTTTTGCACTGAGGCGCTTACGTTCACCTTCGCCATTTTCCGTGGTAAACCATACCGTTTTACCAATATTGTCTTTCATCTTTTTGGCGCTGCCGCCTTCAACCTCAATATCAAACGCATGCAGAGAGGTGTTAACGGCACCGGTATCAATTCTAGCTTCATAGTGCAGTTGTGTTTGTGCCACAAGCATATTAGCACTTTGGCCAATAATCGCTTTATCTTGTGCCCACAAAGGCGATGAGAAAAGTACTACTAATAAACCGAGCTTTTTCAGCATAGATGACCCAATTGTGTATGTTTAAATAAAAGATAACTGACTTCAGTGAATGAGCTTAATCTTTATCATCACTGACTAGCCATTGCCGAGCTTGTGTTTTTTGCTCCGCATTGAACACCTCTACTTGGCAAGGCATCATTATTGCCAAAGCGTTCGCGACACCTGTTGAATGTTCACTGGCGGAAATGATGACAACTCTAGAAATATCCGTCAAATGAAATAATGATAATGTCGCTTCTTCCCATAAAGATCCTAACGTCATGCTAGTAAAGTCTTTATCAAACTCATACCAAATTCTTACGCTTGCATAACGTTGTAAACGTTGTTGGACTTCTGCTAACAGTGAAGTGATATCTTCACTGTCGACAGTATTAGTTAGCCTTACAGCCACAATATTATCTGAAAACTCATTTAACAAGATCAGCATAAGCGTATATCTCCATCTTATTCTAATAAATGAACAGCAAGACAAATAACAACAAAAGTGTGGCAGTAAATATACAGTGTAACAAGTGGGGTTGATACTGATGATAGCTACGTATGCAGTGTAAATGGTGGCTAAACTGGATGGCCAGCCAGACTAAAATAAACGGCACAAAAGGTAAACAGACAATCATTGGGAAGAAACCCCAGCCTAAATCCACTGCGTTGTGGCTAAAAACATAGAGTGCGCTGCAAAATAGCATCAACAACAAATAGATGCCAAAGTGGACTAAATAACGTGCTGAACGGTGAGAGTGCATGTTGAGTCCCAATGCCTGATTAACTTAACATTAGGACTGCCACCTCGATAGAACAAGCGCTGACTTGTAAAAGACTGTAACTATTTATAATTGTTAAGCAATGAGCTTGGCAATTTCCTGATCAAATAGGTTTTTAATCAAGCCGGAAAACTCAGTGATAAATAAGGTCTGCTCTGAAGTCGCTTTACGCTTGGCCACATTAGCCAAAATTTCTTCTAGGTCATAAACAATGGCATCAATTTCACGGATCACATGATTACGCTGCTCAAAATTTAATGAGGGATTTTGTCCACACACCATAATGATTTGTGCAGATAACTGCTCTTCAAACAGCTCCATCACAGTTTCATCTGAGGCACTATTTGCTCCGGGTGTCTCAAATATACCCAAGTGCTCAGTAAGATACTGAATCAGGTGCATGTAGCCGTCTTTATCTGTAACCATTATTAACCTATCTTTACTTAGAATTAGATGCAGCAGTTAAACCGCATCTAACGAACATCTTACGGGCATTATGAAACAGTTTCGTCAAACTGTCTCATGCCCAAATCAAATTTTTGTACTATTGCGACAATTTCAATATAAAACTGACAGGAACCGCATAGCTAATCACCGGCAGCCCAGCAATGTCGCGCAGTTTATCTATCCCTTTGGTTAAATCAAAATCACCAGCATTAACAATCAATGGTCCATGACTCACTACCATTAGCTCATTGGCTTTGAGTTTAGCAACCACCACAGACATTGGCATGGGTTTACTTTGACCGTGCAAGCTGATTTTGGCATCAACCTTCATCACCAAGGTATCACCCGCAGCCATGGCATCCACTTTCGCTTTATCAACTTGAGCACTTAAAGCGAGCTCAGGGTATTTAGCGACCTCAAACAAGATATCTTTAACCCGAGTATCACGGATTTCAATATTGGTCGATACACTACTTAGGGGAATATTAAGGCTAAACTTGCCGCTGTCATCCAATTGACCTGAGACTTGATTAAAGCGGTTAACTTCGGCCACATTGCCCTTTTTGGTAGAAATAAAGTTCACTGAAGAATCTTGGTTGTCTACATTCCATGGCGCAGCAAAACAGGTTGTAGACAACATAGTAAGTGCAGTACCGAGTATCAATCTTTTCATTTCAGCTTTCCTTTTATCAATGCCGAGCGACTCAGTTAAGTCGTTGCTAATCTTTGCAAGTTAGGGGATGCATTAGTAACTGTCAACAAACAAAAAAGAGTCCTTATTAGGACTCTTTTTAAGTATCGACCATTAAATTATGGTGCTAATCTGCTAATTGACCAAGTTTCATCCTGCTTTTGATATAAAAAGCGGTCATGAAGACGGTATTCCCCCCCCTGCCAGAACTCTATACTGTCTGGCCGTACAAGATAACCGCCCCAAAACTTCGGTAGTGGCACTTCACCTTGACTAAATTTGGTTTTCATTTCTGCAAATTTAGTCTCTAGCGCCTGCCGAGCCGATATTTTACTCGACTGCTTTGACACCCACGCCGCTATTTGGCTCTCCTTTGGCCGCGTCATAAAGTACTTTAATACTTCAGTTTTCGACAAAGGTTCTGCTACGCCTGTGACAGCCACTTGACGCTCCAAGCTATGCCACGGAAACAGCAAGCTCACTTGACTGTTTAATTCAATATGCTGTGCTTTGCGGCTTTCCAAATTGGTAAAAAATACAAAGCCATTGTCGTCAAAACGCTTAAGCAGCACGATTCGTTGAAACGCTTGTCCTTGTGCATCGACCGTCGCAACCGACATCGCAGTTGGATCGGGCAGAACCTCAGAATCTCTCACCTGCTCTAGCCAGGTGGCAAACAGATCCATCGGCTTTGCTGGTAACTCGTCACGGTTTAAACCACCTAAAGTGTACTCACGGCGAATATCACTGAGTTTAGACATCTATCATCCTTTCTTTGTCTTGCAGGCGCTGTAACAACGCTGAATTATTCTACTAAGCCCTTGCCTACAGCCCACACATGGAGCATTTCTAGCCCAAGTGTCGCGCCAGCTAGCGCAGTAATTTCAGCATTATCATACGCGGGAGCAACTTCAACCACATCCATGCCAACAATGTTCATTCCACGTAGGCCACGGATGATTTTCATCGCTTTGTCGCTAGTGAGACCGCCACATACCGGCGTACCGGTACCTGGAGCAAAAGCAGGGTCTAGGCAATCAATATCAAAGGTGACATACAAAGGCATATCACCCACCCGTAGTTTAATCTGCGCAACGATTTCATCTGCCGACATATCATTAGCTGCGGCGGCATCAATCACCTTGAATAAGTGATTGTCACTTTCATATTCTGTGCGAATGCCTATCTGGATTGAATGCTCAGGGCTGATAATCCCCTCGTTAGGGGCATGATAAAACATGGTGCCATGGTCGTACTTACTGCCTTGGCTGTAGGTATCGGTATGGGCATCAAAATGCAGCAATGCCATTTTGCCATGTTTTTTGTAGTGTGCGCGTAATAGCGGCAAGGTGACAAAGTGGTCACCGCCAAAGCTCAACATCGCTTTACCGGACTCAACAATTGCTGTGGCAAAGTCTTCTACCCTTTGGGTAAAATCAGCAGCATCGCCACAGTCGTACACCAAATCACCGGCATCCACAACGTTAATATGCTTGCTAAGGGTGAAATCCCATGGCCAACGCGTTTCTTCCCAAGCGAGATTGACTGATGCTTGTCTGATTGCACCCGGTCCCATCCGTCCACCTGAGCGCCCTGTGGTCGCCATATCAAAAGGTAAACCTAGTACTACAACATCGGCGTCGCTGTTAAGCGGGCTGAAGTTAAGTGGTAATCTTAAATAACCAAAAGCGTTAGAGTACAAAGAGTAATCTGGCTTATCGTTTAAGGTAGTCATATGTTCTCCATCAACTTTAACGCGTGGCGCTAAAGCGTTTCGCAACAAAGGCGAATGTCATTACGTTGATAATGGTTAAACTGAACATTATCACTTTGTTCACTAACAATAGAACAAGTTGACTGGGTTGCGCCCGATAGTTCATGTTCAACGGGGTGCTGATTAACAGCTATCACGTCCCAACTCTCTGGGGCAAACAGTGCAAGTAGTGCATCTGATACCCGCTTGAGTAATTGAGGCGCGGTAATATTGGTTTCAAAGCTCACATAGGAGTGCGCTTTTTCTGGCGTAACATGTATGGTGAAGTACTCAGCTTGATTGACCCCATTGACTGAATAACCAAAGGGAGAAAACAGGTGATCATCAATCGTAAACTCAGGCAATAATTCAGTTAACTGCAATAAGGCTCTTATATGCATTACTGATAATGATGACCCACGTAATTGATTGGCCACATCGGCATCAATATGATGCATCAAGAGCTCGTAAGTGACCGGCGCGGGGCGAGAACTTGACTCACCATAGGCGAGAAAAAGATAGTGATGATGACTGTCTAGATGACCGACACGATAGCCTTTACCGTTGATAACTTGACGCAATTGAATCAACTCTTGATCAAAGCTCGCTAAACTCACCTGATGGCGATATTCATTTTTGCGCTGATAACTCGCGACACCAATCTGCGCAGCACCTAGTTTTTCAATTAAGGTGGCTAATGCAGGACTGAGTAACGTATCACCACAAGTTAGCATGCGTACTCTATCGTGCCAGACGAATAAACTCGACTCGCTAAGCAAGTAGGCATCACATGATTGATGGTGCACTACAGATAGGATATCAGCGCCGCACGCAGCGACTAGCTCTTGCCAAAACTGAGGTGGAAGCTCACGCAAGCTATCACAATTTGGCCGCAGCGCAACATCAATGATTTTCTCTGAACCTTCAAACATCTTCGCTGTTACAGTTACCTCAATAGTGGCGACAAAGCGTGAAACCTTGCCGCCAAATCAGCTGCAGGTGATTTAAGAGAAGTCTTCCAAGTAAGTGTACCCTTTTAGGCCTACTTGTAACTCTTCCAAAATATTTGCCCGCTCTGACTCATCTATGTGCTGGTTTACTAGCTCTTCATAGGTGCGCATAAATGATACAGCATCGAGGTTAACGTAACGCAGGACATCCGCGACCGTATCACCTGCCAGTACCGACTCAATATTGACTAAGCCTTCATCATCAAGACGCACCACCGCTGAGTTAGTGTCGCCAAATAGGTTGTGCATATCACCAAGGATCTCTTGATAAGCCCCCACCAAGAAAAAGCCTATCAAATAAGGGCTTTCTGCACTCCAAGCTGGCACAGGCAAGGTGGTTTCAATACCTTGTCCGTCAACATACTGATCAATCGCCCCGTCAGAGTCACAGGTAATATCTAACATCACTGCCCGGCGCTGTGGCTCTTTGTCGAGTCCCGATAACGGCATAACCGGAAAGACTTGATCAATACCCCATGCATCTGGCAAAGACTGGAACAATGAGAAGTTAACAAAAAACTTATCGGCGAGTTTTTCGTTCAACTCATCAATCACCGGGCGGTGGAAGCGGTACTTACCACTCATCACCCCTTTGAGCTCATAACAAACCCGCAGGTTGATTTGCTCTGCCCAAGCGCGTTCAGTTAGGCTCATTTGCCCAAGCGCAAACATTGAGTGCACTTCCGCTAAATCACTTTGACAATCATGATAGACCTCAATCAATGCCCGTTGATCCGCTCTAGCACTGACTTCATTCCATGATTGCCACATATTTTGTAGCAGTTGCGGCGCATCTTCAGCCGGTGGCTGCACATTTTCAGGATGATAGGCTTCAGTACCAATCACATCGGCAATCAACACTGCATGATGGGCAGTTAAGTATCGACCAGATTCTGATATCAATCGCGGCATAGGCTGCTCATATTCATTACAAATATCGGTCAGTACGCTGACAATATTGTTGGCATATTCCGTTAAGCCGTAATTCATCGAGTTGCTACTTTGACTGCGGGTACCATCGTAATCAACCGCCAAACCGCCACCGACATCGAAACATTTTACATTGGCGCCTAGCTTTTGTAGTTCACAGTAAAAGCGCCCTGCTTCGCTAACACCACGGCGAATATCGCGAATATTGGCGATCTGGGACCCCAGGTGGAAGTGCAATAACTGCAAGCAATCGAGCATGTCGTTATCTTTAAGTGAATCGATCACCGTCAACACTTGCACTGCAGATAACCCAAACTTAGATTTTTCACCGCCACTGGCTTGCCACTTACCTTTGCCCTGGAACGCCAAACGCACACGCAAGCCTAAACGAGGCGTAACGCCAAGCTTTTTGGCTTCAGCAAGAATGACTTTAAGCTCGGACAGTTTTTCTAGCACGATATAGACTTTGTGACCTAGCTTTTCGCCAATCAAAGCTAAACGTATGTATTCAATGTCTTTATAGCCATTACAAATGATTACTGAGCTGGCTTTTTGCGCCATAGCGAGCACTGCCATCAGCTCAGGTTTTGAGCCGGCCTCAAGCCCCAATTGCGGCACTTCTTTGGCCACTTGGCTGGCGAGGATCTCTTCTACGACCGTTTGCTGCTGGTTAACCTTAATCGGGTAGACAAGCAAATAATCTGATTGATATTCATAACGCTGAATAGCTTGGTTAAATGCATGACATAAACTATTCACCCTATGGTGTAAGATCTGCGGGAAACGGACTAGTACAGGTAAATTCACACCTGACTTAACCATGTCCTTAGATAGCTCGTTTAATCCGATACTATGATCAGGGTGACTAGGATCTGGTGATACAGTCACCTCTCCAGACTCACTAATACCGTAAAGCCCTTGGCTCCAGTAATTTACATTGTATCCAGCATAAGCATCTTTAATAGACCAATTACTCATCTTTTCTCAACCTGTCTATTGAAAATCAACCAGGCTATAACAGCCTGCACTTCAGCACGGTAGAGCCTATCGCAATCCACTGCGCTGTGTTAACCATAAAAGAACCATATTACACCCACGGCTATTCGCCAAATAATTCTGGTAAATTCAACCGAAAATATGCCCCCAAAATCCATAGCATCCGCATGAAAAGGCGCGCAATTAAACATCCTAAATGGCCTAAAAGCAAGTATTAGATCTTGGTTTGTTGTCGACCATAACGCCCCAGTGTGCGAATGTTAAACTAAGCTAACATATCAAAAACCAAAATCGCCCAAAGTTTGTCGATAAAACACAAAACATCTACAGCATATTGTGCGTTTTTCCACTATAATCAGCCGCGAAAATAACCGCAGTAAAGAGAGCATCATGGCACAGATTGGTAAGAAATGTACGCTTGACGTTGTTAAGCAAGTCGATTTTGGGGTGTACTTAAATGCCCATGACCTAGGTCAGGTATTATTACCCAATAAAGTCGTCCCTAAAGATTGCCAAGTTGGCGACCAAGTTGACGTGTTTCTTTATCTCGATTCTGAAGATATGGTGATTGCTACCACTAAAATGCCACTTGCTCAGGTTGGCGAATTTGCCTACCTCAAAGCGGTAGCAACCGGTCCATATGGTGCCTTTCTTGATTGGGGCCTTGAAAAAGACCTACTGCTGCCCTTTGGCGAACAATTAAGAGAAGTCGAAGTGGGCCGTTCATATTTAGTCCATATTTACCGCAACAGCGCCGACGAGCGTATTGTGGCATCGGCAAAAGTGGATAAGTTTTTGGACCTCACCCCACCGCCTTATAAAAACGGCCAAGAAGTTAATCTGATTATTGGCGGTCGTACTGATTTAGGTTTTAAAGCGATTATTGACCATAGCCATTGGGGCGTAATGTATAGCAACGAAGTTTTTTGTAGCTTAAAGTTCGGCCAACGTCTAAAGGGCTTTATCAAGCGCGTACGTACCGACGACAAAATTGATTTGATCTTGCAGCGCGGTGTTAAGCAAGAGCTCGATAAACATGCGACCAGTATTATCATCAAGCTGAAGCAAGCAGGTGGATTCTTGCCACTTAACGATAAGACAGATGCCGATACTATCTATGCACAGATGGGAATGAGTAAGAAAGCCTTCAAAAAGAGTATTGGTGGTTTATATAAGGCAAAGCAGATCTCTATCGCACCCGATGGTATTCGTCTACTGGATTAACGCATATCCACCGGCTTGATTAACTCTTGTCCATCTAAAGCCATAACATAGCGGTTTGATGTTGATTAAAAGCTTAGCTTTGATATAACAAAGCTAAGCTTTTTTATTGGGACCGCCATATGATCACCTTAACCACCACCGAAGCCAGAGTCATTGGCTGTTTACTTGAAAAAGAAAAAACCACCCCAGAACAGTATCCGTTATCTCTTAACGGGCTAACATTAGCCTGCAATCAAAAATCAAGCCGAGAACCGGTGATGGCATTAACGGAATCTGACGTCCAACAGACCTTAGACAGTTTAAGCAAAAAGCGCTTAGTTGCAGAACAAACAGGTTTTGGCTCTCGGGTTGTCAAATATACCCATAGATTCTGTAACACCGAATTTAGTGCCCTGCAATTAAGCCAAGGGCAAGTGGCAATAATGTGCCTACTGTTATTGCGCGGCCCGCAAACTGCCGGGGAGTTACGTACCCGCAGTAATCGCCTACATAGTTTTACTGATGTCGCTGAAGTCGATGAAGCCTTAAACCAGCTCGCGGCACTAGAGCCTGCGTTAGTTAAACAACTACCAAGAGAGCCTGGTAAACGCGAGAGCCGTTTTACCGAACTGGTTTCTGAGCTTGGGCAAAATCAACAGACGGACACTGCGCCAGCGCCCATCACGTCAGCAGCCACAGCAACTGATAGCGACTTGCAGCAACGGGTTAGTCAATTAGAAGCCGAAGTGGCGGCATTGAAAACGCAATTACAACAATTGCTTGAATAGAACTCGTTACATCTTTTTGCCTAGCAAATGTTTCTTAGCAATAAAGAAGTGCTAGTCTAGGCACAGTAACAAAAGACCCAGTAAGGAATCACCATTGCAAAGTAATGCCCCTATAGCGACCGCGCCTAACGGCATAAGCGGCAATTCACAGTTAACCAATATGTTGCTGCTTGCTAAACATGAGCTGGTTAAACTTCTTTTCAATCGCCGGGGTGTCATTGCCTTAGCGGCATTTGCGTTAGTTTGGGGGCTGCTATTGTGGTACCCAATCCGCGAAGCTTCGAGCTTTCTCATTGACCCTAACTTTAGACAACTGCTCGCCAGCGTTTTTGGCGAAGCGGCTGTCGGCAATCTGTTCCTGTGGCCGGTTGCTGAAATGGCGGTGTTCTGGGTGGCAGCGCTATACTTGTTTCCCTTATTTAGTATCTTTGTCTGCGCAGATCAGTTCTCCTCAGATAAAACCCGTGGCACTTTTCGGTTTATTAGCTTAAGAACGGGTCGTAACGCCCTATTCTTTGGTCGGTTTAGCGGCTATATGCTCATTCAAATGATACTGCTGGCCATTACTGTGTTAGCCAGTGTATTGCTTGCCAGTAGCCGCGAAGCGAGTTTATTGATGTCAGCTTTGATGTCCGGTGTGCTGGTATTCATCAACATCACCATCATCTTACTGCCTTACACCGCAATGATGGCATTGCTATCGCTTTATGCCAATTCGGCCAGACAAGCGACTATCTACGCCATTTTATTTTGGGCGATCACCTCAATTGTTATAGGCATTGTTAGTCACTATTTACCCATGCTCAGTGAAGCCTTACAGTGGATTCTCCCCGGTGCGCAAATATCGTTAATGATTAACACCCAAGGTATAGGCACACTCGCTTATGCCCCTATCCCAATCATACAGGCAGTTGTACTGCTATTTATTGGCCGAAGCTATATGATGAGGAGTGCGTTGTAATGCTAATAAGCTGTCAGAATTTAAGCAAAAAATACGGCAATAAACTGGCATTGAATCAGGTGTCTTTATCGCTACAAGCCGGAGCGCCTATTGCGCTAGTCGGGCCAAATGGAGCGGGCAAAACAACGCTGTTCTCGCTGCTTTGTGGTTATATTCTTCCTTCTAGCGGTACATTATCGATATTAGGCCACGCACCAGGAAGCAAAGCACTATTTGGTCAAGTTGCCGCCCTACCTCAAGATGCACAGCTTGACCCCTCACTGTCGATTATCAGCCAATTAAGCTTATTTGCTCAGCTACAAGGTTATAACGCTAAGCAAGCTAAACAAGAGAGTTTGCGTGTACTGGGTTTAGTCGATCTTGTGCATGTGGCTGACCAAAAACCGCAATCACTAAGCCATGGCATGAGCAAACGCGTTTCCATTGCACAGGCACTTATCGGCTCCCCCAAAATAGTCTTGCTTGATGAACCTACCGCCGGTTTAGACCCTGCTAACGCCAAAGCAATCCGTGAGTTGGTCCAACAGCAATCTGGGCACACGACCTTTATTATCAGTTCACATAATCTAGATGAACTAGAAAAACTCTGTGATCAGGTGCTGTATTTAGATCAAGGTGAGTTAGGCCAGTCAGTTTCAATTCAGGACGAGCTCAACGATGATTATTTAACACTGTCAATGCAACACTGTGATGCGGTGTTATTTGACCAAGTTGTATCCGCCATAGGCGGCATAAAATCGGTAGAAAACAAGCAGAGTAATGAATATGTCATTCACTATGATCAAACGGTTGCTAAGCAGCTAGAAGTCACCCTGTTTAGTTTATTCGAACAACACAACTGGCAATATAAAGCGCTGATTAAAGGCCGTACATTGGAAGACAAGCTATTTTCTTAAATAGATAGCGATTGAAGAAAGCAGGCAGAGCCTGCTTTTTTTATGCCTGTTTGTTGTAAGAGTGAGTATAATACCAATCAGTATAAACATTTAGTCACTCAGCGAGAGTTTAGCGGTTCTGAGGTAAGGTCCTTAAATGCTCCTGCATTAATGACATTCACCACATCCATGTGGTTTGCAACGAGTGAAGAGCATAGTTGTTCTACGGTTAAGCTCGTTAACACAGCATCAGGACTTCTAAAACTCGCCATTCTGGCGCGTTTTTGGCTACCTACTTCTGCGTTGAATAACCTCACAAGGGAGTAACCATTGTCTCAGTTATTCGCCTTGAATTAGTTTGCCAAAAGCGCGCTGAGTAGATCAAATTCTTATACTGATTGGTATAAGGCGCGAACCAAAGCGTTGTGACTAACTGCCCTAAGTGGCAGCGCTGCGGTACGACAGTCGCTAAATGGCGCTGTTTAGCCTAGCAAAGTCAATAAACAGACATAAAAAAGAGCTGCGATAAATCGCAGCTCTTAGGAATCTTTTCATATATAGCTTGAAGCTATATAAAGGCAAGCTTAGATAACAGTTACGTTCTCAGCTTGTGGACCTTTTTGACCTTGAGTCACGGTGAAAGAAACTTTCTGACCTTCGTCAAGAGTTTTGAAACCGTCTGAGTTGATCGCACGGAAGTGTACGAAAACGTCTGGGCCAGACTCTTGCTCGATAAAACCAAAACCTTTGTCAGAGTTGAACCACTTAACAACGCCAGTAACTTGAGACATGATATAAATCCTGTAACTTAAATAAAATAAAGCCATAAACGGCAGTAGAGCTGGAAAATGCCGGTATTACTTATGTTAACAGGACGAACGGATCGTATTGAACACATAAAAATAAGCCCAACCTTCAAGCTGCACTTACTATAAATCATTCTGGCAGTATGTCAACAATCATTTCATATGATGAAACAGAGTTTTTTTACTTAAATTTCTGTCAGTTGGTGCAGCTTTAATAGCGAAAAAAAATTACTAAAAACTGAGGTTTTACTCAAATGTGAAAAATAGACTGCCTAAACAACTGATTACCGATTAATTGGCTCGAAAAACTTCAATCTTAAAGTCTAATTGGCACGTAAGGCCCTGCGCTATTAGCGTTTGCTTCTGCTCATCGTTAAGCTTCCAACTATAGGGTGTCATATCTAAAAAGTGCTTTATGTCGTTACTTGGCAACAAAACTAAATCACTCACTAGGTTTTCACCGTGTAGTCTCTCGAAGCCACTAATGACACTGGGTGTTTCAATATGCTGCTGAGGATTATCATAGATCAGCTCTTTTAATGCGAAATGATGCATTGGCCCCGCCGACACGGTGATCAAAATGGCACCTTTTTCCGCTACACGATGCAGCTCTTCATCAAGCGAAGGTGCATAGATTCGCAGCATAAAATCAAAACTGTCATCACTAAAGGGCATCTCAAAACTGCTGGCCACGCAAAAGTCGATAGCTTTATAGCGTTTAGCAGCATAACGCAGCGCTGACTTAGAGATATCCACGCCCTGCAAGCTGAACTGATTATGTTGATTGAGTGCGTCATGAAGCCGATGGCTGTAATACCCCTCTCCACAGCCAATATCGAGCCCAGCACTCGCGTTAGCGGCAAATTCAACCGCCAATTCATTTACTCTGTCGCTTAAATGTTGATAGTAACCCTGATTTAGAAATTCACGCCTTGCCAACATCATCTCTTTGTTATCACCCGGGTCTTTTGAGCGTTTTTTTTGCACGGGAAGAAGGTTAACGTAGCCCTCTTTTGAACAATCAAAACGATGATTATTGGCACAGGACCAAGTGCGGGCATCTAACGTCAACATTTGACGGCATATTGGGCAAGCGTAGTTCATGATATTTCCAAGCGGCAACGGGGTGGATTAACTGTTTTTCTCGTCTAAGAGTAAGTTTTCCACCATGGCATTCATTTCTGGCGTAGACAATAACTGATAGTACTCTAGTTTTCGATATAAACTTTCATCACAGCCGGGTTGATTGGCACTGTACTGCCAATTATTGCGCTCCATCGCTTGTTGATACTGCTGAGACAGCCACTGCTTTTTACGTTGCAGCTGCGCATCAATACTGGCAATTTGTTTGAGCTGCTCATTAGGACGGTTGTTGGTATGATCTTGTAACATCAGCCCTAAATCGGCGCACACCATATCGATTTCACTGAGCTCAAGCAATAGCTGTTCAGTATTCGCATTGTAATCATTAGCACGATTCAATAACGCTTTGGCTCGCCGTAACTCTTTTTGGCCGGTAAATAAGCGCATGTCATTTTCTAGGGCAACAAGCTGCCAGCCATGGTGAATATGCGGGGTAACACATAATTGACCATCACAGTTGTCAATATCGATGCGAATACCTTGACGCAGCAACTGCAAACATAATATTGGCGACCGACCTAGCTCGCTAAATAACCGCCAACCTTGCCCCACTGAACGACGAAGGCTTGGGGGTTTATCAACGTTAGATGTGAGGGTTAATCGTGGGTCTGCAGCACTATCTATTAACTGAATATAGGGGTGTAACCGAGCCAGTATCGCGGTGCTTAATTCACTATGCTCGACAATCACAAATTCACCTAGATGACCATTAAGCGCCTCAAGCATACTTAAATCCCCTACAGTTTCAGGCAACTGCAGGATAAAACTCGACGTTTGCGTAAATCTGATGATTTTTGGCGTTGTTAAAATAGGTTCAAACATAGGCGATATTTATTAGTATTATCAAACAATTGTAACCATAAACTGTGAAACAAACCAGTGTCAAAATGATTCAATGCTCGGCGATCGCACCAAGGAGCCATAAAGCCAAAGGACAGTACCCGATTGCAGTGCTATGATAAGCGCAATGAATAACAAAGACATAGACACTCATGGCTTCAACACAACAAGAAACCATATTCTGGCACGATTATGAAACTTTTGGTGCCAATCCGGCCAAAGATAGGCCCTCACAGTTTGCCGGCGTTAGAACTGATTTAGATCTAAATATCATTGAAGAAAGCGTAACATTCTACTGCAAGGTGGCCAATGACTATCTGCCACAACCAGAGGCAATTTTAGTCACCGGTATTACGCCGCAATTAGCTAACTTAAAAGGCACAGTTGAGCCGGAGTTTATGGACAAGGTTCATAGCCAGTTTAGCCGACCCAATACCTGTGTTGCCGGCTACAACTCACTACGATTTGATGATGAAGTCACTCGATATGGCTTCTATCGTAACTTTTATGACCCTTATGCAAGGGAGTGGCAAAATGGTAACAGCCGCTGGGATATCATCGATTTAGTGCGTGCATGTTACGCCTTTCGACCTGAAGGTATTGTATGGCCTGAAAAAGCAGATGGCAGTCCTAGCTTTAAACTAGAGGATCTCACCAAAGCCAATGGCCTAAGTCACGACAATGCCCATGATGCAATGTCAGATGTCTATGCCACTATTGATATGGCGCGCTTGATTAAGCAAAAGCAGCCAAAGCTTTACGAGTATTATTTTTCATTGCGCCGTAAAGCCGCGGTAAGCAAGCAAATTGATGTACTCAATATGCAACCACTGGCACATGTGAGCTCAAAAATTAATGCCATGCACGGCTGTACCACACTTATCGCGCCTCTCGCCCACCATAGCCAAAATAAGAACGCCGTAATTTGCGTTAATTTAGCCATGGATGTCAGCCCGCTACTCGAGTTAACCGCCGACGAGATTAGGCAACGCATGTACACCAAGCGCAGCGAGTTGGCCGAAGATGAGTTACCTATTGGCCTAAAACAACTGCATATCAATAAATGTCCGTTTATTGCACCAGCCAAATCGTTGACCGATGATAACGCCCAACGACTGGATATCGATAAAGAGTTTGCTAGAGCGCAATATAAGCGCTTAAGGCAGCATCCGGAGATCCGCGAAAAGCTTGTCGCGGTGTTTGATGTCGAACATGAGCAAAGCAGCCAAGATCCCGACCAGCAACTGTATAGCGGTGGCTTTTTTAGTCATGCAGACAAAAGTAAGATGGAGATCATTCGTCACACTGCACCCAAGAACCTTGCCGCACTCGCATTAGATTTTGATGATCCTCGTTTAGCAGAAATGCTATTTAGATATCGTGCTCGCAACTATCCCGAGACACTTGATCACAGTGAGCAGATGCGCTGGCGCGAATACTGTAAAGAGCGCCTGAACGATCCGGATTACATGGTACGGCTTGAAAACCTTGTCAATGAAACCGCTAACGATGAGGCAAAACAAAAGCTGCTTACCGCACTTTGCCAATACTTAGGTAACCTGTAATTTTTTAACGGTTATGGGATCAAGTTCAACTTGCCCATAACCAATGTTACCTACAATGAAACAATCTTAAGCTTTTTACTAAAGGAACTGACGCATGCAAGACAGATTTATTCACTGCATCGCTAAGCTGCCAGCCTCGTTGCAAACCCATATTCTTCCCATATTGAACCAGGACTTTGCAGGTCATATCGACGCACAACAAATTGCTGAGTTATGCGGCGCCTGCAACATAACAGAAAAAGCGCTATTGTTGGCACTGCTGCCCGTTGCAGCAGCATTGGCCAAGCCGCCTACCAGCCAGTTTCATGTTGGCGCCATCGCCAAAGGTAAAAGTGGTGATATTTATATGGGCGCCAACCTCGAGCTAAACGGTGAAGCCCTGTTTCACTCTGTCCACGCCGAGCAAAGCGCCATTAGTCATGCATGGCTAAGTGGCGAGCAACAAATCGTCGATATTATTGTTAACGCGTCACCCTGTGGCCACTGTCGGCAGTTCATTAATGAACTGGTACAAGGGCAATCAGTTAATATTCACCTGCCAGAGCAGCCAAGTCAGCCATTGAGTCACTACCTGCCCTATGCCTTTGGCCCCAGTGACTTAGATATTACCGAAGCCTTGCTAAGTAAGCAGCAGCATCCGCTTGATTTTGATAGTGCTGATCCGATGATTATCGAGGCGCTAGATCATGCCAGCCTAAGCTACGCCCCCTACACCCACAGTTATGCTGCAGTGGTGTTGGAAACCCAAGACGGTCACACTTACTGTGGACGCTACGCAGAAAATGCCGCATTTAATCCGTCAATGATGCCGATGCAGATGGCGCTATCGACCTTAGTCCGTCACAACCGCGATTTTAGTGAAATAAAGCGTGCGGTACTGATAGAGTCAAGCCTAGGGAAAATATCTTTAGTGGGGGCGAGTATGGATGCCCTGCACGCGAGCGCTGCCGTAGAGTTGGAACACATTGTCATAGAAGCTAGCGAGTAGTCTGTGAGCCAGCAATAAAAAAGAGGTTGCTAAGCAACCTCTTTTTTCTATCTCCACCTTTCTACATTTGGTAAGGGAGTCAATTAGCTACGGCGATACTTTTCCAACCTAGCAAGTAAACTAGATGTGTCATAGCGATTGCCACCAATGCCTTGCACTTCTGAATAAAATTGATCAACCAGTGCCGTTAACGGCAAGTGAGAGCCATTACGGCGGGCCTCTTCAAGGGCGATTCCCAAATCTTTACGCATCCAGTCAACTGCAAAACCTAAGTTATACTCGCCTTGCCACATCGTTTGGTAACGGTTTTCCATCTGCCAAGATTGTGCTGCGCCTTTACTGATCACCTCAACCACTTTTTCCCCGTCTAACCCGGCGCTGCGGGCAAAGTGTAGACCTTCTGACAGTCCTTGAACAACACCAGCGATGCAAATTTGGTTAACCATTTTAGTTAGCTGCCCTGCTCCCACATCACCTAAACGCTCAGCACATTTTGCGTAGGCTGGCATAATTTGTTGCGCTTGAGCAAATGCCGACTCGCTGCCACCAATCATCACTGTCAATACGCCATTTTCAGCGCCGGCTTGACCACCAGAAACAGGGGCGTCGATAAACTCAACGGCTTGCTCTTTAGCAATGGCAGCAAGTTCCCTAGCAACATCTGCCGATGCGGTAGTATGATCTATCATCAAACTTCCGGCGTGCATACCGGCAAGCGCGCCCTCTTCACCCAATACGACAGATCGCAAGTCATCGTCATTGCCCACACAAATACAGACAAAGTCTTGCCCTTGAGCCGCTTGTTTTGGCGTGCTAAACGCTTGACCACCGTATTGTTCTGCCCAACCTTGCGCCTTAGAAAACGTCCGGTTATAGACTGACACATCATGTCCCTGTTTCACTAGGTGGCCGGCCATTGGATAACCCATTACCCCTAACCCTAAAAATGCTACCTTAGCCATAAATTATCCTTTAAATTTCAATTTGATGAGATTAAGTGAATCTATCATATTCGGTAGGTCTGCAACAATGCACCCGCGAGAGTCTATGGCGATATTAGCCATAAAAAATGGGCCGAAGCCCATTGATGAGTTATAGCGTTAAATGCGCTTCCATTTCGGAGCCGATCCGTTTACGCATATCCATTAACCGGATAGCTGACTCACGTAACTCTTTATCGGCGTCAGTAACAGGCACCCATTCAGGTACCTCGGTGGGTTGACCTGAATCATCAACCGCGACCATGATAACAATACAGTGAGTAGTTAGATGGCGTTCAGGATTTTTCGGATCGCCCGCTTTAACATCAATACCCAAATGCATTGAAGAGCGGCCGGTATAAATCACTTTAGCGCTGACTTCTACAATGTTGCCTACATGAATGGGTTTTACAAAACGAATACCGCCTGCATAAGCGGTAATGCAATATTTGCCGCTCCATGCTGCAGAACATGCATAGGCAGCTAAATCGATCCATTTCATGACCGCGCCACCATGGACTTTACCACCAAAGTTGACATCGGCAGGTTCTGCTAAAAAACGTAGGGTTATCTCTCTTTCTTTACCAGCCATTGTCTTCACTTGTTTAACTATTAATTGTGACTTTAGTGTACTGCATAATGATAGATACCCCTACCCAATCTGTATTGATTTAATCGATTAGCCTAAATAAGCCACTACACCGCAACCTAGCGCCATCACCGGCAACGCTAAGCGATACAACCAGACTTGCATACTGTCAGTTAAAAACCGCCCTAACTTAAATGCTGAATACGTTCCAAGTCCAGCCAGAAACAACATGAGCACTTCAACACCCGCAATGGTGTTGCTGTCGCCACCGGTATAAATAGCGGTAATAAGCAACATAAACCACACCGACGCAAAAGCGGCACTTGCTGAGGCAAAAGTCTTCATTCCTATAGTGCGTTTAAGTGTACTTTCCCCTCTAACAAGTTCATTTAAATTAGCGGCGATAGCGCCAATGAAAGGCATGATGGGTATAACTAGTGGATTTAGCATGATCGACTCCAAGATCAATAGGTAACGGCGAAAGTATCTCCTCATTCCACTAAATCAGCTACTGATTAATACCTCTATTAACAAAAGATCATCCAAGCGTCATCAGAGATTCATTCAGCTAACATTTGATTAGCTTTTGGCATAAAAAAAGCGCCTAAAGGCGCTTTATTTTAACGTAACTTAAGATCTGGCTTATTCAGCTTTTTTAAACAGCAATGAACCGTTTGTACCGCCAAAACCAAAGGAATTACACAACGCATAGTCAAACTGATGCGCCCGTGCCGTGTGTGGCACGAAATCTAAGTCGCAGCCTTCATCTGGGTTATCCAAATTCAATGTCGGAGGTACCATCTGATCTTTAAGTGCCAATAAGGTGATAATCGCTTCAACAGAACCGGCTGCACCTAATAAATGACCGGTCATTGATTTGGTTGAACTGACCAATAGATCATAAGCATGCTGCTCAAACACAGATTTAACTGCCGCAGCCTCAGCTTTATCACCTGCTGGTGTCGATGTGCCATGGGCATTAATGTAACCAATCGCTGTTTTTTCAATACCTGCGTCGTTGATTGCATTTTCCATTGCAGCAGCAGCGCCACTGCCGTCAGCTGGCGGCGAAGTCATATGGAAAGCATCGCCACTCATACCAAAGCCCACAAGCTCACCATAAATGGTCGCTCCACGCGCTTTAGCATGTTCATATTCTTCCATCACCATCACACCAGCGCCATCGCCTATCACAAAGCCGTCACGGTCTTTATCCCAAGGGCGACTCGCTTTGGTCGGGTCTTCATTACGTGTTGATAATGCTTTAGCTGAGCCGAAGCCACCTACGCCTAATGGGCAAGTCACATCTTCAGCGCCGCCGGCAACCATCACGTCAGCATCGCCATAGGCAATTGTACGGGCAGCAAAACCGATATTGTGTACGCCAGTTGTACATGCTGTAGTCACAGCGAAATTAGGCCCGGTCATGCCATACTTAATCGACAGATGACCAGCAATCATGTTGATAATGGTACTGGGAACAAAGAAAGGTGACACTTTACGCGGTCCGCCCTTCATCAACGCGGTATGATTTTGCTCAATCAGCCACATGCCACCCATGCCTGCACCCACTGCGGTACCGACTCGAGCTGGATTTTCTTTAGTCATATCAAGACCAGCATCTTCAATTGCTTGAATACCTGCTGCCATACCATACTGAATAAAGAGATCCATTTTACGTGCGTCTTTTTTCGACAAATACTGCTCTACGTCAAAATCTTTGACTGAGCCGCTAAAACGCGTAGTAAATTCACTGGCATCAAATTTAGTAATTGGGGCAATACCACTCTGGCCAGCAAGAAGTGCTTTCCATGAACTTTCAACGGTATTGCCTACAGGAGTGACTAACCCAAGACCTGTTACGACGACACGACGTTTTGACACGCTTCCACCTTATCTATATCTAATACCAATCAGTAAAAGAAGTTTATCTACTCAGAGCATTTTTTACGGCTCTGATACTGCGTTAAAGAACTTGCTCAAAGAACAACGATGTTGTTCATTCCTTGCCTTACCTCAAAACCGCTAAACTCTCGCTGAGCAATCAAATCTTTATGCTAATTGGTATGATTATCACAACAATTAAAAAGGTCTGCTGAAATAACCTATATCAGCCTAATGAGCATCTATTCACATTAGTCGACACTTTTTCAAATTTCAAACAAAAACAGGCGGCATATAGCCGCCTGTTTTCTAGAATTCAGAATTACTGATTCTTTGAAACGTAATCGATCGCTGCTTGAACAGTAGTGATCTTTTCTGCTTCTTCATCAGGAATCTCGGTATCAAACTCTTCTTCTAGAGCCATTACCAACTCGACGGTGTCCAGAGAATCTGCACCCAAATCGTCTACGAAAGATGCCGCTGGCTTAACGTCTTCTTCGTTAACACCTAGTTGCTCTACAATGATTTTCTTTACACGTTCTTCGATGTTGCTCATTAGTTTTCTTTCCTATTCAAATTACGCACTTGCGTAAGATTGCGAGTAGTTTATTCAATTTGACTCACAATGCAAGCTTAAGTTTTGTGGTCTAACCACGAAGCTTAGGTTTACATTGCCACAAAAACGACTCAATTCAAGTAGTTACCTACCAGATACCCTAAACCATGTACATCCCGCCATTTACATGCAGAGTTTCCCCTGTGATGTAAGCAGCTGAATCCGAGGCTAAAAATAGTACAGCGTTAGCAATCTCTTGCGCCTGACCTAATCTTTCCATCGGAACTTGCGACATAATACCTTGTTGCTGCTCTTCAGTCAGCTCATCTGTCATGTCTGTCTGAATAAATCCAGGAGCAATAGCATTCACTGTTATTTGACGAGATGCAACCTCCTTTGCAAGAGATTTTGTAAATCCAATCAAACCAGCCTTGGCCGCACAATAGTTAGACTGCCCTGGATTACCCATGGAGCCTACCACTGAGCCGATATTAATGATCCGACCATTACGCTTTTTCATCATCGGACGCATGACTTGCTTAGACGTACGATACAAAGAAGTGAGGTTAGTATCAATGATATCTGTCCATTCATCTTCTTTCATACGCATCAGCAGGTTATCGCGCGTAATACCAGCATTGTTGACTAGAATATCAACATCGCCAGCTTTTTCTTTGATCGAGGCAAATAATTGTGCCACTGATTCGCTATCAGTGACATTTAATACCATTCCGTGACCTTTATCACCCAAATAGGCTTGGATAGACTCAGCGCCGCGCTCACTGGTGGCGGTTCCCACAACAACGGCACCAGCTGAAACGAGTGTTTCGGCAACAGCACGACCAATACCACGGCTTGCACCGGTAACCAATGCAACTTTTCCTGTGAGATCTAACGTGAAACTCATGACGGCTCCTTTATTCAACCAATGCAGCTACACTAGCTACATCATTAATCGCTTTGCCTTTAAGCGATCGATTAATTCGTTTGCTTAGCCCAGTAAGTACCTTACCAGGACCAATTTCATAGACGTTCACTACGCCCTGCTCGGCGATTTGGCTAATAGTTTCAGACCACCTAACCGGGCAATATAGTTGACGCACAAGCGCATCTTTAATCGCTGCAACATCTTGATTGGTCGCCACGTCAACATTATTAATAATTTGCACTGCAGGTGTTTTAAACTCAATCTCACCTAGCGCCAGTGCCAACTTCTCTGCAGCGGGTTTCATTAGCTCACAATGCGACGGAACGCTAACAGGCAGCGCGACAGCCATTTTTGCACCGGCGGCTTTACAAGCATCAGCTGCGCGTTCCACTGCGGCTTTCTCACCCGCAATAACCACTTGGCCTGGACTATTGAAATTAACAGGGCTAACCACAGCACCATTAGCCGCATCATCACAGGCTTTCTGGATGGCTTCATTATCTAAACCTATAATGGCGTACATCGCACCGGTTCCAGCAGGTACTGCTTGCTGCATTAACTGGCCGCGTAACTCCACCAACTTAACCGCATCAACAAAATCAATCACACCGCCACAAACAAGTGCAGAGTACTCACCTAAACTGTGCCCGGCTAATACATCTGGTTTAGCCACACCAGCCGCTTCCAACGCGCGCCATATAGCAACGCTGGCTGTTAATAATGCTGGCTGTGTTTTATCGGTTTCATTTAAACGCTCTACAGGCCCTTCTTGGACAAGTGCCCAAAGATCATAACCAAGTGCTTCACTCGCCTGTGCGAACGTTTGTGCGACAACTTCATGCTCCGCCGCCAAATCAGCAAGCATACCCAAAGCTTGAGAGCCTTGGCCAGGAAATACATATGCCACTTTTTCCATTACGATACCTTTATATACTGTGTTCTATTTTGTTTTAAACAAGCTTAAAAACGTACTAAGGCACTGCCCCACGCAAAACCAGCACCAAATGCTTCTAATAACAACAGCTGACCACGTTGAATACGCCCATCTCTGACCGCTTCATCTAAGGCAATGGGTACTGAAGCTGCTGAAGTATTACCATGTTTTGCCAATGTCAGTACAACTTTATCTAAGCTCATGTCCAATTTTTTTGCTGTCGCTTTGATAATACGGAAATTTGCCTGATGAGGCACTAACCAATCAATCTCTGACTTATCAATTTGGTTAATGCGCAAAGTTTCAGTGACAACATGGGATAATTGCGTTACCGCAACTTTGAAAACATCATTGCCTTTCATTGTCATGTAGCCAACAGCTTCTGATGATTCCCCCGCGCGTGGTGGGAAAGAACACTTCAGTAGATCGCCTTGACTGCCATCAGCATAGATGTGAGTTGAAATAATACCTGGCTCTGTGGTGGCCCCTACAACCGCAGCACCGGCACCATCTCCAAATAAGATAATGGTCGAGCGGTCTTCTGGTTCACAAAGACGAGACAATACATCAGCGCCAATTACCAATACGTTTTTAGCAGCGCCGGTTTTAACAAACTGGTCTGCAACGCTTAGCGCATAGACAAACCCTGAGCAAGCAGCGGCAATATCAAAGGCGGGAATGGTTTTCACACCCAACATTGCCTGGATTTCACAGGCTGCGGCTGGAAATGCATTGCTCGCACTAGTGGTGCCACAAACAATCATGTCGATATCTTGTGGCGTTAAGCCTGCCATTTCTAACGCGTTAAGTGCTGCTTGATAGCCCATGGTGGCAACAGTTTCATTGTCTGCTGCAATACGGCGCTCTGAAATACCAGTTCGTTCAACAATCCATTGGTCACTGGTTTCGACCATTTGTTCTAAATCTTGATTGCTACGCACTTGCGCTGGCAAATAACTGCCAGTACCGAGAATTTTTGTATGCATAAGGAGATATCAGCTATTAATGTCTAAAAGAATCGACTCGAGACGTTGTTCAATCATCTGCGGAAGCCGACGTTGCGCTTCGGTCACTGCTAAACTAATTGCTTGTATAAAAGCAGCTTCATCGGCGCTTCCATGACTTTTTACTGCAATTCCGCGCAATCCTATCAGACTTGCACCATTATAGTGGTCGGGGTTCATCTGATTTAAAACACTATTTATACGTGGCGCAATGAGTTTGGCCATCAGGCGTACAAAAAAGCCTTGGGTGAGTCCGTGTTTTAATTGATGGACCAAAAGCTTAGCAATGCCTTCAGAAGTCTTAAGGGTAATATTACCGACAAAACCGTCACACACTATGACATCGACTTTACCTGAGTAAATGTCATCGCCTTCGATAAAACCTTGGTAATTAATTTGCGGGGTACTTTGTAGCAATTGCCCAGCTTGCTGCACTTGGTCATTGCCTTTGATCTCTTCAATGCCAACGTTCAGCAACGCCACTTGAGGTTGGCTATTATTGTCAACGGCTTCGCTCAACACTGAGCCCATAACCGCAAACTGGAATAACGTCTCGCTGCAACAGGACACATTTGCGCCCAAATCTAACAAATAAACCGGTTTACCGTTAACTGACGGTAAGCAACTCACCAAAGCAGGTCTATCGATACCTGACAGGGTCTTAAGCAACACTTTTGATATCGCCATCAAGGCACCGGTATTGCCCGCGCTAACACAAGCCTGTGCCCGTCCATCACGCACCAACTCAATTGCGATACGCATAGAGCTTTGTTTGCGATTACGCAATGCATGTACTGGGCGATCTGACATGGAGACCACTTCGGTGGTGTGGATCAATTCGATTCGTTGACGGATGTCGTCTTCAGCACCACTTAGCAGTGGACTGATTTGGTCTTGATGACCTACAAGAATAACTTTTAGGAAAGGATATAAGCGAAGTGCCTGCAAGGTTGCAGGCACTGTGATGTGAGGGCCATGATCGCCCCCCATCGCATCTAACGCAAGCGTCAGATCAGTCATTAAGAAATCAACAAATTACTTGTTGATAACCTTTTGACCACGGTAGAAACCGTCCGCAGTCACGTTGTGACGACGGTGTAGTTCACCACTCGTTGCATCCACAGATAGTTGAGCAGTGCTCAATGCATCGTGTGAACGGCGCATACCGCGCTTTGAACGAGATTTTTTATTCTGTTGTACAGCCATTTGACCTGTCTCCTAGATTGCTTGCTCTTCAGTTTTTCTAACACTGCAAACGGATTTGGACGCTCCTCTTGAGCGGGTTCAATCTCGCCTACGACTATATCTTGATCACCTTTGCTGCAATTTTCATCAGCATGCATTGGGATCAAAGGCATAGCGACTATCAATTCATCTTCAATCAATTGATGCAGACGAACTTCACCTATCTCATTGCACTCAATAGGGTCATACGCATCCGGGAGCTCATCGATTTCTGCCTCAGTCCCGCAAGGGCTAAAACAAAAGTCGACCGTAACCTCCGTGGTAAATAGCGTCATGCAGCGTTGACAATTCAGAGTGAGCTCCGTCACAGCCTTCCCTTTCAGGTAGACTATCCCCTGTATATCTACACCACATTCAAGCGACACTGCCACTTCGGAACAGTCGCCGGCACATAACTCATTTAATCGTTTCAGCTGCGTACCAGGAATCAAGCCTTCATAAGAAGCCTTGCTCGCTGCCGCGCGTGTTGGATCAATTGAAACCGGTATCTTTACTGTTTGCATAAGGCGCGCATATTATAGTTTGAATTACTCAGAGTCAAAGGAAAATTTATCCCTATCAATGATCGAGTTAACGATTCCTTTAAAACTGACCCTGACATCAAAAATTAGTCGGAGCAAAATTCTACCCAAGCGTACCGAGATACTCAAGCCCCAAAGCCGCTAAATAAGTACGATTCGGTTAAAATTTCGCTATATAAAGCACAGATAGTCAGCAGTTAATCAACTACGGAGATTTCCAGCCTATCAACAAGTTTAGCTAAGCTGTTATTTTTGTCATCATCGAGACTGCCAATATCGAATAATTAGTGGCAATATTAGCCTCAAACTTTCTGACACTGATAATAAACAGGCTCATTTCATGGCTGCATCAATCATTTTGGCTTCAACCTCACCTTTCAGAAAAGCGTTGCTGGAAAAGTTACAGATAAGCTTTGACACTTTCGCGCCAGAGGTTGATGAATCACCGCTATCAGGAGAAAGCGCTGAGCAGTTAGTGGCCAGATTGGCCCGTGCTAAAGCGCAAGCTGCAAATGGCCACTTTAATAGCGGTTTGGTTATAGGCTCAGACCAAGTCGCGGTAATTGATGGTCAAATCATCGGCAAGCCGCATACTGAGACCAATGCATGCAAACAACTGCAAGCGGCCTCAGGCAAACATGTCACCTTTTATACCGGCCTGTCCCTATACAATCTTGCCACCCAACAGAGCCAAACGCTGGTAGAGCCTTTCGATGTGCACTTTAGAACGTTAAGTGACCAACAGATTGCTGCTTACGTTCGTAAAGAGCAGCCACTGTATTGTGCTGGCAGTTTTAAGTGCGAAGGACTAGGCATTGCATTGTTTGAACGTTTAGAGGGCAAGGACCCAAATACCTTAATCGGTCTGCCTTTGATCAGTTTGATATCGCTATTGGCAAATGAAGGCGTTGATATTCTCACCCATTAAGCCAAGCAGATTTAAGCCACGCAAGTGCTGACTATGGTCTAAAATTAAGCTAACAATAATCGCTGCATTACTACCACTAGATTGACCATCTGGTTTCAATATTTTGTTTATGTGCAGCTTTTTTTAATAGCAGGGTTATGACCGATACAGAAGAAGCGCTGGCATTGTTAGCCGCGCCATGTACAGACGAACGATTTTTCCAACGCGCGCTTAAAGCACTGGCTCTGGTGACTCAATGTCGCTGGGCTGCGTTTGGACGTCCAGCACAAACGCCGGGAAAAGCAGAAGTCATTGCCTTTTGCGATTTAAAGCAAGCGGTACCTGGTTTTCAGTTTGATCTTAAAGGCTCACCCTGCGAAACCATCTACCAGTTACGCTACCCCGATACCCATATTTTGTATCACAGCAACCTACAACAACACTTTCCTGATTTTCAGCTCATTAAAGATTTAGGCGCGCAGAGCTATCAGGCTGAGCTGATATTAGACGACGATGGTAAACCATTAGGCCACATATTAGTCATGGACCCGTTGCCACAAACAACGTCTGTGAAGTCGAATGAATTTTTTAGATTATTAGCCCAACGAATTGGTGTTGAGTACAAGCGGCTCCTTATGAGACAGCAACTCAACATGCACCAAGAGATCATTGCCACTACTCAACACTTAATGTCATTTGTAAGCGACAGTTTTGAGTATCAAATCATATCTCAGGGGTATGAAACACTATTTGGGCTGCCTCGCGAGAAGATCATCGGACAGCACGTCGCTGACATTCATGGCAAGGAGATATTTGAAACGCGGCTAAGGCCACTGCTAGAGCGTAGCCTAAATGGCGAGACGGTGAATACCGAAACCGTCATTCAGCCGCCAAACTTAAATCACCCTATTTACTTAAACGTATTGCATACGCCCTTTTTAAATGAGCAAGGTAAAGCCACTGGTGTCATTATCTCCGCCCACAACATTACCAAGCTCAATCAATTGCAAAAGCAAACAGAGTACTTGGCCTATCATGACAGTTTAACCGGGTTACCTAACCGGCTGTCGCTATTTAATCACCTTAGCCAGTTGCTCCCGATCTCATCCCCACAGCGAGTCGCTGTGATCTACTTAGATTTGGATGAGTTTAAGTTGGTTAACGACCAACATGGCCACCATGGTGGCGATCAGATCCTTAGCCAAGTTGGCCGTATTATCGCAGAGCAACTGCAGCAGCATGATTTTGCCGCCCGAATTGGTGGCGATGAGTTCGTGATTGTTAAACATTTTGAGTCGCACATGGATACTGATGAGATGTTAAAGCATCAATTGGCGCAATTAGTCAGTGTGATGCAACAATTGCAGCTGGGCGATCAATCTCTACCGATAAATGCGAGTTGGGGAATACATTGGGTGAACGAAAATGAAAACGACGTATCAACACTGCTAAGCAATGCCGATACGCGTATGTATCAAAACAAGCGAGCTAAAGTTCTGTAATAGCAACAACGGCCAAGCTCAGCATTAATAACAGTATGATTAAGCGGCGAGAATAACATCCAACAATTGCATAGGCGCATCCACAATCGCCTTGGGTGCAACTGTAGCTAACTTATCGCGACTATGGGCACCGTAACTTACCCCAATAGCATCTATGCCAGCACTGTGTGCCATGTTCATATCATGCACAGAGTCACCAATCATTACTGCGCGCGCTGCCGGTACGTCAAGCTGAAGTAATAATTGCTGTAACATTTGCGGATGGGGCTTACTTTTTGCTTCATCAGCGCAGCGACTAGCAACAAAATGCTGTCCAAGTCCGGTAGCACTTAACACTCTATCTAGGCCCGCACGCGCTTTTCCTGTGGCAACGGCCAACTGATGATCTGCCGCCTTGAGTTGCAGCAACACCTGTTCAGCACCGGAGAAAAGTGGGCTAGGCATTTTATTTAGTGACAAATATTGCTGGCGATAAACATCAACCATCTGCTGGCGCAGTTCATTGTCAGCATGAGGATGTAACACGTTTAACGCTTCTTGCATCGATAAGCCAATAATATCTCGCACAGCCTGCTCACTGGGCTCAATGACCTCTAACGTGCGGGCAGTTTGCTGCATACAGGCAACAATTTTACCAACCGAATCCATTAAGGTGCCATCCCAGTCAAAAATCACTAAATCATACTGCTTCATAGGGCGAGCAACTTAGTTAATAGTTGCTGCAGCGGTTTATCCATGGGCGCTTTAACCTGCATCACCTCTTCGGTCACCGGGTGGGTGAAACGAAGTTGTGCAGCATGTAAAAATAATCGATTTAAACCTAGTGCACGCATACTGTCATCAAACTTTTGCTCGCTGTACTTTTCATCGCAAGCGATAGGATGACCAGCATATTGACAGTGAACACGAATCTGATGCGTTCTTCCCGTGACAGGGCTAGCTTGAACCAAGGTAGCACCTTGATATCGTTGTTGGATTTTAAAGCGCGTTTCTGAAGGTTTACCTTCTTGGTTGACCCGTACGATGCGCTCACCAGATTTCAACGTTAATTTCAGTAGCGGCGCATTAATCATTTTGACGTGTTTTTGCCAATCACCACGCACGAGTGCCAGGTAATCTTTTTGCATCTTTTTATAACGCAGCTGGTCATGAAGATGTTTTAGGGCGCTGCGCTTTTTGGCAATCAGTAGTACGCCAGAGGTTTCTTTGTCTAAGCGATGCACAAGTTCAAGGAACTTTTGCTGCGGACGTAGCGAGCGCATCGCTTCAATCACACCAAAATCAACACCACTACCGCCGTGAACGGCGATGCCAGACGGCTTATTCAGTACAATAATCGCCTTATCTTCAAATATGATGCGTTCTTCTAACTGAGCCACTTTTGTCAACTTGGCATTAGGCGCTGGTTTATCATCACCTTTAGAGACTCGCACAGGCGGAATACGGACGATGTCACCGTCTTGCAATTTATACTCTGGTTTGATGCGCTTTTTATTAACTCTGACCTCACCCTTACGAATGATCCGGTAGATCATGCTTTTGGGCACACCTTTGAGTTTGGTTAATAAAAAATTATCGATGCGTTGTTCAACATGGTCTTCATCAATAGTAACCAGTTGCACTTTAAGGTTGGATTGTTCGTTATTCATGCTACGCCTTGCCTTTTGCTAGACGCGCATTGTACATCAACAATAACTTTTGTGCCTTTCCATTTGCTGATTTTATAGATTATTGCTATATTTCCACGGCAGTTGGGGATAATGAGTGAATAAAGTGTTCACAAACCCACAACTCAAAGGCGAAAAAACGGAGACTAAAAGTCTTTTTATTATGTCGCAAATGATTGATTTGCAGGTCGTTATTTAATATAAAACCGAAAAAACGAGTTTTAACGGCTAAACAAAATAAAAAGCCACATAGAGTGTGGTTTCTCCGTCAATGCCTCCCAAAAATTCGAAGATTAATTTTAACTAGTCGTCAGACAAACACTTTCGATTTTTGGCATTACTGGAACGTACATTAGAATTTATGGGGTTGGTTGACGTTTTACAACGAATTCCTTGTTTTTATAAACTTTAAAAATTAAGCCATAAATAGGATGCGACACGCAGCGAATGCGTCTAACTTTATCAGCGCACCTTTGCCTAGAGCCCTGCCGCGAGGCGGAGATATGCTCTTGGGCCCGTAATGCACCGAAAATTTGTCTGGTGACCCTCATTTAAGAAGAATGACGTCATCATGAAACGGATGTTAATCAATGCAACTCAGTCTGAAGAGTTGCGCGTTGCCCTAGTTGATGGGCAACAACTGTATGACCTAGATATCGAAAGCCCTGGTCATGAGCAGAAAAAAGCTAACATTTACAAAGGTAAAATTACCCGCGTAGAACCTTCTCTAGAAGCTGCATTTGTCGACTACGGTGCAGAGAGACATGGCTTTTTACCCCTAAAAGAAATTGCCCGCGAATACTTCCCTAAAGGTTATTCTTTCCAAGGCCGCCCAAGTATTAAAGAGGTGGTAAAAGAAGGCCAAGAAGTCATTATCCAAATCGATAAAGAAGAGCGTGGCAACAAAGGTGCCGCACTGACCACCTTTATCAGTTTAGCGGGTTCTTACCTTGTACTAATGCCAAATAACCCGCGTGCGGGTGGCATTTCTCGACGCATTGAAGGCGACGAGCGTACCGAACTAAAAGCAGCGATTGCAGAGCTTGATGTCCCTCAAGGTATGGGACTGATTGTGCGTACCGCTGGTGTTGGTAAAGATGCAGCAGAGCTAAAATGGGACCTAAAAGTGCTACAGCACCACTGGGCCGCCATTAAAGAAGCCGCTGACAGCCGCCCAGCTCCATTCTTAATCCATCAAGAAAGCAACGTTATTGTACGTGCTATTCGTGATTACTTACGTCGTGATGTCGGTGAAGTTCTCATCGATCACCCACGTATTTATGAGCAGGCTAAACAACACGTATCTCTTGTTCGTCCAGATTTCGTTGAGCGTATCAAACGCTACGAAGCTGAAGTGCCACTGTTCACTCACTTCCAAATTGAAACCCAAATTGAATCGGCGTTCCAACGCGAAGTACGCCTGCCATCAGGTGGTTCAATTGTTATCGACCCAACTGAAGCACTCACTTCAATTGATATCAACTCCGCCCGTGCTACAAAAGGCGGCGATATTGAAGAAACGGCTCTAAATACTAACCTTGAAGCGGCAGACGAAATTGCTCGTCAACTTCGCCTACGCGACTTGGGCGGCCTAGTGGTTATCGACTTTATCGATATGACCCCAGTGCGCCATCAACGTGAAGTTGAAAACCGCATGCGTGATGCTGTCCACCATGACCGTGCTCGCGTACAACTAGGTCGTATCTCTCGATTTGGTTTGATGGAGATGTCACGCCAACGCCTACGCCCATCATTAGAAGAGTCTGCTGCGCATTTGTGCCCTCGCTGTCATGGTCAAGGTACCATTCGCGGCACCGAATCACTGGCGCTGTCTATTCTTCGACTTATGGAAGAAGAAGCCATTAAAGAGAATACATCGCAAATTGAAGCGATTGTGCCTGTTGATGTTGCTGCATTCCTACTTAACGAAAAGCGTAAAGCCATTCGCATTACTGAGCAGCGCCACGACGTTGAAGTGTATGTGATTCCAGATCCGAACATGACAACACCTGACTATCGTGTTGTGCGCCATCGCAAAGACGATGAGATTAGCGAATCAAGCTACAAACTATTAGATCAACCAGAAGCTAAGCTTTATGAGCCACGTAAACTTGAGCGTGCGGCACCACCAGAGCCAGCACTGAAAGGTTTTTCAGCACCAAAACAAGCGAGTCCTGCACCAAAACCAGCGGCGGCACCTGCTGCTAAACAAGACGCAGAGCCAGGTCTAATTGCTAAGTTGTTTGCTGCAATAGGCTCACTATTTGGTGGCGGTGAAGACAAGAAAGAGGAAGAAGAGAAAAAGCCTCAGCCTCGTCGTAACAGCCAAAACCGCAATGGTCGTCGTAACAACCGTAATAATCGCCGTAACGAACGTCGTGACAATGACAAGAAAGACGGTGAAGACAAACGTAGTCGCAATGCTAAGCCTGACGACAAAGACAGCCGTCAAGCCAAAGATAAAAAGGACAACAAACGTCCTAAGCGTAATGACAACCGTAATAAAAATCGCAATGAAGCCCCTACTGACGAAGCACAAGAGATCTCGCCAAAGCAAGAAGCGGCCAGAGAACGTCGTCAGCGTCGTAATATGCGCAGAAAAGTACGCATAGAAAACGAGCAAAAAGGTGAAGTTGCAGCAGATACTGCGCAAGTTGATGCTAAGCCTGCGGCTGACAAGCCAAAAGTACAAGCTGAGACTGACAAGGCGCCACGTCCTAAGCGTCAGCCACGTAAGAAGCCTAAGCAAGAAAAAGCTGAACAAGCGGATACCAATGTTGAAGTCGATACTGCAGCCACTGAAGATACGAATGTAGCAACTCAGCAGCCTACAAAAGTTGAAGCACCAAAGGTAGAGGCAGAGCAAGCTGCAGTAGAAGCTGTAGTGAGCGATGATAATTCTGACAGCACTGAGCAAGGCGATAAGAAAGAGCCACGCGAAGGTCAACGTCGTAGCCGTCGTAGTCCGCGTCATCTGCGTGCTGCAGGTCAACGTCGTCGTAGAGATGAAGACGTTGAAACTAGCGATGCACCTGCCGCTTTCGTCCCTAATGATGTTGAGCTAGAGCAGCAAAGCAATGATACTGCGCCAGAAGCGACTGAAACAGCTGTAGTTGCAGCTGAAGAAGTTGTTACTGAGCAGCCGAAAGTTGAAAGCGAGCCGGCAGCTGAGCCAACTAGTGTTGAGCCGATTGTTAGTGTTGAAGAGAAACCTAAGCGTTCACGTCGCACTGCAAAGTCAGCAAGTTCATCTTCCGCGTCTAGCGCAACGGCAACCTCACCTGCAAAAGTGGCTGTGGTTCCTGTTGAAGAAGCGCCTGTTGAAGTCACCACTGACAGCGTCGAAGCGGTGGCAGTGACTGAGCCTTCAGCAAAAGCAGAGCCTGCAGCAGAGCAAGCCCCTGCCGCGAAAGCAGAACCTTCAGTGCAAGAAGAGCCCTCAGCAAAAGAGGAGCCTTCAGCGCATAAAGAGCCTTCAGCACAGGAAGAGCCAGCAGTGAGTGAAGCACCCGTAGCGAAAGCAGAACCTGCAGTGACTGAAGCGCCTGCTGCTGAAACGCCTGCTGCTCCGGAGCCAGCTGCACCAGCTGAAGAAGTGGTTGCTACTGCTCAAGCGCCTAAGCAAGAGAAGCACGCATCTGCACCTATGGCTAAGCCACAAATTGCTATGCCAGCGGCGGCCGAACAAGCGCCAAAAGCAGCTGTTAGCGCTGCGCCAAAGGCTGCGACATCAAGTGCCAAAGCCACTAGCCGATTCGGCACTATGGTCAGTTCAACAACGACCAAGCCAGCAGTCGGTACTCCTGAAAATGTTGATACGCCAACAGGTCGTCAATATTCAGCACAAGCGGCTGCAAGTGCACCGACTAAAAGCGGTTTAGTCTCTGCAGCTGATTCAGCTAATTCAGAAACGACCAAAGCATAACGTTTAAATAACTGTCTAGTCCTAAAATAGGTTGACGGTTTTTATTAAGCCAGTTGGTATTCCCAACTGGCTTTTTCATGCACCTCATTTGGGGTTTTCATTCCTAAACTAAGGTGCGGCCGTAATTGATTATAAATCTCTATCGATTCCTTGATTAAA
>NZ_JAEH01000016.1 GCF_000518805.1 Shewanella waksmanii ATCC BAA-643
GGAGAGTGCTCCATGGGTTGCGTCCAGTCTAATCTACCATGCTTTCTTAACCATGTAAGGACCGTACTTCGACCTTGAATACCGTAGTGCTGTTGAGCTTGCTTATAGGTTAGCTCGCCTTTTTCTACTTGACTGACAACGGCTAATTTAAAGCCTAATGTGTAATCACGTTGTGTACGTTTAATGCTGATTGTGCTTGAAGGTTTCATAGATAAGTCTCCAAAGTGTCAACTTATCTCAGGACGGGACATAAATACCGACTAAAAAGCCACCTCAATTGAGGTGGCTTTTTTAATGACCATAAAATGGTACATAACCAATAGGTCATCAGCAAACTCGACGCTAGTTATAAAAAAAGGTGCCTCAGCACCTTTTTTAAGTTTTCTAAATATCATCCAAACTACAAGATAGTAATACCTATCGATACTACTTGGGTTTTCACCCCGCTTGGTGTTTCAACTTCAACAAGTAAGACGCCTGAATTAGGTTCATCCTCACCCTTAACTGTTACGGCAAAATCTCGCCCACCGTTATAGTTAGTACTAGGCCAAACTATTTCACTTGAACTTACTACAGAGCCAGCACTGGCGGTAAAGCGAACAATCGAACCTGCTGGCATCTGCTGATTATGTAAATCAGATATTGTAAACCAAGCCGTAGCTGCACCTTTGCCGACAATCTGAATACTCTGATGGTTACCTTCACCACGAGCATCATCAATTACAATGTCAGCTAAATCAGTGGCGAAAGCGGCACTTCCAGACATCACCATGACAAGACTACGGCGTACATAAATTGACTTAGAATTACTTACCCCATCAGCACAGCCTGCGTGCACAGGGTCTGAACATAGCACACCATTGTACAGACCGTCTTTTTGATCGAATATTTGATTAAAGTTAAAGTCAATTAACTCTTCAAGTTCACCACCTATTTGCCCAGGTAATTGGTTAGCAGGTTGCGGATTAAACACAGTATCTTCGTTGTAGTCATTAAAAGCATCATCTAGATCAAAAGCTTGACCTGTAACATCGGTACCATTAATAAATTCATTCATTTCATCAGCATCAAAGCGACCATTACCATTAAGGTCTGGAAAGCTTTCCTCGCCGATCGCCGTAGCGGTTATCGTTGCCCGGCCACCGTACTTCTGGTCGTAAAAGTTGCCGTAAACACCAAGTGTTGCATCATAAGTTAACCCTGATTCTGGATTACGAGTCTGCGACCCATCACCGGATAGCAAAGTATTCCCTTCTGGCCGTGGTAATTGTGATGTCCATTTAACCGAACAAGCCCCTTTCACCGTCTGGCAAGCATCTTCAATAGAGCCACCTTCAGTAGTAAAAGATACTGTTGTTCCATCCGGTACAGGGTTATTAAATGCATCCGCCATACGCGCGGTCACCACTACCTCAGTACCATCAATATCCCAGCCTTCTGCATTTAATACTGCAGCAGATAAGGAGAAACTGTCTTGATCTGGAATACCGGTTGACACAATAAGCTGTTTCGACTGACTGGCTATCGCTGGTACCGAGCCATCATCTACAGTCGCTGTAACTCTTAAGGAAGTCGCAACGGTACCGGTAGTCACCACGGTCTGTACAATGCCATCACTATTAGTCGTCGCAGATTTAGGACTAAAATCAACCCCACCTACATCTGTATTAAGCGAGAACAGCACATTTTGATTACTCACCGGGTTACTGTTTTTGTCCAACACTCTAAATTTAATTGTTGATGCTTCGATACCGCCGGTGCCTAGTATGTCAATATTCTCAGGCTCTGCGGATACAAATACAATACTGCCCACATCAGCTTGCAATACATTAATGATGCCCACTGCCGATAACGCAATACCACCCGCATTAGCGGTGACATTTATTTGATCTTCACCAACACAGCCTTGGGCAAGATAAGTTGAAGTCGCAACCCCATTACTTGAAGAAATCGGAGAGCTAATTTCTGCTTGAGCAGGACTTTTGGTTGCACAAGTCGATGAGAAGTTCACGTCAACAGGCTCTGTAAAGGCATTGCCTTGATCGTCTTGAATCAACACTGAAATCGTTGCTGTACCACCAGCGGATAACACATCCGTGCTGACTTCAGCCACGCCTTCTTGTAGTGGGTCACCACTACCCATCACCACATTGGTCGCGCCAACGACCACGATAGTTTTGCCAACTTCATTGGTTGTCAGCGAGGCAGTGACCTCACCTGCGCCTAATGAACTACCAGCGTAAATATCTACTGTGGCTTTACCTTCGCTATCGGTGACCGCAGTTTTAATCGGTAGATCACCAATTTCACTGTCAAAGGTGACAATCACCGCACTACTAATGCCCGTCACCGTAGCGGTGAGCTTTCCTGGCGATAACGTACTGATACTTTGAATAGGGTTGCCACTTGGGTCCGTCAACACCACAGAAACTTGTGCACCTCCGCCAGCCTCGCCGCCATCGCCAACCATAATCAGATTGACTGAGCTGCTCTCACCGGTACTCGTGGTTGCCGTAACCGTTGCACCCGTATTGATTTCTGCGGTGTTCACCTTAATGGTTGCTACTCCATCAGAGTTAGTAGGAACATCGCCAGTAATGGGATCGAACGTACCGTAGTCGGCATTATTTAGTGAAAACGATACGAGAGTATCAACCGGGTCACCATTGGAATCGACAACGGTTGCGGTTATCACGCCAGGCTCGGCAACTGATATTTGGGAATTATCGATAGACAAATTAACTGAAATGGTAACTTCTGGAGCAGGATCTGTGCCACCGCCCGAATCTGATATATCCCCCCCTCCACTACACGCAACTATAAAAAAGGACAGTAAAAATGAGACAAAAACTTTAAACGCTGACTGCATTGTCAGACTCCCTGTTACTCAGATTATAAATTTATAACATCTGTTTATTACTTATAGGTCAACATTACACAATTTTCCTATAACTTTTCCATAACTCATTGCATTTAATTCGGCAAAATCACCAAAAACTTTAACTATTTGCCCGTTTCTTCTGCTAACTTTTCTTGCTAGGCTTTAATGCGCAAATTGAAAGCATAATAATTATACAGGAAGCAAAATGGCTTTAACTCAATCTAAAAAACTCGGCCTCACGGGTAAAATACTTATCGGTATGGCTACCGGTATTATATTTGGCCTGTTGCTGAGAAACCTGCTGCCAGGTAGCACGTTCGTTGAAGAGTACATAACCGAAGGGTTGTTTAATGTCATCGGCTCGATCTTTATCTCTAGTTTGCAGATGTTGGTTGTCCCCTTGGTATTTATCTCTTTGGTGTGCGGAACCTGCTCGTTAAGCGACCCATCAAAATTAGGGCGCCTAGGGGGTAAAACGATAGCGTTTTACTTATTCACCACCGCTATCGCACTATCGATGGCAATTCTTGTTGCACTGTTGATTCATCCCGGTAATGCATCACTGGCCTCAGAGCACATTGAATTTAGCGCCAAGGAAGCGCCTGGTTTAGCCGAAGTACTCATTAATTTAGTTCCTCGCAACCCAATTCAAGCTATGACCGAAGGTAACATGCTGCAAATTATTATCTTTGCAGTGATCTTTGGTTTTGCCATTTCCCACATTGGTGAAAGAGGTAAGCGTGTTGCAGCGCTATTTAGCGACTTAAACGAAGTGATTATGCGTGTTGTCACCTTAGTTATGTCACTGGCGCCTTATGGTATTTTCGCACTAATGGCGAAGCTCGCACTGACTCTAGGCGTTGAAACATTCGGTAGCGTACTGAAGTACTTCTTAGTGGTTCTGGGCGTGTTGCTGATACATGCGTTTGTGGTTTACCCATCACTATTGAAGCTATTTTCTGGGCTGAATCCATTTATCTTCATTCGTAAGATGCGTGATGTGCAACTATTTGCGTTTAGTACCGCAAGCTCAAACGCAACCTTACCCGTTACCATTGAAACCGCTGAGCACCGTTTAGGTGTTGACAACAAAGTGGCGTCATTCACTTTGCCTTTAGGTGCTACCATCAACATGGATGGTACGGCGATTATGCAAGGTGTTGCGACAGTATTCATTGCTCAGGTATTTGGCATTGATTTGACCATCACCGATTATGCTATGGTTGTTGTTACCGCTACGCTTGCCTCAATTGGTACAGCAGGTGTTCCAGGCGTCGGACTTATCATGTTAGCTATGGTACTGAACCAAGTAGGACTGCCTGTAGAAGGTATTGCACTGATTATGGGTGTTGACCGTCTACTTGATATGGTACGTACTGCGGTTAACGTTACCGGTGACTCTGTTGCTACTGTTGTGATAGCTAAATCTGAAGGTGCGTTTGATGACACAACCTTCAATGATACGCAAGCAGGGAAAACTGCGGGCAGCTTTACTGAACAAGTTAACGCTGAGCTAAAAAGCTAATAACCCATAAGTGAGTATTTAGCAGATCAAAAAAGGCGCCTAAGGGCGCCTTTTTTATTATGTAGAGCAAACTAGTTTAGCGCTCCCAATAGGACTCTTCTAGACTATCTTCACGCTCAGGTAAACCCCGAGATAATCGTGGACTATGTTGAGCCAATACTTCAAATGCAACGCGGTTCGCATATTTACAGATCTGTGAAAACGAGCTGTAACACAAGCCATCGTTCTTATGTTTACTTGAACCAGGCACATTAGAGCGATGATAATCGTTTGATGCCAAATCATGTAGTAGCGCAGATAAAGCACCATCACCGGCACCATTGGTATTACGAATTTTTTCCGGCCCGCCCATATAAGGTGAAATATGCGCATATACCTTTATAGGTTCATCACAATCACGGCGACGCTTAGGACGTGAAAACTCATAGCGGTTAAATTCAGGAATAGCACCAGGCAGTAATGCATGACTTGTTTCGCGCTTTTCGCTGTCGTCGGTATAGCCAGCCGTATACAAGCCAAGAGGCCCTGCGGTAGTCAACACCATGTCACACCACTCTAAAGCCGCCTCACTGGCGCTCAGTGGGTCCTTAAAGCCTGTTAGCGCTTCACCTTCATCTTCATTCATCGCTAATATCGAAACATTGTCCTTAATGAAGTCACGCCACCACTGCGGATCTTCCTCAATTAAGAAGCGAGTACCCAGTGTCAACACCACTGGCACATCGGCCGCTTTAGCATATTCTATGGCTTTCAATGCCGCCGCTGTGATCTGATCGCCTCCACTAGCTCGCATTAAATAAGCGGTCAATACCAAAGCTGAAGAGGTTTTAACTATCTTTTCGTCGATATAGGCTGGCGTCAGCTTATCCATTGAACCTTTGCTGATTGCAAAAGTACGCTCGCCACATTCAGAAATCAGCGTAAAGCAACGCCCAATTGGGCCATCTACCGGCTGCAAGAAGTTAAGATCGACTTTAGAGGATGTATTGCAAAGGTAACGGTAGGCATAACTCCCCACAGCAATATTATTACTCATGACCCCAAACAATACCGAGCGATCATCGGCCAAAATAGAATAGTTATGAACGGTGTTACCGATAGTCCCACCAGCGAACTCATCACTGACTAAGCGGTTATCTTTCAGCTCGTTATATAACTGGTGCGCCTTGTCGTCATCAATTAAGGTTGAGTTACCTTTAGGTAAGCCATAACGCTGTAATAGCTCATCGCCAACTTTGGCTTCAATATCAACCAATGTTTGATCGATACCACTAATATGGGTCGAGACGTGCTGCGGCTGCTGGGTCAATTGGGCCAGCAGCGGATCTTTGTTTTTGACTGGAAAATAGTGTTTAGACTTTCGCTGTCCAGGAAACTTCATAACAGATTCTCAATATTGGCATCCTTGCGATCTTCTAAAAGTAGCATACTATATTCCCCGTGCTAGTATGCATGGCACTTCAGGCAATGCCGCCATCATTAAACAAAATGGCGACAGATCCTAGCATAGTTTAGTGCAATGAACAGCGATTTATAGTGTTTGTTCACTTAGCCAACCCGCGGCTTGTTGCTTGACTAATTCGGCCATCATTTGAATATGAGCATCATTGTCATTCAAGCAGTCGATAAAACGATAGTTTTCACCACCCGCTTCGATAAACTCCTGTTTACCTTCAGTGGCGATTTCTTCTAAGGTTTCTAAACAATCAGCAGCAAATGCTGGGCACATAATGTCCACCGACTTGATACCTTGTTTAGGCAAATCAGCTAGCATCTCATCGGTGTATGGTGTTAACCATTCTTCTTTACCAAATTGCGACTGGAAGCAGATGCGCCATTGCTGATTTGTTAAGCCAAGACGTTGTGCTAATAATTCTGCAGTAGACTGACATTGTTGTTGGTAAGGATCGCCCTCTGTCACATAACGCTTAGGCACGCCATGGAATGACATAAGCAAGCAATCAGCTTGGCCATATTGCTGCCAATGACTTTGCACCGACTGAGCCAATGCCTCAATGTAGGTTGGATGATCAAAATACTGTTTATTAAAGCGAGTTTCTGGGTAGTCGCGTTGTTGCTGATACTGACAAGTAATTGCATCAAACACGGGGGCAACCGTTGAGCAGGAGTACTGTGGATAAAGTGGCAGGACGATTATCTTTTCTGCACCGCGTGCTTTAAGCTGCGCCAATCCAGATTGTAAAGACGGATTTCCGTAACTCATGCCTAATTCTACCGGCATATTCAGCCCAGCGGCTTGCAACATGCTTTGTAACTTTTGCTGTTGTCGCTCACTGACAACCATCAGCGGCGATCCCTGCTCCCACCAAATACTCTCGTAGAGTTTAGCGACCTTTTTGGGGCGAGTATTAAGAATAATACCGTTAAGGATCGGTTTCCAAATCAACGGATTAACGTCTACAACACGAGGGTCACTCAAAAACTGCTGTAAAAAGCGCCTGACATCGGCAGTGGTTGGACTATCCGGTGTTCCCAGATTAACGAGTAGAACCCCAATTTTCTCAGACTGTATGCTCAAGTTAGCTCTCTTAATAAGGCAATACTCAAAAGATGTGAATGGCCATCAACATACGCTTTGCAAATTTATCCCTCGCACTGCGGATAGAAATCAATTTACCCGCGCCTTACCAACTCCTTTTGCTTGCTCTAGCCTCAGTGCTAATTCAGTGGTTTTCCCAACCATTACTAATTGCACTGATAGTTTACAAAACCTATGTGATCACCTCGGATATTCACCGGCCAGTGGCGCGATGTACACCTGTTTGTATTTTTTGAGTTATATGTAAGGAAAATGTAAGGCTACCATCGAGTTAGGCAATAAAAAAGCCCACAAATGTGGGCTTTTTTGAAATATGAGAGCTAGCTCATATAGAGAAACTAATAAGCGTGATTAGCTTAAAGCTGTTACGATTTCAGCACTCACATCGGCAACACTTTTAGTGCCATCAAATTTGCTATAAACCAGCTTATCTTGCGACGCTAGGTTGCCATAATATTCAACCAATGGCTTAGTTTGCTCATGGTAAATGCCAAGGCGTTTACGCACAGTTTCTTCTTCATCATCTGGACGGATTGCAAGATCTTCACCGGTAACATCATCTTTGCCTTCAACTTTTGGTTGGTTGAAAACAATATGATAAACACGTCCTGAGCCAGGGTGAACACGGCGACCACTCATGCGCTTAACGATTTCTTCATCTGGTACATCAATTTCCACCACGTGGTCAATATCAATACCGCTATTTGCCATCGCATCGGCTTGTGGGATCGTACGCGGGAAACCGTCTAATAAGAAACCTTTTGCACAATCATCTTGGGCAATACGCTCTTTTACTAGGCCGATAATAAGCTCATCAGAAACTAACTGACCTGCATCCATCACTTTTTTGGCTTCTAAGCCAAGTGGCGTTCCGGCTTTAACAGCAGCACGTAACATATCACCTGTAGAGATTTGTGGAACACCATATTTTTCCATGATGAACTGTGCCTGGGTACCTTTACCGGCACCTGGGGCACCTAATAGCATAATGCGCATCTGAGAGTCCTCTTATTTCGCATAGTTTTTATCATTGGGCGGCGATTTTCGCATAAATAGCCGCTATTTTGAAGGGGCGTTAATGAGTTTAACTTTGCCCCTTTGCTTGTATTTCTACTCGACAATTGTTAGAGCGGCAGTTCACTAACCTCTTCAAAAAACAATTGCTGAAGGCAGCGGTTAATACAATAACGTATATAACTTTCTACGGTATTGATTCGCCAGCGAATCGCCTTGGCCCATGGCAGTTAAAATATCGAGGAATAACTGCTTAATGTTGCCGTCTAACGCACTCATATCTTTTTGTAATACTGCAAACAAGCTTTCAAGTGCTTCGTCATTGCGATTGGCTTGGTGCAACGCAGTAGCAAGCTTAAGTACCAACTCCATATTGCTTGAGTCAGTAGCTAGTTGCTGTTGCAAATTCCTAATTTCTGGCGTGTCTGCCGCATCAAGGGCTAGGCTTAATTTCGCCTTCAAACTTTGGAAGTAGCTATCTTGGTCTGCTAAGCCGATGCCGTCTAGTAGACTTTGCGCTAACACGAGATCGCCTTTACTGAGCAACGCATCAACATAGGGTAACGCCACTTCGGCAGAAGTGGATTCACTGTATGCTTGTTTTAACAAAGGTAAAGCTTGGTCAAACTGCTGCTCTGCTAGCAGTTGCTTGGCTTGCTGCAGATCCAATTGCCATTGTGCAGGTAGGTGTTTTTCAAGTAGTTGTTCTATCTGTGGCGCTTCCTGTAATCCGGCAAAACCATCAATAGGCTTGCCTTCACTTAGCACCATAGTGGTGGGTAAACTTTGGATCTGGAAATAGTTGGCGATTTCCATCTCCGTATCGCAATTGACCTTCGCCAATACGAAACGGCCTGATTGTTGAGCCATCGCTGTGAGCGTATTGAGCAATGTGACGCTTTCAGGACTTTGCTCACTCCAGAAGTTCAACACAATTATCTGTTGCATTGACGCATCGACGACTTGCTGAATATTCTCTTTAGTGAGATCGAGTACAGGTTGCATAACCATCCTTGCATTTAATCAAAAAAAGCAAAGGCAGTTTACACTGCCTTTGTTAATTAACGATTGTTGATTACTTCAAGTTAGCCATCAACATCTGATTCATCAACTTAATGAACGCTGATGGGTCAGATAAGCTGCCTTTTTCTGATAACTGAGCTTGCTGTAACAACAACTCAGCCCACTGACCAAATAGTTGCTCATCTTGCTCGTTGTCTAGACGCGCTACCAATGGGTGCTCAGGGTTAATTTCAAATGTTGGTTTTGTTTCCGGTACTTCTTGACCAGCCGCTTGCATCAGCTTAATCATTTGGCTAGACATCTCGCCCTCACCGGCCACAACACACGCTGGGGTATCGGTTAGTCGTGAAGTCACCTTAACATCGGCCACTTTATCACCGAGAACATCTTTCACTCGAGTGATTAATCCTTCTGATTCTGTTTGCAACTTCTCTTGTGCTTCTTTATCAGCCGCATCTTCAAGGTCGCCTAGTTGCAAATCACCGCGAGTTACTGAGTGCAATTGCTTGCCGTCAAATTCAGTAAGGTGATTAATCAACCACTCATCGATGCGCTCAGATATCAATAATACTTCAATGCCTTTCTTGCGCAGTAATTCAAGATGAGGACTGTTTGCTGCCGCTTCGTGGCTATCAGCAACAATGAAGTAAATCTTAGTCTGACCTTCTTTCATGCGCGACACATAGTCAGCTAAACTTACCGTTGGCTCTGCACCATTGCCTTCTGTAGAGGCAAAGCGCAGTAATCCAGCAACACGCTCTTTGTTAGCGAAATCTTCAGCAGGGCCTTCTTTCAGTACTTGACCAAACTCAGCCCAAAACGTCTGATATTTCTCTGCATCGTTCTTAGCAAGCTTCTCTAACATACCTAGCACACGCTTGGTAACTGCGGTGCGCAGTGCTGTGGTCACCTTGTTATCTTGTAAGATTTCACGTGACACGTTAAGTGGTAAATCGTTTGAATCAATAAGACCTTGAACAAAACGTAAATAGCTCGGCATAAACTGCTCAGCATCATCCATAACAAACACACGTTGTACGAATAATTTCAAACCATGTTTACGGTCGCGGTTCCACATATCCCAAGGTGCTTTCGCTGGGATATAGAGCACGCTAGTGTATTCCTGTTTGCCTTCTACGCGGTTATGGCTCCAAAGCAGCGGGTCAGTAAAGTCATGAGAGATGTGCTTATAAAACTCTTGATACTCTTCTTCGGTCACATCGCTTTTGTTACGTGTCCAAAGCGCTGTTGCCTTGTTCATTGCTTGCCACTGACCTTCAGTCGCCGCAATCGCTTCGCCACCTTCTTCAGTCGCCTCTTGTGCAGGCGTGCCCTCTTGCCACATCTCTACAGGGACTGAAATATGATCAGAGTACTTAGTAATAATTGAACGTAGACGGAAATCATCAGCAAACTCTTTTTCATCTTCGCGTAGGTGCAAAGTGATCTTGGTTCCACGGCTTGCTTTACTGATGGTATCAACGGTGAAGTCACCTTCGCCTGCTGACTCCCACTTCACCGCTTCATCGGCACCATGGCCAGCAGCACGTGTTTCTACCGTGACTTGATCAGCAACGATGAATGCAGAATAAAAACCCACACCAAACTGACCAATCAGTTGTGAATCTTTAGATTCATCACCTGAAAGGTTTTTGAAAAATTCGGCAGTACCAGACTTAGCAATCGTACCTAAGTGTTCAATCACACCATCACGAGTCATACCAATGCCGTTGTCTTCGATAGTGACAGCGCCTTGCTCTTTGTCGGCACTGATGCGAACGCGTAGCTCACCATCGCCCTCATACAAAGCATCATTTGTCAGCGCTTCATAACGAAGTTTGTCTGCCGCATCAGCGGCATTTGATACCAATTCACGCAAGAAAATCTCTTTGTTTGAATACAAAGAGTGGATCATCAAATTCAGTAATTGTTTGACCTCGGTTTGAAAGCCATGAGTTTCTTGTTGTGACATCGATTATTCCTTCTAATTTCACTAAACACGTCGATGCAATTAGCATCTCTATGGCACTAGAGATGGGGTTGGTTTTTTGCTTTTCAAGGAAAAAAGTGCACCTTTGGTGTTTTTGCACAAAAAAAGCCCAGATAAGCGATTATCTAGGCTTTTTAACAGACTTTGTCGTGGCAGATCTAGTTACAACGGTAACCGACCATTAAATGATAATGCTAATGTGGTGCTGTCGACATACTCGAGCTCACCGCCAACGGGAACACCGTGTGCGATACGACTAACGCTAATGTCAGCGCTTTTTGCCATATCCGCAATATAATGTGCCGTTGCATCACCTTCTACCGTTGGATTGGTTGCTAAGATCAATTCAGTGACTTTGCCTGACGCAATCTGCTTGGCCAATAACGCCAGACCTAACTCATCAGGTCCGACACCATCTAATGGTGATAGATGGCCGAGTAATACAAAGTATCTGCCTGAAAAATGCCCTCCTGCTTCGATGGCTAATACATCGGCAGGGGTTTCTACCACACAAATCACACCTGACTCTGTGCGCTTATGATTGGCACAGATAGGACAAAGATCTTCTTCGGTAAATGTGCGGCAGTCATCGCAATGACCCACTTCGCTCATCGCACTCGACAATGCTTCAGCAAGCTGTTTGCCAGGCTTTCTATCACGTTCTAAAAGCTGAAAAGCCATCCGCTGTGCAGATTTAGGACCCACACCCGGTAGGCAACGCAACGATTGAATCAGCTCATCAACAAGCGGGCTAAATTTCATGGCGTTAGAAAGGCATCTTCATACCAGGTGGTAATTGCATGCCACCGGTCACTTCAGCCATTTTCTCTTTTTGATTCTCTTCAACACGACGTGCCGCATCATTACATGCTGCTGCTATCAAGTCTTCTAGCATCTCTTTGTCATCTTCAAGTAGGCTTTCGTCGATATCGACTTTGCGTACACTGTGAGAGCCTGTCATGGTCACTTTAACAAGACCTGCACCTGCTTCACCGGTGACTTCCATACGTGCAATCTCTTCTTGCACTTGGGCCATCTTGTCTTGCATCATCTGGGCCTGCTTCATCAGGTTGCCCATACCGCCTTTTCCAAACATATCGATCTCTCTATCAATAATAAAATCTGGCTAATCTTACTCAATTAGCATTAATAAGCAATTAAAGCTGGTTGATAAACTCAAATAATTTGCTAGTACTGTGAATTAGCTATGACTCTGGCAACCGAGAAAAGTTCGAACTACTGATCAACTCAATACTCTCGCCCTTACTCGTCATCAACTCAGGAGCATAGCTGATGCTACCGGGTTCAAGCTCTATTTGCATAAACTGATGCAACCATTGAATATGCTCATCACTTTGCAGACTATAATCTGCCTGCGCGAGTAGTTCTTTATGGAATCGTTGCCTGATTTCCAAAGGTGTTTCACGATTTGAATCTACACCCACATCAATCTGAATCTCATATTGCTCGCCTAACGCATTAGCCAGCGCTTGTTGCAGTTGCTCTATAGCTATCGGCGCGGCTAAATGTTTTTGATTTGGCTTAAGCAGCAAAGCCAACGGCGAGCTAAACTGTGGACATACTGAATTGACCGCCAACTGCCTCACCCGGCCGCCAACATCCAAGACAGACATCAATCGATACCATTTTAAATCAGTGTCATGTCCAGTTACCTGATTTTCTCCTAACGGTGGTAACACCGCGAGCACAGCGCTTTCGCTGCGTTGATGGCTCTCAATGAGATCGTGGCTGTTAGCTGGTTCATGGCTATTATCTGGTTCATGACTGTTAACTGGCTCAGGGCTGTTAACTTGCTCATGGCTGTTAACTGGCTCAAGGCTGTTATCAAGCGCTATCCCCTGGCGGGGTCGGTCTTGAGCTTGCTGCGTTGATGGCTCGCTATTCGCAGCGCCTGCTTCGCTTGTCGGTGGCGCAGATAAAGCGGCAGCTTGTGCTTGAATATCAAGGTTACCTGCTTGCGGGTTTGGCTCCCAAGGTGGCCTATCTTCACTTGAAGTGGCGTGCGTAGCCGACACGCCCTCATCTTCATCAGCGGCTTCTGCCTGTGGCTTATCCGAGCGAGCACTATCAGCGCCAAAGAGCTTATCGCTACTTTCATCTTCACTCGCTGACTGAGGACTTTCAGCGGGTTTTCGTGTGGGTGGCACAAAGGCCTTTTTATCACTTAAAGGCTTTTTTGTGTCACTCTCCTTAGCAGGCTCTGCATCTAGGTCAGTGAGCAAGGATTGACGCGCAGCAAGCACGGCATCAAGCGGATCATCAAATGGTTCAGCTGGCGCAGGACTTTGCTCAGAGCTGTTTTTAGACTCAGGGCTGTTAATTGGCTCAGGGCTGCTACCCGGCTCAAGGCTGTTAACTGGCTCAAGGCTGTTATTCGTCGCCGTCGGAGCATCAAACAAAGGTTGCGATGGCTCATCGACAAAATAACCGTCTTGAGAATCATCCATCGCGCCTGATTGCATCGCGTACTGTTCTAGCGGTATTTGCTCATCGCCGCTAAAACTCTGATCAGCGACGGGTTCTGGACCAACCGCGGGTTTTAGCTCTGAATCTTTAACATCTCGATTATTGCTAGCAGAAACCTGCCCTGCCGGTGTTGAGCTTGATTTAGAGGCAGACGTGGGCGTTGACGGGGATATTGCTGTTGCACCAGACGCCAAACTCATGTCTTCACGCTGCGCTGATGTTGTTTCGCTCTCTTGTACTTGGCCGCTATGCATTTGGCTTTGCGCTTGGCTCAATATCAGTGCTTGCTCGCTCAATAATGCCGCATTTTCGGCATCATCGCTTTCGACATCACCTGCTGGCTCAGCGTCTATAATCTGCTCGGCTTTGGCTACTGGATTTGCAGCTTCCCCTGGATCATCTGCGGCCGTCTGACTCGATGTTTGCTCTTGGCTATTTGCTTGTTTCGCGTTAACAACTTTCTGCTCACTTAGGGCTGGTTTACTATCATCAACCACACTAGGTAGCGGCTTTAGAACATGGGGCTCAGCGAGCCAGCGCTTGACAGGTTTTTCAGGTACAAATGCTACCGCCCTTAATAGTGCCATTTCCAAACCAGATTTAGGATCTGCTGCATGGGGTAAGTCACGACGGCCATTTAAAAGTAGCTGGTAATATAACTGTACTTGCTCAGGATTAAGTTGCCCTGAGAAATGGCTGATCTGCTGCGCGTAAGCAGACAACTGGGCCGCAGCTGGTGCAAATTGGGTCAAAGTAATTTGATGCAATAACTCAAGTAAACCCCGTAGCACCTCTTCTGGCTGGGCGCCCATTGTCAGTACCTGATTAACTAAGGTCATCAATTGGCCAATATCGCCCTGAGTTAACCCATCAAGCAATGCAATAACATAGCCTTCATCGATTGTCCCTAGCATAGTTTGCACTAAGGCAAGTTTAATATGGCCGGCACCAAAAGCTATCGATTGGTCGGTTAAACTCAAGGCATCACGCATACTGCCGTTGGCAGCTTTTGCCAGCAAATTAATCGCCGCTTCTTCATGATCCACTTGCTCTTGCTCAAGGATATGGGTCAATTGTTGGCTGATCTGTTCTTGAGTCAGGCTTTTTAAATTAAATTGCAAACAGCGTGATAATACCGTGACGGGCAGGCGCTGGGGATCTGTCGTCGCTAACAGAAATTTGACATGCTCAGGCGGTTCTTCCAACGTTTTCAGTAAGGCATTAAAACTACTACGCGATAGCATATGCACTTCGTCAATCAAATAAACCTTGAAACGACCGCGGCTAGGTCGATACTGAACGTTATCAAGTAGTTCACGCGTATCGTCAACTTTAGTGCGAGAAGCTGCATCCACTTCAATCAAATCAACAAAGCGACCTTCGGCAATCTCGATACAGCTGGAACAGGTACCGCACGGGGTTGCTGTGACACCTTGTTCGCAATTGAGTCCTTTCGCAAATAGCCGAGCTAAACTGGTCTTGCCCACGCCGCGTGTGCCTGAAAATAGATAAGCATGATGCAAGCGGTTTTGGGTCAACGCATTGGTTAGCGCATGTAAAACATGTGATTGACCGACCATTTGTTCAAAAGTGGCAGGGCGCCATTTTCTGGCTAACACCTGATATGACATGGAACTCCCCAACGTGTCATGAAAATGAGATAGCGGGATACACTCCCTAACTGAAGCACAATACCATGCTAATGCTAAAGTCGCTAGCAAGCACAGACTTCATCGAGCTAACTGACTGAAAAGTAGCTTTGCAAGGCGTTGAAAACAAAAACGCCAACGATAACAAACAGTATCATTGGCGTTCAGTTAGCTTTATGGCAAGTAAAAAGCGGCTTATTCGCCTTCAAACTCAACCAGTTTAACCAGCTCAAGTCCCATCGCTGCTAATTTTGTTTCACCGCCAAGGTCTGGCAGCGAAATAACGAACGCCGCATGACTCACTTCACCACCTAATTGACGAATCAACTTCACAGTTGCTTCGATTGTGCCACCGGTTGCCAACAGATCATCAACCACAAGTACTTTATCTTCAGCGGTAATTGCATCGGTATGAATTTCAAGCATGTCATGGCCATACTCTAACTCATAGCTTTCGCTGATCGTGTTGCGTGGTAACTTGCCGGGTTTACGTACGGGCACAAAACCAAGACCTAACTCCAACGCTAATGGCGCACCAAACAAAAATCCACGCGCCTCAGTGCCCACCACTTTGGTAAAACCAAAATCTTTATAGTGTTCAACTAATAAAGCAATCGTTGCCTGATAGGCCTCAGGTTGTTCCATTAAGCTGGTAACATCTCTAAACAAGATGCCTGGCTTTGGATAATCTGGAATGGTTTTAATGCTTTGCTTAATCAACGCAAGTTTATCTGTGTTCATTGCTATCATCTTTTGAGTCATCCCGAATAAAATCGGGCAGGCCAAAAACAGGCCACTAGATTAGAATTTTCGGCTAAGCTTAAGCCGCTTTAGATGCAGTTGCAACAATCGATGCCGAGATCCACAACATAGATTGCTATGGCAGATCACATTTTTGCAATTCAATAAGCTTAGGCTGTGTGGCACATTTTAACGCGGCTGAGCAGCAGTATTATTCATCTTCCAATTCTGGAATTTGCCGCAAATAAAGCAGTAGCGCGGTACAAAAGCACATCAACATCACTTTAACCCATAGCAAAGGAACGATGGCAATACTGATGGCAAAGCTGATGGTGCTTGCAATATATGCTTTACGTTTTAATCCTTTGCGAATGGCTCGTTTGCTATCCCAATCTCTCAGTGCTTCAGCAAACCAAGGATGGGTCATCAACCAATTGTGTAATCGTTGGCTTGAACGAGCAAAGCTATAGGCAGCAAGCAGAATAAACGGCACGGTGGGCAATAGTGGCACGACAATACCGATGAGCCCCAATACTAAGGCGCATAGTCCGACAATCAGAAAAAAACCGCGTTTTAATACCATCTATTTTCCAATAAAAAACCACTCGTAAAAGAGTGGTTAGTATACCTAATTGCATCCGCTAAAACAGGAATGCTTATCATTACTGTGACTAAAGCACACCTGCATGCTTCAACCACGACAGGCTTGCGGGTAATGTTGGTAGCAATAAGACTAATAAAAATCCAATAAAATAAACGGCATTAAATGGGTCTTTAAACGGCTGGCTCATGCTTTCCTCACTGTTTGTTGGCGTTGTTTTATTGATCTAGATCAATTTTTGGCGCCATTATAGTGATGAACGTCACAGATAGATAGCCTCTTAAGCAAACAAATTTTAGCCCTTAAGTATTAACCTTGACTGAATTTAGTCATTCTAACGATTCCTTTACCAGCCATGTCCTGCAACATCTGCATACTGCCTTGGGCCAATATTTGCGGATCCATCTCAACAAAGGTTGCTGTTAACCACTCCACTAACTGCTGATAGCTCACACCTTGATGTTCAGCTAAGTAAGCGAGCACTTGTGCACTGAGCGGATTTAGCTGTAAAAAGCACACCTCTTCTTCCGCATCTCGATAAACACAAAAAAAGCTCGGCTGGGCCTGTGGTGAGCAAGGTTGGTATTCAGGGCTTATTCGATGGACTTCATAATGATACTGCGCAATTTGAGCACTGTCTGACAACACTAATTGCCCGCAATCAATCGCTTGGTCAGTTATCATCACATGTAGTGGATTATCCCGCTCGGTCACGACATTGAGCTCTAACCATTCATAGTGGGCCAACTCCAGCATAAAGTCTGGGTCATTATCATCAGCTTGGTATTCATGCTGTAAAAATAGCAGGAACTCTTGGGCAATCTCGATGAACAAAGGGGTTTGACAGTCATGGCTCACAAAAAACTGCTGCACTATCTTCCGCCATGCTTGCTCACTGTATAAAGAGCACAGCACCGGGAATGCATTGCTAACAAAGCCATTAACGTTATTAAAGAATAACTCTCGATACACCGACATTCGGCGCTCGTCGGTCCCTTCAGGCAAGGGGCGACTTGGGTCGCAAATATAGTCTATAAATGAGCGCTGTATTTCAGAAAATGCCACTATGCGCTCCTTGGTACACTCGGTAAAACATGCTGCTGATACTGATGGATCTTATTTATCTCTTCTAGCAAAACTGCCGTTTCAGGGATATTGAAATCACGCTCTAACAGAGTTGGAAATACACCGTGAATTTCATAGCATTGCTGTAGCAGCGACCAGACTGGGTCAATAATATCTGCGCCATGGGTGTCGACCATTAGATCGACATCCTCTTGGTAATGCCCAGCAATATGTAAGTAACGGATACGTTCAGTCGGCATCGCTTTAAGAAATGCGAGTGGGTCGTACTGTTGATTAATTGAATTAACATAGATGTTATTGACATCGAGTAATAGTTGGCAGTCTGCTTCAGCTAAAACGGCATTCACAAACTCACATTCACTCATTTCGCTACCTGGCTGTGCATAAAAGGACACGTTCTCTAGAATCAGTGGTCGCTCTAGAATATCTTCAACCTGCTTTACTCGACTTGCCACATGTTTTACCGCTTCACCAGTAAACGGCATGGGCATCAAATCATACAGGTGCCCCTCACCGGAGCAATAACTTAAGTGCTCAGAGTAGATCTCAATACCGTGAGTGTCTAAAAAGCCTTTAATTTGTTTTACAAAAGCGATATCCAGTGGTGCGCTGGCACCTATAGATAATGATAAGCCATGACAAAAGAACTGATGTTGCTCGGTCAACTGCCTAAACTGACGTCCAAATTTGCCACCAAAGGTCATCCAGTTTTCTGGTGCAACTTCGAGAAAATCAATTTGCTGCGGAACGGACTGACAAAACTCATCTAACATTTCTCGGCGTAAACCGAGTCCGACTGAAGCTTGTTGGTTCATCACAACTCCCCTAGAGAATAATGAAATAGGCCAGAAATCTGGCCTATTAAGTCCCTACAACGAGGGTAGACTAACTTATATAATCGTTTGGACGATTAGTGGCTACCACCACATTTACCTTCACCACATTTACCTTCTTTGGCTTTCTTATCGCCACCGCATTTACCTTCGCCGCACTTACCTTCTTTAGCTTTCTTGTCGCCGCCACACTTGCCTTCACCACACTTACCTTCTTTGGCTTTCATGTCGCCGCCACACTTACCTTCGCCGCATTTACCTTCTTTGGCTTTCTTATCGCCACCACACTTACCTTCGCCGCACTTACCTTCTTTACCTTTTTTCTCGCCGCCGCATTTGCCTTCGCCGCATTTACCTTCACCATCAACGATTTGGTAGCCAGCTTGTAATTCACTATATCCAAATGGATTTGCCTGTGCTTGACCTGCATAAGCCGAACCAGCAACAACAGTACCCAAGGCAACAGCTACAGCAGTATTTTTAACTAATTTCATAATATATTCCTTCAATAATTTCTACATGTATATGTTTGCCAACACCAATTTTTTGCTGGCTCGGATAATAAGACCTGAGAGCAAACAACTTTATTTCAAAAAAATTACCCATCGTTCACATTTATGACTCAAATTGTGAGATCTTGCAAATTATTACTCAATAAAAGCTGTTAGGAAGCGATTGTTGAACAAGGTAAAATTGGCGCTTTGTTTATCACGGTCAGTTCAAGTAAAATAGCGCGCCTTAATTTAACCTGCCGGCGAAACTCGCAAATACTCGCGGACGAGCTTAGGCGTACTATGGATAATCAATCACCATGCGTGTCATTCTTGCTCCAATGGAGGGGGTCGCTGATGCCCCAATGCGTTCTCTACTTACTCAGGTAGGTGGTTACGATCTGGTGATCAGTGAATTTATCCGTATTGTTGACCAATTGCTGCCGGAAAAGGTGTTTTACCGCCTATGTAGTGAACTTAAAAATCAGTGTCGAACTTCTGCTGGAACACCGGTCAGGCTGCAATTGCTCGGCCAGCACCCACAGTGGATGGCAGAAAATGCAGTAAGAGCAGTTGAACTCGGTTCGCGAGGCGTTGACATCAACTTTGGCTGTCCAGCGCCAATGGTCAATAAAAGTAATGGCGGCGCCGCCCTGCTCAAACAACCTGATACCATCTACCAAGTCGTCAATGCGGTACGTAAAGCTGTGGATAGCAGTAAACCTGTGTCAGCAAAAATCCGCCTAGGCTGGGATGATAAAAGTCGTTGTGTTGAAATTGCTCAGGCCATTGAGGCTGCGGGCGCGACAGAACTGACCGTTCATGCGCGAACCAAAGAGGAAGGCTATCGGCCGCCTGCTCACTGGCAATATATCAAGCAGATAAAAGACGCGATTGCTATCCCGGTCATCGCTAATGGCGAAATATGGAGTCGTGAAGACTATCTGAATTGCCAAGCCATAAGTGGCTGCGATGATGTGATGTTAGGCCGCGGTGCTTTGACCGTCCCTAACCTAGCCCACGTTGTTAAGGCGCAGCAAGCGCCTTTAGCTTGGCAGCAAGTCAAACAATTACTACTACAATATTCAGAATTTGAAATTGTCAGTGATAAAGAGAAGTATTATCCCGCCCGAATCAAGCAATGGCTAAAGTTCATCGCCCGCCATTATCCAGAAGGTGAACAATTGTTTGTTGAACTAAGAGTGCTCAAGCAAACCAAAGACATTTTGTCGCTGCTTAAGCAAGCATAAGAGCATTAACAATACGCATTAATTCCGCCATACAGGTCAGATCTCTGTGACTATTTGATCTAACAAGACAAAATGTCACACAGATTTGATCTCAATCATAGCTGATATTCATCACCTGTTTACACTGGATAACCACTATCAGTAATTAGGCAAAGACACGTGAATAATAACTCAGTCAGACAGGTATTGTCGGAAGTAGAAGCTGATCTGAGAGCTGACTTGGAGAGACAGCAAATTAGTCAACTCGGCAGCCTCGCATCTAGCGCTACTATCAGTGAACTCATCGAAATACTCACCCAGTTAAAACGCTGTGATGACCCATTATTTATCCAGTTAACTAAACTGGACGCCGCCTATTGCCAGCTAGATATCGGCATGTATGGGCTATGTGCCGATTGCGAATCCGAGATAGAATCACATCGGTTGCAACAAGACCCTCTTGAGCAACGTTGTGCAGCCTGTAGCGCGGAGTTTTATCATCAACATCGCCAAGAGCTGCGTTTAACTCACTAGCCCTCATGCGACTGACTGCTTTAATTTGGTAACTTCATTGCTTCACCAAAATTAACGCTACATTCGCTTCAAAACGGCTCATAGTCTACCGTAAATCAAAACAGATTCATTTTTGGGTACGCTACTTGCCAAACAGAGGTCATTGGATTTGTGGCCGCTCAAAATAAAGTAGTGCTCGCTAGAGTGTTATTAAACGGCTACAAATGAACATGTTCTGCCGCAGGTCATATTGTAACAAGTTTAATTTACTGGCATAAAAAAACCTCCCAATGGGAGGTTTTTTAGTATCTAAACGAGTTTAGAATTTTTGTGTATAAGATGCAGTGTAAGTACGACCGTAAAGGTTATACAGCGAATCATCGTAAGCTAAGTTAGAATCCAATACTGGATCTTCGTTAGTTAAGTTACGTACACCGACTGAAATCTTACCATTCCATGAAGTGTTGTAGTTGTAGCTAACATCGAAAGTTGTTTGCGATGGTAGGCTACCTACTTCTTCGTATGTTGTTGGGTCGATAGTTTCAGCTTGACCAGCAATGTGCTGAGTCAATAGTGACGCGCTGTGATCACCATAGTTCCAATCTAGCACCCAAGTGAAACGATAGTCAGGTAAACCGTTGCGGCCAACCATGTTGTTAACAGGACCATCGAAGTACTCTTCATCTTCATAAGTCAGTACATAGGTCAAATCAAACGTTGTACCGAAGTCACCAATTGCTGTTTCCAGACCGGTGTAAGTGATGTTGAAATCAATACCAGATGTATCGAAACCATTACCATTTACTAGTGGTGTGGTCGCTTCCAAGATCTTACCGTCTGGGCTATCGCCTGCACGAATAATCTCACCGCGGCTCAAGTTACCGTAGCCAACTTCAGCTTCTTCTCTTAGCAGCGAATCTAGCGAAACGAATGTGATCACATCTTGAATTGATAAGTTGTAGTACTCTACTTTCGTACTCAACCCATCGGTAATATTCCAAATTGCACCAAAGTTATAGAAATCTGAAGTTTCAGCTTCTAAGTTCTCGTTAGCAGTACGAGTTACGTCATACTGTGCAGAGCTACAATCAGCAGGCGCAGTACCTTGTAAGTCACAATAGTGATAATCGGTTGCAAAGTCAGCACTGAAAGAGTCTGCAGCATATAAATCTGACAATGCTGGAGCACGGAAGCCTTGTCCCCAAGAACCACGAAGTACTAAATCTTCAAGAAGCTGATAGCGCGCCGCGACCTTAGGTGTTGTTGCGTTACCAAAATCTGAGTAATCATCGAAACGTAATGCCAAGTTTAATTCTAGCTTATCAGTAATCGGTAGAATCGCTTCACCAAATACTGCTGCAACTTGACGGTCACCACCAGAGCCATTACCCGAAGAACCTATCACTTCACCAGCAGCCGATTCTGCGTCTACTTTTGAAGTGTACTTGTAGTCCATGTATTCAGCACCAAAATACCAACCAGCTAGGCCACCTGGAAGGTCTAGTGCTTCAAAGTTAATACCTGCGTTAACTGTTTGGAACTCCATGATATCTTGAGCAAGAGTATCATGAGAAATAGCAGCAACCACTGCATCACTATTCCCTTCTGGGCCAAAGTTAAAGTCACCGCTTTTAACTAAATTTTCAACAGTAGGTCTGTGAACGTAGCCAGTACCATAGTTGCTGTTTTCTGCTAGGTTATAGTGATAAGTCGCGTCCCAGCCGAAGTTTTCATGGTCACCAACTAAGCCAACCTGAATATCAGTGCTGTAATCGATAGTGGTAGAGTCACGTGTACCTACGTCAGTAAAACGATAGTAAACACGGCCGGCATTGGCATTTTTAGTGGTATCAATGTAGTTACCATTTTCATCGTAGTTTTGGACATCAATCTGTCCAGCATCAACATTAAACCAACCGGCTGCAGGAGCATAACGACCAAATGTTTCGTTACGACTAAATAGGCCTTGCCCTTCAAAACGAATTTCATCAGAAAGCTCATAGTCAGCATTCACGTAACCAGCAGTGTAGCTACGCGCTGCGTGATCCGCTGCTTCAGAGGTGTAGTCATAACCACAAATAAAGTCACCGTCGCCGTAATCATAAACATGACCACCACCAACCATTTTGTCGTTGTTACACGCATCCATTGGCTTGAACTGGAAGGTGCTCATATCTAAGAAGTTACGAGCGTAAGCAGAAACACCTGTTGTATCTGAGTACTTATCTGCTAGAACATTCGTAGAGCTTGAGAACCAACGGTCACGTTGATAAATAATCTCACGATTCTGATGCTCAAATGAGAAAGTCATGCTGCCTTTATCACTTGAAGTTCCGCCAACGACGTGAGCTTTCCACTCTTCACCGCCTGCTTGCTCAGGGTTAGTACCTGTTGCTGAAACCTCTAAACCTTCATAGTTCTTTTTAGTAATGATGTTAACAACACCTGCAACAGCATCAGAACCGTATACAGCAGAAGCACCATCAGTCAGTACTTCAATACGTTCAATTGCAGCTGTAGGAATAGTATTCAAGTTTACCGCAGTACCACCCATGGTAGGTGAACCTGGCATACGTTTACCGTTCAACAAAACCAATGTGCGGTCAGCACCAGCACCACGCAATGAAATGTTGGCCTGACTCTGCCAAGTACTACCTGATGACTCTGCAAATGAACCAAATGTGTTCAAGTTACTACGGCGTAATACGTCAGCAACTGACATTTCGCCAGTTTTTTCGATGTCTGCAGATGTAATTGTCGTTACTGGTGAAGAGCCTTCTAAATCAGTTCTTTTAATGCGTGAACCAGTTACCTGAATTCGTTCAACGGTAGCACCTTCTTCCTGCTCTTCAGCAAACGCAACTCCGCTAAAGGCAACGCTTGTTGTTGCTGCGGCAAGTAATCCTACGCGTACAGCCTTCGCCGTTAAGGTCAAAGAGTTCATATTTTCTCCCTTCTCCACTCGAGTAAATATTAATAATTATCGAGCAGATGATATTTGTTATCTTATTATGTTGTTAGAAGTTAATCACTTCGTTAAAAATACTGCAAAAATAACAAAAATAAGTCAATTGGATTCACAACCAAACAACTTAATTGAAAACAATTGATACATATACATATTTAAATCGCTTGCAATTAGCAGTTAAAAATTAATTAAAAACCTTAAAAAACAACATGGTAACGAACACAAAGACAGCATGAATAAACAAGGGGCCCACTAAGAAAACATGGGATACAAAATAATACACATGATAATTAAAAGTTAATAATAATGCACAAATTAATAAACCCTAAACATTATAAAAACAAAAAACAAACACGACTTATAAATTCGCACTTAATTTAAAATTTTAATAACTACAATTTTGTGCATACAGGTAACATAATCGGCTATTTTTCATTCAAATCACTAAGAGCTATATATTTCACCTAGGAGGTTTTCATTATTTAGAAGGGTCGGTAATGGTTTCGCTTTTAACAAAGGGGGTAAATCACCACAACCGAAAGATTCATTTTCTGGGAGAAATTGGGAATAGTGACAACTGGTATGAAACTGCAGAGGAAGCGCTAGAGCAAGTATAAAGAAAGGGTAAATGTGAACTTCTTTTACCCAATCACTACAAGCAGCTTTAGTTAGCTAGGGCTACTCTAGCAAAATAGATCGCCGACTGACCTTCGTGTGAAGAGTAGTAACTGATGAGAAGTTCACTGCCTTGTAGCACGACGCCAGCGTAGCTTGTATCACCGCCAGAAGGCAGTGTTAGCAGTTCATTTATTTGATGCGCTTGCGTATCAATATGAACCACCGAAGTGCGTACTTCGCCGTCGTACAAGCGTACAACAGCATAGAGTTTAGTATCATGGACAAAACTGACTGGGCCACCAATTCGCTTATCTAACGTTTGCCACTGCCAATCGGTAAATGGTGCGGTCGATACGCCTAACAATGCATCTTGCTCGTTGGACCAAACAGGGTCTCGACGTAATAAACAATACGCAGTAGGCGGTGAATCTACCCCTTCGACAAATGATAACCCCGACTCGTTGACATAGCTTTGCTGATTAAGGTGACTAATAACTTTGTGGTAATCCATGCCGTTATCACTTTGATATAACGCTACATAACCGTTATCAGGATGAGGATGATAAGCGACACCATATAGACTTTGCTGGTATTGACTAACACGCCACAGCCATTCACCTTCAGCGGCGATATGTTTTGCCGCGCTCCACGTTTCACCGTCATCACTGTGCCAGACAAAAGACTTTAAAGGTTGTGGTTCAGGCTCGCGAATTGGGCCGGCGCCAAATGCGAGAAGCTGTCCTCGAAACTCAAGTAGCTTACCATCACGAAGATCGCGCTCATCGACACTAAACTGATGAACCGATTGCCAAGAGTCTCCCTCATCAACAGAACGTAACAAACGTAGTGCACCATTGGCACAAACGTGAGCTTCACCTTCCCTAAATATGGTGTACAAATCACCGTTAAAACGAACCAAATCGGTAAAAGCGTTGTGCTCAGCGGCATCCCAAATCTTACTGACACTTATCAACTGCATGACACACCTAATATTTATATCGTCTAGTTAACTATTAGCCTAACCTAAATGGCACTGACTTAGAAACTGAAACACCGCTTGAATTCAATTTACAAGCATGAAAAAGGCCGCAATTTATGCGGCCTTTGAATTGATTCTAACTAGTAACCTTGTGGTAGCAAGTTAACTACGCTGCCTAGGTTTAGCAGAAGATGTCTTATGCTTACGAACAGCGCGGCGGATTTTGGCACTTTTCACTTTCGAGCGTGCCACACTGTGCTTATCGGTTCCCAGTAAAGTGCGATTTTCATCCGGCAATCCTGCCAAATTACGAAGGTAATTGACTTGCTCTATTGGTAATTCTACCCAGCCGCCACGAGGTAGAGACTTAGGTAACTCAATCATACCGTAACGAATACGGATCAAACGGCTGACCTGTACCTCTTGCGACTCCCACAGACGACGAACTTCACGGTTACGGCCTTCAGCTAGCGCGACATGCCACCACTTGTTCATGCCTTCGCCACCAGCAGCTTTAACTTTATCAAAGCTGGCAGGGCCATCTTCCAAAGTCACGCCAGTGCGTAAACGCTGAATAATACCGTCAGTCACCTCACCAAATGTACGCACAGCGTACTCACGTTCAACTTCATGGGATGGGTGCATCAATCGGTTTGCCAACTCACCATCAGAGGTAAATAGTAATAAACCGGAAGTGTTGATATCTAAACGACCAACAGCAACCCAACGAGAATCGCGGGTACGAGGGAGTCGGTCAAACACCGTCGGACGACCTTCTGGATCTTTGCGGCTACAGATCTCGCCTTCAGGCTTGTGGTAGGCAATCACTCGGCACACTACGTCTTCTTCAGACTTAATTGACACTGCACGGCCATCAAGTCGAATTTTTGCATCGGCTTCGACGCGATCACCTAACTTGGCAATTTCACCGTCAATACTAACTCGGCCTGCAGCAATCCATGCCTCCATCTCACGACGGGAGCCATGGCCTGCACGGGCCAAGACTTTCTGCAATTTTTCACTCATTAGTAATAGACTCTTTTTCTAAAGGGTTTGGCACGTCTTCATCGTGCTGCGGCGACTCCGCCGCGACAGTTTTCGAAAACAATGCCTCTAATGACTCAGGTTCAGTTAACGGTGGTAAGTCCGCTAAAGCCTCTAAGCCGAAATAGGCTAAAAATTCATTAGTAGTGGCATACAGTGCCGGGCGTCCCGGTACATCTTTATGCCCTACTATTTTTACCCACTGCCTGTCTGCCAGGCTTTTAATAGTATGGCTACTTACCGCCACACCACGTATAAACTCAATATCACCACGGGTTACCGGCTGCCTATAGGCAATCACTGCCAATGTTTCTAACGTGGCCCGTGAATACTTTGGCGCCTTCTCTTGCCATAGCGTCTGCAAATATGGACTAAGCTCTGCCGCGGTTTGAAAACGATAACCACCCGCCACTTTCACTAACTGTACACCACGGCCTTGATAGTCATGTTGCAGCTCCTCCAATGCATGTTTCACTTTGACCCGTGAAACCGCAAAGGGTACCAAAACCGATTCCATTAAATGCTTAATCGAAACTGTTTTCGCCATGACAAATAAGCTGGCCTCAATCAGCTGTTTAAGCTGATCTGGATTAATCTGTAATGCTTTATTCTTTGCCAATTAGTACGCTCTTACATGTATCGTTGCAAAAGGCTCATTTTGCACTAGCTCCACCAGCGTTTCTTTCACCAACTCCATCAGTGCCAGAAAACTCACCACAACCCCAGCTTTGCCTTCTGAGACATCAAACAGCTTTTCAAACGGCAAAAACGCTTCACCTTCTAGCAGAGCAAGTATTTTCGCCATACGCTCTCGCGTCGACAAGGTTTCTCGCTGTACATGATGATGCTCGTTGGCTTCCACTCGCTTTAACACTGCCGAAAAGGCTAGCGCAATATCGCTTAAAGACACTGAAGGTGGCAACACAGTCGGCTTGATATCAGCCGCAGGCATAGCTTTAGCTTGAAAGTAATCCCGCTCCATTCTTGGCAGTTCATCAAGCGACTGCTGCGCATGTTTAATCACTTCGTAAGCTTTTAATTGCTTGATCAACTGCGCCCGAGGGTCTTCTTCATCTTCTTCATCATTAACTTGCTTTGGCAGTAACAGCCGCGATTTAATCTCAGCTAATGTTGCGGCCATGACTAAATAGTCCGCCGCAAGCTCAACCCGAGCGCCATGCAGTAAGTCAATATATTCCAAATATTGCTCAGTAACAGGGGCGATTGCCAGCTCGACAACATCTAACTTTTGCTTACGGATCAAATACAGTAATAAATCTAGCGGGCCTTCAAATGACTCTAGAAACACTTCAAGCGCTTCAGGTGGAATAAACAGATCAGCCGGTAATTGTTTTACCGCCTCACCTCTAACTACCGCCAAGGGTAAACGTTGCTGAGTCCCTTGCATGTATCCACCTTAATCGAATTACCACCGGCCCAATACTAAGGTTAACCTTAGCTTGATTTCGCCAAACGCGCGATTATACCCGTTTAGCAAAATAATAGACAGTACTATACAAACGGTGTGATATCGCCCGCACCTTCACGTACTACTTCGATATCACCATCAGACATATCGATGACTGTAGTGGGCTTTTCACCAAGATAACCACCATGAATAATCACATCGACTTGATGCTCTAACACATCGCGAATATGCTCTGGATCTGATTCGGTGAACTCTTCGCCCGGTAAGATTAAACTGGTCGACATTAATGGCTCATCGAGCGCTTCTAGCAAAGCCAATGCAATGACATTATCAGGCACACGAATACCAATGGTTTTTTTCTTCGGATTTTGCAGTCGCTTCGGGACTTCTTTAGTCGCTTTAAAAATAAAGGTATAAGGCCCTGGCGTATTATGCTTTAGTACCCGATAAGCTTGATTGTCTACCCGAGCATAATTGGCTAACTCAGACTGGTCGCGACACATAAGCGAAAAGTTATGATCATTGTCTATTTGACGAATACGCGTGATGCGCGACATGGCATCTTTGTCACCTATCCTACAACCTAGGGCATAACCCGAATCGGTCGGGTACACGATCACGCCACCTTGTTTAAGCACATTCACGGCTTGTCCAATCAGTCGTGTTTGTGGATTTTCTTCATGTACGTAAAAAAACTGACTCATTGTTTGTTCTCATCCACACTATATTATTGGCTCAATGCCAAATTGCTATCCATATCGGCACCGTGAGCTCGCCAAGCATCACTTTGCCACACCCACTGTACACCTTTGGGGCGAAACATATTTTTACCAAGCTCTATCCAACTGCCGGGAAAATGAAAGTCACTGCCCAGTGAAGCCGTTAGGCCGTTTAACTTACTTAACGCAATCAGATTATTGCGATCTTCAATACTTTGCTGCCCAAGTATCACTTCTATAGCATCACCGCCGCACTGGGCAAATTCACGCACTAAGCGCTTAAGCCATTTGGCTGACAATTTGTACCCGCTTGGATGTGCCAATACTGCAACACCACCTGCTTGATGGATAAACGAGATAGCAGTGGCCATATCAGACCAGTTGTTGGGCACATAGCCGGTCTTGCCCCGTGCCAAGTATTTTTTAAACACCGATGCTGGATTAACCGCGTATCCGTTGTCGGCAAGCCAACGCGCATAGTGACCACGGCTTAACGCTGCCCCATCAGCCAATGCACTGGCCCCCTCATAAGCGCCTTCAATACCGGCTTTGGCTAATCGAGCGCCAATTTCTTCGGCTCGAGTTTGCCTAAGCTGGCGTTGATTGCTGAGAAAATCCTGCAAAGGCTGATCATCAAGGGCGACATTTAGCGCCACAATATGAATATCGAAATTATGCCAGCGCGTTGAAATCTCGACACCATCGATTAATTGTAGCGGGTTTGACTGCTGTTGATTAAATTGGTGAGCCTCGGCAAGACCTGCAGTCGTGTCGTGATCGGTTATCGCTAACACGCCAACACCTTTATGCAGCGCACGCGCGACCAAATCAGCAGGAGAAAGTTGGCCATCAGAGGCCGACGTGTGACTATGCAAGTCCACGACTATCGATTCATCTATCATGGGCTTATTCTACTTGAGTTTGTTAATTTAAACACTAGCTCGCACTACATAAGGCTTAATAATGTGCTACAAATTCACCACTAAAATTGCTTTTAGGCCATTTAGTTCCTAAATAGAATAATATTCAATTGACATCACCTCTGTGCTGATGTTTTATATAGCCATCAAACAGATTTTATCTTTTACCTTTTAATTCGAGCGACAGATTAATGGCTAAACAGTTCAACAACATCAATTGGTGGTGGCACTTCCCAACTTAGCGGGTGGTGTGAATAACTGTGCTCATGTAAAAGAGACAAGATTCAACAATAAGCCCGCACTTGATGCGGGCTTTTTGTTAACTGAATTTTACCCTACATTTTGCCCGTGATTGCGATACCAACATTGGAAGCGAGACAAATAGATGACATTAGCTCAAGTCACAACAGTTAAAGAACGGATTGACTACCCCAGCGACCCGCTGAGCCTTTATCAATTGGTGACCCAAGATAAAGCCCACAGTATGCTGTTAGAGTCAGCTGAAATCGAAAGCAAAGACAATATACGCAGTTTGATCTTAACAGATGCCGCATTATCTATTCGTTGCAGTGGCTACCAACTGACTTTCACCGCGCTAACCCGCAACGGACAAACCTTGTTGTCACCCATTGGCAAATTTTTCAATGATGCCACCGTAGAGCAACAAGATAATGTGCTGCATGTCGGACTACACAAATCGATTGAGCAACTCGATGAAGATGCCAGATTAAAATCGGTGTCCCCACTTGATGGGCTCCGCGCACTGATAAACCACATAGATTGCGGCGAACAGCCACAATTTGAAGATCTATTTTTGGGCGGTGTGCTGGCTTACGATCTCATTGATACCGTCGAGCCGTTACCACCTGTGCCGCAAAGCGATAATACCTGCCCAGACTACCTATTTTATCTTGCTGAAACCTTAATTACCGTCGACCGTCAAGCCGAAACGGCTAAAGTCATCACCCACCGCTTTTCGCAGCCACAAGATAGCAATGATGCTTACGCGGATGAACTGGCCTCGCGGGTTGTCACCATCAAGCGCCAAATTACTGAGCTGGTTCCACCGCTAGCACTGCAACCGGTAGAGGCCGAAGTCAAGATCAACATGACTGATGAAACCTTCTGCCAACATGTTAATGCCTTGAAAGAGCATGTTTGTGCCGGCGATATATTTCAGGTGGTGCCGTCTCGAAGTTTTAGCTTACCTTGCCCCAACACCCTAGGCGCATACAGGGCGCTGAGGTTAACTAACCCTAGCCCTTATATGTTCTATTTCCGCGGTGATGACTTTACCGTGTTTGGTGCATCACCGGAAAGCGCGCTTAAGTATGAGACCAACACTAATCAAGTTGAAATTTACCCCATTGCTGGCACGCGCAAACGCGGTAAGAATGCCCAAGGTCAAATCGATGCGGATCTAGATAGCCGCATAGAATTAGAACTACGACTAGACAAGAAAGAGCTATCTGAGCACCTAATGCTAGTCGACCTGGCGCGTAACGATGTTGCACGTATTAGTCAAAGTGGTACCCGTAAGATCCCTGAGCTTCTAAAAGTTGATCGCTACTCACATGTCATGCACTTGGTGAGCCGCGTTACAGGTCAGTTACGAGACGATTTAGACGCCTTACACGCATATCAAGCCTGTATGAACATGGGCACATTAACAGGGGCACCGAAAGTCAGTGCCGCACAACTTATCCGAGGCGTCGAGCAAACAAGACGCGGCAGTTATGGCGGCGCGGCCGGTTATCTTAACGGCCTAGGCGATATGGACACCTGTATTGTGATTCGCTCTGCATTTGTCAAACAAGGCATTGCCCATATTCAAGCGGGTGCTGGTGTCGTATACGACTCTGATCCGCAGTCAGAAGCCGATGAAACACGCCAAAAAGCCCAAGCCGTTATCTCGGCCATTAAACTAGGAGGCGGGCTATGAAACTCTATTTACTCGATAACTTCGACTCATTTACCTACAACTTAGTCGATCAGTTTCGCAGCCTTGGATATCAAGTTGTTATCTACCGCAATGATGTTGATGCTGCGTTTATTGCTGACAAATTACCCAACGAAGTTGAGCCAGCCGCGCTGGTACTCTCCCCAGGGCCTGGTGCTCCCCATGAAGCTGGCTCACTTATGCCGCTGCTGAAATTGGTTGCTGGTAAGGCACCTATCTTAGGGATTTGCCTCGGTCACCAAGCTATTGTGGAACATTTTGGTGGCAAAGTGGAGCGCGCCCAAACCGTGGTGCATGGTAAAGCCAGCGCCACTCACCATAATGGTCAAGGCGTGTTTGCCGGATTAGCTTCGCCGCTGCCAGTGGCTCGATACCACAGTTTAGTCGCAACGCAAGTGCCTCAGTGCCTAGAGGTCATCGCGACAACCGAATCTATGCCTATGGCCGTCTCTCACCGTGAGTACAAAGTGATTGGATTCCAGTTCCATCCAGAATCAATTTTAACCACCCTAGGCAGCCAACTTTTAACCCAGAGCTTAGCTTATCTTACTGATGACACACGCAAGGAGCCCCTTTCATGAGCCAACAACAAGCAATTTTAGAACAACTCTTTGCCGGTAACAGCGTAAGCCGAGAACAAGCTAAACAGCTATTCACCACAATTGTGCAAGGTGAGATGAGTGAAGTGACGATGGCCGGCATGCTTATCGCTATGAAAATGCGTGGTGAAACCATTGATGAAATATCAGGCGCAGCTGATGCACTGCGTGAAGCCGCTAAACCCTTCCCTACACCCAACGCCGATACCCAAGCCCAAGGTATTGTTGATATTGTTGGCACAGGCGGCGACGGCCATAACACCATTAATATCTCAACCACTGCGGCCTTCGTTGCAGCAGCCAGCGGCGCAAAAGTCGCTAAACATGGCAACCGCAGCGTATCAAGCAAATCGGGCTCGTCAGATCTGCTCGCGCAATTTGGCATCGATTTGACCATGGCACCGGAATTAGCAAGAGACTGTTTAGATAAGTTTGGTTTATGTTTCTTGTTCGCGCCTCACTACCACGGTGGTGTTCGTCACGCAGTTCCTGTTCGCCAAGCGCTTAAAACCCGAACCTTATTTAATGTCCTAGGTCCGTTAATTAACCCCTCTCACCCTGACTTTATGGTCCTTGGCGTATATAGCGAAGCGTTAGTTGAACCTATCGCAAATGTACTGAAAGCCTTGGATGTAAAGCGTGCGATGGTGGTACATGGCAGTGGCTTAGATGAAGTGGCAGTGCATGGTGAAACACAAGTGTGTGAACTTAAAGATGGTCAGTTGACTCATTACAGTCTTACGCCAGAACAGCTTGGTGTTGACAGAGCGGCACTGGAAGATTTAACTGGCGGCACCCCAGAGCAAAACGCACAGTTTACCCGCGATATTTTACAAGGCAAAGGTCAAGCTGCTCACCAAAATGCGGTGGCAGTCAATGCCGGTTGTGCCCTGTATATTGCCGGCGTAGCAGACTCTCCAGCAGCAGGCACAGCACTTGCACTACAGACCATTGCCAATGGCGAAGGTTTCAATCGATTACAACAACTGGCTAGCGCTAGTCAGCAATAATGGAGCATCACGTGGATAATTGTGTTAGAGAAACCAGTGCAACTAAAGAAGCCAATGTGCTCACAAAAATTGTTGATACTAAAGCGGCGCATATTGCCGCATTGAAACAGCGCTTTAGCGAAGCAAGTTTACAACCTAAACAGTCAGATAGAAGCCTTTATGATGCGCTAAAGGCACCCAATGCCGGCTTTATATTTGAATGCAAGAAAGCCAGTCCGTCCAAAGGGCTTATTCGAGCAGATTTTGATGTGACCGCCATCGCTGATGTTTATGTCAACTATGCTGCGGGCATCTCAGTGCTCACCGATGAGCAGTTTTTCCAAGGCGACATGGACTACATTCCTCAAGTGCGTCAGCGTGTGACTCAGCCAATATTGTGCAAAGATTTTTTTGTCGACTGCTACCAAGTGCAGTTGGCCGCTCACCAAGGGGCTGATGCCATCTTACTTATGCTTTCTGTACTTGATGACCAACAATATCAATTACTGGCACAAGAAGCGGCTAAGTACCAACTTGATATTTTGACCGAAGTCAGCAACGAAGAAGAACTTCATAGAGCCATTGCTTTAGATGCAAAAATTATCGGCATCAACAACCGAAATCTTCGTGACTTGAGTACCGACTTGGCCACGACTGAACGACTTGCACCGCTTATCCCTAACGACACGGTTGTGATCAGCGAATCCGGTATTTATAACCAAGCACAGGTAAAACGGCTCAGCCCACTGGTAGACGGTTTTTTGGTTGGCAGTTCATTGATGGCTGAAGATGACTTAGATTTAGCCTGCCGCGCACTGACTTTGGGTCATAACAAAGTGTGTGGCCTCACCCGCCTAGAAGATGCACAGCAGGCCGCAAAAGCTGGCGCGATTTACGGTGGACTCATTTTTGCCAAGAAGTCTCCACGCTATATCAGCCAGGAACAAGCACTAGCATTAGTTAATGGCCATCGCAGCGGCTCTGCAGCACTTAATTTTGTGGGTGTATTTGTTAACGAAGCGCCGGAGAAAATCGCCCAAGTTGCAAAAGCGCTCAAGCTATTCGCCGTGCAATTACACGGTAATGAAAGCGACTACAGCATCGGCCAACTTAAACAGCTACTTGCTCAGCAAGGCAGTCAATGCCAGATCTGGAAAGCCATCGCTGTAGAGGTTGACGCCAGTGCTACCGCAACATTAACCGTACCAGACAATATCGATCGCTTGTTATATGACAGCCAAACAAGCCAAGGCGGCCAGGTTCAATTTGGCGGCACTGGTAGCCGTTTTGATTGGCAAGCGTCACTGCCTAATAAAGCGCTGTCCATGCTAGCCGGTGGCCTTAATGCAGATAATGCTCTACAAGCTAGCAAACAAGGCTTTTTTGGCCTCGATTTTAACTCGGGCCTCGAAGTAAAGCCGGGAATAAAAGATAGCGACAAGATTAAAGCGGCATTTGCTGCACTACGACAATATTGACTTAAATTACCAGAGCGCATGAGTTGGGTAGGACAAATTGCTCCATCCAACCGGCTCAAATTAGGAAACGAATAGATGACCAAACTTGACCCCTACTTTGGCGAATATGGCGGTATGTATGTCCCGCAAATATTAATGCCTGCACTTAAGCAGCTCGAAGCTGCTTTTGTTGATGCCCAAAACGATGCCGACTTTAAAGCGGAATTTGCCGATTTGCTCAACAATTACGCCGGTAGACCCACGGCGTTGACGCTTACCCGTAATCTTAGCCCTAACCCTTTGGTAAAAATCTACCTTAAGCGTGAAGACCTGCTCCATGGTGGCGCCCACAAAACGAACCAAGTATTGGGGCAAGCATTACTTGCTAAGCGTATGGGTAAAAAAGAGATCATTGCGGAAACCGGTGCCGGACAACATGGCGTAGCAACGGCTCTCGCATGCGCCTTGTTAGATTTAAAATGCAAAGTGTATATGGGAGCCAAAGACGTTGAGCGCCAATCGCCTAATGTATTTCGTATGAAATTAATGGGGGCGGAAGTCATTCCAGTCACCTCTGGTTCATCAACCCTAAAAGATGCGTGCAATGAAGCGATGCGTGACTGGTCAGCCAGCTATGATAAAGCGCATTACCTGCTAGGTACCGCCGCAGGGCCGCATCCATTCCCCACCATAGTACGTGAATTTCAGCGCATGATAGGTGAAGAAACTAAACGCCAGATCCTCGCTGCTGAAGGTCGTCTACCCGATGCCGTGATCGCCTGTGTTGGCGGGGGCTCTAATGCAATTGGTATGTTTGCAGACTTTATCGACGAAGCCGATGTTAAGCTCATTGGGGTAGAACCTGCCGGTTTAGGCATAGACACGCCGATGCATGGCGCGCCATTAAAGCATGGTAAAACAGGGATCTTTTTCGGTATGAAAGCGCCATTGATGCAAGATGCTGAAGGCCAAATTGAAGAGTCTTACTCAGTATCCGCCGGGTTAGACTTCCCATCGGTTGGGCCGCAACATGCACATTTGGCCGCGACCGGCCGTGCTAGCTACGAGTCAGCCACCGACGATGAAGCACTTGAGGCTTTCCAAATTTTAGCTCGCAGTGAAGGCATAATACCCGCGCTTGAATCTTCCCACGCCATTGCTTATGCACTTAAATTGGCCGAAGCCGCAACCGAAGAGACCATTTTAGTGGTGAATTTATCGGGCCGTGGCGATAAAGATATTTTTACCGTCTCAGATATTTTAGAGCAAAAAGCTCAACAGGAGAGTGGCAATGAGTAACCGTTACCAAGCAGCCTTTGCCGCGCTAAAGCAGCAAAATCGAGGTGCATTTGTGCCATTTGTCACCTTGGGCGACCCCAACCCAGGCCTATCATTAGAGATTATTGATACCTTAGTTGCTAATGGCGCCGACGCGCTAGAGCTAGGGTTTCCATTTTCAGACCCACTGGCAGATGGTCCAGTGATCCAAGGGGCTAACCTGCGTGCGTTGGCCTCTGGCACAACCCCAAGTCAGTGCTTTGAAATGCTCGCCGCTGTAAGAGAAAAATATCCGCAGCTACCTATCGGTTTGCTGCTATACGCTAATTTGGTTTATGCCAACGGTATTGAAGCCTTTTATGCCAAAGCGCAAGCGGCCGGTGTCGACTCAGTACTGATTGCAGATGTCCCCGTTGAAGAAGCACAGCCATTTATTGATGCGGCCAAAGCCCACGATATAGACCCTATCTTCATTGCACCGCCCAATGCTGACAGTGACACCTTAAAACAGGTCAGTGAGCAAGGACAGGGTTACACCTACCTGTTATCTCGGGCCGGAGTCACTGGCACCGAATCTAAAGCTGGTATGCCTATTGGTGATATTTTAGCGCGCCTCAAAACATTTGATGCTCCACCACCGCTGCTTGGTTTTGGTATTGCTGAACCTGAGCAAGTCAAAGCGGCGATTAGCGCTGGCGCAGCGGGGGCGATTTCAGGCTCTGCGGTAGTCAAAATTATTGAAGCTAATCAAAAAGATGAACCTGCTTTGCTCGAAGCGTTGGCAGAGTTTACTCGCAACATGAAAGCGGCGACCTAGCCACAGCTTAAGATTTACAGCCCCATTAAAATGCCTGATTTATTCAGGCATTTTTTATGGCTGGCGCTTTATTGTGCATAGCGATGAGCGCTATAGCTGCTTAGTGCCCAACCGCAATTGATCGTACTCTCTATTGATCTAACCGACTATGAGGACATTGATTTACTGGCATAATGACTTGGCAATGTACAGGGAAATTAGGCCATTTGAGATGAACAATCAGTCACCGATCCGCCGACGACTCAAGATTGCAGGCATAGTACAAGGAGTTGGTTTTCGACCACTTGTCTACCGCTATGCACAAGACCACCAGCTTAGCGGGTTTGTGCTCAATCACAGCCAAGGGGTGAGTATTGAAATACAGGGCCAGCAAGCAGATGTTGAAGACTTTATTGCCAAGCTTCAACACTCTCCTCCACCGCTTTCCCGTATCGACCGTTTCGAACAAATCGAACTAGCCGTAATTGAAGGTTGTCAGCAATTTGAGATAACAACCACCCGCTCACAAACCGATGCCGTGGTCGTGGTACCCACTGATAAAAGCTGTTGTGATGATTGCCTATCTGAAATGGCCGAGCTCAATAACCGTCACTTTCAATACCCGTTTACCAATTGCACCAACTGCGGCCCAAGATACACACTTATCAAAAAACTGCCCTACGATAGGCCACATACCTCCATGGCCAATTTTTCACTGTGCCCTGAGTGCCAGCGCAGCTATAACGACCCGCTAGATCGTCGCTACCATGCTCAACCTGTAAGCTGCCCAGCTTGCGGGCCACAATTGAGTTTACTTGATCCACAGGGGCAAACCTTAGCCGAAAAGCAAGATGCCCTCAGTCAATGTATTAAGCAGATAAAGCAAGGCAAAATAGTCGCAATTAAAGGCTTAGGCGGTTTTCATTTAGTGTGCGATGCCAGCAATGACAGCGCCGTAAAACAGTTAAGACAACGCAAAAATAGGCCGGCGAAACCACTCGCTGTGATGGTTGCTAATCAACAAGCAGCTGCTGATTTAGTCAGCGGCAACGAACAAGAATGGCAGTGCTTGCAAAGCCTTGAGCGGCCGATAGTATTAATGAGCAAGCAGCCACAAGCTTCGCTGCACATCAGTGGATCTGTCGCGCCCGATATCGATAAGCTCGGCATATTCTTACCTTATACCCCATTACATCACCTACTGATAGACGCGCTAAATTGCCCTATCGTCGCCAGTAGTGCCAATATTAGTGGCGAGCCAGTCATCATCGACAGCAAAGAGATTGTCGACAAGCTCGGGCATGTAATCGATTATATCCTCGACCACGACAGAGCAATTATTAACGCCTGTGATGACAGTGTGGTGCAAGTGATTGCCGGGCAAATCCAGGTCATTCGGTTGGCTAGAGGCTATGCGCCGTTGTCTTTAGCTATAGACAAACCGGTTGAACACACTTTATTGGCTGTCGGCGCACAGCAAAAAAATACTCTAGCGTTTGCCTTCGATCATAATATTTTTGTCAGCCCCCATATTGGCGATCTGTTTAGCCTAGAAGCTGAAGCCTATTTTGATAACACCATCGCCACTTTCAAGCGGCTGTACCAACTTAAGCCGCGCTGTATCGTGCATGATAAACACCCTGATTATGCCCCCACTCGCTGGAGTAAAGCACTGCAACAACGCCAGCCCGATATTCAGTGCCTCACTGTACAGCACCACTTTGCCCATGTATTGAGCGTGATGGCCATGCATCAACTGACCGACCCAGTTCTTGGCTTTAGTTTTGATGGCACCGGTCTTGGGGATGACGGTCAACTATGGGGCGCAGAAGTGTTACTGACCGATATCAATGACTATCAGCGACTCGGCCACCTCAAGCCCTTTAGGCTCATTGGCGGCGAGCAAGCAATCAAAGACCCGCGTCGTATCGTATTGGCCTTAATGCTCAGTAACAGTGAAGAACACCAGTGCGAAAAGGTGCTTGCACGCTGTCATAAGCTCAGCTGTTTATCGCAGTACTCGGCAAACTTCATCGGTAATTTAGCTAAAGTGCACCAATCTTCGCAGGGCAATGGCGGTGCCTGTCCACAAACTAGTTCAATGGGGCGACTGTTTGATGCGGTTGCCTGCGCACTGGGGTTAATCACAGTGACCCAATTTGAAGGCCAAGCAGGCATGCTGCTAGAAGCCGCTGCCAATAAAGCCGACAAACCGGTAGATTTTGTGCTGCTTGAGCAGCAAGGTCAGTGGCTTGCTGATGAGTTATTTCATCAAATTATAATCAAACTTGAGCAGCAAGCTGTCACCGCTAGTCTTATCAACAATATTGCCGCCGGTTTTATGCAGGCAATTGGTAATGCCGTGCTGGCGACAGCAAAAAAGTATCCCCAATTGCCGGTAGTGCTATGTGGCGGAGTATTTCAAAACCGGTATTTAACTGAATATACCCAAACCAAACTGCAGCAAGCGGATTTGACGGTACTCAGCAATGGACTCATCCCAGTTAATGATGCCGGTATTGCGTTAGGACAAATTTGGTATGGCATTCATCATAGATAAAAAAACGCCTGAGCAAGCTCAGGCGTTTTTAGGGGTAATAACAAGCTTTACCAAGCCGTTATAATTAAGCTTCTTTAGCCGCTTCCAACTTTGCCTTGTGATCAATTTTATGATCAGGCATCGTTTTAGCGTCATTTTTCAGGTAGTTGTCCATCCAACGCATTAGACGTAGGTGATAATCGTATTGCGCTGGCGCCTTGCGGTTACCATGGCCTTCACCAGGGTAATAAACTAAGCGCACTTCTTTGCCCTGCACTTTCATGTAGCGATATAGCTCCATTGATTGCGCTGGATGAACACGTGGATCGTCCTTACCATGCATGATAAGCAGAGGCGTTTCAGACTGACCCGCCCAGTAAATTGGGCTGCGCTCTAGATACCACTGCCACTTATCCCATGGGTAAGAGCGAGCATGCACTAAATGCATTTCGTTAGAGATATCAGTCGTACCAAATTTAGACAGCTGATTGGTCACACCGACAAACATGACACTCGCAGCAAAGTGCTTAGTGAGCTTAGTTGCCGCCCAAGCTGAAGCGTAACCACCGTAAGAACCACCGGTAATACCGACTTTAGCGCTATCAACCAACCCCATTTCAACCAGGTGATCTTTAAACTCAACTAAATCATCAAACTCTTTACCGGCATAATCATTTTGACCCAGCTTAGAGTAATCAACGCCTTTACCTGTGCTACCGCGATAGTTTGGATAGAACACCGCGTAACCTTGTGCCGCAGCCAGTTGCCCAGGACGAGAATAGTTGGTTAACCAGCCATCTTTATCATGACTTTCAGGTCCGCCGTGCACTGACATGATTAATGGGTAGCGCTGACCTTTTTGGTAATCCAATGGATAGATCAACACCCCACCAATCTCAACACCGTCACTGGCTTTAAACGAGATAGACTCTTGCTTAGCAAACTGCTTGTCCGCTAAGAATGGGTTAGAGTCACTCAGGCGTGAAGCTTTATGCTTGCTGCCACGCAACATGTACACTTCGTTAGGGTGCTTATCTGTGTTAGCACGAATAGCGAGAGTTTTATCTGAGTTAGAAATGCTTAACTGCGAGGCGATAAATTTGCCCGGCTTAACCACAACTTTGTATTTTTCGCTACCAGGCTTGATTAGGCCTACCACCGAATCAGTGTTGATATTGGTAATAAAATACAACTCGTTCTTGTTGTTTTTCCACTCAATATCACTGATATGACCCATATGATTAGGGATCCACTCAGCAATCTTCCCCGATTGTGTTTCAGCTAAATACAAACGCCCCGTAGCAGGATCATGTTTGTCTTCAGCACCTAAAATCGCTACATATTTGCCGTCATGAGAAAACTCAGCCGCACCTAACTTACCTTCAGTTGCAAACGAAGTGGTCACTTGCTGCTTGGCCACATTCACGATATGCCACTGTGATTTCATGTACTGATCATCAATCAGCGCCGTTGGCTGCGTCTTAACCAATAACTGCTCACCGTCGGCCGACCATTGCACGTCAGAGACAAAGTCTGCAATATTCCACGCGATCGGTGTTAGTGGCTTATCACTTGCAGCAAGGTCAACAACAAACAATTGCTTGTTAGTTAGGCCTTCTTCATAAACTTCGGCCATAAAACCGAGTTCTTTTAACTCTTTAACACTGCTATCTTTAGCCGGTTTTGCAATCAAGGCAATCTGCTTGCCATCTTTGCTCAATGCGTAATCTGCAACGCTGGTCTCTTTTAGCGATAGTGTTTTGCTTGCCTGACCACCGTTAAAAGGGATCTGATACAGTGCAGTATGCTTATCTTCGCCCATTTTGGCCAAGAAATAGACCAGAGAGCCGTCTGCAGACCACTGAATGTTGCTCACATTAACCTGACCGGTAATGTAGGGACGTTCAACGCCAGCATCATCAACAATGTGTAATTCAGACCAATGTAGGCCATTTTCTTCTTTATATAGCGCTCTTGGCACATAACGTGTGAAAGCCACATTATCGCCAGAAGGACTCACCTGTGCTTGAGCAACTTGTTGTAAACCAATGACTTCTTCTACTGTTAAAGGCGCGCTAGCAACCGCTGAAACGCTCAATAAACCAATAGATAGTGCAACGGCCTGTTTAACCGCGTTAAACTGTCTCTTCATAATGTAAGTAGACTCCAATCCGTATGTGTTTTGTTATTGTTATCTTGATCTGACGCCGCATTATAGAATCAAGTCCACTAAAACGTAAACAACTTCCTAACCCAGCGCATCTCTACGGTTACTTTTTGCAAACCTTTGTTATAGAAATGTTATTTACAACTTGCTGTGGGTATTGGTCGCTAAAAAATTGCATTCCCTCCACTAAATCAAAGTGATCCCCCACGCCCGGCGCTGCGTATGTTTAATTAGTTTCAATCAATAACAGGTCAAGTTATGCAACCACAGCAACTCGCTAAAGCGTTTGAAGATAACCACTTATACCCTGCTATTATTAATACTGCAGATGCAACCCATTATTTGGTGGGCGGCGAAGATAAGCAGGGCAATTTCTATCAGCTAAGTGCGCCGCAACACCAGCATAAAACATGCTTGTCGTTTGAACAGGCCAAACAGTTCCTGAAAAGTTTAGGGGCTGAAGAAGCCGAGTTTACCTTGCAAACCGCTTACGATGAAATGATTGGCGTCCCCACAGAGCACTGTCAGTCAAAGATGCGGTTAAAACTGTAATCGACATGGCGAGGTCGCGATGAAAAATGAGCTAAACATGACGTCAGCACTCAACGCCTTTAACCAAGTGGTTAAACTGGGGACCAAAAACGACGGCATCTATCGCTATCAGCATATTGAAGCTTGGCATGATTTTGACGGTTATACATGCTACCTAAAGGCCTGTGGGGTCACCCTGTCGCTGTTATTTCATGGCAAGTACCACATAGACTACCAGCAGCCGCAGCAACTGAATGACTTTATGAGCCTGATTGATAAGCTCAGCGTCAAAGGTCAGCTAGGTTAAAGGCTTGGGACAAGGACACAGTTAAATCGTACCACTGAATTTTACATGTTAACTTTAGATAATTAATCACAGTGAAAATCCCGATAAAAGCGATAATATTTGATTTAGACGGCACCTTAGTAAGCTCATCGCTTAATTTCACCATCATTAAGCAGGCGATAGGCTGCCCAGCCGAACAAGATATTTTGACCTATGTGGCATCGCTTTCAGCCAGTCAACGTCAGGCCGCCAATGACACCATTTTAGCCCATGAGATGCATGATGCGCAGTCGGCGACCGCACTGCATGGGGCCCATAAATTACTGCAATTTCTGCAGCAGCTGCAGATACCAACAGCAATAGTGACTCGAAATTGTCGACAAGCTGCTGCGGTTAAAGTCAATCAATGCCGCTTGCCCATAAGCCAAATTGTGACTCGCGAAGATGGATTACCCAAACCCAACCCGCAAAGCTTGCTGTCTATCAGCCGTCGTTGGAACATTAATCCGCATCACATCGCTTATGTTGGCGACTATCTCTATGATGTACAGGCGGCCAATAATGCGGGCATGCAATCCATTTTGCTCACTTTCGGTACTGACAAACCTTACCAAGCACAAGCCGACTTTCAATTTGATAATCTGCGCCACCTTCACGCAACATTTGCGCTCAGTCAACGAGAATCACAATAACGCTTTTTAAACCACGTTAAGGAAAATGATGGTAAATATCGGTATATGGCAACGCATTAACGATACTGTAATGGGCGGATGCTCTAACAGTCAGGTCGAACAAAGCCAACATCAGGTGCAATTTAGCGGCGCAGTCAGTATTGATAACAATGGTGGGTTTGCGTCGATTAAAGCCCCGGTCACTCTGAGTGAGCATCCAAGCCACGCCGCTCTAACCATCACCATGCGCGTTCGCGGTGACGGCCTTAGGTATCAATTCAGGTTGCAAACCTGCGCCTCATTATTGGATCAACCTAAAAGTTATAAAGCGTACTTCACCACCACAGTAAACCAATGGCAAACCCTGCATTTCGTTGCTGAAGATTTTATTGAAAGTTATCGCGGTCAGGACTACCCAAACAGACCAGCGCCCGACCTAACTGAAATTAGCCACATTGGGTTTCTTATCGCCAACCAATGCGCGCAAGATTTTCAACTTATCGTCAGTGATATTGAGTTTAACTACAACCGATTTGATGGCACCGATTAAACCCGAAATCACCACTAAAAATTAAGCCTCATTTAAGACAAGCTTTAATTAACGCTTGTTAATGGATAAGCACTTGGCAAGGCTTTGTGCTATGCCCACTGCGTGTTACACTCGACGGCACTTTTTCTTCGCATAATCCATGATAGTTATATGAAACAATTGCTCGATTTTTTACCTTTAGTTATCTTTTTTGCCGTCTACAAGTTCTTTGATATTTACGTGGCTAGTGGGGCGCTAATCGTAGCAACAGCGCTACAACTTATCATCTGTTATGCCCTTTATAAAACCATAGAAAAGATGCATATCATCACCTTTGTGATGGTCACATTCTTCGGTACGTTGACCTTGATCTTTCACGATGATGCCTTCATTAAATGGAAGGTGACCGTGGTCTATGCACTGTTCGCTATCGCACTTGCCGTTAGTCAGCTCATTAATAAACCCATATTAAAAAGCATGTTAGGTAAAGAGCTTATCGTCGCCGATAAAATCTGGGCTCATGTCACTTGGTACTGGGTCATGTTCTTTGTCGCCTGTGGCTTAATTAATATCTACGTTGCCTTTAGCCTGTCGCAGGAAACCTGGGTAAACTTCAAAGTATTCGGCTTAACGGCGCTGACGCTCATCAATACCGTGATCACCGTGGTTTATCTATTTAAAAATATGAGCGACGAGCACAAGCAAGAATTGAATAACAAATAAATCGTTTCGCGGCGACCCTGCCTGTCGCCGCTACTCCTCTACCTTTACCCATAAAAGGAACTCATATTATGTGGTACATGATTGCTTCGCAGGATGTTGAAAACAGTTTAGAAAAACGCCTTAGCGCCCGCCCCGCTCACCTTGCAAGATTACAAACATTAACTGACGAAGGTCGCTTATTAGTCGCAGGCCCCCACCCAGCGATAGACAGTGAAGATCCCGGCAGTGCAGGCTTTACTGACTCACTAGTCGTGGCCGACTTTGCTTCACTTGAAGCGGCACAAGCCTGGGCTGACGCCGATCCCTATATAGAAGCGGGCGTATATGCCGCTGTTACCGTCAAACCATTTAAGCGCGTTCTCCCTTAATTTCATGCACTTGAAGGAGTATTATCATTCATGAAAATCGTCTCATTTAATATCAATGGTATCCGTGCTCGCTTACACCAACTGCAGGCACTCATTGATAGTCATTCGCCAGATGTCATTGGCCTACAAGAAACCAAAGTTCATGATGAAGCGTTTCCGATTGCTGATGTAGAAGCCATGGGCTATGAAGTGCATTATCACGGCGGCAAGGCGCACTATGGTGTGGCCATGTTATGCAAGAAGTCAGCGCTAAAGATCCAAAAGGGTTTTCCTACCGATGCCGATGATGCCCAGCGCCGTATGATAATGGCTACCTTTGAGCAGGAAAATGGTCGACTACTAACGGTACTCAACGGCTATTTCCCCCAAGGGGACAATATTAGTCACGAGACTAAATTCCCCGCTAAGCGTAAGTTTTATCAAGATCTCATGACTTACCTCAATGAACACCACAGCCCAGATGAAGATATCGCCATTATTGGTGACATTAACATTTCACCGGTTGATCTAGACATCGGCATTGGCGAACCAAACGCCAAGCGTTGGCTAAAGACCGGCAAATGCAGTTTTCAACCTGAAGAGCGTGAATGGTTAAAAACTCTACTTGATTGGGGTCTCATTGATACCTTCCGCCAATTGCACCCGCAACGCAGCGAGCGCTATTCATGGTTTGATTATCGCTCTAAAGGTTTTGTGGATAATCGCGGCCTGCGTATTGATGTGGTGTTAGCAACGCCATCATTAGCGGCACGTTTGGTTGAATCAGACGTTGATTATGAGCTTAGGGGCATTGAAAAGCCTTCTGACCACGCGCCAATTTGGAGTACGTTTAGCTAACGACAAAGCCGCGCGATTAGCGTAAATTGAGCACATAAAAGGTCACAGTAATGTGACCTTTTTTATTGGTTAAGACGTTACGCTAGCTTATATTGCTCTAAGATACCTTCGAGCTGCTCTGAAGAGGCTTTTAAGTCATCGGCCAATACCACCGAGCGCTCAGAGGTGGTTTTTATGGTTTCAGATTGGGTGCGAATTTCATTAAGCTGCGCGGCAATATCACGGGCCGAAACACTTTGCTCCTCAGCAGAAGCGGCAATTTGTGAGCTCATATCAAATACATGGTTAATTGAATCAGCCATGCTATCAATGTCGCTGCCCACCAGCTCTATCGCGCCTCTTCCCTGCTCTGCTTCAGATACAATCTCATGAGTGATAGTCGACAGTTTTCCTGAGCCTGATTGTAACCCTTCAATCATCGACTGAATCTCAACTGTCGCCTGTTGCGTTCGCTGTGCAAGGGTACGCACTTCATCGGCCACCACGGCAAAGCCTCGGCCCTGTTCACCCGCTCGCGCGGCTTCAATTGCAGCATTGAGTGCCAACAGGTTGGTTTGCTCTGAAATGCCGTTAATCGTGGTCACCACCGCGCCAATTTCGGCAGCATGGCTAGAGAGTTGCTCTACCGAGCCAGAAGCGGAATCAATTTGCGAGACTAACTGGGCAATACGAGTCATTGCATCGGCGATACGTTGTTTGCTTTGGTCAGCCTGCGCGGCACTGGTCTTAGTGTCTTCCGAGGTGTTAGCCGCGTTGTGGGAAACCTCTTCAATGGCCGCCGTCATTTGATCCATCGCCACCGCGACGGTATCGAGAAATTGATACTGGAACTGAGTTAGCTCATCACTTTGCCGTGCTTGTTGATTAAACTCATGGGAAGCTTTAGTTAGTGTTGTCGCGTTGTCACCAATCGCGCTCACCATCTCACTCATATTGTCGGCACTGCGATCAATCTCTCTGGCAATCATACTAAAATCATCGGTACCAAAGAAATTTAACCGGCAAGATAAATCACCATCAGCTAGACGCTTAATGGCAATATACATATCCCACAAGCCACCGCCCAATGAGGTTGAGATCCAATAACTTAACTGAAACAGCGGTAGCAAACCTAACAAGACTAAATACAGTACAAACCATGCTTGATCGACATTGGGTTGCTCCCAACTCGCGACATTATGGCGTGCCTGCAAATACACACCGGCTTGCCCGGCAACATTGGCACTCACTGTCACCATGTCCTCGGTACGGTTTTGTTGCGAACGATTGCTGATAGTGAGGTTATTGGCAGAGGCAAACTGCTGCAAATCTGCGTCACTTAACTGCAAGCTTGCTGCCGCCTGTGCTAATGCATCAAGACTCTGCTGTGCTCGCTGAGTAGATTGCTGAGCCGCTTGCTCTGTGACCTGATAAATATTTAGCATGGCGATGGCAATACTGATCGCACTGACCATGGCACATACTACAAAAAATTTTCCATTGAGGCTGAGTTTAATCATCAACGCATCAATTTTTCTAAATTCTATTTGTTTCATATCGCAACCATATACCTTGGTTTATGAGAAGTATTATTGTGCTTAATACTGCTGAAGATCCGTCTATTGGCCAGGCTCATCCGCCGTGGCGACTTTGGCACTTAGGCCCAATTTTTGACTTAAGCTTACCAACTGAGATGTCAATAACGTCATGGCGTAGCCCAACAGTGCGCCTAAAATTAACGCAGGCACTATTGCAGCGATGTCTGCCGCCATGGCGAAGGTGATACAGCAACCAATAAAGGCGCCTGGAATAAAGGATAGTTTGTTGTGGCTTGCTTGCAAGCACATAGCACTGGTGACAATACCCGTGAGCAAATAGCCAACCCACGCAGAGCCGAAATAACTCGTCCCGCTAATCACTAACCATGCCCAAAACACCCCGGACAAGTTGGTGAACCAAGTCAGCAACACCCCTTGAAAACCCGGTTTGGTCTGAGCAAAATAGGTGCTGCAAGCGAGAAAGCCTATCCAGGTAACTAAATGAAATGTATCTGCCAGCCCTGCCCACAAGGCAGCAAGTAGTCCAGCAGACAATGCGACTTGAAATCGGTGCTCCATAAATGACCCCTTCTATTATGGACTCGAGTATCGAGCAGTCATTTGGCTAATACGGGCACTTTCCATGCTCCTCTATTAATCATCTATGACTCAATGGGTAACAGCATGCCGATATACAGCAATGTTAACCCGCGATAACCCGGTAATTTACGTTGATTAGCGTAGGGTTAAACTACTCCTTTCTGTAATTAAAAAACAGTGTTCTCATAACAAAACTAACATTAATTGCTAGTTTTTTGCTCAAGAACAAGTTTTACGTGGTAATGAAAGCAAAAAAGAGGCGCAATGCCTCTTTTTAAACCCAGTAGGTTACACAGTGTACGTTCTACACTTTGAGGTGCTGATTGACGGGTAAAGTTCTAATCCGTTGTCCACTGGCAGCAAAAATAGCGTTAGTTAGACTCGCAGCAACTGGCGGTACACCCGGCTCACCCACCCCACCTGGAGCGGCATTTGAGGCGATGACTATGGTTTCAATAGCCGGACATTGCGCCATTCTTAACATTGGATAGTCATGAAAGTTAGACTGTTGCACTTTGCCTTGATTAAAACTGATCTCACCCATCATAGCTAAGCTTAAGCCAAACATAATCGCTCCCTCCGTTTGTGACTTAGCGCGATCAGGATTAACAACGGTACCGGCATCGATGGCTGAAATAGCTTGCAACACCTGCACTTTACCTGCGTCTACCTCCACTAATATTGCCGTGGCCACAAACGCTGCAAAACTGCGGTGTACCGCAAAACCCCAACCTTGATTCGCTTTGGGTTTACCATGGGCTAACATAGCCTGCTCAACCGCATCAATTACCCCATGGTAGCGGCTAATATCAACGGGATGACGGGCTAAATCTTCACCGTAATTACCATATTGGAAACCTTGCTCTTTAAATTGCTCTTGGCGTAAGGGCCCTAACAATTGCTTCCACATTTGCGGTGCACTTTGACCGGCCTTAACAGCCAATTCATCGACAAAACTGCCTATGCCAAAACCGTGCTGAATATTACAGACCGAACGCACCCAACCAATACGTGTATGCGCGGTGGCGGAAACCGCTTCACAGCGCAAACTGTCTATCGCCAGTGGCACATCAACAAAACCCAAATCTAGCTCCCAGCCCGCAGGATATTCTGCCCCTTCTTGGAATGTGGAGCCAATGCTGGGAAAACCTGTACGCTGTAAAATCGCTACCGGCTTACCTTGAGCATCGAATTTAGCCTGATAATGTTGCGCGCTAATGGCATGCAGATAACCATTTTGGATATCATCTTCGCGGGTCCAGCAGACTTTTACAGGGCGCTTGAGTTGCGCCGACAACATCGCCGCTTCGGCGCAGTAATCGGGTTTGGACTTCCGGCCAAAGCCGCCCCCAAGCAAGGTCACATGCACAGTCACTTGTTCTTCAGCTAACCCCAAGGCGGCTGCAATCACCTGCTGGGCGCGCTGTGGTGTTTGCGTTGATGCCCACACTTCACAGCCTTGTTCGGTTACATGAGCGGTAGCTGCAGGCGTTTCCATTGGCGCATGGGCAAGGTAAGGCGCAGTATACAAAGCGCTAATAGTTTGCTCACTGGGCCAGTCACTCACTTCTGGTCCCTGCTGGCGCACAACCTTAGCTGGTTTAGAGACTTTATCCACCAACGATTTTAAGTAACTGTCGCTGTCATGACTGTCATTAACACTGGCCTTCCAAGTTATTTGCAATGCCTTACGCCCTTGCATCGCACTCCAGGTATTGGTCGCAATCACCGCAACGCCGCCTAAGGGTTGAAACAACGGTGCCCCTTTAAATACAGGCATCACTATCACATCCACTACCCCGGCGACCTTGCGAGCAGCACTGTCATCTAAACTCGCAATATCGCTGCCAACAACAGGCGGATGCACAATACTGGCATGTAACATGTTATCCAGCGTAATATCGTGGCCATATTGCGCTTGGCCATTCAACATATCTTGCATATCAACAATGCGATGTGATGCACCGATATGGGTATAATCTTTGGCAGGCTTTAGCGTTAAGGTACTGACATCCGGCAGCGGCAACTGACTGGCTGCATGAGCCAAATCACCAAAGCGTGCTTGCTTACCGGAGCTGACATGCACCACCTTACCATTGTCTGTACTCACCTCAGCGACATCGACTTGCCACTTATTAGCGGCAGCTTGCTCGAGCATGGTTCGGGCAATGGCACCCATTTCGCGCATTTTGTCAAAACCATTACGAATACTGCGCGAACCATCGGTGTTTTGACTACCATAACGTTTGTCTGCAAGACCCTGAACAACAACGACTTGCTCCCAAGCGGCACCGAGTTCATCCGCCAGCACCTGTGGTATCCCAGTGCGGATACCTTGACCCATCTCTGAACGATGGCAAGTTAAATAGACTTTGTCATCATCGCCAATAGCGATAAATAGGTTCAGCCTAGATTCTTGTGATTGCGCCATCACTGCGGGGCTCCAGGTTAGACCGCTGGCGCCCAGTGCGAGCCCGCCCCCTGTTGCCCCAAACAATTTAAGCACATCACGACGGCTGAAGTTTTTTACGGCGTTAAACTGGCTCATGCTTCTACCTCCATTGAGGCGGCAGCACTGTGGCTAGCCTGATAGCCACCGGTGGTGGCTTTAATTGCAGACTTGATGCGCGTGTATGTACCACAACGGCAGATATTGCCAGACATGGCTTCATCAATCTGGGCATCAGCAGGTTTAGGATGTTTTGCCAGCAATGCGGCAGCTGACATCAATTGTCCAGCCTGACAAAAACCACATTGGGGGACATTATGTTGCGCCCAAGCTTGCTTTAGCTGCTCAAACTCTAACCCTTCAATGGTGGTTACCGCTTTATCTGCGACTTGCTTCAGGCTGGTTAAACAGGCCCGCGCGGGCTCGCCATCAACATGGATAGTACAGGCACCACATAACCCGGCACCACAGCCATACTTAGTGCCGGTTAACTGCAACATATCCCGCAACGCCCATAATAGGGGCATATTGGGGTCTGCATCGACTGTAAAGGATTGACCATTTATATTTATTTTCATGGCTTTGTTCGACATGACTTGCTCCTTGCTTGCCCTACCGCTTCATCTCTTTGGGCCAGTGAATACCAATTAACGTATTAATTTTCTACAGCTTGTTTTGCCAACTTATGAGTTGATCTTGGGTATCAATATCTATGCTTGCACGGGGCAGCGCACACGCAATTAACTGACCATCTCTATAATGCCTGCGCAGCAACTGCTTAGCGCCGATATCACCAGTAAGCCCCGCTAGATGGGCATAATCTTCAGCTAAAAAGAGTGCAGGCGCAGCTAAACGGTGTTGATAATAGGCCGCTGCTCGCCGACATCGGCTAGCGTTAAGCACAGTTAAATAGTCAGTTGCGCTCAACGCAACCTGATCGGCTAAACAGATCAGTAAATGAGTATAGTGATGCTGCTCAGCATAGCGAGCAGCACAAACAATCGAACTCGCCATACCCGATTGCCAATGTAAGTTGGACAATAAAATAAAATGCCCTTTGAGATGCGGTTTAATCTGCATCTCGTTAGCTCCAAGTACCAGCGCAAGATCCCCGTTAATCTGACTGGCCACTTGTGCTAGCGTATTGATTGAACATTGTAATAAGTTACCGCTGGCAAGCTTAGCGAGCTGCTTGGGCGCACCAAAGCGTCGACTCGCACCCGCTGCAAGAATGCAAACAAGTGTTTTTGACTCATTACGGTTAGCCAGTTGATGCTTGCTCACGCCATTACCTTAGTCATTTCATTACCCTATCAAGTGCCACTAATTGCGCGTCATGTAATACTCCATGGCACTGTGACAAAATGCTCAGGGCGATAGAGCTTGGCAGTTCACCGCCTAAAGCCAGCCCTGCGGGCGCGGAGAAAAAGCAGTCAACATCCTCATAGGCTAGCTCCGCTTTGTTTAACACACGCTCACGTCGATGTGCTGGACCTAACAACGCCAAGTAACGAATCTCGCTGTGACAAACCAAGCGCAGCGCCTGTGCATCAAGGTCAAGGTTATGGGACATCACCACCACCGCATCCAATTGGTCACAAAAACGGGCGGGCAGATCATCTATAGGGCATTTAAACAGGTTAGCACCGGCAAAGTCATGGGCACGGGCGTAACTGGTTCTTGGATCAATCACATCAACTTGCCAACCAAGTTGTAATGCCATACTCACCAGTGGCTGGGCATCAATACCTCCACCAAAAACCGCAATGCGTTTTCGTCTCGCAACTGGGGTCACTAAATAAGACTGAGAGGCAGTAAGATGGGGCTGCTGCGGTTCAGGCAATATCAGCTCGCCGGCACGATTAAAATCTGTGACCGAAAAAACCTGCTCAGCTGCAACATGATTGAACACTCGCGCCTGAAAATCAGCCGCAGGCGCGCCATGTTCCAGCAGCGGTAGCAGGTAGAAACCCTGCGCCTCAGTGGCTAACAATTTTTGTAGTGAACTTAGATTGGCGGCTTGGTTCGCGTGGGTCAGCGGGACTAACATCAAATCGACAATGCCGCCACAACCAAGTTGATAACTGGCATCGCTTTCATCACTGGCATCATATTGGCAGCGAACAATCTGTTGGCTTTGCATGGCTTGCTGGGCTTTGCGACCTAAGTCAGCTTCAAGGCAGCCGCCGCTGATCAATCCCACACTATGACCCAATGGGTGAAACAGCATCATGGCACCACTTTTTCGATAGGAAGAACCCTCGACGTGGGTGATCACAGCCAGTACCCATTCGTCTTGCGGTTTAGCAGCCCAGTGGCGAATTAAATCTTCGATGTGGTGAGACATACCTGTCCATCTAATCAACTTAAGTAGTTGGAAAACTAAGCTAACAGAGATGAATGGTGATAAGAAGCATCAATGCGTTGCAAAACGTTTCAAAACATTCGCAACGCACAGCTGAGGGGAAAACTAACCAAATAACTGATCGGCAACGAAAGGATTCTGTTCTCGTTCTTCAGCAAAGGTAGAAATAGGACCATGGCCCGGTACAAAGGTTACCTCTCTACCCAACGGCCACAAGACTTGGGTAATAGAGTTAATGAGATCGTTATGATTAGATTGTGGGAAATCGGTGCGGCCTATCGAGCCCCTAAAAATCACGTCCCCTACCCAAGCTATCTGTGCATCGGCAGAGAAAAACACAATATGGCCGGGAGTATGACCAGGGCAATGCAGCACCTGTAGCGATTGCTCGCCCACGTCGACACTGTCACCGTGATTAAGAAATTGGTGTGGAGCAAACGCGTTAACCAGCGGAAACCCGAAATGTTTACTTTGGTCGGGTAAGCTATCTAACCAAAATTCATCACTTTCATGGGGGCCAATAATCTTAGCTTGGCTACGCTGACTTAACGCGATTGCACCACCAACGTGATCAATATGACCATGGGTCAACAAGATTTTGTCTAATGTTAGGCCTAATTGCGCTAATTGCGCCTCAATTCGTTCACTGTCGCCACCGGGGTCGATGACTGCAGCTTGTTTGGTTTTTTCGCACCAAATAATGCTGCAATTTTGCTGAAACGGGGTAACAGGAACTATTTGATATTTCATTGATCACTTTCCATGACTAACTGCCTAGCACTAGATTACGCCAACTGCATCTATATCTCGAACTTCTCTTACAAAAAATTGATCTAGGATAACTAATTACAGCATAAAACTAATTATATACAATCTGAGTCTATCGACCTCTTAACCCAGTCAAGGCCTAACATGACCGCTAAACTCAAAGGTATAGTCGCTACTAAGCATCGTTTTCAATTGCCGCTAGACTATCAAAACCCCAACGGCAACAATATTGAGGTATTTGCCAGAGAGATTATCGCCACAGAACACCAAGGGCAAGCCCTACCGTATTTGGTGTTCTTTCAAGGTGGGCCAGGATTTGGTGCCGCTCGTCCTGTGGAAAACAGCGGCTGGATAAAGCGAGCCCTAAAGGAGTATCGCGTACTATTGCTAGACCAACGTGGCACGGGTTTGTCGACACCAGTTAATCACTTGTCATTAGCACACCTTAATTCAACAGAGCAAGCACAGTATCTCAGTCATTTTCGGGCCGACAACATTATCCGTGATGCAGAAGCCATACGCGCCCAACTTAGCCCCGAGCAAAAGTGGAGTATTCTCGGCCAGAGCTTTGGCGGTTTTTGCGTTTTAAAATACGTTAATGATGCCCCACAAGGTATTGAAGAGGCGTTCATCACCGGTGGCATTCCGTCACTGACTCGTACTGCCGATGAAGTCTATCAGGCGACCTACCAGCGAGTTCTAAATAAAAACCATGAGTTCTTTAATCGCTTTGATGATGCCCAGCAACTCGTCAAAGCACTCGCCAACTACATCCAACGCCATGACGTACGGATCGCCACGGGTGAGCGTCTAACGGTAGAGATGTTACAGCTACTTGGGATAAACATCGGCATGGAGCAAGGCCCAGAGTCAGTCTATTACCTGCTTGAACAAGCCTTGATAGACACGGATAAAGGGGTGACTTTAAATCCGTTATTTCTAGCGCATTTTTGTCAGTTGCTCGATTACAATACCAACCCTATTTTTGCGTTATTGCATGAAAGTATTTATTGCCAACAGTCAGCGTCAAACTGGGCAGCACACCGGGTAAGAAAGCAATATCAACAGTTCGAGTATGGGGCAGATAAACCTTTCTATTTTACTGGGGAAATGGTTTACCCTTGGTTCTTCGAGCAATTCACCCAACTCAAGCCATTAAAACAAGCAGCACACCTATTGGCAGAGAAACAAGACTGGGCTAAGTTGTATGACTTATCAGCTTTAGCCACCAACACAGTCCCTATTGCCGCAGCTATCTACAGCAATGATATGTTTGTCGAAATGCAATACAGCTTAGAAACGACCAAGCAGGTAAATAACTTAAGCTATTGGCTCACCTCAGAATATGAACACAATGGCATTCGCATGGATGGTGAGCATATTCTCGACAAGCTGATTAGTTTAAATCGAGGTCAACAACTGCGCTAAAGATACCATCGAGTAACTGCGATAATCCGACGTCCAGTACATAGTGATGATAATCACGACTGGGCTGGAGATTATCGCCAGTGTTATCACAGTGAAATGGGCATTGTGTACCAAATTCAGTCGCTAACGTTTTCAACTCGGCATCACGCCATTCGAGATGAAATTGAACCCCCACCGCCCGCTGATAAGCAAACATTTGTACCTTAGCTTGCGCCGAGGTCATTAGCACTGGCACATGTGCGGGCAGCACTATCTGCTTGTAGTGCCACTGAGGCACAGCGATAGCGGCAAAAGGCTGGGGCAATAGACGCTTAACTAACGGATGCTGTTGGCCATGGTTTGTCGCGCTGACATCACACCATCCAAGCTCTGGCATTGGCATATCAACCACCTGCCCATCAATAGCATGGGCGAGTAACTGCGCGCCCAAGCAGATACTCAGCAAGGGTAAATCCAGCGCTAACGCTTGGCGGATCAATCGCAATTCCTCCGCCATCCAACTGGGCATGTCAGCCACATCCATTGGGCCACCTAGCACAATAACGCCTTGATAGTCTTGCAATGTAGACGGCAAATCCTGCGGGGCAAAATAACAGTCGTATTCAATGCCATGGGTTTGACACCAATCGCCAATTCGACCGACACCTTCGGCGTGATGATGCTGCAAAACCGCCATACGCGGTTTTGCAGATTTAAGGTTTACCGACTTCATTGCAGCTCATCACTCTCAACATAAATGACCGATATCTCACCGCTAAGATCATCAGCTAAGAACTGCTCGCTCAGTGTATCCATCGTGGCGGTATTAGCCGGCGTTACATCCACACTATGACACTTTGCAGGCAAAGGGCTGGCGCTACTAATGCGCAGCAGATGGTCGGTCTCAGGGCGCTGTGCCAATCGCTTGTAGAGGTATTGCTCCTGAGTAGAGTGATTTAAATTGAGCAAGCAATAGGTGGCCTGCTTGGGAGTTTGCGTGGCCTGGCCCATATCCAGTAAGGCAAACAGCAGCAACTTATCTATTACTAATGCTTGTTGCTGATACTTGGTTACGCCTCCTCGCTCAAAATGTCCCTCCACAATATCCACAATCAAGCGCACTGATGTCGCACTAGCCTCGGTGCTGAGAGTCATTAAATCAAAGGGCTGCGGCACTATGGTCCAAATGGGCGTAACTTGGTTAGGATTAGGCTGCAATGCTTGCTTTATCGCCTTGTCGACCTTGGCATCAACAAAGTGAAATTGAAATAAAACCTGGGCATTGTGGGGTACATGATACATAGGTAAATGCGATGCAATCAGACCCTGTTGGCCGCCAAACATCAACATGCCATGCAAGCCCATGTGGGTAGGTTTGGCCAACGCTGGCGCGCTCTGGCCGATTGTTAGGCATGGCAGTAACAAACATAGGTAAACAACGTGCTTAAGGGGTTTCGGTAACATCAAAAATTAGCTCCACTGTGTATTAAACAAGTGGGGCCGTCCCCGATGAAAAGTTGCTCTGTTAGGTCAACAAAGCAAATGAGGTCGTCCTCATGAACACAATGTTAACCTTATGTAGCGGCCTTGCCAAGTTCTGAGCAACCAATTTCACCGACTTTAACTGGCTTTTCGACTACCTTTAGGTTGACGCTGAGTTGCGGATTTTGCGGTTGTTGACGACTTTTTCGTGGTAGTGCGCTTTTTACTATAACGGCGTTGATTGGCTCGAGCAGGCGCTTTAACTCCCTGTAGCGCAGTGGGCAGTTGGGCGCCAGCTTGAGTGATCAACTGCTGGAGAGTGTCCACCAATGGCGTCATAAAACTTTGATATTTCGACTCTTTACGACAAATAGCGTCGAGATGACTTTCCCATAGCGCGGTCATATCTGGGGTGGTTGCACTGCTAGGTAAACTGTCTATTAGCCCCATGCCGACCGCGGTAGCCACAATCGTTTTGCCTTTACGTTCGATAAATTGGCGCTTAAACAGCAATTCAATTATCCCGGCACGCGTTGCTTCTGTTCCGAGGCCATCGGTCTCTTTAAGAATTTTGCGGATTTCAGGATCGGTAACATAGCGGCCTATTCCCGTCATGGCGCTGAGCAAGGTGGCATCGGTGAACGCTTTCGGAGGCTGAGTCTGTTTTTCTAGTAATTGTGCTTGGCCTGAGTGCAGCGACTGACCGACCGTCAGTGCGGGTAAGGATTGCAGGTTTTCTTGTTCTTTATCAGAGTCAGCTTCACGGTTTGACTGTTTTTGTGGCCAGAGTACTTTCCATCCAAGTGATTGTTCCTGTTTGGCTTTAGTGCGAAACAAGCCTTTAGCTATTTCAATCTCTACTTGGGTTTCATGATATCGATAAGCGGCATAAAACTGCGCCAAATACTGGCGTGCCACTTGTAAATAAAGCTGGCGCTCGGCTTGACTAAGCTTGGCTAAGTCAGCGACCTTTTCGGTGGGAATGATGGCGTGGTGTGCATCGACCTTAGTGTCGTTCCACGCTTTAGATTTGATACTCGGATCGGGCTGCGGTTGACCTTCAACCAGTTCATTGGCGCCAGTTAATATGGCACGAATAACATTGGGCGCCAGCGCAAATTGATCTTTGGGCAAATAACGACTGTCCGAACGAGGATAAGTCAGCAGTTTGTGTTTTTCGTATAGCGCTTGGCACGTATCAAGCACCTGCTTAGCACTCATACCAAAGCGCTTACTAGCATCAATTTGTAATGAAGATAAATTATAGGGCAAAGGCGCGGCTTGCCGCTTATCCTTGCTTTGTAAATCGACGACAGTGGCGGGCTGTTGGCTGATCCGAGCAACGACATTTTCTGCAAGCCGCCGCGCTAATACTCTGCCGTCTTCATCCATATAGGGGCGGCACGCTTCACTGGGCTGCCACTTTGCGGTAAAGGCATCATTATCTTGGGTGCTTAGGTGGGCTAATACTTCATAAAAAGGCCGGCTGACAAAGCTGGCAATCTCTTTGTCGCGCCTGACCACTAATCCAAGTAAGGGGGTTTGCACCCGGCCAACGGAAAGCACACCTTGATAACCCACTTTTCGCCCTTGTAAGGTATACGCTCGGGTCATATTCATGCCATAGAGCCAATCTGCTCGCGCTCTGGCTAATGCTGAAGTCGACAGCGGTACAAAGTCTTTGTTGGGCCGCAGTTGACCTAAGGCCCGCTTAACGGCTTGCGGATTAAGATCGCTAATTAGCAGTCGCTGTGCTTGCTGAAGTTTTTGCCCTTTTACGCCAAGATGAGCAATGACCTCATCAACCAACAACTGCCCTTCTCTATCGGGGTCGCCAGCGTTAACAATTTGACTGGCTTGCTTAACCAATTTTCTTAATACCGACAGTTGCCCACGTGTCTTAGTTTTTGGCCGCATTTTCCATTCGCTAGGCACAATCGGCAGATGTTCAAACTTCCACGACTTATACGCAGCGTCATAACTATCGGGTTCTGCTTGCTCAAGTAGATGGCCAATACACCATGAGACACAATCACCATTAGCTGCGGTGATAAAGCCATCGCCTTTTTTGTGTGGTTTAGGCAGCACGTCGGCAATGGCTCGCCCTAAGCTTGGCTTCTCGGCAATATATAGAATCATCGATTATTACTAACACTGTATAAATTAACAGTAACTGTATCGCAAATTAATTGAGTCCGCAATCTCAGTGAACGCCGCGAGCGTCGGCAATAACGCTAAATGGCCATGGTTTAAATAGCGATACTAAAATATTTATCTTCCTACAATGTAAATTCAATTGAGAATGATTATCATTTAAGTAATATGATTGGTAAATATTTCACTGGCTGACAATTATGCTTACCACATTACCCACTTCACATTATCGCTTAGACCATATTTTGCTGTATCACTTTTTATTGCTTACCGCGATATCACTGCTGATTTTGCCGCTGTTTGAGCATGACAACACATTGGTGTTGATGTTATTGGTGAGCTTGCAGATAGTGCTTACCTGCATCAATACCCTGATTTCTGTCAGTTTCGGCCAACGCATCGAGCGCATAGCGCTTAGCGTCTTGTTTGCACTGTGGATGACAGTTTGGCTGGTGCATCTCAATTAAAACCCAATCTTGTCACTGTGACTGCACCAATACCAGCCATAAAAAAACCGACCCTAAGGTCGGTTTTTTTTGGCTAACGCAGATACAACCCTAAGGGTGACATACGTTGTGCAGCTCTAAGTTGGTACCGATGTCTTTGCTACGATTAGCTTTAGCATCGTCGTTACGAAGCTGGGTTAGATGGTCTAAGTAAGCTTGGTCAACATCATTAGTAATGTAGTTACCATCAAAAACAGACGTTTCAAACTGCTTAATATCTGGGTTTTCTTGACGTACTGCTTCAGCCAAGTCACTGATGTCTTGGAAAATCATACCGTCAGCGCCAATCAGCTTACTGATTTCATCCACGTCGCGGCCATGGGCAATCAACTCGCTTGTGGTTGGCATATCAATACCATAAACATTAGGGAAACGGATCTCAGGAGCGGCAGAGGCAAAGTACACTTTCTTCGCGCCAGCTTCACGAGCCATCTCAATAATCTGCTCAGATGTAGTTCCACGTACGACTGAATCATCCACCAGTAACACATTCTTACCTTTGAACTCAGCGTTGATAGCATTAAGCTTGCGGCGTACAGACTTCTTACGCTCTTGCTGACCTGGCATGATAAAAGTACGGCCAATATAGCGGTTTTTAACAAAGCCTTGGCGATACGGCAGATCCAAATTACGAGCAATTTCTAACGCGATATCACATGAAGTTTCCGGAATTGGAATGACCACATCAATATCATGATCGTCCCACTCTTTCTTGATTTTCTCGCCTAAACGGGTGCCCATGTTCACTCGACTGCCATAAACAGAGACATTATCAATGGTCGAGTCTGGGCGCGCAAAATAGACATACTCAAAGATACAAGGTGCATAGCTTGGAGATTGCGCGCATTGACGGGTATAAAGCTGACCATCTAATGAGATATAAACCGCTTCACCTGGGGCCACATCACGCATGGTTTCAAAACCTACTGCGTCAAGCGCTACGCTCTCAGAGGCTACCATATACTCAGTACCGTGCTCGGTTTCATGCTTACCCAGTACAAGAGGACGAATACCAAATGGGTCTCTAAAGGCCACTAAACCTTGACCAATTATCAGCGCTGCTACCGCGTAAGCACCGCGAGTTAAGTTATGCACATTGGCGACAGCGTCAAATACTTCATCCGCCGTGAGCTGTTGGCTATCTGTGTGCTGTAGTTCATCGGCAAGCAGATTAAGCAGGACTTCAGAATCAGAAGTGGTATTAACATGGCGGCGCTGCTGAACAAGACGTTCATGCAATGCCACGGTATTGGTTAGGTTACCGTTGTGCGCAAGTGAAATACCAAAAGGAGAGTTAACATAAAAAGGCTGCGCTTCTGATGCACTAGAGCTGCCTGCTGTAGGGTAACGTACATGACCGATACCCGCATTACCTTGTAGGCGCTGCATATGCTTAGGCTCAAATACGTCTTTTACCAGACCATTGGCTTTACGCAGTCTAAACGCACTACCATCTACGGTGACAATACCCGCTGCATCCTGTCCACGATGCTGTAATACAGTTAGTGCATCATAAATAGGTTGATTAACCGAACTGCGGCCAACTATTCCGACAATACCACACATGGGTAGGATTCCTCATTGTAAGATGTTCTGATAATTATAATATTCAAATCGTTCTTTGGTCGGCACTCACTAGCCGTGCCGAGGCAGGTAATCTGCCCTGTTTTATAATTTGGGTACAAAGCTTGAGGTGTTTTCTACATAGTCAAAAAACCACTGTATGACCACACCGAACTCAGGCACTAATACGGAGCTCTCCCACCAATCGGTACTAGGAGCGCCAGTAAAAGCATCTAAGAAAAATAATATTGCACTGACAATCAATGCGCCTCTTAAGGCGCCAAAGCACAAGCCTAAAACACGGTCTGTACCGCTAAGGCCGGTTTTATCCACTAACTGACCAATCAGATAGTTAACCAGTGCGCCTAAAATGAGCGTCGCGACAAAAAGAATCGTAATTGCCACACCATTCCTAAGTAACTCATCTTGCATTTGAGTTAGATAGACGGCAAGGTCTTCATAAAATTGACTCGCAATGAAAAAAGCCGCAAACCAAACCACGAGCGACATGGCTTCTTTGGCAAATCCACGGAGAAGACTAATTAAAGTCGACAATCCGATAACAGCGATAATGGCGTAATCGATCCAAACCATTGAAATTGATGATCCAGCATGACATTAAGACGGCGCGATCTTACCAGAGACGGAGCAGATTCTCACCCCCTAGCGACAGATAAATTGATCGCTGTCTGCTGGTTTAATTTTGCAGCGTCAGCTAAATAAGTCTATATAAAACAAAGCCGCAATAGGTTTATTTCGGCTTATTTTAAAGTGTTTCACTTAAAGGCTTTAGTGTTCTGTATACGAAACGCTATTTTTCGGTTGGGTTGTAAGCGATCACCCGTCCTTTTAGCTTAGTGACTTGCTCGACCTGCTTCTGCACTTTTTCGAGTTTAACCCGCGAAAGGTCTGGACCAACAAACACTTTTGTCAGCTGACCATCAACCGGTTTTTCTGGAATAGTGTAAGCAGTAAAACCTTTGCCTCTAAGCTGCTTAACCAACGCTTTTACATTATTGGCATTGTTAAAACTACCTAGCTGTATGGTATAGGCAGAGGCTTTGGCTACCGTAGCTTTAGGCTGAACCGGCTTTGGCTCTGCGGTTTTGGGCGCAGTTTGCGTCGCAGGCTTGGCATTATCCGTCTGCGCTTTTGGCTTAGCACTGCTTGCCTCAGCGGTTTGCGGCTCGTCGTCAGTTACTATCTGCCACTGACCCGCTTCGTCCGTTGCGAGTTCTCCACTGGCTTGTGCGGGGCTTTGTTGGGATTGTTGCTGCGCCAACTCAATTGTTTCAAACTCACTTTGCGGTAAAGGCTCTACATCAACCACTGGGCGCAATGGAATTTCGGCAAACTGCTCTTCTTGATGTTGCTTTTTGCCATCTAAGATATCGGGTAAAAATATCACCCCTAGGGCGACTAATACGATGATACCCACTAGGCGATTCTGAAACTGACTAGACAATGCAATACCCTTTAGCTCTGTATAAATTCATTTTTCAACGCTTTAAACTCAGCCACAGTGTAAAATGAGCCAAAAATAATTACCACATCATCTTTGCTTAAGCGGTGAATTAAATGCTGCCACGCCAGTGCAATACTGGCGTATGTGTGACTTTGACTGCTAGTGGGTAAGTTATTTTGTAAGTCGTTAGCCGCGGCGCTGCGAGGGCAATCTAAATCGACCAAATGCCACTCATCAACCACATCCGACATTATGCTCAACACACTACTGCAATCTTTATCTTTAAGCATACCGCAAATCGCAATCACCTTTTTAGGTTGATACGCTGCCATTTTCTTTGCAAGATAGCGCGCCGCATGGGGATTATGCGCCACATCTAACAGCACTGTAGGCTCAGCGCTCACTTGCTCAAAACGACCTGTAAGCTTAGCTTGTTGCAGCCCTTGGGCTATCGCTGTCGCTGGCATATCTGGCCATAACTGCTCAATCACCGCCAGCGCGGTTGCAGCATTAGCAAGCGGTAGACTTGGTTTAGGCAGCGCCGTTAGATTGCTAACCATGCCAGTAAAGCACCAGCTATCATGCTGCTCTTGATAACTAAACTGTTTACCGACCGCAATCAATTTTGCTCGAATTTGCTCACTGTATTGCACAATCGATGTGGGCATATCAGCCTCGCCAACAATAGCGCACTTATTGGTTCTGAACACACCAGCTTTTTCTCGGCCAACCAATTCTCGGGTGTCGCCCAGGTATTCTTGATGATCTAAATCGATACTGGTGATCACGGCGACATCTGCATCAATGATGTTGGTGGCATCGAGCCGTCCACCTAAACCCACTTCAAGTAAAACCACATCCAATTGTGCGGCTTTAAACAGATATAAGCCTGCTAAGGTGGCATATTCAAAAAAGGTCAACGAAATATCACCACGAGCGCTATCAATCGCACAAAATGCATCAACTAAATCTTGATCATTAGCATCTTGGCCATCAATGCGTACCCGCTCGTTGTAGCGCAACATATGCGGAGAGCTATACACACCGACGCGGATTTGCTGTTGACGCAGTATACTCTCAAGCATGGCGCAGGTGCTGCCTTTGCCATTAGTACCTGCGACCGTTATGACCTTAGTCTCACCAAGGTCAACAACACCTAACTGGCGAGCAACTTGTTTGACCCGAGTTAGGCCCATGTCGATTTCAGTTGGATGTAATTCAAGCAGATACGCTAGCCACTCATCTAGGCTAGTCTGTTGCGATAATTTCATTAACTCATTCTCGCCTTGGTATTAGTATATGTTTGTACAAGCTGGCGCTATATCTCAATCCAACATGAACAGCGGCCCAAGGGCCAACTTCGGTAGTTGATGCTGTTCTGGGTAAGTGACATCGACCAAATAGAGTCCGTTAGGTTTCGCTGTTGCAGCGGCCTGGTTGCGATCTTTTAATGCCAAGAGCTCAGCTATCCAGCCCACTTGTTGGCGACCGTAGCCAACTTCTAATAAAGAACCAACAATATTTCTGACCATATGATGCAAAAAAGCATTGGCTTTAATATCAACACAAATATACATGCCTTGGCGAGTCACGTTGACCTCATGAACACATCTAAATGGCGTATTGGATTGGCATTGAATGGCGCGAAAACTGGTAAAGTCTTGTTCACCTAGCAAAGATTGCGCTGCCTGATGCATAAGAGTTTCATCAATCTCACCAGGGTAATGACTCACTCCGGCACGCAAAATACCAGGACGTAACTGGTGATTGCAAATCATGTAGCGATAACGTCGCGCAGTGGCGGTAAAGCGAGCGTGAAACTCATCATCCACCTCTTTGGCCCAACGCACCGCGATATTATCGGGTAAGTTAACGTTTACGCCTAATGTCCAGGCACTGAGCTTACGAATAGCGTTAGTTTCAAAATGAACCACTTGCCCTGTTGCATGCACTCCGGCATCTGTGCGGCCTGCACATTGCACCGCAATAGGTTCATTGGCGACAAAGGACAGCGCTTGCTCCAATTGCTGTTGAACAGAATCGACCTCGGCTTGGCGTTGCCAGCCAAAGTAGGCGCTTCCATCATATTCAATGCCTAATGCAACCCGCATGTGATTTTCCTATAGTGTATGAACAGCCCAATGAGAGCAGAGTAAATAGGCGGCGGATTTTAGCATAACCACCTTAGTTCGACATCTGCAATTACGCCTAATGCCGTGTTTGTTGCATAAAAAAACGGCGCTAATGCGCCGTTTAATGAGTTAGTGTGTTGCGTTAACCAAGATCATCAATTAACTTGGCCGCTTCTTCTTTTTGGCGCTCGTTGCCGTCCAGTTCAACTTCTTTCAACAAGGCTTTGGCACTGTCATTATCGTCAATCTCAATATAAGCGCGGGCTAAATCTAACTTAGCATTGACTGAGTTTTCTTCATCATCAACGTCAACCATTGACGCGTTACCCATTAAATCGTCTATTTCGCCCATATCGACATCAAGCTCTTTGTATTGGTCAACCTCAACAGTTTCCTCGTCCGCGTCGTTAAGTAGCTTATCGATATCAATGAAGCCATTATCGTTCTGGAAAGAGGTGAGATCGTGCTCAGAAATCGCTTGTTCAGGCGCATCACTACCGGCTTCTAAAGCCGCTAATGCCTCGTCGACCGTTAATTTATCATCATCTAAATTCAGTGCAGTGATATCTGTATCATCTGCCGATGCCAGATCATCCGCTCCTGTCTGCTTGCTATTGGAGAAGGATTCGAAATCAAGACCCGCATCACCATCCCAATCAAGACTATTGTCGCTGGATGATTTACCGCCTTTTAAGTCATCAAATATGCCTGGCTCTGCTGCAGTGTTTTGCGGATCAACAGATTCTAAATCTGCTAATAACGCATCTAAAGCAGGATCTGCTGAGTCATTGCTGAGGTCATTATCTGCGGCGGCTTCAGCACTTGGTTTGGCTAAATCAGCAAAATTGACCTCAGTAGTGTCATCTTCTTGCTCAGATTCTTCAATCTCTAGCGCATCGGCATCAATATCAAACTCAGCCAGCAAGTCATCAAGTTCAGTATCATCATTGGCTAATTCACCATCAAGCTCTGCCGCGATGGCATCACCAACTTCTTTATCTAGCTCCGGCGCTGGCGGTGTTTCGGCCGCGGGTTTATCGAACTCTGCCAACAGCTCATCAAGCTCTGCGTCACTGTCTGCTGGAATATCTTGCGGCAAGTCTTGAGGTAAATCTTCTTCAAGCTCGGCAGCGATGGCACTGGTTAAGTCTTCACCGTCGCTCTCTACTGCTACATCGTCATTATCAGTAGTTACTACTTGGGCTTCTGCCTCTGGCGTGTCAGCATCAAACTCAGCAAGTAAGCTGTCGATATCATCAGCACCTTGCTCGCTGTCATCGTCTATTTGCGCCGCTTCGCTTGGCTCATCGCTGGCAGGTTCGTCAAACTCAGCTAGCAGGTTATCGATATCATCTGTACTTTGCTCGCTCTCCTCCGCTTGCGCCACTTCGCTTGGTGCATCGTTGGCAGGTTCGTCAAACTCAGCTAGCAGGTTATCAATATCATCAGCGCTTTGCTCGCTCTCATCCGCTTGCGCCACTTCGCTTGGCTCATCACTGGCAGGTTCGTCAAACTCAGCTAACAGGTTATCGATATCATCTGCACTTTGCTCGCTCTCATCCGCTTGCGCCACTTCGCTTGGCGCATCACTGGCAGGTTCGTCAAACTCCGCTAGCAGGTTATCGATATCATCTGCACTTTGCTCAGTCTCATCCGCTTGTACCGCTTCACTTGGCGCATCACTTTCTGGTTCATCAAACTCGGCGAGCAAACTATCAAGATCCTGCTCGGATTGCGCATCAGATTCAGCCAATAAATCGTCAGCGGGATCTTTGGCTAACTCATCGGCAGGTGCGCCGGCTTCTGGCGCATCAAACTCGGCGAGTAAGGCATCTAAATCTTCAGATTGGGCAGCTTCATCACTAGATTCGGTCTGCGGGAACTCGGTATCAAACTCAGCTAAATCTGTTTCATCCGTTGCGGCAATGGTTTCACTGCTACTTGGGGTATCTAAGTCGGCTAAAAGCGCATCTAAATCATCTTCTTCGGCGGCGGTGTCCGCTGGCGTTTCATCTTCCTCTTGCTCACCCATCGCTTCAGCCCATAAGTCATCTAGCGATTGGCCTTCATCATTTTCTTCTTCAGCAGCGGTATCTCCACTGTCGACAAACATCTCTTCAGCCATATCAACTTGGCTGTCAGCATCCACCATATCGGCTTCAGGCTGCAACATATTGTCGTCAACGTTCATTAACGAGTCTATCGACTCCTCCTCTTCGGTATCTAGGTGCACCGCCATATCAGAGTCATCGGTCGCCTCACTGTCGCTGGCTAATGCGGCTTCAGGAGCTGCATCGGACTGAGTTTCAGTGTCAGCACTGGTCGATTCGCTACTGTCTTGCTCTTCGGTTGACTCGGCCTTATCTTTGCGCTTCTTAAGCATAAACCAGATTAAAAACAGCAACAGTAGTCCAGGAACTAACGCCCCTAAAATTAGATACAGTGGATTACTCATTACCGTGCGCCACAGGTTCTCTGGCTCTTTCACCGCTTGGGCCTGCAGTTTATCTAGCTGTTGTTGCAAGGCTTGATTTTCTGTCACCAAAGACGCTTGTTGCTCTTTTTGTAACTGCAGCGCCTCTTCAAGCTCTTCTATTCTCACGCCCTGCTGTTCAATCTGATCCTTTAGGGCTTGGGTATCGGCACCGCCCACATCAAGTTGATCTTGTGCTCTGGCCAGCTCATCAGTCAGTTGCAGGTTTTTTTGCTGCTCCTGCTCTAACTGCTGAGTCACTTCAGCTAACTCACTGCTGTTATCAACCACTTCTGGCAATTGGGCAGGTACGGCCGCCGTGGGCGTGCTTGGGGTTGTTACACTTGGTGTCGCCGCTGGTGCTGCCGGCTTAGGATTGGATTGAGCTGCTTGCCAGCCTTTATCATCTCGCTCAGCACGCTTTTTAGCTAAAGATGCGGGTATTTGCAGCATCACCTCTTTAGAAGGAATGAGCAAAATCATGCCACGTTCTAAACTGTTGTAATTGTCGCTAGAAAAAGCATGGGGGTTGGCGTCGTATATCGCCGCCATTACCTGATAAATACTTACCGAGCTGTCAGGGCGTGTTTTTTGCGCGATGCTCCAGAAAGTATCGGATGAGCGCGTAGGACCATATTGACTGGAAGATTGACGTACTTGACCATCAGGGCCTGTGATCTTAAGGGGCTCTGCGGCAATAGCTGAACCGACCGGAGAATTAGTAGCAAAAACAAGGAGACCAGCGGCCATCAGGCCAACAAGATACGTCGTGCGAAAGTTCATCCATTCTTCCCTTTCTAGCGCGTTTGCACAAATTATGACGGCAAAGCTTTAGGCAATTGTATTTATTGAGATTACTATAAACCAGAATTGAATACCCTGCTACTATTCGCAAATCAAAAACGAACGATAGCAACAAAAAAGCCTGCATAGTGCAGGCTTTTCAATCAATTTAGCGTTTAAATCGGTGAATATTTAGTAATAGTCACGGATTAACACTTCGGCGATCTGAACGCTATTTAGCGCCGCGCCCTTACGAATATTATCCGATACGACCCATAAGTTAATGCCATACTCGTGGGAGATATCTTTGCGTACTCGACCCACATAAACAGGATCTGTACCGGCAGATTCTGTCACTGCGGTTGGATACTCTTCATCAGACTCAAATAACTCAATGCCTTGGGCACCACGTAACACGGCTTTGACATCTTCTGCATCAACGGGTTGACGAGTTTCCAAGTGAACCGCTTCAGAGTGGCCATAAAACACCGGGACACGTACCGCCGTTGGGTTAACTACAATGCTATCGTCGCCAAAGATTTTTTGCGTTTCCCACACCATTTTCATCTCTTCTTTGGTGTAGCCATTGTCCATAAATTTATCGATTTGCGGTAATACATTAAACGCAATTTGCTTTGGGTATGCCTTTGGCTCAACAGGCTGACCTTGGAGTAACTTGGCACACTGACCTGCTAGCTCTTCAATGGCTTGCTTACCTGAGCCAGACACAGACTGGTAGGTAGCAACGTTAATACGACTAATTCCATAAGCATCGTAAATAGGCTTCAGTGCCACTAACATTTGAATGGTTGAACAGTTAGGATTAGCAATGATATTGCGGTTACGGAAATCAGCAATCGCTTCAGGGTTAACTTCAGGCACGACCAATGGAATGTCGATATCATAGCGATAATGTGAGGTGTTATCGATAACCACACAGCCATGCTCTGCGGCTATAGGTGCCCATTTCGCAGACACATCTCCTCCAGCTGAGAAAAAGCCAATTTGTGCTTGTGACCAGTCAAATTTATCCACGTCAAGAATTTCTACCTGTTTACCATGGAACGTTACCGTATCACCGGCGCTACGGCTGCTGGCTAAAGGATACAAATTTGCTACCGGGAAATTGCGCTCTTCAAGGATCTCAATCATTGTTTGACCCACTGCGCCCGATGCACCTAATACGACTACGTTATATTCTTGCGACATAATTACCGACTGACTCCTGAAAAACCTAATTTGAGCATCCAATCTACATCAGAACCGCCGCTATTGGCTACCCTTAAGGCACTAAATTCACGCCTGTGCTTGTGATTTTTTCTCATAAGGTCAAACCCATTGTTATTTAGAAACCTTTCTCTAAATAATCTGTCGTCATCACGCAGGTCATAAACGAACCTTAGCAGGGTTAATAGGGCCTTTTCATTGGGGATGTCAGCTAGCTGAAGTTGCTCAACCCAAAGCGCTGGTAACAACTGATGCAGTGCGGTTGTTGGCGCTTGGCCTAACTGCTTTAATAAGGCGCAATACAGCATGTATGTGCCTTTTGCTTTGCCCTCAACACTGTAACCCGCAATATGCGGCGTCGCGATATCCACTAACGGCACTAATTCAGGCATGGGTTGCGGCTCCCCTTCCCACACATCAAGTACCAGTCTTAAGTCAGAGCGATGTTGCTTTACTTGAATTAGCGCTTGATTGTCTATTACCTCACCACGGCAGCAGTTGAGTAACCAAGTATCCGGTTTGAGCTGATTCAGCCGCTTCTCATCAAACAGGTACCAAGTGGGATGCTCACCCGTTTTGGTAATTGGTACATGCAATGAAATCACATCGCAGCGTTCAATTAGCGTCTCTAATGATACAAATTGACGACTGTCTCCGCTTTGTGCCAATAACGGGTCGCACAATAGGGTCTCTACACCGTAAGCTTGTAAACATCGAGCCACGGCCGTTCCAGTATTACCTGCCCCCACGATACCAACACGCTTGCCTTTTAGGCTTGATTCTGTGCGCTGGGCAAGCTCTAACATCGCAATAAAAGCGTATTCTCCCACTGCAGTGGCATTGCAACCTGGGGCATTGGTATACGCAAGCTGCCTGTGCTGCAAATAACGCTCGTCGAGATGATCCAAACCTATGGTTGCGGTGCCAACAAAAGTGAGTTTGTTGGCACTTTCAAGCAATGCTTGATTAACTTGAGTCACTGAGCGTACTAATAGCACGTCAACATCAACTAACTGCTGCGCAGTTAAATGTCGACCATCTACTTTAGTTACTTGCCCTAGCTGGCCAAAAAGCTCATCAACATAGGGCATATTTTCATCAGCAACAATTTTCATAAATACGGTTCTCAAGTTATTCAGCTAGCGGGGGACGCCCTATTAAATACAAATTTTAGCTACAAAAAAAGAGCCACTTGGGCTCTTTTTTATTTTGCCTAAACTCGAAATTAACGAGTACGTGGGCAAAGTTCTTCGTTGCTGAAGAAGTATGCGATTTCACGCTCTGCAGAAGCAACTGCATCTGAACCGTGAACTGCATTTTCGTCGATGCTGTCAGCGAAATCGCTACGGATAGTACCGCGAGCAGCTTCAGCTGGGTTAGTAGCGCCCATGATTTCACGGTTAGCTAGTACAGCGTTTTCGCCTTCTAGTACTTGAACACAGATAGGACCAGAAGTCATAAATGCAACTAGTGCACCAAAGAAAGGACGCTCGCTGTGCTCAGCGTAGAAACCTTCAGCTTGTTCTTTGCTTAGGTGAACCATTTTAGAAGCGATGATTTTCAGGCCAGCAGTTTCAAAACGGTTATAGATTGCACCAATGTGGTTTTTAGCAACTGCATCGGGCTTAATGATAGAAAAAGTACGTTCGATAGCCATGACAAGCTTCCTTTAAGTAAACAGGTTTTATAAATTCGCGCGGATTATACGAAATAAAAACGCAAAATCCTACCTTTATAACTCGGCTTATGTGACTTAATACCAGATTCGCGACCGTGGTTCTGGGCATTGGCACGATTTAGCAGCAAACTTGACCTATTTGAAACTGGCTTCGTTAATCAGACTCTTCTATCCATGCCTGCTGTATAGCTTCTAAAATACGCTCATTACAGTGGTTCGGGTCATCATCAAACTCCGCTAGGGCAAGCACCCATTGCTGTAAGTCGGTAAACCTTAACTGCCGCGGATCTTGTTGTGGGTAAATCTCGATGAGGCTCAATGCAATCTCAAGCGTATCAATCCACTTTAAACTCATACCTGCTCCTTACTTTGTGCTCAGCGATACACATACTGAGTATAGAAGGTTGCTACCGACTTAATTGCCTAGGCATAAAAAAGGCCAGCGTTTAAGCTGACCTTCAACATATGAGAGCAAAACAGGCTAATTAGTGTTCGCCTTCGCTCACCATATTAATGGTGTACTTAGGAATATCGACCACTAAGTCGCTATCAGGTACGCGAGATTGGCAAGATAAGCGACTTTCAGGCTCAAGTCCCCACGCTTTATCTAACATATCATCTTCAAGTTCATCACTTTCTTCAAGCTCATCAAAGCCTTCACGAATGACAACATGGCATGTGGTACAAGCACAAGACTTTTCGCAAGCATGTTCGATATGAATGCCGTTTCTTAGGGCCACATCTAACACTGTTTCGCCCTGTTCGGCTTCTACTACCGCCCCATCTGGACACAGATCATCATGGGGTAAAAATACGATTTGCGGCATAACCTCACCTATATATTGTCAACAGATTGGCCCTTAAGAGCCAATTTAATAGAATTATCCATACGTTTTGCTGCAAATGACTGACTGGCTTCATCCAGTGCTTCAATTGCTTTTTCAATCGCATCGGTATCGGCATTAGCTGCGGTCTGCGCTAATGTGGCCATACCCGCTTCAATCGCTTGTCGCTCAGATTCATCCAGCAAGTCAGCATCTTTTGCAAGCGCAGCGCTTAGTGTTTCAATCACTCGTGCCGCTTCGACTTGTTGCTCGGCTAGCATGCGACGTTCAATGTCTTGCTTAGCATTGGCCATTGAATCTTTTAGCATTGAACCAATTTCTTCATCGGTCAAGCCAAACGAAGGTTTTACTTGAATACTGGCTTGTACGCCGGTGGATTTCTCCATCGCAGTGACACTCAGTAATCCATCCGCGTCCACTTGGTAAGTCACACGAATGTGAGCAGCACCTGCCGCCATTGGCGGTATACCCTGCAATGTAAAACGCGCTAGCGAGCGACAATCGTCAACTAACTCACGCTCACCTTGTACCACATGAAAGGCCATGGCCGTTTGACCATCTTTAAAAGTGGTAAATTCCTGGGCTCTTGCGACAGGAATGGTGGTGTTGCGAGATACCACCTTTTCTACCAAGCCACCCATGGTTTCAACACCTAAGGACAACGGCAAAACATCAAGCAGCAATAGATCAGACTCGGGTTTGTTACCCACTAAAATGTCTGCCTGAATGGCTGCGCCCATTGCGACCACTCGGTCAGGATCAATTGAGGTTAATGGCGCTTTGCCGAAAAACTCTGCCACTTTCTCACGCACCAGTGGCACTCGGGTAGAACCACCTACCATCACAGTTTCTAGCACTTCATCTGCTTCAATGCCCGCATCACGCAGTGCGCGACGACAGCTGCTAATGGTGCTGCGAACCAGCTTGCTGATTAGCTGTTCAAAGTCTGCTTTGGTAATGACTAACGAATGTGACTGGCCATCGGTCAAACTCACACTAGCGTCTACTTGATCGTTATCGGTTAACGCCTCTTTAATTCGGCGTGCTTCAACAAGTAACTGACGGCTATTGCTGGCATCTAGATCTTCAAGTTGCCAAGCCGCTTGTAAGTGGTTGTAGATAGCTTGGTCGAAATCGTCTCCGCCCAATGCTGAATCACCACCGGTTGCCAGCACTTCAAACACACCTCGGTTAAGGCGCAAAATTGAAATATCGAATGTGCCGCCACCTAAATCATAGATGGCAATTAAGCCTTCTTGACCAGAATCAAGGCCATATGCAATGGCTGCCGCAGTGGGCTCATTGAGTAAGCGTAGTACTTTAACACCAATCAGCGCCGCTGCTTCTTTGGTCGCTTGACGTTGAGCATCATCAAAATAAGCCGGCACAGTAATCACCACACCTTCCAAATCGCCACCTAAGGTTTGCTCAGCACGGTCGATTAGCGGGCGTAAAATTTCCGCCGATACCTGGATAGGATTGACCTTGCCTTGTTTGGTGACAAATAAAGGTAGACCGTTGGTAGTGGCTTCAAACTGATAAGGCAATGTATGAGAGGTCGCTTGGATATCAGCCAGGCTTCTTCCCATAAAACGCTTAACTGAAACAATGGTGTTGTGCGGGTCTTGGGTTGCCTTTTGCTCGGCAACAATACCAGCCTGTACAGCGTCACTTTGATAGTGGACAACTGACGGTAATGCATGGTCGCCATTGGCGTCAGCAAGTGTATTGGCTTCGCCACTACGAACAGCAGCAACTAAAGAATTGGTCGTGCCAAGGTCAATGCCCACCGCCAAACGATGTTGATGCGGTGCAGCAGTTTGGCCGGGTTCAGCAATTTGCAACAGTGCCATAATGGTCCAACTTAAAAAATAAAAACCCAATTCTACATTGGGTTAGGTAAAGAGTGAAAGCGAGTTATAACAATGCGTCTTCTGCGCGAGCCAACTCTTCTTGCAATTTAGCCATAAACTTAAGTTTACGCACAAGATCAGCCGCAGTATTGAGATCATTTTTGTTTTGGCTTTCAATCACTGACGCCAACTGAACGCTAATCTGTTTTTCATAGCGTCCAAATGAGTCGCGTAACTCATCTATCAATTCATCAGGGTCGGTGTGTGATGCAATTTCTTCGAGGGACTCACGCCACTCCATCTGCTGCGTTAAAAACCCCATGTCTTTGACAGTGGTTGATTCATGACTGAGATCGAGTCCTTGTAAACTCAATATATATTCGGCACGAGATATTGGGTGCTTTAACGTACTGTAACCGTCATTGACTTGTGCAGTACGTTGCACCGCCATGCGTTTATCCTGTTCGCTTGCGTTAGCAAACTTGTCAGGATGAACCGCTCTTTGCAACTCGCGATATCGCTCGGCAAGGATGGCGGTGTCAATCCGGTAAGATGGCGTTAAACTAAACAGCTCAAAATAGTTCATTTGTATCGGACTTAATGATTAAACAGTGAAACTCTCGCCACATCCGCACTCGCCTTTGGCATTAGGGTTATTAAACTGAAAACCTTCGTTTAATCCCTCTTTAACAAAGTCGAGTTCGATACCTTGTAGATAGATAAAACTTTTGGCATCGATGATGATATTCACACCATCGATGTCATAAACTTCATCGTCTGCGTTAAGGTCATCGACGAATTCGAGTACGTAAGCCATACCTGAACAGCCAGAAGTTTTTAACCCTATACGCAGTCCAACCCCTTTGCCTCGGCCCACGAGGAAGCTTTTCACTCGGTCGGCCGCGGCTGGTGTCATTGTTATTGCCATCGTAACTCCAGTTTTACTTCTCGTTCTTAGCCTTGTAGTCATCAATCGCCGCTTTAATGGCGTCTTCAGCTAAAATCGAGCAGTGAATCTTAACGGGTGGCAGTGCTAACTCTTCAGCAATATCCGTGTTCTTAATTGCCTGAGCTTCATCAATTGTCTTCCCTTTAACCCACTCAGTTACCAGTGAGCTCGATGCAATGGCGCTACCACAGCCATAGGTTTTAAATTTCGCATCTTCGATAACACCTTGGTTATCAATTTTAAGTTGTAGCTTCATGACGTCACCACATGCTGGTGCGCCTACCATACCTGTTGCCACACTTGGGTCATCTTTTTCAAATGAGCCAACGTTACGTGGGTTTTCATAATGGTCGATTACTTTTTCGCTATAAGCCATGATATTGCTCCAATTTTATAATTAGTTTACTGGTCGGTTTTAGTGGTGTGCCCACTGAACCTTGTCGAGATCGATACCGTCTTTGAACATCTCCCAAAGCGGTGACATATCTCTTAATTGACCAATAGACTTATCAATGGTCTCAATTGCATGATCAATCTCTTCTTCAGTCGTGAAACGACCAATCGAGAAACGAATCGAACTGTGGGCCATTTCATCATTCAGGCCAAGTGCACGTAATACATAGCTAGGCTCTAGGCTGGCTGAGGTACAGGCTGAGCCTGAAGAAACAGCAAGGTCTTTTAGTGCCATCATCAATGATTCGCCTTCAACAAAGTTGAAGCTCACATTCAAGCTACCGCAATATCTTTGGTCTACATCACCATTGATATAGGTTTCTTCAATGTGCTTAATGCCATCCCACAATCTGTCGCGTAAACGACGAATACGTGCGTTGTCCGACTCCATATCAGCTTTAGCAATGGCTGCAGCTTCACCCATACCAACAATCTGGTGAGTTGCAAGGGTACCACTACGCATACCACGTTCATGACCACCGCCATGCATGGTTGCTTCTAAACGAATACGAGGCTTACGACGAACATATAGGGCGCCAATACCTTTAGGGCCATACATTTTGTGCGCCGAAATTGACAACAAATCAACTTTAGTTTGTTGAACATCAACTGGGATTTTTCCAACACTTTGTGCGGCATCAACATGGAAGATGATTTTGCGGCTACGGCATAACTCGCCAATCGCATCAATATCGTGAATCACACCAATTTCATTGTTCACATGCATGATGCTCACTAAAATGGTGTCTTCGCGTAATGCGCTTTCAATTTTCTCTAATGGAATAATTCCGTTAGCAGCAGGTTCTAAATAGGTGACTTCATAACCTTCACGCTCTAACTGACGACACGTATCGAGTACGGCTTTGTGTTCAGTTTTACTGGTGATGATGTGCTTACCTTTTTTATGATAAAAGTGAGCAACACCTTTAATCGCTAGGTTGTCTGATTCTGTTGCACCCGATGTGAAAACGATTTCACGAGGATCGGCATTAATCAGCTCGGCAATCTGGTTTCTTGCAATGTCGACAGCCTCTTCAGCTTGCCAACCGTAACGGTGCGAACGTGACGCTGGATTACCAAAGTTGCCATCCATTGTCATGCACTGCATCATTTTTTCTGCAACACGAGGGTCAACTGGCGTCGTTGCAGCATAATCTAAATAAATAGGAAGCTTCATCTCACACTCCGTACTCAGTGACCAAACCGCTGGTCACATACCACGTACAAATATTAATTTTTATATAATAACAAAAAGGCCTAGTGCGACACTCTTTGTTCCTGTTGAATCTTATCTTGTTTGATCGAAATGAACTGCACATCACGCTTGTTCATCAATCCGGCAAGACTTATCCCGTTTAAAAAATCTGAAATCTGTTTACTTAAATCCCCCCACAACGAATGTGTGAGGCAGCGTGTTCCACTTTGACAATTTCCTAAACCCTGACAGCGAGTGGCATCAACCGACTCATCGACAGCGCGAACAACCATGCCCACCGAGATTTCTTGTGCATCGGAACCCAAACGATACCCGCCACCAGGGCCACGTACGCTTGAGACTAATCCGTGCTTGCGGAGTTTAGCGAAGAGTTGTTCTAGATAGGAAAGCGAAATGCCCTGACGCTCAGAGATGTCAGCAAGTGGAACGGGTCCCGCTGTTGAGTGCATAGCAACATCTAACATTGCTGTGACTGCGTAACGACCTTTGGAAGTAAGTTTCATGGTTACCACTGCTCTAAAGAATGCTTAGGCTGAATTGAAACATAACCTAGTATTTTAGTCAAGTATTTAACCTAGTAATTTAGTCAGGTATTTCTACTGGCAGTGGGTATTAAATTGTTGATGCGATACACCAACAGGAATACCCTGCTATTTCGCTGGGGTATTTAACCTGTTTCCGCAGCAAGATTCAATGGCTAGCATCAAATAGTGCTGCGATTTATTAGATAATGGGATCAAACTCATCAATTGCATGTTGACGCTTCTTCGCCGCGGCCAACTCAGCATCGCTAAATTCATCCACCTCAAGCTCAGGCAGTTTCTCTGTACAAACGCTACCACCTAAGGTTTGCACAGCTTGACATACCTCTTGCACCTTAGAATCCATCAGGTGCATATGGTCAAGCATTTGCCCTATCGCATTGGCAACCGGGTCGGGGTTATCTGGCGAAACCGCATAGGCATCAAAGCCATACTTTTTTGCCATTTCAGTGCGACGCTTAGTGTGCTCTTTAGACTCTTCTGTCGGCTTAGCAACCACACGAGCAGGAATACCCACGACTGTTGTATCTTTTGGTACTTCTTTTACCACTACAGAATTGGACCCGACTCTGGCGCCATCATGCATGGTGATTGGCCCCAAGATTTGTGCCCCAGCACCAATAACAACGTTATTGCCTAAAGTCGGATGACGCTTGCCTGCTTGCCAGGTTGTGCCACCTAAGGTGACACCGTGATACAAAGTACAATCGTTACCTATCTCTGCAGTTTCACCAATCACTACACCCATACCATGGTCAATGAAAAAGCGATCACCAATGGTAGCACCAGGATGAATTTCAACGCCGGTTAACCATCGAGAAAAAGTAGACAAAATTCGAGCCGATAAACAGCACTTACGTCGCCATAGTTTGTTGCTTATGCGATGGATCCAAATGGCCTGCATGCCTGGATAATTTAACAGGATCTCTATGGTGCCATTTGCCGCTGGGTCACGGTGATAAATGGAACTAATATCGTCCTTTAATCTCGCTATCACGCCCATACTTCTACTCGTCCTTTTTAGATAATACTATGACTTGTCTTGCTCATTTTGCTTGTCAGCAATGGCCACTTTCTTGTCCACTGAGGTTAAGATGCCACGTAAGATGTTCATCTCGGCGCTCTCAATACGTGCACGGCTAAATAAACGTCGTAACTTAGTCATCACCTGGCCTGGGTGCTGTTTAACAATGAAGCCGGTAGACAACAAGGTACGCTCTAAATGACCAAAGAAGTTCTCCTGCTCTTTCGCAAGCGGGTATTCGGTAGTTTCCACCGTTTCAGGTGTCAGATTGAGATGTGCAACGCGCGCTTCGTAACAAATAATTTGCACAGCTTGAGCTAAATTCAACGAGGTGTACTCAGGGTTCGCTGGAATCGCCACATGGTAGTTGCACTTTTGCAACTCTTCGTTGGTCAGGCCGTTATTTTCTCGACCAAACACAATAGCTACCGGACCTTCTAATGCCGCACCCACCAATTTCTCGCCTGCTTGGCGTGGGTCCAACATTGGCCAGTCTAAAGTTCGGCTACGTGCACTGGTTGCGATAACTAAACTACAATCTGCAATCGCATCGGTTAAACTATCTACAGTCACTGCGTGTTTCAAAATATCCGACGCGCCTGCTGCTAATGCAACAGAGTGCCCATCAGGCTCCACTTTGGGTTCTGCCAAATACAGAGTGGATAGCCCCATGGTTTTCATTGCACGGGCTGTTGAACCGATATTACCAGGGTGAGATGTACCTACAAGAACGACACGAATATTGCTGAGCATGAAATGACTTTTTTAATCTATAAAACAGAATCTGCGATGGTATCACAGGGTTGCAAAATCGTTTATAGAAAAATCAATATTTGATATAACCAATAAAACAGGTATAATGCGCGCCGATTATTTATATCTGTTCTTTAACATCCAGGGGATTAGTAATGCATCCGATGCAGACTATTGCTGTGCGTGCCGCTCGCGCCGCCGGCCAAACGATTATCCGTGCTTTTACCGAATTAGATCGTGTAGAAGTTAGCGCCAAAGGTATCAACGATTTTGTTACCAACGTAGATAAAGAAGCTGAAGCTGCTATTACATACCAGATCCGTAAATCATACCCTGACCACACGATTGTGGGCGAAGAAGGTGGTGAGAACAAAGGCGAAAATAAAGATTTCGTTTGGATTGTCGATCCCTTGGATGGCACTAACAACTTTGTTAGAGGCATCCCACACTTTGCGGTTTCTATCGCAGTTCAACATAAAGGCAAAACCGAAGTTGCAGTCGTATACGATCCTATTCGTGACGAGCTATTCACTGCTGTGCGCGGTAAAGGCGCAAAACTAAACGATTTCCGCGTACGTGTTAGCAGTGCTAAAGACCTTAACGACACCATTCTAGCTACAGGTTTCCCATTTAAAGCTAAGCAACATAGCGAAACCTACATGAAGCTATTAGCGGATACCTTCAGCCGCTGTGCCGATCTACGTCGTGCTGGCTCTGCTGCGTTAGACCTTGCATACGTTGCAGCCGGTCGTATGGATGGCTTTTTTGAAATTGGTCTTAAGCCTTGGGACATCGCTGCTGGCGAACTTATCGTTCGTGAAGCCGGCGGTACAGTAACCGACTTTACTGGTAACCACGGTTACTTCAACTCAGGCAACATTATCGCTGGCGCCCCTAAAGCGACCGTTGCTTTGGTTAAGAACTTCAGACCCCTACTGAGTGATGGTCTCAAGCGATAAGCTTATCCCCCGAATGTTAAAACCGCCCAAAGGGCGGTTTTTTTTCGCCAAAATAAAATAGCGGTTACACAACACCCATGTAATGTAATGTCAGGTCAATAATTGACCTACAATTACCCTATTGTGCTGATCAGCCTAAACTGATAGGGGCGCAACTAAGCAAATAGGTATCACTGTATTGTTCTGTGATAAGCATCACGATCAATTATTTAGCGCCGCACCAAAATGTTGTTACCATCAATAAAAATAACAATTTGGAGATCTGAATGGGACCCCTCTATAGCAAGTACGGCTCCAAAAGCCTTAAAGCCGTTGAGCACTTTGTACTGATTATTATTGCTTTGGCGACAATCATCGCCATTGGCCAAGAAATCGCACACATCGTAAATGTCGGTGCAGTAGCTTTAGCCGATCTATTGTTGTTATTTATCTATCTTGAAGTACTGGCCATGGTGGCCAACTACGCCGAATCTGGCAAATTGCCGGTACGGATGCCACTCTACATTGCCATTGTTGCACTCGCGCGGTATCTAATTCTCGATATGAAAGGCATGGATGACTGGCGAATTGTGGCCATTTCAGTATCAACCTTAATACTTGCAGCCACTGTGATTGTTATACGCTGGGGCCAACTCAAACTTCCCTATCCGCGCAAAGAAGATTAACTCAAACCCACTGCTCCTAGATGGCTGCACTAAGCAGCCATCACTCGCTAAACTGTCCACTCATTACATTACGCATTTTTTGTGCTAGGTTTACTCTATAAACGATTGAAAATTAACCACCCTATGCAAAAGGATGAGTCCAATGGTTGATAGCCCCAATGAACATGAAGAGCGTCGCCAATCACTGCGTGTCGATATGGAAGCTGAGCGAATTATCCTCAATTGGGATGACAACGATGGCAATAACCATACTGATGAAGCCATCTGCATCGATTTAGCCAGACGCGGCGCCCTAATTGAATACAAACAAGAATTTGCTCTTGGCGCATTATTAGTTGTCACTTTCAACGCTGGCAGCGATAAACAAAACAGCATCAAGGGACAAGTCTGCCGTTGTATTAAGTGCAACGATCTCGGCTATCATATTGCCATTCAACTGATTTAATTTAATTTATAGCTCCATAATTCGGCAGGCTCGACAGCGCTGTTCTATACTTTTTATGGCATCCAAGATGCGATGCCATATTAAGCAATGGGAGAAAGCGTAATGATACTGTTGGTGGGTGGAGAAAAAGGCGGTGCGGGCAAAAGCTGTATGGCGCAGAATATCGCTGTCCATATTACGCAGAAATTTCAAGCTAACGTACTTATGGTCGACTGCGATCCCCAACGCACGACCTCAGATTGGATTCAGGCAAGAAATGAAGACCCTTCACTCCCGGCTATCAACTGTATTCAACTCTACGGTAAAATACGTAACGATTTATTAGGCTTAGATCAGCGTTTTGACTATGTTATCGTTGACTGCGGTGGTCAAGATAATTTGGCAATGCGTGCCGCCATGTCAGTCGCCACTTATGTTGTGTTACCGCTACGTCCAAAACGGCGCGATTTAAAAACTTTGCCACATATGGAAGATATGTTGAGCACCTGTAAGATGGTCAACCCCAAAATGGTCGCCGCTGTCGTTATGACCCAATGCCCTTCTCTTCCTAGCCAGTTCAAACGAATTTTAGAAGCCAAAGAAGTCGTGCAATCATTTGGCTTACGCGTATTGGATGCCGTTACTTTTAATCGAAATATCTATGATGACAGTGAAGAGCAAGGCTCCTCGGTTATTGAGATAGAGCCTGAAGGTAAAGCCGCGTTAGAAATTCATGCGATAGCAGATGAACTATTCGCTATACCACCAGAAAATTCCTATGAGCTTAACTGATCTTAAGAAGCGTAAAAATAAAACACCGCGCGCGAAAATGTCGGTGGAAGAGTTTATTGAAGATGCCAATAACTACGCTTTTGGCCAACCCAGCACTATGGGGTTAACCAAGAAAAAAACCAAAACTGCAAGTTCGGTTAACTCCAAAAAGCGCACCAGCAAAATATACCGCCATGCGACTTTCACCCTGACTGAAACAAGCATCACCCAGCTCAATGCCTTAGCCAGTCATACCACACTAGCCAAATCAAAACTGATCAGAATTATGATTGCAGAATTTAGTCAAAAGTCTGCTAAAGAGCTTGAAGCTATTATGCAGCAAAGTGAAGAGTAGTCCCTTAAAGCGTCAATACAAATAAGGGACCATTCGAAACTAATTAGTGATTACAAATACGGTTAGCGGCGGTTTCTATGCCTTCATTAGAAGCGATGAATTTACCTTTAGCATCCAAAAATGCAATTAACTGTTCAGCATCCATCTCACTGGCCGAGCATGTATGAAAACGTGCATCCTCGCCAAAATTTTTCGCCATTAAACTTTTTAGCTCAGTTTTAGTAACCGCTTTACCCAGCGATAACATGAGTTGCATCACTTGATGACCGTGAATTGAATCTGACATGATAAAAGCTCCAAATAACATTTAAATAATATGTATGTTATAACCGCAATCGGCTGAAGTTACTTTGATCTAGCTCGCACCCAGTACAAGTTATTTACCGACTAAGTGAATAATCAAGTTAACCATATCCACAAATGACTCTATGGCTACTTCAATTGCTCAGGTACGATTTGGACACTTCCCAAGTCACCAGACAACCACACTTCGCCATCACTGATGTTGTACTGTAAGGTCATGTTTCGGCTCACAAGCTCTGCCATCTCTTGTACTGCTTGCTCTGCAATGTTCCACACTTGCAAATTTTGATAGCGCTCAAAAGCCTGTTGATTTTGCTGCCACCAAATAGGTACCGCACGGCCGCCATAGGCATAAAGCTTCACTTGTTTTGCACGGCCACAGGCTTTACGTAGCCATTTCTCATCACTTTGACCAAACTCGACCCAAAGCTCAATCTCGTCTGCCAACGATTTTTGCCATAACTCTGGCTCGTCATCGACGCAAAGTCCTTTGCTAAATGCGATAGTGTCGCTGGCATTTAGCACAAATGCTAACAATCGAACCATCATCCGCGCGTCGGTTTCTGATGGGTGCTGCGCCAGTGTCAGCGCATGATCTTGATAGTAGCCGCGGTCCATGTCTGCGATTTGCAAATTGACTTTATAAACGGTTGCCTTAGGTGCCATAGGTTTTTGTCTTTATCTATATTTAGTGGGAAGTTAACTAGCTACGTGCAAGTATACCGCAGTTGCTGCAGACATAGGTTTAAGCAATATGGCCAACCTGGATCTGTTTGGCTTGCTGATACACGGTTTTCAAGTTAGTCAGTGTCGCATTTGGCGCCACAACCAATATCTTTTCGCCCGTATCAAGTAATGAGGTTAACTCATCTATGCTTTGATACTTACATCGCTGCGCATCTCGGCGCAGTAATTCCAGTAATGATGGCTTGAGTGCTTGAGTGCTGTATATCGCATCAATTTTCTGTAGTACCGGTAAAATAGCGATGGGCAACAGTTGTGCATCGGCTTGCTCATCAAGCAACAACAGCTCTCCAGCAGCATCCAATTCACTGAAGCATTGCTCATATAGTGCGCTAGTTTGTGTATCGAACTGCTCACCATTGACGGTGAAAAAGCGCTCCCAGAACAGTTTTCTTTGTTTAAATACCGGTAAACGAGACTGGACTTCAGCACGTTTACTGGCGATAAAGTCAAACAGCGGCGCAATACTGGGTGATAGCAAGCTCTCAAGCTTAGCGCGTAGATCACGAGCGAACACCGGCGCCGCACCTGCGGTACTGATAGCCACGATTAACCGGCCACGGTCAACAATGGATGGCGTGATAAAGCGGCAGAGCTCTGGCGAATCAACCACGTTTACCCACACGCCTTTACTGCTCGCAACCTCGGCATAGTGTTGATTAAGTTGCTCATCTGCCGTTGCCATGTATAACAGGCTAATGCCTTCAATATCCTGAGCTTCAACTGGACGTTGTTCTAGCACTATCCTGCCTTGCTTGGCATAGGCTAACACTTCATCACTGACCTCAGGAGCCACAACAGTAATAACCGCTTCAGTGCGGCATAACAAATCCAGCTTACGGCTGGCGACGTCACCCGCGCCGACAATAACGACTTTTAGCGACTGCGTATCAACAAACAACGGGAAATATTGCATAACTACCTGAGATATAAAAATGAGAAGTGCATCTTAGCGCTATTGTATGGCTAAGATGACGACAAGTCGATTGATGCTTTACATGCTAAAGCGAGACGTGAGTCAATGGCAGTTTTTTTGTGCAAGATCGTCACATCACTTATCGATGAGTGATCACTGCTAGTTATGACTTTCGCTACGCTCGCTGCTGCAATGCCAACATAGCTCAAAACTACCTTCGTTGGTTTCATGGCACTGTACACATTGCCATTTGGGACTGTCGGTATCTAAAGCCGCTAAACTCCTTTTAGCTTGTTCATATTGCTCTTCAGGCACCCAGAGCTCAACGTTTTGTAAATCCACTGGCAACTCACCAATTCCGCCCAATAAGGCTTCACCTTTGAGTTCTACCGATATGCCACTCGATTCCAAAAGGCCTTTCCAAGTATGGGCTTGTAACAAGTTACCACCTGCGACCATACGATTGCGTTGTTCCATCTATTATTCCCCTACTGCTCTTGCTCTTCTGGCAAATTATTAGGATGTTGCGACTAATTAAACCATTGGTGACTTAATAACCGACCAACATCCTACTGTTAAATCGAGGTTAATGTCGAGTTTATTCAGTAAAAGGCAATAATTATCCATAAAAAAAGCCACATAAATGTGGCTGTTTAAGTATCAAGCTAGCCTTATGGCATTAACGCGTCTTGATCAGCACCTTCTTTTTCAATCTCTACTGGCATCATATGCTCACGATTAATACCAAGTTTAATCGCTAAGAAACTTGCCACATAGATAGAAGAGAATGTACCGACAAAAATACCCATCAGTAGTGCAGTTGCAAAACCATGGATCATGGTGCCGCCCTTAAGGAACAAAGCAACCACAACCACCAGCGTGGTACCGGTTGTAATAATGGTACGGCTCATGGTTTGGGTGATTGAGGTATTAACAATCTCAACTGGCGTGCCTTTACGGATCTTAAGGAAGTTTTCACGAATACGATCAAACACCACAATGGTATCGTTAAGTGAGTAACCGACAACCGTGAGCAAACCAGCTAACACCGTTAGGTCGAATTCAAGTTGCAAGATAGAAAACACACCTAAGGTGATAATCACATCGTGCCCAAGAGCCGCAACTGAACCGAGCGCTAAACGCCACTCAAAACGTAAAGAAACGTAAATAAGAATACAGATAAGTGCAACAAGTACGGCTAAGCCGCCCTGCTCAGCAAGCTCTTTACCTACCTGTGGACCGATAAACTCAACACGCTTTTGAATCGCGCTGTCATCAATCACCTGTACAGCCTGCATTACATGCGAAACTTGTACATCACTTTTGACATCTTCTTTAACTGGTAGACGGATAAGTACGTCGCGAGTAGAACCAAAGTTCTGCACCACGGCACCGGCCGTCTCTTCCGAGGTCAGTTTTTCACGTAACCCGTTTAAATCAACTGGGTTAGTAAATTCTAACTCAACAACTGTACCACCAGTGAAATCCAAACCCCAGTTAATGCCTTTGGTCGCTAATGACGTAATTGAACCAATCACGAGTATTAGCGACAAGATGCTAACCGGAACCGCATGCTTTAAGAAGTCGATGGTGCCTTTAATTGATAAAATCTGGAACATAGTCAACTTCTCCTTAAATAGACAGCTTCTTCACGCGCTTACCACCCCAAACTGCATTCACAATTGAGCGGGTACCCACGATAGAGGTGAACATTGACGTTGCAATACCGATCATTAACGTCACAGCGAAACCTTTCACTGCGCCCGTACCTACGGCAAACAAAATCAATGCTGTCATAAAGGTAGTAATGTTCGCATCAGCAATGGTTGAAAACGCATTGCCATAGCCTTCATGAATCGCTTGCTGGACACTTCGACCGTTACGAAGCTCTTCACGAATACGCTCATAAATAAGCACGTTGCCATCAACCGCCATACCGACGGTCAATACCATACCGGCAATACCTGGTAGGGTTAAAACAGCGCCCGGAATCATCGACATAACGCCGACAACCATGATTAGGTTCGCTGATAGTGCTAAGTTAGCAATCAAGCCAAATGAACGGTAATAAACCAGCATAAAGATCAATACGACCGCCATGCCCCATATCATTGCCTGCAAACCGTTATCAATGTTCTCTTGACCTAGGCTTGGACCAATAGTGCGCTCTTCCACAATCGATACCGGCGCAATCAAGGCACCAGCACGAAGTAGTAACGCGAGGTTTTGCGCTTCAGCATGCTCTAAGCCTGTGATAACAAAGTTTCGGCCCAAACGCGCTTGAATGGTCGCAACTGAAATAACTTCTTCAATCTTGTCCATCTTGACGCTACCGTCAGGGTTTTTAGCACCATTATCTTTATATTCGATAAACAGTGTCGCCATCGGGTTGCCGATATTGTCTTTAGTCACATTAGAGAATATCGTGCCGCCTTTTGCATCTAAGTTAATAGACACTTGCGGACGACTATATTCATCAAAGCTAGGTTGCGCACCTTGGATATGATCACCGGTTAGCATCACCTGCTTCTCTAGTGCAACCTGACCACCGCCGCGACGCTCAAAAATTTCTGAACTGGCAGAGATACGGCCACTCGCAATCGCCGAGGCATCAGCTTTCTGGTCAACCATGCGAAACTCAATCGACGCTGTCGCGCCTAGAATGTCTTTAGCACGTGCAGTATCTTGTACACCAGGTAATTCGACGATGATGCGTTCAGCGCCTTGACGCTGTACCACTGGCTCAGCAACACCCAACTCGTTTACACGATTTCGTAGCGTAGTGATGTTTTGCTGCAACGCTTCTTCACGAATTTGTCGCAGGTAGTTTTCACTCATAGTTGCACGCAGGAAGTAGTTTCCACCTGATGAGATATCGTTGAAAACCATATCGTTACCGCGTGTTTTTAAGAATCGCTCCGCTTTGGCAAGATTTTCAGCATCTCTGAACTTAATTTCGATTCCACTTGGCGTGTTACGAATCCCTGCATAACGAATTTTCTCGCCACGTAGGTCAGTTCTAAAATCAGAAATTTTACCTTCGGTCATTTTACGGATGGCTTCGCTCATATCCACTTCCATCAAGAAGTGCACACCACCACGTAAATCTAGACCCAGCTTCATCGGGCTTCCGCCTAATGCTTCTAGCCATTTTGGTGTAGCCGGCGCCAAATTTAACGCCACGATATACTTGTTGCCAAGCGCTTCAGAAATGGCTTCTTTAGCCGCTAATTGCTGTTCTGCATTGTTCACACGAACCAGCAATTGACCGCCTTCAAGCTCTGAGCGTTTAACGGCAATATCATTGCTCGCTAAAATATCGTTAACACGGGTTTGTGTTGAGGTTGTGATCTCAGCACCACGTGTTGCTACAACCTGAACCGCATGGTCTTCACCAAACAGGTTGGGAATTGCGTAGAAAGTACCAACGGTGATGATTAACGCCACCATGATATTTTTCCACATTGGGTATTTATTTAACACACCATCGCCCTCTTGGCTTAAAGTGACTTAATAGAGCCTTTAGGCAATACAGCCGCTATGTAATCCTTCTTGATTGTGATTTCAGATGTTTCGTTAATAGTTAGCAAAACATAGTCATTCTCATCACTAATCTTGGCGATCTTACCTAAGATACCGCCACTGGTGAGTACTTCGTCACCTTTGCTCAACGAGCTCATTAAGTTTTTATGCTCTTTAACGCGTTTTGATTGTGGACGGAAAATCATGAAGTAAAAAATCAGGCCGAAAATGACCAACATGAAGATTAATTCCATGGTGCCGCCACCTGCTGGTGCGCCAGCTGCATTTGCATATGCGTTTGAAATGAACATAGTTCTCTCTTTTTATTAGCAGTAAATTTAATTGGATAACTCAGGAACTTCGCGCCCTTGACTGGTATAGAATTCCTCAACAAAGGCGTCTAATGTACCTGTCTCAATCGCGCCGCGCAAACCTTCCATCAACATTTGGTAATACCTCAAGTTGTGAATGGTGTTTAAACGCGCTCCCAAAATTTCATTACAACGATCTAAATGGTAAAGATACGCCCGAGAATAATTCTTACAGGTGTAGCAATCACACTTAGCATCAAGCGGTGAAGTATCATCACGATGACGTGCATTACGTATCTTAATGACGCCTTCACTGGTAAATAGATGACCGTTGCGAGCATTACGTGTAGGCATCACACAATCAAACATGTCGACACCACGGCGCACACCTTCAACAAGATCTTCTGGTTTACCGACCCCCATCAAATAGCGCGGCTTGTCTGCTGGAATTTGAGGACATACATGCTCCAAAATGCGGTGCATATCTTCCTTAGGTTCACCCACAGCCAAACCACCCACAGCATAGCCATCAAAACCTATATCAACTAAGCCATTTAAACTCTCATCACGTAAGTCTTCGTATACACCACCTTGGATAATACCGAACAACGCATTCGGGTTTTCAAGGCGATCAAATTCATCACGTGAACGCTGCGCCCAACGCAAAGACATTTGCATTGACTTGCGCGCTTCATCTTCTGTCGCAGGGTAAGGTGTACACTCGTCAAAAATCATCACCACGTCACTGCCTAGTGAATCCTGGATCTGCATCGACTTTTCCGGATCTAAAAAGATTTTCTCACCGTTAATGGGTGAACGGAAATGTACGCCTTCTTCAGTGATCTTACGGATATCCCCTAAGCTGAACACTTGGAACCCACCCGAATCGGTCAAAATAGGACGCTGCCAATTCATAAAATCGTGAAGGTCACCATGCTTGCGCATGATCTCTTCACCTGGGCGTAACCACAAATGAAACGTGTTGCCTAGCAGGATATCGGCACCCGTTGCACGCACCTCTTCGGGTGTCATGCCTTTTACGGTGCCATAGGTACCCACAGGCATAAATGCTGGAGTTTCTACTGTACCGCGCTCAAAAACCAATCGGCCACGACGTGCGCGGCCATCAGTTGTATCTAATTCAAATTTCATTTTCCACCTCGCCAGAGAAACAGTCTGACAGACTGGGGCGTTAACTTACGCTACGCCAGGTTATCTGTAGAGATAAGGCCAAACTATTCAGTATCAACCCTTAACCCTACCAATTGCACAAAAAAAATACCCACCGCCTAGATGGGGTGGGTATTTTAAAACAAAAATAGACTTTAGTTCGACTTTTTAGTCACAAACATGGCATCGCCATAGCTAAAGAAGCGGTATTTTTGCTCAATCGCATGTTGATAGGCATTTTTAACCTCATCAAATCCCGCAAAAGCGCTAATTAACATGATCAATGTTGATTCCGGTAGATGAAAGTTGGTCACCATGGCATCCACCACTTTAAACTCATATCCAGGATAAATGAAAATATCGGTATCGGAGCTAAATGGGGCAATTTCACCTTGGTTGGCGGTCGCTGCACTTTCCAGTGAACGCACCGAGGTGGTACCAACAGCTATCACTCGACCGCCTGCGGCCTTGGTTGCTTTAATTTTTTCAACCACATCTGCAGGCACCTGCGCCCATTCAGAATGCATCTTGTGCTCTAAAATATTATCAACTCTTACAGGCTGAAAGGTTCCTGCACCTACATGCAGAGTGACAAATGTCGTTTCGACACCTTTATCTGCTAACGCAGCCAGAATCTTATCGTCAAAATGCAGACCTGCGGTTGGCGCCGCAACTGCACCCGGAGTTTGATTATATACCGTTTGATAACGCTCTTTATCTGCGTCTTCATCTGGGCGGTCGATGTACGGAGGCAGCGGCATGTGGCCAACTTCCTCTAGTACTTCAAGTATGGTTTTGTCATCGTTAAGTTCAAGCTCAAATAACGCATCATGGCGGCCTATCATCGTCATTTGATAACCACCATCAAGACAGATAATTGCACCTGCCTTAGGTGACTTAGAGCTGCGCACGTGGGCTAATATGCGTTTATCATCTAGCATGCGCTCAACCAATATCTCTAGCTTGCCACCTGTCTGCTTTTGACCAAACAAACGTGCAGGAATAACCCGAGTGTTATTAAACACCATCAAATCGCCAGGTTTAACGAGATCAAGTATGTCAGTAAACTGCTGGTCTGCTGTCTTTCCTGTCTCACCATCGAGGGTCAGCAGTCTGGACGCTGTACGCTCAGCGGTAGGATAACGAGCAATCAGCTCATCGGGTAAATCAAAAGTAAAATCTGCTACGCGCATGACACCGTCTCAACTAAAGATAAAATCGGCGGCTAGTCTATTGCCCCGTTAACAGAAGATCAAGAAAGAGTCGTATTTGAGGTAACGAAAAACACTAAAACCGGCGCTGAAGTGCACCCAAGACGTAACACGGCACCCTGCAGTCCTTAATCGGTACTAGGCAGAAATAATCAATTTAGCGGGGATAAAAAATTTAAAACGGTGTCGATGATTTATCTTCTTCTAATTCAGCGCGCGACTGCTCGACTTCAAAGTCTTCTTTGCGGTAGCTATGCTGCTCAAAAGGAATTTCTACGTCGACCCGCTTACGCTGAGGCTGCGTTTTTTTATTAACAAGCTTGGAGAACCAGTTCCACATCGTCCATGACCCTTAAACCGATATATTATGATGATTTTTAGCGCACATCCTTAAGAAATCGTTTTTATTTGAATTAATGGTTTCTTAGCGCTAGCGCACATGATACCGTGAAATTCGCGAATAAACAAAAAATACCCAATCTAATGAATTTTCTTGCTCATCTTCACCTTGCCGATATCAGTCGCACTAGCTTGGCCGCTAATCTAGCGGGCGATTTTGCCAAAGGCAGTATTGATAACCACCCGAAAGCGTTACAACAAGGGATATGGTTACATCGAGAAATAGACAAACTTACCGACAGTCATGAGCTCATCCGTGAACTTAAGAGCCTGTTTCCATCGGCACTACAGCGTGCTGCGCCCATTTTGATCGATTTGAGCTTTGATTATTACTTAGCTAAATATTGGGACGAATACCATCACCAACCATTAGAAGAGTTTGCCCAAAAGGCTTACCAAGCACTAGAGCAATGCGAAACGCTACCTGAAGCCTTGGTGGATGTCAGTAAACGTATACAGCGAGAAAACTGGCTTATCGCCTACCAACATCGCAAAGGGCTAAACCAAGCCATTGAGTCGGTCAGTCGACGGGTCTCAAAACCAGAAATATTTAATGGCGCCACCACCACAGTTAAAAAGCTAGATATTGAAATTGAAACCGCCTTTCGTACTTTCTACCCACAACTGATGGCTTATAGCAAAATATGGAGCCGTAAGACCCCTGCCCAATATCTATAAACACCGTGGTAATTTTATTGATATCGCTTTTGGTCGCAGGGAAATTTCTGATAGGATCCGCGGCTGAAAGGAGATGCAATGAAACTGTTTACTTATCAGCCCCCACAAATCCCATGGTTAGATATTCGCTATCAAGACCGTGATATTGTTGTCCTCAATAAGCCATCAGGGCTATTGAGCAATCCAGGCCGCGCTGAAAACACCTACGACTGTGCAATCAATCGATTATTGAACTATGCACCAGATGCTATTTTGGTACACAGACTAGACTGCGCAACATCAGGCATTATGGTATTTGCACTCAATAAAAAAGCAGAATCAAATATTAAGACTCAGTTTCAAAATCGACTCACCGAAAAATATTATGTTGCGGAAGTCATTGGCCAAGTTAGCCAAGATGAAGGGGTGATTGAATTGGCCATGATGGCCGACAAAGCCAACCCACCGCTACAGCGACTCGATGAGTCTGGTAAAGCAGCTAAAACCTATTACCAAGTACTGGAAAGACGAGTCAACACAACCTTAGTGAAGCTAAAACCGATCACCGGTAGAACTCACCAACTGCGATTACATATGAAGGCCTTAGGTCATACTATTATCGGTGATGACTTCTACGGTAATGACACCGTTATCGCGGCATCACCTCGGCTAAATTTACACGCACAGAGCCTCAGTTTTACTCACCCTTACAGTAACAAACCATTGACCTTTACCAGCCAACATCCGTTTTAGTCTGTTGGCTGTCTGCCGATTTGTTGACTACGCAGCTTGCTGTTTAGCTGTGTAGTAGCATTCCTCAGAATTGCAGAACTGTAATTTGTTGCCTTCGCTGAGCATAAAGTACTCACCAAACAAGTTGCCACCTTTGTCTTCCAGCTTCACACCGCCTTCAACTTCGGTGACTTCCATCTCATCTAAACTGTGGCAGCCGTCATTGTACCAAGTTTCTAGAAATAGCTTGTCGCCCTGACGATACAAAGTAATTTTGTCGCCTAAAGATGGACGTTCATCTACCCATCGGCCTAAAACATGTTTTTCTGACATATCAGCCCTCTGCCAACTGAGGCGTTTGCGTTTTTCAACAACGGATAATTCTATTAACTGAAGTAAAGATTCTTGCTGGTCTTGTGGTACCTTATCCAACATAACTTTAAACTCAGACTTCATATTTAGTTAACCCCTAAAACCACAATAATGTTAATAAAACGTTACTTTAAGGTAGTGTAAGCATTTAATAGTTAAAGATCTTATCTTTACCCTTTGTATATAATTGTATTAGATAAAGCAAATAAAAACGCGATCTAAGTCACTATTCATTCATTAGTGTAGCAAATTCTAATGAAATTTCCTCAACCCATCCGATCAGCATTAATCCACTATCTTTCCCAACGCTTTTAATATAAAAATGAATCACTAAGCTTTTACAAAACTGGCATCAGTCAGCACCAATAAAAATAAGCAGCAAAGCAGGGGTTTCAATGACAGATTTTAACCGACGTAAATTTCTTAAAACCGCAGGAATCGCAACAGCCAGCGCACTAACCGGTAATGTTCTCGCTCACAGCGCAGCACCCGTATCACCTAGCCAAGGCGCTAGCGTTATTGGCCTAGTCACACCTAAAATGGATATTGTTCGGGTTGGTTTTATTGGTGTCGGCCAGCGGGGTATTGGCCATGTTAAGCATTTTTGTCACCTTGATGGTGTGGCAATCACAGCCATATGCGATACCGATGATAAAGTGCTTAATCGCGCGGTCTCTGCAGTGAAAGAGGCAAATTTACCTGTGCCTGAAACCTATACAGGCAGCGATTACGCCTACCGAGACATGTTAGCGCGTGACGATATAGACATCGTTATCATCTCTACTCCGTGGAAATGGCATGCACCCATGGCAATTGACACCATGGAAAGTGGCAAACATGCTTTTGTCGAAGTGCCGTTGGCACTCAGTGTCGAAGAGTGTTGGCAGATTGTCGACACGGCTGAACGTACTCAAAAGAACTGCATGATGATGGAGAACGTCAATTACGGCCGTGACGAGCTAATGGTTCTCAACATGGTACGCCAAGGTGTATTTGGTGAATTACTGCACGGTGAAGCCGCTTATATCCATGAACTACGCTGGCAAATGAAAGAGCTCGAGTCGAAAACAGGCTCATGGCGCACCCATTGGCATACCAAGCGCAATGGTAACTTATACCCCACCCATGGCCTCGGTCCCGTATCTCAGTACATGAATATCAATCGCGGTGATCGTTTCGACTACTTAACCTCGATGAGCTCGCCAGCATTAGGCCGACAGCTGTATGCACAACGAGAGTTTGCAGCAGACCACCCTCGTAATCAGTTGAACTACATTAATGGCGACATCAACACCACCTTAATCAAAACCAAACTCGGCCGAACCATCATGGTACAACATGATACAACAACGCCACGTCCTTATAGCCGCCATAACTTAATCCAAGGCACTAATGGTGTCTTTGCCGGCTTTCCAAATCGTATTGCCCTGGAGCAAGGTGGCAGCGGCGATTTCCATAAGTGGGATACCGACATGAGTACATGGTACGCCAAATATGACCATCCACTATGGCAACGCATGGGTAAGGAAGCTGAACGCAATGGTGGCCATGGCGGCATGGATTTTCTGATGTTATGGCGCATGGTTTACTGCTTACGTAACGGAGAGGCACTTGATCAAGATGTTTATGACGGCGCAGCGTGGTCTGTCATCAATATTTTAAGTGAGCAATCACTGCAAAATCGCAGCAACTCAGTAGATGTACCCGATTTTACCCGCGGCATGTGGGCCAATGCTAAACCCCTTGGCATTGTTGGTGCTTGATAGCTGATAAATAAAAAAGGGAGCCATAAGGCTCCCTTTTTTATCAGTGATTGCCTAGCCTTTGCGCTCCGCCGCTTCACAAGCCGCCGCAGTAAACACCACATCGGTAGAACTATTTAGACCGGTTTCCGCCGAGTCTTGAATCACACCAATGATAAAGCCCACTGCCACCACTTGCATAGCAACGTCATTGGAGATACCAAATAAGCTACATGCCAACGGAATCAACAGTAATGAACCACCGGCCACACCCGAAGCGCCACAAGCAGAAACTGCCGCCACAACACTCAGTAAGATAGCCGTTAAGATATCAACTTGAATACCTAAGGTATTTACAGCAGCCAATGTCAGTACTGTAATCGTGATTGCTGCTCCGCCCATGTTGATGGTCGCCCCCAATGGGATAGACACAGAATAGGTATCTTTATGCAGATTGAGCTTGTCACACAATGCCATATTTACTGGAATGTTCGCCGCACTTGAACGAGTAAAGAACGCCGTGACACCGCTTTCACGCAGGCAAGTTAATACTAGCGGGTATGGGTTACGACGGATTTTAATCCACACAATAATAGGATTAACCACCAAGGCGATAAATAGCATCGCACCGAGTAACACAGCTAGCAACTGTGCATAACCTGCAATCGCAGTGAAACCCGTTTCTGCAAAGGTGACAGCCACTAGGCCGAAGATACCGATAGGTGCAAGACGAATAACAAAGCGAACCATAGTCGAAACGCCTTGGCTTACATCAGCAAATACTTGCTTGGTTGACTCGCTTGCATGGTGCAGCGCAATACCTAAACCCACACCCCAGGCCAAAATACCGATGTAGTTACCCGTCATTAGCGCGTTTACTGGGTTATCAACAAGTTTGAATAGCAAGGTATGTAATACTTCACCAATCCCCTCTGGCGGCGTAGCACCTTCAGCGCCTGTCACCAATACTAAGGTTGTTGGAAACAGGAAGCTCATGGTCACGGCGGTCAGCGCAGCCATAAAGGTACCAATGAGATAAAGCACGACAATGGGGCGCATATTGGTATGGGTGTTTTTCTTTTGGTTTGCAATTGATGATGCAACCAAGATGAACACCAAAATGGGTGCAATGGCTTGTAACGCCCCTACAAATAAACCACCTAAGAACGACACACTTTGTGCAGATGATGGCGACAACGAGGCTAAGAGAATACCGGCGATAATACCGACAAGAATTTGCAGCACTAGGCTGCCATTTGCAAGCTTTGCAAATAGAGATTTGCTTTGGTTCATTGATTGACCTGTTTTTATATAATTATGATAAGCAGTCTTATGGCACTGTCATTCTCTTATTGGAATGTACATTCATAAGATTAAACTTCCTTCATTTGTTTTTGTATAGAAATGTATAGGCAATGTCTAGCTTTAACAGCAAATTAAGGGAGGATATTACCCCGTAGCAGCATAAACATAACATCGTGCTAAATATTGGGGTAAAAACTATGAACTTGGTCGTAAAAGCCCCTTACCATGCTGCCTAGCGTCAAATCACCTGGTCAAGAGGACTGACCAATCAGGCATTTTGGTCGGCGCCGCGTAACATGGCATCAATCAACTCATGGGCATCGAATTTGGTTAACGCTTCATTTGCCCCAACCTGATGAGCTTGGCTAACGCTAATTTCGCTTGATAATGAGGTATGCAAGATAATGTAAGCACTTGCTAAACTGGGCGAGTTTTTCACTTCAAAAGCCAACTCATAACCATCAAGCCCCGGCATCTCAATATCACTCACGAGTAGATCAACTGGCCGGCCGTCACTGACCGCATTCTCCATAATTGCCAGAGCCTCACGACCATCGGCAGTCACTTGATAGGGAATATTAATACTGTCGAGCGCATCGGATAACTGCTTGCGTGCAACCTTAGAGTCATCAACCAGTAAAATATGCAGTGGTTTGAGCTTCTCACGCTGTACGTCGGTCAAAATCGCTCTGGCCATCTCTGGACTAGTAGGAAAAACCTTAGCCATTAGCAGCTCTACATCTAATAGTTGCACCAATTGTTCATTAAATCGTGTCACACCGGTCAAATAGGCATTCTTTCCCAAGTTGTTTGGTGGAGATTCAATATCTCGCCAGTTACACTCGATAATCTTATCTATCGCCCGCACAAGAAAACCAATCACCATTCGCTGACAATCGGTGATGATAATGTAGCTCTTACTGTATTCTTGCTTGGATATTGGCTGATAACCCACCGCAGCAGCCATATCAATTACCGGAATGGTATGGCCTCGAACGGTTGCTGCGCCAATAATAGTTGGATGGGACTGAGGTATCGCACTTAACGGCGTATAAGGTACCAACTCGCGAATTTTTAGTGTGCCAAGAGCAAAGAGCTGTGTTTGCGACAACTTAAATAGCAACAGTCCTTGGGACTGGCTCGCTTTACTTTTCATGGGCACCTCTATCATTATTATTCGCTATCAGCTTAAACCTATCATAGCGTGAGGGTGATGACGACAATCAAACTTGTGTCGATTATAGTTGTGACTCAATCGGCAACAGCGACAACAAACCCGCCATAAATTTCCGCCAAAATCCGGCGCTCGGTTCAGCATATTTATACTGCCCTGTTGCCTTGTCCAGCCAAACCAATTCATCATCAACCAACTTAACTTCATAGGCCGTTTTGTTTAGTGAAGCCATCACCCCTTGTTGCAATTCGCTGGCAAGATCCTGAGCATCAAAAATGACGCCCATTTCGGTGTTTATATAGGCTGAACGCGGATCAAAATTAAACGATCCAACAAAGATGGATTGGCTATCTATGATAAAAGTTTTAGCATGTAAGCTGGTTTTAGAGCTGCCCTTCCAACCGCTGGGTTTATCTTCGGCATCAGCTTTTACTTCAAAGATTTTTACCCCGCCACGCAGCAGACGCTCTCTGTAGCGTTGGTATCCTGAATGCACTGCTAACACGTCAGTGGCAGCTAAACTATTAGTGATCACTGTGATATCGATCCCCGAACGTGCCGCGCGGACCAATTCATCCGTTCCGCTGCTGGTCGGCACAAAATAGGGTGACACGATAACCACCTGCTGCTTGGCTTGTGATAAAAACGATGACAGATCAGATAACAGCCAATGCTCTTGCTGCTCGCCAAGTACTTTTTCTGGCGGGTCGTAAATCACTTGTGCATCCCCCCAATACCACCCCAAAGACTGGTTTTGAATGGCCGCTAGCAATTCACTCATTTTTAACTTTTCAAGATATGGATTGTTTTTAAACGCTTCTTTTTGTAATTCAACAGCTTCTGTCGCACTGGTAATGGCAAGTTGATCAAATTTAGGGTCACTTAACTCTGCAATCTCGACTGCAATGGGCGCATTCCAGTATTGATCAAACTGTTCAGATATCTCATCAACGGCTTTACCAACACTGAGTAAGTCAAAATCACCAAAATCGACATCATCATTATTAGAAAAATACTCATTGCCTATATTGCGGCCTCCAACAATGGAGATTTGATTATCAACTGTCAGCGACTTGTTGTGCATGCGGTTATTTAGGCGACCGAAATCGGCAATCATCGCCCAGCCACGAAAACGTCGTTCAAATGCGGGATTGAACAACCTTACATCGATGTTAGGATGTCTTGCGAGTAAAAGCAGGTTTTCATCTTGGTTTTTCGTAGTTAGATCATCGAGCAGAATGCGCACCCTGACACCACGATCTGCCGCATCGATAAGCTGCCATAACAGCAACTTGCCAGTATCATCATTACGATAAATGTAATACTGCATATCAATGCTTTTAGTGGCACCTTTGACAATGGCTAAGCGTGCTATGTAAGCATCGACTCCTGACATCAAAGGAAGGACCCCAGTTTCACCGGCATGCTGTTGCAAACTCTTGGCGATAAACTCGCCCAAATTCGTGTCGTGGGGTGGACTAACTTTATAACTAGGAGTTTTTTCTGGTAATACAGGGACACTGCTGCAAGCACCGATGCACATGCAGCAAAGCAATATTAACAGTCGCATACAACGTCCTTTTGCGAACATGCTATCCCTTGATTTTATTAACTAAGTCTACTCTTGTAACGCATAAAGCACATCAAATGCAAATTGATCCCAGCCATCAGCACTAAATGCTATCTCACGGGCCACTCTCACCTGACTAACGGCATGGACTGGCGCTGCGCCACGTTCCATCAAATAGTAAGCCATTAACAAGCCGGTTCTGTCCTTTCCTGAGCGGCAATGAACCAACACCGCTTTGCCCTGTTGCTGACAAGCATGAATAAAAGCCAGCGCTTTCGGCACTTGCGCAACACAAATTTCTAAATCGCCTGGTTGTGGGGGAATATTGGCTGAAAATGGATAACAGGCATAGTCAATGCCCATCGTACTAAGTTCATCAACATCAACGGCTTCTCCACCATTGACCGACAAAATAGCACCAATGCCAACTTGTTTTAACTGCGCTAAATCCCAATCCACTTTGTTAGGCCCACAGCGTCCTGCTAATGCCCCTTCTTCAAGCCAAAAAACTTCTTGCATTGTTCACCTTTGTTACTGCTTCACTACTACATGTCGAGCTATGATTTGGGTTTTAACTGTTGCCAAACAGCTTGATTTGCTTGTTGCGCTTTTTTACGCTGCTTTTTACCCGTTCCAGCAGGTTTGGCTTGTGGCTTTTCCTGTCTGGAAGGGCAATCCAACGGCGCTTCTTCATCGGCCTCAAAGCCTTGATATTGCTCGCGCGGCAAGCGTATCTTGTTACGCTTCTCTATCACTTTGAAGTGATGATATTCATCGTGGGAAATAAGGCTTATGGCTAATCCTGACTCACCAGCGCGTCCACTACGGCCAATGCGGTGCATATAATCACTCGGACTACGGGGCAATTCATAGTTGATTACCACCGGCAGCTTAGCAATATCAATACCCCGCGCTGCAATGTCGGTGGCAACTAATACTGAAATATCACCTTGTTTAAATCCATCTAACACCCGGCTTCTTGCGCCTTGGGCTTTATCACTATGAAATACTTGGGCAGCAATACCCGCTTTTTCAAGTTTTTGTGCCACGCGATTGCAGCTATTTTTGGCGCTGGCGAAAACCAATACTTGTTGCCAATTACTTTGCTTGATCAACTCGCTCAATAAGGCTGTTTTGCGGTTTTTATTTACCGTATAGACCTGCTGTTGAACGGTATTAGTCGCAACACTTTGGATCTCAATCTCAACAGGATGTTGTAAATGTTGCGCGGTAATCGCTTTTACTTCGTCAGGAAAGGTCGCTGAAAACATCAAAGTTTGACGTTGTTTGGGCACCAAGTTCAGTAAGGCGGATAATTCCTCTGCAAAGCCCAAACTAAGCATTCTGTCAGCTTCATCCAATACCAAGCTAGTCACTTTCGATAGATTAACGGCATTACTTTGCTGTAGATCAAGTAAACGCCCTGGCGTTGCGACTAACACGTCGGCACCACCACGCAGGCTTAACATTTGACTGTTAATCGATACACCACCAAACACCGCCACAATTTTCGGTTTTGGTTTAACAAGGCTCGCATAAGACTGAAACGCATCGGCAACCTGAGCAGCGAGTTCTCGAGTTGGCACCAATACAAGTGTGCGAATGTAGTTAGCCCCTTTCGGTGCGGCTGCTCCCTGCGATAAAACCTGCAGTAGCGGTAATGCAAACGCTGCAGTTTTCCCTGAGCCGGTATTCGCACCGGCTAACACATCTTTACCCGCTAAAACAGATGGGATGGCCTGCGATTGAATCGCAGTAGGTTTTTGATAACCTAGCTCAGACAAACGCTCGGTGATCGACGGCAACAGTTGAAGTTGCTCAAAACCTTCACTTTGTGCGGAATTACTATTTAACGAGGTAGACATAGAAGCCACGGTGATAACCTAAAAATCAGAAGCTAATTGTACCGCACCTCAAGCACAATTGCTCAAACAAGTCACAGATGCAGGGCAAAATATCTAATTATTCCGAGCTCGATCGTGCTTCAATATCAAGTAACGTTTGTTTCAACGCCAAACCATAAGCATAACCAGTCAATTTACCGTTTTTACCAATCACTCGATGGCAAGGAATGATGATTGGAATCGGGTTAGCGCCATTAGCAGCACCAACCGCCCTCACCGACTTTGGCCGCGCAATTGCGTTGGCAATATCGCTATAACTTACCGTCTGGTTAAATGGAATCTCGGTTAACGCCTGCCACACCTGACACTGAAACTCTGTGCCCTTGGGTGCTAATGGCAGTGAAAATTGCGGGAGCTTACCGGCGAAAAAAGCACTCAGTTGCTGCTCAGTTTGATCTAAGATTTTTGCTGATTGTGAACAAGGATCCAAGCTAGATTCACGCTGCTGATTATCTTGGTCAACAAACCATAAATGTGTCAATCCGCTTTTGCTGGCCTGGATCCCAATAGGCCCAATCGGACTTGAAATAACGCGCTGCATAGGATTCCTTACAATTAGACAGTCGCACTTTTATATCGCAGTCGGTAACGTGAAACAAGCTCGGTAGACACAATAGTAAAATTACAAAATTTACCCGCTGTGTGCGGTTAAATCATACCAGCTATAGTAGAGTGACTACTGAGCCAATAATATCTTTAAAAACGCATAAGGAATTGGATGTTTAAGTTATTTGAGTCATGGGTACAACCGTTACCTGACAGTGATCCCAGTCAGCCTCCTACCGGGCTATTAGCTTTTTGTCGCCACTACACCCGTGGATTTGAAGTGCCACTAATAATCATGTCAGTGTTAACTGCAACGCTAGCTATTTTAGAAGTATACCTATTTGCATTCATGGGCGATCTTGTGGATCTGCTGGCCAATAGTACACCACAAAACTTGTTTGAGGAGCATAGCACCGAACTCCTTACAATGACGGTACTGACTCTGGTTGTTATCCCCATTGTCGTGTTGTTGCACGCGCTTGTGGTTTATCAAGGGTTATTGGGTAATTACCCGATGTCGATACGTTGGTTAGCCCACCGCTACTTACTTAAACAAAGTGTCTCATTTTATCAAAACGATTTCGCAGGACGTATTGCCACTAAAGTAATGCAGACCTCGCTTGCAGTGCGTGAGACGGTCACTAAACTGCTTGATGTTATGGTGTACATTTTCGTTTACTTCACATCGATGTTAGTCATCATTGCCGATGCAGACCTGCGACTAATGTTACCTATGCTAGTTTGGCTCGCGGCTTACGTAGGTTTGCAACTGCACTTTATTCCCAAGTTGAAAAAAATCTCCACTGAACAAGCCGATGCTCGCTCGTTAATGACAGGTCGAATTGTGGACAGTTACACCAATATCACCACAGTGAAGTTGTTCTCACATACCAGCCAGGAAGCCAGCTACGCTAAAAACAGCATGCAGTTGTTCCTCGATACTGTGCATAAACAAATGCGCCTAGTAACCGGGGTTAACGTCAGCGTGCAAGTGATTAACTATGTCCTCGCTTTTAGCATTGCAGCCATCGCGATATGGTTATGGCAAGCAAACGCTATCACTATTGGTGCCATTGCAGTCGCCATTAGCTTATCGCTGCGCCTTAACGGCATGTCACAATGGATAATGTGGGAGATTAGTTCTTTATTCGAAAACATTGGGACGGTTGCTGACGGTATGTCTACCATTGCTAAGCCTACCAACATCAATGACCAACCCAATGCGCCGGCATTAACGGTTAGCCATGGTCAAATCGATTTTAATCACATCACCTTTCACTATGGTGAAAAATCCGGCGTAATTGAACAGCTACAACTGGCGATTAAAGCGGGTGAGAAAGTCGGTTTAGTCGGTCGTTCGGGGGCCGGCAAATCCACACTAGTCAACCTGTTGATGCGTTTTCATGATGTCGAATCAGGCGAAATTGTCATTGATGATCAACCAATAACCAGTGTGACCCAAGAGTCATTGCGCGCCCAAATTGGTATGGTTACCCAAGATACTTCCTTGTTGCATCGCTCAATTAGAGAAAACATTCGCTACGGCAAACCCGATGCCACAGATGAAGAGTTGATCAACGCGATGAAAAAAGCGCAAGCATATGACTTTATCGAGCAACTTAGCGATCCTAATGGTAACCAGGGCCTCGATGCCCAAGTCGGCGAACGTGGTGTCAAACTATCTGGCGGCCAACGTCAGCGCATCGCCATTGCCCGAGTATTACTTAAGAATGCACCGATATTGGTGCTAGATGAAGCCACCTCAGCACTCGACTCAGAAATTGAAGCCGCCATACAAGAAAGCCTCTACCAGCTGATGGCAGATAAAACTGTTATTGCTATCGCCCATCGCTTGTCCACAATTGCGGCAATGGATCGTTTAGTGGTTATCGATAAAGGCGAGATTGTTGAACAAGGCACACATACGCAACTGTTAGCTAAAGGCGGAATCTATGCTCAACTGTGGGCACATCAAACGGGTGGCTTTATCGGCACCGATTAAGCAGTGATTAGTACCAGCAGCAGTAAAATGATTATTGCTGCTGCTGGTGCAGCTCGGCTCAAACCACTAAACGACACTGGTAATTCATCAAACCCAAAAGTCCAATACGCTTATTTAGCACGATTATTATTGCAAAGTACGTTACAAAGGGCCGATTAATACCAATCAGTATAAACATTTAGTCACTCAGCGAGAGTTTAGCGGTTCTGAGGCAAGGTCATTAAATGCTCCTGCATTAATGACATTCACCGCATCCATGTGGCTTGCAACGAGTGAAGAGCATAGTTGTTCTACGGTTAAGCTCGTTAACACAGCATCAGGACTGCTAAAACTCGCCATTCTGGCGCGTTTTTGGCTACCTACTTCTGCGTTGAATAACCTCACAAGGGAGCAACCATTGTTTCAGTACTCACTTTGAATTAGCCGGCCTTGAATTAGTTTGCCAAAAGCGCGCTGAGTAGATCAAATTCTTATACTGATTGGTATAACACGCTAACAAGGATGAAAAATCGACTCGCTAAACCTAAAAATGTCTAGTCCTAAAATAGGTGACGGTTTTTATTAAGCCAGTTGGTATTCCCAACTGGCTTTTTCATGCACCTC